>CAZYQN010000001.1:0-88019 GCA_964649955.1 uncultured Pirellulales bacterium
GCACATCTGGCACGTGGATTCCCACGGCCACGATGCGGAGACCTGGGGCAAGAATCTGTATCACTTTATTCGGCATCTCTTCAAGTAATTACAGAAAGGGCTTGAACACGAATCTGGTTACGGATAAGTCAGGGCGGAGATATCAATCGCAGGTGTCGCATCAGTGGCAATTGGGAACTATCCAATACTAATGGGTAAAAACTAAAAGAAAGGAATCAATACCCGAATGAATCGAGATGCACAATTGCTCTCAATGCTTTTGCTAATGGCAGTGGCCAGCCAGAGCTTCGGCAACAATCCCATTTTTCACGATGTTTTCACGGCCGACACGGCAGCCCTGGTCGTCGGCGATACGGTCTATGTTTCTGTAGGTCGCAACAACGCCGACATTGATCCCGCCGTGTTTATTGACGACGGAACTATCAAGCCTGTCACTCAGACCAAAGGAGGCATTTATCAAAAGGAAGAGTCTTCGGTTCAGCTTTTTCCATTGAAAAATGTGCGGCTGCTTGAGAGTCCTTTTTCCGAAGCGGTCGAGGCCAATCGTCACTATCTTTTAGCTCACGATGCTGACCGATTGCTTGCCCCTTTCCGTCGGGAGGCGGATTTGGCACCCAAGGCGCAACCTTATGGCAACTGGGAAAGCATGGGTCTTGAAGGACACTCCGCCGGGCACTATCTTTCGGCGCTTTCACAGATGATGGCGTCGGGCGCCGATCCGGATGGTGAGTTTAGCCGACGCCTTAATTACATGATCGACGAACTTGCGGAAATTCAAAAGGTTAACGGAAACGGTTATCTCGGAGGTATTCAAGGCAGCCGCGATTACTGGAAGAGTGTATCCGAAGGTCGAGTCGAGCTTATGCGGAATAAATGGGTTCCCTGGTACAACCTCCACAAGATGTTTGCCGGGCTTCGGGACGCCTATCTGCTCGGAGGCAACCCCAAGGCCCGTGATCTGCTTGTTCGCTATGGAGACTGGTGCGAAACAGTTACATCCGGCCTGACCGATGCCCAGATGCAGCGAATGCTCGATACGGAATACGGCGGCATGAACGAGGTGCTGGCCGATATCTACGCGATCACCGGAAACGAGAAATATCTCGATCTGGCCAAACGATTCAACCACCGGAGACTCTTCGACCCTCTGGAAGATCGCCAAGACAGGCTCACCGGTCTTCATGCCAATACCCAGATACCCAAGATCGTCGGTATGCAGCGCATCGCAGCGCTGGCCAAGGACAATAAGCTGCACACCGGAGCTGCGTTTTTCTGGGAAACCGTTACGCAGAACCGTTGTGTGGCCTTTGGCGGCAACAGCGTCAGCGAGCATTTCAATGACCCAAAGAACTTTCGCGGAATGATGGAGCATCGTGAGGGGCCGGAAACCTGCAATACCTACAATATGCTCAGGCTCACCGAGGAGCTTTTCAAGGCGGAACCGAAGGCCGCCTATGCCGACTATTACGAGCGTGCCCTGTACAATCATATCTTGGCCTCCATCCATCCCACAAAGCCCGGATATGTCTATTTCACCTCGATCCGTCCGGATCACTACCGAGTGTATTCTCAGCCCGGGGTAGCCTTCTGGTGCTGTGTAGGAACGGGTATGGAAAATCCCGGACGATACGGCAAGTTCATTTATGCCCGGGCCAAAAACGAGTTGTATGTGAATCTCTTTATCCCTTCGGAACTCTCTGTGTCTGAGCGCGGAATGGTTCTCAAGCAGGAGACGAAATTTCCAGAGGAGGCGCGTACGCAGCTTCGTCTTCAACTTGAGAAACCGACCGCCTTTACGCTGAATATCCGCCATCCTGCCTGGGTTAATGCGGGCGATTTCGCAGTCAAGGTCAACGGCCGATCCGTTGATGTCAAATCAACTCCGTCTTCCTACGCCGCCATTCGACGGGAATGGAAAGACGGCGATACGATCGATGTGGAGCTTCCGATGCACATGCGAATCGAGCGTCTGCCCGATGGCTCCGATTGGGTAGCTTTTCTGTATGGTCCGGTCGTTCTGGCAAAGCCTGACGGTACTAATAATCTGGACGGTTTGTTTGCCGATGACGGCCGCATGGGGCAGGTGGCGCATGGCCCGATGATTCCGCTGGACAAGGTACCGGCTCTGCTCGCAGCGGAAGAGGATTTGGTTGCACATGTAGTTCCTGATCAAGCTGCGGGACCTCTGCATTTCCATATCATGGATATAATTGAGCCGGCCGAACCCGAAGGCTTGCCGCTGATGCCGTTTTTCAGACTGCACGAACATCGCTATCAGATGTATTGGGAAATCACAACCGCCGAAAAGATTACGGCCAGAAAGGAAAAACTCGCCGCCGAAGAACGTTTCCGCCAATCACGCGAGGCAGCGACCATCGACTGGGTTGCCGTCGGTGAGCAACAGCCCGAGGTGGAGCATGACCTTAAAGGCGAAGGCATGGAAACGGGCATTCACAACGGTCGCCGCTGGCGCCACGGCGCCTGGATTCAATACACACTTGACTCGCAAGGCGAGAAGGAAGTCGTTCTGTCTGTCACCTATTCCGGTGACGATCGCGGCCGTGAATTTGATATCCTGGCCAACGGGACGCGGATCGCCACGCAGAGACTGATCGGAGAAAAACCGAACGGCTTCATTGAAAAACGCTATCCGATCCCTTCCGACATTCTTCAAGCCGCCGGGAATGGTCGTCTTACAGTTCGGTTCACCGTGAAACAGCAGCTTGCCGGAGGGCTTTATGACGTGCGTCTGCTCAGGCCGGGTGTTCCGGAGGTTCTTTCCTTTAATTAGCATTGTTTCGTATACGCAGATTATGCTGTTCAATTGTAACGGCGTGAAGTATAGAGAACATAAACACATACAATATAGGAGTTTCTAATGAAAGAAAGACATAGTGCAACGAAGAATGTAATTATCTTATGGTTTACGGTTGCGATACTTCTGTCCGGCAGTGTGCTTTTGGCGTTTGAGGCCGACCCATCCGCTGCAAACCAGTCTGATGCGACGGCAGCGGCTCTGAAGTCGCCTTTTACCTCGCCGCTTAAATGGAAATCTACGGGAGCGCTCATCACGCCGGTCTCTGACGAAACACACACCATTGTGTCCGTCAAAGATCCGACCATTGTTCGGTATAATGACCTGTGGCATATTTACGCGACGGTTTACTCCACGTCCGCCAGAACCTGGAGTATGGTGTACCTGAATTTTAAAGACTGGTCTGAGGCTCCCAAAGCCAAGCTGCATTTTATTGATGTAAACCCGGGTTTGAGAGGGTATCACTGCGCTCCGCATTTGTTCTATTTCCGGCCGCACGAGAAGTGGTATCTGGTCTTCCAATCGCAGCAGCCTCAATACTGCACCACCGATGATCTTTCCAAACCGGAAACCTGGACGCGGCCCCAGGACTTCTTCGAGGGCAAGCCATCCGGCGCCCCGGGGCTCTGGATCGACTACCACATCATCTGTGATGACACGCATGCCTATCTGTTCTTTACAGGCGACGACGGCCGCTTCTATCGCAGCCGGACCAGGATCGAGGATTTTCCGAAAGGCATGAGCAATCCGGAGATTGCCATTCAAGACCATCGAAATAACCTTTTCGAGGGGAGCGTCACCTATAAGATCAAGGGCACCAATACCTATCTGACTCTGATCGAAGCCTTGAGTCCGGCACGGCATTATCGCGCTTGGATCTCCGACCGTCTCGATGGGGAATGGACGCCCGCTCCCGGTGCAGACACATGGCAGACGCCTTTTGCCGGGATCAACAATGTTACGTTTGAAGAGGGCGTGATTCCCTGGACCAGGGACATCAGCCACGGGGAACTGGTACGCGACGGATATGACGAAACCATGACTCTCGACCTTAACAACCTCCAATTCCTGTATCAGGGACGTGCTTCGGACAGCAGCGGACGATACGAATTGCTGCCGTATCAACTGGGTCTATTGACACTGGATCGGTCGCAAGCCGTCAAGGGCGATTTGTTAAATGATGCCGCAGAATCTGAGTTGCCGGCATTGAAGGATGTGTACAAAGACTATTTTCTGATCGGAGGTGCGTTTAATCGCAATCTTGTTATGGGTAGGGATTCGAATGCGGCGGAACTTGCCATCAAACACTTCAATACTGCGACATCTGAGAATGATATGAAGTGGTCGCTGATTCATCCCCAGCCGGACAAATACAATTGGGAGCCGGCGGATCATTTTGTGGATTTTGCTCTGAAACATAATATGGTTCCTATCGGCCATTGCCTGGTCTGGCATAGTCAAGTGCCCGGCTGGGTGTTTACCGATGATGCGGGAAGTCCATTAACCCGTGATGCACTGCTTGCCAGAATGAAGGAACATATTACAAATGTGGTTGGCCGATATAAAGGCCGTGTCAAGGGTTGGGATGTCGTGAACGAAGCCCTGGAGGAAAATGGGACCTTACGCAATAGCCAATGGATGAAAATCATCGGCGAAGGTAAGCCTGAGCAGAAGTATGATCATATTGCAAAAGCGTTTGAATACGCCCATCTGGCTGATCCGAATGTTGAATTGTACTACAACGATTACAACCTTGATGTAAGTAAGAAAAAATGCGATGGTGCAGTTGAGATCGTAAAATATCTCAAATCAAAAGGTCTAAGAATAGATGGTGTAGGAATCCAGTTGCATGGCGGTTTGGATTACCCTAGCAAGGAATCCCTTGAATACAGTATTACGGCGTTGGCGGAAACCGGCGTGAAGGTCATGATTACCGAGCTGGATATTCGGACTCAAAAACGGGGTTACAGAGGAGCAGATGTTGGCATGGTGAACAGACAAACAACATCCGATTCGGACGCCGAATCTGAGCAGACACAGCAAAAACTTGCACAAAAGTATGCTGAGCTTTTTTCAATATTCATTAAGCACAAGAAGGTTATTACGAGGGTCACCTTTTGGGGTGTTTACGATACAACATCATGGATTGGAGGCTCTCCGTTGCTTTTTGATAGAAAATATCAGCCCAAACAGGCTTTTGATGCTGTGATTAAAGTTGTTCAGGATAAAAATTAATTCGGGGTCCAATGGCCTGTAGGTTTGGTCCTTTTAACAAACGGCAGGAGGTCGAACGTCTGTCGGTGCGGCCTTAATACTGTCGCTATCGGGTGCTTGTCGCGATTATAAACTTCGATACTTCCTCGCAATGAGTCTGTTTGTCTGTATTAGTATTGAAAACTTAAAATATCTTTTTCACGCCTGTTCTTTCGGTATGTATGACGCCGGTTTTTCAGGGCACATATATCGCACACGTACCACCGTTTTGCCGACACAGCCCAATCCGGTATCTTCATGCCCCGCAAAAGGAGTTTGGCAAATTTGTTGGCAAATATCGCGGCGGCTGGTAATAATCGAGGCATCTGTTACTGAAAAGATGCAATTACACAAAGCGGAGCAGCTTTACCCTCTTAGTCTCCACTAAATATAGAGATATTGGCTCTAAAATAAATCTCTGCTGTTTATTTTTCGCTTACCAATAATAACTTATTGAGAACAGACGGGGCCACTTTCAAGACAGTACCATGCCGAGTGCCGCGCGGGAACTGTACCTTATCGGAGATGTCCTCCCACGTTTTCAGGTCGCTGGAGGCTACCGCACCGTATTTGCCTTGCGTGTATTTATCAAAATAGACGATCCATTGTTCCCCGATCTTGATAGCGGCAGGACCTTCTGCCCAATAGTTCCCCGTGATCGGATTCGAAGCCGGGCCATAGGGGCCAGCGGCATTTTCCGCAAAAGCGACGCAGATATTTTTCTGAGCGACAGGGCTTTTTGTTTCATTTTTCAAAAACATAATATACCGGTTGTTTTGGTCATCTTTGGCAATAAAGGTATCAATGACATTAAATCCCGGGTCATAAAAGAGCTTGGTTTCGCTATAAGTTTTAAAGTCTTTTGTGGTAACGAAGTACATCCGATGGTTGTTGTCGCCGAGATTTTCTGTTTCAGGAAATCTTCCGGGGATAGTAGTTGCCCATACGATCAGGTAATTCCGTGTTGCTGCGTCATAATAAATTTCCGGTGCCCAGCAGTTTTTGGCCGTAGATTCATGCTTCATAACCGGAAGAAAAGTTTGTTCTGACCAATTGATAAGGTCATTGGAATGAGCGATACCGATGCCGTTGTCCCACCAGCCGGTGGTCCAAACCAGATGAAATACACCATTGGGATCCTGACAGATACTCGGGTCACGCATGAGCTTGCCGCCAACCTGCGGCTTAAGAAATGATTCGCCGTTGTTTGCTTTATTGAGAACGGTCCACTTCAAACCATCATAACTGTAAGCAAATTGAAGGCCGGATTCGCCATTGTTTTTAAAATAGCTGAACAGATAGGCAGACGAGGACTCGATTTCATCCTGAGCGAATGCGATCGCGGAAAAAGAAGAAACTGTCAAGACATAAAACAAGACAGTTAATCGACTTAAAATCATAAATTCCACTCCTAAGCAAGGCTATAATATTACTGTAATCGACCCCATTGGTCAGCATTATGTTTTCAATACGGATACTCTTAACAAACAGGCGACTCTTATATCAGAACACCAAACCGCAGGCAAATGAAATCTGCGTCCTTTTGCGAGTGGAAGCTCAAAGCTGGGAGCAATCGGCTGGTGTCAGGAGAATGTTAGTGATGCCGGAGAGGATGCTTTTGTCTGCATACTCCGGAATGGCCCGCAACGTAAGCCAATCGGGATGGATCAGGAATGAATCCCATGCCTTTTTCTGTTGTTCCATATCATTAAATGTAAGCATATAGGTTAAGTTAGGCATTGACGAGCCGATAAGTGTTTGTCCAAAAAAGACCGGATTTAGACCTGTTTTGCGGAAAATATTCAATTCGGCCTTATTGAACATTTCAATTTTTTTCAGGTTTGTTTTGAGGCTTGGACTTTCATAAATGCGGAGTTGGAAGACGCGGCCGGGATTTGAAACAGGGCGTTCAAGCTGCGGCATGCCTTCTATGGCCCATAGAAGCGAACTTTCAATACGTTTGTAGGCTGAATTTTGGGCCGGGGCATCGAGGAAAGCTGCCCCCTTCCGGACGAATTCCGAGTCAGCCAGCAAAGCTGTTGGGGCTGTAAGGACAGATTGTGCCGATGGATGGCGTAAAAGCATGTATGCGGCGAGAGTTTTGTCGGACGGAAAGAACAGACCCACAGGAGCGATATTAAGACGGTTGAGAGCGGGAATGGCAGCTTCGGCCATAAACGCTTCAAGCTGCTGACGTTGATTTTCGTTGTCCAATGTATATTTTCGAAGTTCCAGGATATCGCGTTTGCTTTCTTCGGCATTGCTTGTCAGATCAGTGATTCCCACAGTGAATAGTCCCGCAACTCCGGAATAAGCTAAAAAATCACGTCTTTTAAGCGTCACGATATGTTTCTCCTGACACGAATGCAATAAAATTGGGTTTGTTTGAATTATTTTCTTATTGGTAAACCAGTTGCCAGGCACGCAGTGTTTCAGCTACGCTCCATGCTTGGGCAAAGGCTCCGCAGGGTTCATGAGGTGCATCGCCTTCAAAAATTTCCGAAATCGATCCGATGCACGCTTCCTCTTCAAGGTGACGCAGCAGGGGGGCCAACCATGTTCGGCATTTACGCTTTGCGTCGCTACTGTTGTCATTTGCCTTTAGATAGGCCTCAATAAACGGTCCGATCAGCCAGCCCCACACGGTACCCTGATGGTAGGCGGCATCACGCTGGCCCTGATGGCCGAAGTAGCGTCCTTTGTATCGGGGGTCCGAAGGGGCTAATGTACGCAAACCTCGCGGGGTTAAAAGTTCTCGCTCAACTGCTGAGACAACTTTTTGTTGGTATAGTTTATCCAAAGGGGAGTAGGGCAGAGAAACCGCAAGAATTTGATTCGGACGCAGGCTGGTATCTGCGACACCATCCGGATGGATGCAGTCATTTAGATAATCCGCCTGTTCATTCCAGAACAGCTTAACGAAACTATCCGCAACCTGAGAGGCCAATTCAGCGAAGAAATGGGCGTTTTCCGCCTGACGGCCTTCATAATACCTTGCTAAAAGACAGAGGTTGCTGTACCACAGTGCATTAATCTCAACGGCTTTTCCATATCGCGGAGTAAAACTAATTCCATTGTATTTTGCATCCATCCATGTCAGTTGTGTCTCGGCGTCGCCGCCGGTAATCAGCTTGTCTGTATCAGCGTGAATGCCGAATCGCGTTCCGCGACGATAGGATTCCATAATCCACTTGACCGCCGGCAATAATTTAGTGTCAAAATTCTGATAATCGTTCGTATTTTTCAGATATGCAAATGCGGCATGAACAAACCATAGTGAAGCATCGATGCTGTTGTAGTGCGGGGGATTGCCGTAATCATCAAAACGATTCGGAATCATCCCTTCGCTGACGGCATGAGCGAAAGTACTTAGCACGCCCCAGGCGATCTGGGCTCTTCCGGTACACAGGCACAATCCTTCAAGGGCGATAAATGTGTCGCGTCCCCAGTCCAAAAACCAGGGAAAGCCGGCCAGAATGGTGGGTGTAGCGACATTGTTAATGGTCCGTTCGGGAATGAATTGATCGGCGGCCAGAAACAAATGCCGACTGAAGGTATCATGAGCAGGACATGTCGCCAGTAATTCTTTTTCACGAAGGCGAAGAGCATCGATAACGATATCAATGTCCATCGCATCAAGTGCGCATGGCTGCGAATCCTCTGTTAAAGCCCCCCATAATACGATTTGGACAGGGTGTTCAATACGCGTCTTGAACAGACCCGGCGACCATAAATCCTCGAAGCAATCCTGTCCGCGGGATCGTTCAATTCGGTAAAGGAAATGGTACCACCACTGCGCATCCTGTTGAAACTGCATCGTTTCACAGAAAAGCGTCAATTTTCCGAGTTGTGCATTGTCATTGAACAAGACAGTCCCATGCTCGGTTGTTTGGCATGAAAATTCCGCATGGTTTTTTTGAAGGGCGTGAAAGTCCCGCATTGCTGCAAAGGGACGCACCGAAAACTCAAGCGTATCGCAAATATTGCTGAACTCATAAACCACCGCGACAATATCCGAGTCCGGCAGCAAATAGACTGATTTTGTAAGATTGGCAACGCCCAACTCGTATTCAAAATGAACACCGATGTCTTTACGGAAGGACACCTGATATTCATAGCCCCGGGGATGCAATGTCCGGTTGAATTCAAATGTACTTAGCGAAATCGAATGGTCTTTGCAGGTTACGGTTTCAAGACAATTGGACAAAGCTGCGATTCGATTGGCAGGGGGGGTATGTGTTCCAACCAGTAAACCATGATATCGACGTGTATTGCACCCGGTAACACTGGCGGATGCGAAGCCGCCGCGACTGTTGGTCAGCAGCCATTCCTTGGACAAAAGTTCATCCACGCTGTAACGCGGCGTCAAAACTTCAAGCTCTGCAGGCTTGGTTCGGTTCTTGATAAGTTCCATAGGCTATCCTTGCCCGATCGTTTAGTGGAGTGCAGCAGCTATGATGTTTGAGCGGCAGATTGCGGACTGCTGACAAATGATAAATTACAGCGTTCCTTAAGATTGCTTAATACATTCATGAAGTTGATGTAAGAATCATAAGGCGATTCATACGGATTAAAATACTTGTGAACATCGCCGTCGGAGAAGTATTTCGTGCACATATAGTAAAAATGGTCCGATGTTTGAAGCTTACGCCAATCGTCAAGGATTTCCCGGTTGCAGGTTTGTTTGACGAGCTTTTCCATTTTATAGATTTCATGCAGCGCGTTGGACTGCATTGCATTCCCCAGCCACGCGGACAGATCGCGTTCGGTATCCGCCCAACTGATAATATGCGGAACATCAACAACATCCATGGGTTCATAAGTGTCAATCACTTCGCTGGGAGTTTTAAAGTTATTATCCGGGTGTTTGAGAACTTCCTCGGGAAGATGACGCATAAAATCAAAAATACCGGTGTCACGCCACTGGTGCTCCCCGAACGTCTCGTAATCCATAAACAGATTTACAACGTGTCCATTTCCGTTGACATCGTTGACCCAGCGGGCGAATTTATCGGCCATCAGCGGATATTCTTTCCATCCCGGATTGCTGAATCGGAAGGCAATGTCGTCACTCAGTGAATAATTTTTCAGCAGCAGGCGGACATTCGTGCAATTCGGGGGACGATAAACAAAATTACTGTTTCGATGGCCGAGAATATGATCTGCGCCTTCGGTAATAATACCCGAAAAGCGGCCGAATGAGTCGATTGTCTCAGCAAGGCGGTTATTGTAGATCAATTCCGTATTGCGGAAAACGCGGGGTTTTTGACCGAACAGACGTTCAATTGTCTCTGTCTGCTTGCTGATTTGTTCCAGAAACTCCTCGCGTGAATACAGAAAACTAAGACTGTGGTAATAGGTTTCGGCCAGAAATTCCACACAGCCGGTCTCGGCCAGTGCATCAAAGGTACTCATGACCTCGGGGCAATATTTTTGAAATTGCTCGATAATAACTCCCGTCAGACTGAACGAGACGCGGAAACGCCCTTCGTGCCGGCGGATGATATCCAGTAAGAGCCGATTGGTCGGCAGATAACACTTGTTGGCGACTTTTCGGCAGATCGACGCGTTTTTAAACTCATCAAAATATCTTGGTGAATGGTCAAAAACCGTATAATGCCGAAGCCGGAAGGGCTGATGTACCTGGAAATAAAAACAAACCGACGCCATAAATGCACCCTCAAATGTACGATTTTTTTTCCTGTTTATTATGCGTGCTGGAATATCTCATTGTAGACCTTCAGGCACTTTTGAGCTGCCCCTGACCAGCGAAGCCGACGTACTTCAAAGTTGCCGTGTTCCCGCAGTGTCAGTTGCAGGGGGGGATACTTCAGCACTGCGATAATCTTGTTGGCCATCTCGGTAACATCCCAGAAGTCAACCTTTAAAACATGCGTCAATACTTCCGCGACGCCGCTTTGCTTGCTGATCAGCACCGGCACATCGTAATTGAGAGCTTCCAGCGGTGCAATTCCAAATGGCTCGGAAACGGAAGGCATAACATACAGATCCGCCATCTGATAAACCCGCTGGACATCTTTTCCGTGAAGGAAGCCCGTAAACAGAACTTTATGCCCGATGCCCATTTGTGCGGCCATTTCAATCACACGATGCATCATATCACCGGTGCCGGCCATTACGAATTTAACGTTTTCAATTTCTTCGATTACTTTTCGGGCGGCCATCAGGAAATACTCCGGGCCTTTCTGCATCGTAATGCGGCCTAAAAAGAGAACGATTTTCTCATCACTGCTGATGCCGATTTTGCTGAATGCGGCTCGATTATCGCCGTTTTGTTCAACGCCGTTATAGACGACTTCAACTTTTTCCCCGAGGATCCCGTAACGGCTGATGATGATGTTGCGGGTCAGATAGCTGACGGCGATAATTTTTTGAGCAGCGTGCATTCCGCGCCGTTCGATGTCATAAATCATTTGGTTGACACATTCACCGCTGCGGTCAAACTCGGTCGAATGAACGTGTACCACAAGGGGTTTGCCGGTAACCGCCGCAACGGCGATACCTGCCGGGTATGTCATCCAGTCGTGTGCGTGAATAACATCAAATTCTTCCTGCAGTGCCAGCCGTACGGCCGCAGCGGCGTATCGCTGGACTTCTGTGTACATATCTCCGCTGTACTGTCCGCTGCCTATCGATTGGTGTGCCAGGTTTTCCCATTGCTGCAAGGCGACAGTCTGATCGGCTTCAAGATAATGAGATTGGCTGATTTTCTGTTTGATGATCTCTTCGATCTTGTGCTGATAGTACTCGGGTGTGGCGTAAGGCTGAAGTGTCGATTCGATAGAGCGAAACGTTACATTTTTCAAATCGTCGGCGGTTTCAGTCACAGCAAAGGTTCCGCGAGGGGCACGCATCTGCAAAGGACTGAGCATTTTTACGTGTGTTGCCTGCGGAGACTCAATCGGTTTTGGAACGACAAACGTAATTTCAAGACCCAACTCGCTCATTGCTCGAGTCAGGCCTTGACAGGCAGTACCCAGACCTCCGCTGATGTACGGCGGAAACTCCCAGCCAAGCATAAAAATTTTCATAACCAGACCCCGGAATTATGATGCACCTTCATTTTTGAACAGCTAAAATCCATTTTTCTCTGTCCAATAGCAAAAGAGTAAACTTATCTAAATTAAGACCTCACCGACATTATAAGTAATGAATTATATACCGTCTATATAAATTTCTAAAAATAGTATTAGTTTTTGGCAATAGGCCCTTTCGTGCAAAGTGCGAATAGAGTTAGGAAAGTAGTCTTTCTGCCGTATCAAAGAGCAGACTTGTTAATAAGATACACAGTGCCCATGCAAACAAATTTTTGGGAATAAGAGCAGGAATAAGCTTGAAATCGTACAAGCTATACTTTAAAAGGGAATTTTAAGTATACATTTAAATTTGAGTATGCTTTGAAAACGGGGTGCTCATGGCAAAACGAAAAGATGGATTGGAACGAAGGACTGCACTACTGGATGCGGCAACAAGAATATTTGCCGATAAAGGGTATAAGGGGACAACTATATCAGATATATCATTAGCCGCGAAAGCTAATATTGCGTCGATTAATTACTATTTTGGGTCTAAAGAGTCTTTATATGCTGAAGTCTGGAAGAATGCGTTTCATAAAGCCCAGATCACATTTCCACTTGAAGGTGATTCAACCCCTCAGGATCCCCCGGAAAAGCGTCTTCGGCATGTCATTAGTTCCTTATTACACCGGGTATTGGATAAGCGGCTTGGGAGTGCCGGTCAGATTCTTTTAATGGAACTGACGGATCCGACGGAATCGATCGATTTTGTCAAGCAGAATGCCATAACCCCGACCCGTCAGAAAGTGCGTACATTGATTCGTGAATTAATAGGTTCTCGTGCAACTGACGAATCAATTGCCTTTTGTTCCATGAGTATCATTCATCAGTGTTTTGGATTTGGATTCCGAAAAGGCAAAATACCGGTGATATTTCAAGGTGTGGATCAAATGCAGCTTCTTGACTCTCTGGTGGATCATATTACACTGTTTTCGCTGGGTGGAATTCAAGCGGTCCGTAACTCTTTGGTAGAGCGTCCGATTGGAATGGAGAATCAAGCATGATAGAACGGGACGGAATTAACTCTTTTTTTATGTTCTTGACAGGCGGTATTTGCTGTTTATTAGCGGGGTGCTCCAATACTCCCGGTAAAACAGTTCACCTGCCGGTTACGATTCCGGAGACTTTCTCGGATTCCGGAACAAAACCTGTTCCGGACAAGTGGTGGCAGTCATTTGATGACCCGCTGCTGGACGAACTGATTGAGGAAGGGATGGCAGGAAATTTTTCAATCCGCTCAGCTTGGGATCGTCTAAGTCAAGCTGAGCAAATTGCACAAAAAGCGGGGGCAAACCTTCTGCCCGGCGTTACGTATGAAGGTACAGCTCTCCGAAAACGGCAGGAAACGGGTAACAATGTTGGATATTCAACAACCTATTCGGCAGGTGTGGCGGCGTCCTATGAAGTAGATCTGTGGGGACGGGTGCGTTTGACACAACAGGCGGCTTTGCTGGATGCAACGGCTGCCCGGGAAGATGTTGCTGCTGCAGCGATTACCCTAAGTGCAGCAATCGCAAAGACGTGGTATCAGCTCGTGGAGGCAAGGCTTCAGGAAAAGTTGGCGGCTCGCCAGTTGGAAACAAATGAACAGATGTTGGAGATTATTACACTCCAGTTTCGTCAGGGGCAGGTTGGAGCTGCCAATGTCTTTCGTCAACGCCAGCTTGTCGAATCTACCAAGGGACAACTGATTACCTATCGTGAATCTTCAATCCTGTTGCAGCATCAACTGGCTATCCTGACTGGAAAAGTTCCCGGTCAGTGGACGCCTGTGAATTCGGATGCATTGATTTTGATATCAGAGTTGCCGAAGACGGGGGTTCCATTGGAACTGCTCCGGCGAAGGCCTGATCTTCGCAGTGCGCACAATGCCATCACCGCGGCGGACTACCGTGTTTCTGCGGCCATATCCGATCAGTATCCCAAAATAAGTCTGTTTGCAAGTGCGGAGACCGGAGCTGCAGAAATTCGCGATCTGTTTGAAGACTGGCTGGCGTCGCTGGCGGCGAATATAGCCGGGCCGGTTTTCGACGGCGGCCTGCGTCATGCAGAAGTTCAACGTACCCGGGCGGTTCTATCAGAGCGGATCAATACCTATACCCATAAGGTACTGACGGCAATCGGTGAAGTGGAAGACGCGATACAGCAGGAATACTATCAGCGTCAATTGATTGTAAATTTGCATCAGCAGCTTGCGCTGGCTGAACACGTATCGGACCGTACACGCGAAAGTTATCTTAAAGGACAGGTAGATTATATCCGCGTGTTGGATGCGTTGGTGTCCCGGCAGACACTGGAGCGAAATGAATTGTCCGCCCGGCGCATCCTGATCAGTCACCGGATCGACCTGTGCAGAGCAATTGCCGGCGCGTGGGAATTTGCCCGCCCGGAGCCGGTAACTCTTGAAAATGAACAACATTTGTCGATGAGGAGTAATAATGAGTGAATCAATTCGTACGAAACAGTCCGCAGAAGAATCCCGCCCTGCAAAAACGTTGTTTAAAGGTGTTCTTCGTATTTTTATGAAAGCCGTTGTGCCGCTGGCAATTGTCGCAATGGCCCTTGGATTTCTGAAATATCAAATGGACACACGCCCCAAAGCGGAACGCCGTTCGTCGGATCAACGGGCACGATTGGTGACTGTAGAGACGGTTCAAACGGAAAGTCGTCCAGCCTTGATACAGGCAATGGGTACGGTTCGGGCCGCTACGGAGGTTACTCTGACTCCGGAAGTGACCGGTATTATTATTGAAATGGATCCGTCGGTACTTCCCGGGGGAATTGTGGGCAGAGATCAGATTTTATATCGTATTGATAGTCGAGACTATGAGGCGATTGTCAAGCAAAGACAAAGTGAGGTTGTCAATGCCGAACTGGCTTTGAAGCTTGAGGTCGGAAATCAGACCGTAGCTCGACAGGAATACGAACTTCTGGGCGAGTTGATTGATGAGCAGGACAGAGAATTGGTACTCCGTAAACCGCAACTGGAAAGCGCCCGCCAGTCGCTTGCAGCGGCTCGGGCGGCATTACTGAAAGCCGAGCTGGATGTGCAGCGTTGTACCATCCGATCGCCTTTCAATGCGGTGATAAAAACTAAACTTGCCGATGTCGGCGCAAGAGTCTCGCCGACGGCGCCATTGGCGACGTTGACGGGAACGGATGAGTATTGGGTTGAAGCGCTCGTACCGATGGATCAACTGCAATGGATTCAGTTTCCAAACGGAGGGCAGGCGGAAGGTTCAAGCGTACATATCGAAAATCCATCTGTCTGGAAGCAGGGGCAGTATCGGGAAGGCCGTATCCTTCGGCTGATGGGGCAATTAGAAGAGGCGGGACGTATGGCCAAACTGATTGTTTCAGTTCCGGACCCGCTTCGGCTCCAGCATGATGCCAATCTGCCGCCGTTACTGATTGGCAGTTATGTACGGGCGGCAATCGAGGGAATTTCTGTACCGAATGTTGTAATTTTGCAGCGGGAGTATCTGCGCGATGGTAACAATGTATGGGTGATGAACGACACCGACGCGTTGGAAATACGTAAAGTGGACATTATCTTTCGCAGCAGAGAAGCCGTTTATATATCCCATGGGCTTTCGGACGGGGAACGGGTAGTCAGCTCCGATCTTTCGACGGCGGTTGAAGGGATGCCGTTGCGTCTTAACGGTGGTTCCCGTAATCATTCCGCTGTTTCAGGACCGGAGGCAAAGCAATGAAAAATAGTGATACCAGGGATCTTGAGCGCGGCATGATCGGATGGATGACCAATAACCATGTCACACCGAATCTGATGATGATTGTTTTTCTGGTCGGCGGTTTCTTCTTTGCATTGCGAATCAAACAGGAGGTCTTCCCCGAGTTTGAGTTGGATATTGTAACTATTGGCGTACCGTATCCCGGCTCCAGTCCGGAAGAAGTCGAACAGGGAATTGTGCTGGCGGTTGAGGAGGCTGTTCGGGGTTTAGAGGGCATTAAAGAGGTCACGGCTACCGCCTCGGAAGGAATGGGGCTGGTATCTGTCGAACTGCTTGAGGGAGTGGACCGTCAGCGAGTCTATCAGGAAATCAAGCAGGAAGTTGACCGTATTACAACCTTTCCTCAGGATGCCGAGCGACCCGAAGTAAGCCTTGTTATGCGGCGGCGGGAAGTGGTTCAGCTAAAGCTGTACGGTGATATTTCAGAATGGACGTTGCGGGAACTGGCCGAACAGGTTCGTGACAGTCTCCTGCAATCGCCGGGCATCACACAGGTGGAACTTGCCGGCGTGCGCGATTATGAAGTGCAGGCGATGATCAATCAGGATACCCTGCGGGCTTACGGCCTGACGGTTCAGGAGATTGCCACTCGCATCCGCAATGCGGCGATTGAATTGCCGGGTGGGCATATCGAGACGCGCGGCGGCGAAATTCTGTTGCGGGTGATGGAACGGCGTGACTGGGCGACTGAATTTGCACAGATACCTATCATTACCACACCGGCAGGGGCGGTACTGACACTGGGCGATATCGCCGAGGTGGCAGATGATTTTCAGGATGTGGATAAAACCGCAACCTTTAACGGCCAGCGAGCTGTTGGTATTGCGGTCTTTAGAATCGGTGACCAAACCCCTATCGGGGTGTCCGATGCAACACGAAAAGCAATGGCAGACATCTCCGATCAACTGCCGCCCGGTGTGTACTGGAGCATCAGCAATGATTCTGCAGATGTATATCGACAGCGATTGGAACTGTTGCTTAAAAATGCCTTCTGGGGATTGCTCCTGGTCATTTTACTGTTAGGGGCATTTTTAGAGTTTAAACTGGCGCTTTGGGTGACAATGGGGATTCCGGTCTCTTTTCTCGGGGCATTTTTATTCCTGCCCGGTATGGATGTTACGATTAATATGATCTCGATGTTTGCGTTCATCATAGCATTGGGGATTGTGGTGGATGATGCCATCGTGGTAGGCGAAAATATTTACGAGTACCGAAATCGCGGAATGTCTTTTTTGGAAGCATCCATTCAAGGGGCCAGGGATGTGGTGATGCCGGTGACGTTCAGTATTCTGACCAATATTGTAGCATTCCTGCCGCTGTGTTTTGTTCCCGGTATTATGGGAAAAATCTGGAAAGTAGTTCCGTTTGTCGTGATTACGGTCTTTTCAATTTCTTTGATTGAGTCGGTTTTGATTTTGCCGGCCCATCTGGCGTTTCAGCGCCGTCACAGTAAAAATCGCATTGCTGTTTTTCTGCATAGCTGCCAGCAGGCATTCAGTCGAAAATTTATGCGTTTTATTGATGTGGTCTTTGCGCCATTCCTTGACTTCTGTATTTCCTACCGGCAGATTACGATCGCCTTAAGCCTTGCGGTGCTGATTATGGTCAGCAGTTATGTAACCAGCGGAAGGATTGGGATGATTCTGATGCCCCGGGTCGAATCGGATTATGCTTCTGTTAAAGCATCTCTGCCGTTCGGCAGTCCGCAGCATAAAGTTCAGGAGGTGGCGGATCTGCTGGTTCGAAATGCACAGGCGATCGTTGATGAGAATGGAGGTGAGAGGCTCAGCAAAGGAGTGTATGCGGAAATTGATGAAGACAACATTGATGTTCGTATATTTCTGACAGATCCGGATGTACGTCCGATCAATACGACAAAAGTAACACAATTGTGGCGGGATAGGACCGGGCAGCTGCCGGGTTTGGAATCTCTGCTTTTTGAAGCGGATCGCGGAGGACCGGGCTCCGGAGCGGCATTGACTGTCGAGTTGAGCCATCGGAGCATCGAGGTATTGGATCAGGCCAGCAGCAAACTGGCGATGATTCTGGCTGATTTTCCGAATGTTAAGGATATTGATGACGGCTATACACCGGGCAAAGAGCAACTAAATTTTACCATCCGCCCGGAAGGACAAAGTCTCGGATTGACCGCTCAGGAGGTCGCCCGTCAGGTGCGAAATGCATTTTATGGGGCCGAAGCGTTGCGGCAGCAGCGCGGACGCAATGAAATACGGGTTCGGGTTAAATTTCCCAAAGAGCAGCGTATCAGTGAATTTGACGTCGAACAGCTTTTGATACGGACGCCGGCAGGTACTGATGTTCCGTTGCTGCAGGTAGCTGATGTCGAACGCGGCCGTTCTTATACAAGCATTACCCGACGAAACGGCCGTCGTACGGTAACGGTAAAGGCCAATGTGGAACCTATTGAACAGAGCGGACAGGTGATCGATACACTGAAAGCTGAAATTCTGCCAAAGTTGACGATGGACTATCAGGGGTTGGGGTTTGCCTGGGAAGGTCAACAGGCCGACATGCAGGAAAGTATGGACAGCCTATACCGGGGATTCTTGCTGGCTCTGGGGGCAATTTATGCCATGTTGGCCATTCCGTTCCGCAGCTATGCTCAGCCCTTAATTGTAATGGTTGCAATTCCGTTCGGAATTGTGGGTGCGGTACTCGGACATCAACTAATGGGATATTCATTGAGCCTGATGAGTATGATGGGAATCGTTGCGCTGTCCGGGGTTGTTGTCAATGATTCGCTGGTTTTGATCGAATACGCCAATCGTCTTGTCCGGGACGAGGGTTTGTCCGCCTTTGAAGCAATGCACAAAGCGGGTGTCAGGCGGTTTCGTCCGATAATGCTGACGACACTGACGACATTTGGAGGATTGGCACCTATGATTTATGAAACATCGCGTCAGGCGCGTTTTATGATTCCAATGGCCTTGTCGTTGGGATATGGTATTCTGTTTGCGACGGTTATTTCGTTGGTTATCGTCCCCTGTCTCTATGTGATGCTCTCGGATGGACATAAACTCCACAAACGCATCTCTGCATTTTTGGAGACATAATACCTACGAAGAACGGACAGTCTGCCAGAGGCAGAGTACGGGTGTCAAACCGGCAGTGTAAAGACGGGATAGTATTTCGTCAAAAAAATCTAAGTCTTTGTAATATATGAAGATAATGAAATATAAATTGTTTGGTACATCTTTTGTAGTATTTTTTGAAGGACAAAATGAACTTGTAACAGAATACAATCGTAATTTTCAGAATGGAGATCGTGTTTAATAAAGCAATTGGGAAAGGGACAGTAATGAAAGCTATCGGTAAAACAAAAGCATTTGTAAAATGGACAGTATTGTTAATGTTTGTAATGGTATCAGCGGCTTGGGTACAGGCTGATGACAGCAACGGCATCGAAACCTTGCGTAAAGCCAGTCGCGCTTTTTCAGAGGTTGCCAAAAAGGCTACCCCTGCCGTGGTTGCCGTTCAGGTAGAAACCGTGGTTCGTATGAGCGATGGATTTACTGGGTCGCCTTTTGATGACGAATTTTTTGAACGTTTTTTTGGGCCGCGTCAGCGAAGTCGTACACCTCAGGAAAGACGTCGTAGCGGCCAGGCGTCAGGTTTCATTATCAGTGAAGATGGTTACATTTTAACCAATCACCACGTGATAGACGGCGCCGATTCAATTCGTATAAAAATGGGAGACGGGCGGACATTTGAAGGGGTTCAGGTTATCGGATCGGATGAAAAAGCCGATGTCGCTTTATTGAAAATTAAGGATGCGCAAGGACTTCCATTTATCGAACTTGGCAATTCAGATGACCTTGAAGTGGGAGAATGGGTAGTGGCCATCGGGAATCCCTTCGGTCTGACTGAAACGCTTACGGTCGGCGTAGTCAGCGCAAAAGGCCGTAAGGTTAACCAAAGAGGCGAAGATGTTTATCAGGATTTTATTCAGACCGATGCGGCCATTAATCCCGGTAACTCCGGAGGTCCGTTGCTGAACCTGGATGCCAAAGTGGTGGGAATCAATTCAGCGATTATTTCAGGCAGCGGGGGGTATATGGGGGTTGGACTTGCAGTCCCTATTAATATGGCAAATCTGATAAAAGACCAATTGATTGCCACAGGGCGGGTAGAACGCGGGTATATTGGTATTATAATGCAGGATTTGACACCGGAACTGGCAGAATATTTCAACCTTAAATCGCAAAACGGTGTAGTGGTGATGGATGTTACAAAAGATTCTCCAGCCGAAAAAGCCGGTTTAAAGAAAGATGATGTGATTATTCGGGTCAATAAGAAAGATGTGTCAGATTCTCAGGATATACGTAATATCATCGGCCTCACCCAGCCGGGAACTGAAGTAGAAGTCGTTATTATTCGTAGTGGAAAAGAACAGAAATTCACCCTGACGGTTGCAGGCAGAGACCAAAGCGAACTTGCTCAGACCGGAGAAATCGGACGGAAACTGGGATTGACTGTCCGCACGGTTGACAAAGAGATTGCCCAAAGAAACAACCTGAATGAAGGGGAAGGTATCTTTGTAGAAACGGTTGCCTCCGGCAGCCCGGCGGCGAATGCCGGAATTGAACCGAATATGTTGATTTTGAGTGTTAACCGCGTTACTGTTAATACAGTAGCAGAGTTTAATGAAGCGCTCAAGGAAAGTGAACAAAGCAAACGAGCGCTTCTGCTGGTGAAAACGGGTCGTTATTCGCAATATGTTCTCTTGCGACTTCCGTAAACACTTATAATTGAATCATTCACAAGAGAAAGGGCCGTTCACTTATTTGATTGAACGGCCCTTTTTTTAAGTCTAAGTTCAAGAACACTTAGCGGGGTCGTCGTCCGCCGCCGCCATAACCACCACCGCCGCCGCTGCCCCCTCGCGAGCCGCCACGGCCGCCGCCATAACCACCACCACCACCACCGCCGCCGCCGCTTCCGCCGCGTGAGCCGCCGCCGTAACCACCGCCGCCCCCACCAAATCCACGACCGCCGCCCTTACGCTGAGGGCGAGCCTTGGGGGGATTGGCTTCTGCAACCTTTATGCTCCGCCCCATCTGTTCGCTTTCATTCAGTCCGGCGACAGCCGCTTGAGCCGCTTCCTCGGTAGCCATTTCTACAAATGCATACCCTTTGCTCTGGCCGGTGTCGCGATCGGTAATCAGATTGACGTTTTCGACAGTTCCATATGCCGAAAACAGTTGAGTGAGTGTGTCTTTATCGACATCATAACTTAAATTGCCGACATACAGTTTTTTTGACATTGAAGTCTCCGATCTTTTCTTGTGACCCCGGGGCAAGCGGTCGGGTAAAGGATTATGAGATTTGTATCTCATACATTAAATATGCAAATACTATATCCTCTTCTGTGAAGGAAAGCTACAAAATAAAATAGGCTTTTCTCAGACAGAATGAAAAATAATCATATCGTTTAAAATTACTAAAAATAAAAGATATAATACTTCCAGAAATATTTTATAGGTTCAGATTTCCCCGACCCAAGGCAGCCAGTGCCAGTTTCACATTTCCAAATGGGGCACTGACAGCAAAACCGGCCACATGCGGGGCAAGTGTTTCAACCATTTCGTGGGCAATATCTATCCCTATTTTTTTGGCGTCCTCTGCCGAAGCTGCTTTGGCCATTCGTTTTAACAGCACTTCCGGAACAACGACACCAGGGACTTCGTTTGCCATGAATTCCGCATTTTTATAACTGGTGAATGGCCAAATACCCGCAATAAATGGCAAATTGCAGTCCTCCGTTGCGGCCTGAAACGCAAAGAACATATCCGTATCAAAGACCGGTTGAGTAATAGCGTACTCGGCGCCGGCTTGCGCTTTAAGACGAAAACGCTCAATTTCTCTGTGAAGGTCTGAGGCGACCGGATTGGCGCCGACACCGAGTGTTAGCAATAACGGTTCAGGCAAAGCATTACCGGCAATGTCTCGTCCGCTGTTGAGATTGTGAGCTGCTTGTGTCAAAGCAATCGCATCCAGATCAAAAACGCCAGTAGCATCGGGATACTCCCCTAACTTTGGGGGATCTCCGGTAATTAAAAGGACATTTCTTAAACCCATCGCATGTACGCCAAGCAAGTCAGATTGAAGACCAATGAGGTTCTTATCCCGACAACAGACATGCAGAATAGTTTCGATATTGACGGCTTGTTCAATTTTTAAAGCTGTAACCAAGGGGGACAGACGGGCACTGGCACGCGGACCGTCGGGAATATTGATGGCATCAATCCCGTGGTCGGCACAAAGACAGGCGCTTTCGATCAGCTTTTTGGCATCGACACCCCGAGGTGGAGTTAATTCTATACAAGTGATGGGTTTGTGTTCAGCCAACTTCCGTCCGAGCAGGCTCTTTTTAGCCAGAGGAACAGTATTGAATACCGGGGCAGTAGTGGCCTGTCGTACTTGAATGCGGCTATGGATGGTTTTTTCAGATGTGGCTTTGTCTAAAGGCCGAACCGCTCTGACGATCTGTCGAATATGGTCAGGGGTAGTGCCGCAGCAACCCCCGATAATCCGTGCTCCATGTTCAAAAAAGCGTTTGGCATATTCAGCCATATACTCCGGTGTACACATATAGAGAGTCCGCCCTTCAACGCGGCGCGGCAGGCCTGCATTTGGCTGAATGGAGATCGGTTTGTCAGTAACAGGCCGTATTCGCTTAAGAGCATCGAGCATATCGGACGGTCCGAGTGTACAGTTCAGACCTACAGCCGCAACACCGCTGCAAGAAGAGATTTGTCCGATTGCCTGCTCAATGGGGGTGCCGAAAAGTGTCTCATACTGTTCAGTACACGTCATTTGGGCGACAATCGGAATTTCTCTGAAACTCTGGGCAGCCTCAATTGCCGCCAGTAAATCATTTATATCGGGAAATGTTTCCAGTAAAAAAAAGTCTACTCCTGCGGCTGCTAATGCTCCGCATTGCTCGGCGAATACAGCACGCCGTTGATTATTCTGTTCAGCCGACGGCAGGGGGTTGTCTTGTCCAAGAGGACCTACCGCTCCAGCCACCAAGACTCCGGTTTTATCTGCTGCGCGGCGGGCAATCTTGACCCCTTCCGTGTTGATGGCGACACATTTTTCCGCCAGACCGAATCGAGCCAGTTTAACAGAATTGGCGCCAAAGGTGTTGGTTTCAATAAAGTCACATCCGGCTTCAACATAGTCTCGGTGTATACGTTCAATCAGTTCCGGGCGGGTAAGATTCAACTCATCAAAACACGTATTCAGGAACGCTCCATGTTGATAAAGAACGGTTCCCATGGCGCCATCACCGATAACGATGCCGCTATTCAGTTTTTCAAGTAATTGATGTACAGGCATAAGCAGTCCATTCGAGTGTTTGGATATCAAAACCTTACA
Source organism: uncultured Pirellulales bacterium (assembly GCA_964649955.1). GTDB lineage: Bacteria > Planctomycetota > Phycisphaerae > Sedimentisphaerales > Anaerohalosphaeraceae > T3Sed10-213. Next base: position 23,319 of record CAZYQN010000001.1, read on the forward strand.
TATAAAGGGCACCGATAGAGGATGCAACAGGAAATTTACCAAAAAAAGCATCAAGCAACTCTTTGATTTACCTTGAATCACTCAATCAAGAAAATAGGTCTATTCCTATCTACAGATGGAACATGACTTGTAATCTGCAAAGATAATGCAAACAATTTAATTTTATTTTGCACTTTGCGAACGATTACGGTTTCACTAAATGGAAGCAGGTACAGTTCGAATGAACTGCTATTGAATGCCTATTCTGTTACAAAGAAAGGCGATGTGAAAAACAGGTACAGGATAAAAAGAGCAAGGATTTTGTCTGGCTCCTGACAACATATCAGCCACATATTTATGCCAGTATGTCGGCTTCCAGCAGAAGGGGTGATTTAAACAGCGATGGACAAGTCAATCTTAATGATTTTTCATTGTTGGCTTCGACATGGCACAAGTCTTCAATGGTCTCATCATCAAGTATCTCACAAACCGGCGATAACGATTTTCAAACGCTGCTTGCCTTGGCAGAGAACTGGCTTCAATAGAGTCTCTGTGCTGCTGCGGCAATAGACACAAAATACAAAGACCAGCGACTTGTATTGACGGAATATAGGCGCTAAGAATTGGACGGTTCATGAAATCCGTCTGATTCAGGCAGGGCGACGTCGCATTCCGGTTCAACGACACGAAGAGATCGCCATTTGCCGCTGCGATAGCGCAGGTAGAAAGTAAAACTGAACATCATAAAAACGATGCACAGCACAAACCAAGCCTTAAACGCAGTCGTGTTGAACCAGTTCAGCAGCAAATACAGGACCGACACCAGTATCCAATGATAGGTCACCGAAATGCACATTGCCCAGAATGTATCACCCGCTCCGCGCAAAGCCCCGCCGAAAACCAAAAATAAAGCGTCGGCCATCACATACAATGCCGCCAGACGCAGCATTGACACTGCAAGGGGAAACACCTCTGCAAAAACCGCCGTTGTTTCCGCAGGTCGAAACACTCCGACAAGATGATACGGAAAAACCGAAAATGCGATTAAGATTGCAAATGAATAGACCCAAGCCAGTTTCAAGCCGGATAAAGTTGCCCGATGAGCGGTATCGGGAAGCCCCGCCCCCATATATCGCCCGACCAGGCTGGTCACCCCGATATTCACGCCGATCAGCGGGACAAAGGAAACCATATCCCAGTTGAAAACAATAGTAATAGCGGCGGCTGTCGTAATCCCCTGAGAACAGAACAAAAGGATCATGATATTGAATGCTAAAAGATTCAGAAAAAATTCCAGACCTGCCGGATACCCATACCGCAGAAGTTTTTTCATTGCCTCACCGTCATAGCGAAAGGTCTGCAACACATTGTAGCGGTGACGGTTTTCCCCTCCCAGATAGGCAGCGGCCAGTACGGCCAGTCCGCAGACGCTTCCGGCTATTGTGCCCAGCGCTGCGCCCCGTATTCCCATCGCGGGGAATCCCAATTTGCCGAAGATTAAAACATAGTTCGTAATGACATTCACCATCATTGCGGTGAGTGCTGAAAACATGACGATCGTAGTCCTGCCGATCCCCGAAAAAAAACAGCTCAGACAATTACGCAGCAACCCGAAAATTACACCGTAAACCAGTATATTAAAATATTGTTTTTGGGGATCAAGCTGCTCGGCGGGAATATCAATTATTTCAAACAATAGAAATGCCAGCGGACGGGCAGCAAGGATTATCGGGTATGCCAGCGCCGCAATGATCAGTGCCTGTGTGACCGAAACCGCGCAGCGATTCGGCTGGCCGCTGCCAAGGTATTGGGCGACCAGGGCCGTCGTGTACCCGGTCAGCCCCAAGAAAAAAGTCATCATCACAAAGGATGTAAGGCCGCCGCTCATAGCCGCACTCATTTGCTCAGGTCCAAGACGCGACAGCATCAAGCGATCTGTAAATGTCATTACTGTTTCGCAAGCGCTTGACACAACCATCGGCAGGGCGATCGCTACCATTTCCCGGATACCGCCGGGACCCTCAAAATGCCGTTTCAATAAAGTATTCATAGTAGAGGAAGATTATAGCGGAATGCAGTATAAAGAAAATACAAAAGTCAAAGAATGGGGGCGTTTTTATTGAATTTTACACAAGTTGCTCGATGCGCTGAATATAAGCGTTGATATTAAACTTTCGTTTCAATCCCGTTGCATTCATATAACGGACTTTGCCGAAGACCGGCCGTTCTCCCCATGACCGGTCGTGTTTGCCGAAACACCACGCCACCCCTGCATACCCGTTGGGATCGCGGCCGTCCAATTCATACTTATTGTTCAGATAAAGCGCCCATGCAAAGCCTTGGCAGGGTGTCTTTGTCCATTCAAGTATCTTCTTGCCCCAGTACATTCGCAGATAGTTGTGCATCTTTCCGGTCAGCGTCATTTCCAGTTGCGCCGCATTCCATGCTGCATCATGGGTCTGAGCGGTTTCCAATTGTTCCAGCGAATAAAGGTATTCTCGTTTATCTTTACTGTGATAGTTCAGGGTTCGCAGTGCCCACGGCGGAAGAGCCTTCTCATACTCGTCATACGCATTGTTGTAATACACAAAATTATGACTCAATTCCCGGCGTATGATCAGTTCTTCAAGAAATGCCTCTTGTGCCGGGCTTTCTGTTTTCAGCACAGCCTGTGCAATCGTTAGCGGCGAAATCTGCCCGAAGTGCAGATACGGACTGAGATTTGACTGGCAGTCAAGTGTCGGATCGTTGCGGTCGTTGATATAACGGTCAAGTTTAGTGTCGATAAATATCTTAAGAAGCTTAAGGGCCAGTCTGGAACCTCCCGTATAGCATGGAGACGGATCGACGGACGCATCGAGTCTAAGTGTGTTCAATAGCTTGGGATCATGAAGATCGATACGTTCGGGGAAGTGTACTTCGATAGCATTCTTCTTTAATTTCAGAGGTTTTAGCGGTATCAGAAACCTATCCAGTTGCCGGTGTATACGTGGACGCAGCGTTCCCGCGGAAAAGTTTTCTTTATCAGTAGCCTCACTGATAGGGACAATCAGATTGGTGGTGACTTCATAGAAGGGGCAATCGATGCTTTCGGTGACCTTTTTACGCCAGTGACGCTGAATTCTCAAATATCCTTCATCGGTAACCACAGCGTCCGCCCGGCGGGATAAATTTATGACAGCGGTATCCGGCTTGCCGTTGAGGACAAAGAAAGGGATGCTTCGCTTGGTCATGCCTTTTTCGACCTCTCGAAGACCCTCAATCATGAACGCGTAATGACGAACATTTGAGTCAGGATAGTCATCGGTCAACACGAAAATCACGACCAGTGGTTTGCTGCGTTCATTGGCCAGCTCAATGGAGTACTCAAGGGCATGGTTATCATCAGTCCGTTGGGCGGCTTGCATCCAGTACAGCACATAATCGCGATTAAGAACTGTACGATGATTAAGAGACTCAATCCTTTCCGGCTGAATCATCTTCGTTCCCTTAGCAGGATTTAATTGTTCTGACTCTTGCGGGCCTCCCGCCGTCGATCGGCCTCTTTAAGATGCCGCTTGCGGATACGTATCGACAGGGGGGTGATCTCGACAAGCTCGTCTTCCTGGATATATTCCAGGGTTTGCTCGAGACTCATTTTCCGGGGCGGTTTAACACGGGCAGCGTCATCTTTGCCCGCCGCGCGGATATTTGTCTGATGTTTGGCCTTGGTGGCATTGACCGGGATATCATTATCCTTGCAATGTTCACCGACAACTTGGCCTTCATAGACCGAGTCGCCCGGCGAAACAAAGAAGATGCCGCGATCGAATAATGCGTCCATTGCGTAGGCAGTGGCGGTTCCTGTCTCGGTGGCGATCATCACGCCTGCCTGACGTTGCGGAATACTCCCGCGCATGGGTTCATAGCATTCAAAGTTATGGTGCATAATGGCACGGCCCTGTGTGGCGGTCATGACTCGGGCATGAAGACCGAACAAACCGCGGGAAGGAATCATAAACTCCATATGAATAAAATCACCTGTTCCGCTTTTATTGTCCACACACAGCAGTTCACTGCGACGGTCGCCCAGCAGGCTCATGACAGGGCTTTGGCAGTCGATGGGACACTCCACGACAAGCCGTTCAATGGGTTCCTGGCGAAGCCCGTCGACAAGTCGAATAATGACGTTGGGCTTTCCGACACAAAGCTCATAGCCTTCCCGCCGCATATTCTCAAGCAATATGCCAAGATGCATCAAGCCGCGTCCGGAGACCTTGAATTCCTCGGGTGTCTGACCTGGTTCGACACGAAGAGCGACATTCGTTTGAAGTTCTTTCTCAAGACGCTCTTTTATTTGCCTTCCGGCGACATATTTCCCCTCACGGCCGACAAATGGGCCGTCATTGATCCGAAAGGTCATATGCATTGTGGGTTCATCAATAGTGACAACCGGCAGGGCGCTGGGTTGATCGGCGCACGCGATGGTGTTGCCGATATCGACCGGGTCCAGACCCGCAATGGCACAGATGTCGCCGGCCTCAATAATAGAGGCCGGTTTTTTTCCGAGACCGTCAAAGGTAAAAAGCTGAGCCACCTTTTGCTGAGTGTGACGTCCGTTGTTATCGATGACGGTAACACGCTGAGCCTGCTGTACCGTTCCGGCAAAGACGCGTCCTATGGAAATTCGGCCCAGATAGTCAGAGCGATCCAGCGTGGTAACAAGCATTTGCAACGGCTGATCGGGATCGTCTTGGGGGGCGGGGATTTGATGGATGATTGCATCAAATACAGGCTTGATATTTTCGCCGACCTGTCCCGGAACGGTCGTAGCCCAGCCCTGTCGTCCGGAAGCAAAGATTATGGGAAAATCAAGAGCTTCGTCATCAGCTTTGAGTGCGACAAAAAGGTCAAAAACTTCGTTGATTACATCATCCGGCCGGGCGTCGGTGCGATCAACCTTATTAATCACGACAATCGGCTTGAGTTTATATTGAAGAGCCTTGCCCAGCACAAAGCGGGTTTGCGGCATCGGGCCTTCGAATGCATCGACCAGCAAAAGGACGCCGTCGGCCATTTTAAGAACTCGTTCCACTTCGCCGCCAAAGTCAGCATGACCGGGGGTGTCCAGAATATTGATCTTGTACTCAATCCCCTCCGGATCGGTGTACCAGACGGCGCAGTTCTTGCTTAGTATAGTAATGCCGCGTTCCCGCTCGAGCGGGTTCGAGTCCATAATCAAACCGTCTTGGCCGCCGGCCAGTTTGTCCAGTTCCGCATCGCGGAACATTCCGGATTGATACAATAACTGATCGACCAGGGTTGTTTTTCCGTGGTCAACGTGTGCGATAATCGCAACATTGCGAATATGACGAGGAGATGACATCGCCTGTTTTATCCTTAATTAATAGAAGATATTGACTGACCCAAATAACAAATAGCGGAGGAGTGTATCATGTACGCCGGGAAAGTCAATTAAAATCCATTTCCTCGCTGTTTTTAAGCATGACGAGAAGTATCACGAATGCTCTCAAGGCGATGGTTCGCAACATCTTAGTAACTGCTGCAACAACTGTTATTTGAGACTCACGAGAATCGAACGGCCTTTCTGATTAAAGGCAATTTTCTGTTCACAGGCCAGCCACCCTAAGCCCTGATAAGCGATTTGGGCGGTTAGCTTTGTTTTCTTGGGAATATCCGTGATGTTGACTGGCTCTGAGGTATTTGCCAGTAAATGCCAGATTTGTCCTGCTGCCTGCCCAATAGTTTCCTGCATAAGTCACCTCAATTGTCTAAAGTTTCCTGCTCCAGGCCGAAAAAAAACAGGAAATGCACCGATTCCGAGTCCCGTTTTGTACGACCCATCCAATCCATTATTGGATAGTATGACGGATATTGAAAAGCTTGTCAAGAATAGATTTGATATGATTTTATTGAGGGAGAATACGTGAAAATGACAAATGAATGCACCGTCAAAAGGTCTGCACGGTTGATCCCCAGCGATGACTGATTGTCTGTTGGAACAATACAGCATGTTGACGGCAGACATCGAAAAACTCCATCCAGTGTGCAAGATCAGCAGGGGGCGGTGATATTGCGGCAGAGTTAATCCATATTAATCCCAGAAAACTGATATTGTTACTCCAGTCAGAGGATAGGTGAGTTTGACCCCAGTTCCAAGCCAGAGGATAGCGTTTTTGGACATTGATCGGCAACAGTGCGGACGGCTTGAATTGATAGGTCTCTTCAGTAGAGCCTGAGGCCAGCAGCGTTATCGTACCGAAGCGTTCAGACCAGCCCGGAATAGTGCGTACCGATGCCGCATAACAAGCATCCACTATGACGATTCGGCACGGATGCGGTGGCGGGGGGGCTGTAGTCAGAAAGTCACGCCAGTTTGCAGATGCCCCATCGACAAACTCCCATGTGACGTCTGGACTTTGAATGGATCCCAGATAGACCACAGAAATATCGCAGGTATCAGGGCCGGGAAGAGCGAGCAAGAAGGTTCTTAAGTTACTCGGTGTACCGTCTGTGACAGTTTGCCGGATCTGCACATCTTTATACCACAGTTTAAGCGTTTTTCCAATGGCCGTCCGGCTTGTTTGCCATCCGTGAAGTGAACGGTTTTTTCCGTAATTAATATTGACAAAACTGTCGAATGCTACACGTACTCCCCCTATCGGTTGAACCTCTGCGGGCGCGGCAATCTCAACAGGGCTGCAGCCTCCCATTGCACAAGCGGCAACCGGTAACAATATCAGCCAAAATTGTGATAAAGCAGAAATTCTTTTTAAATGTGTGATCTTCATGGTACCAATAAAAAAAACTGCCTGAAAACCCTGTAGGGGAGTTCAGGCAGTTTATAATTAATTAGGACTGCTTAGAATGCGTAGCAGAGGCCCATCGTCCAAATGTCACTGTCGAAGTCACTATCGAACTCCGTGCTGTAGCCGATGCTGCCGCTCAGGTTACTGGTAAATTTGTAACCCAGCTTGGCGCCGGTGGTGAACCACTGGTGATCGTTATCGGTGACGCCGTCCAGCCCGTGTGTGTGCAGTACTTGGTTGAAGTTGAGATTTGCTGAAATGGTCATCTTTTCAGTCAACGCATAAGATGCACGGTTCATCAGAACAAATCGGCCCATCAGACCGGTGTCATCGTTGGGAACGTTTCCGGTAGGATAATCTACGTCTTGGTAGCCCAACACATAAGACGGCGACATAGACAGCGACAGCTTATCGATCTGTTTCATCATGATCAGATAGGGAGCCATGGTATAGCTGTCAGTATCGGTGGTACCGGCGACGTTCTTGGTCTTGCTTTCAGAGGTGCCGTAAGAAAACGATGAACCCCAGTACATCCATTCATTGATCGGCTGGCTGAAATACAATGAATATGTCCAGCTCTCGATTGTGTTGCGATTGGCGTTACCCAGTACGTGGTCCTGAGCTTCGTTGTAGTTGCCCATGAAGCCCCACAGGGTGGTGTTGTTATACAGGGCGTCAGCGCCGACGGTATACGAGTTGAAGTTGTTGTCGAAACCGCCATTACGCTTGTCCTTGTTGCTGCCGAAATCATAATCGGCAAACAGGCTCCATGATGAGAAGTTGTCGAAAGCCCCGGCATGAGGCATCTTGACGCCTGCGGTCAGAGCGCGGTCAACGGCTTTTTCCACCGCCATATTGGCAGGGCTCCACGGGTTGAACGAATTTGTGCTGCTGGCACCGCCGCCGCTTGTTGCTTGTACTGTTGTAACGCTCAAGCAAACGGTGAGCAATACGATCACACTTTTTGACATTGTCATTTTTCCTTGCATTTTTTTGCTCTCCATAAACCATTACTTGCTTCAAAGTGCGATAAACGCTTTACCGCCGTTAACTTTGAAAAAGTATATTTGGGCCTTAGTTACATTATCTAAAACAGAGTACCCAATACCGGTTTAATTGCAAGTATTTTTTTTTAAAAAAACAGTCCATTATCGGCCTCAATGACGACCACAGTCCCCGCCGCCGCCCCCTCCTGTTGGTGGGCGTGGGCGAGGCATATTGTCCCGGACCTGCTGAGTGGTTGCGTCACGGGCGCCGTCGCGAGCGTTATCATCACCCCATCCTGATCCCCCTCCGCCGCCGGAAGACCGTCCGTCCTGTGGATCCCCGGCATACTGAGATTGAGCGTCCCAGTCCGCCGTTTTCTGGGTCAAGGCGTCAGCGCCGGCGCCAACTGTATTATCCCAGATCTTGCCGCCGACATAAGCGGCGCCGCATCCGATTATAAATCCGCCCAGAGTTCCTAACGGACCTGCTGCACTGCCGGCCAGCGCGCCGAGCTTGCCCGACACCCAGATGCCTCCGGCGGTTGCTGCCGCAGCTCCGATCTTGGCGACCGTTACCGTGCGCGTTACGCCATTGACAGCCTGAACGGCTGCGCCCTTATACTGGCCTTCAGCGGCATAACCGGCTGAGGTTGCTACCCAGCCGACATGCGGGGCTGCTTTACCGGTGTACTCAACGGCTTTCCCGTAAGTAAAGACTTTGACGCCGTTATTGATGATGCCCTGCGAATTGGCATTGGTTGCACCCTGATTAGCGGCCTCATACCCCTGATTGACTAATGCTTGTCCGCCCTTGGCTACCGCAGCGCCGATGTCCCCGGTTGCCTGCTGTGCAGCGTCGTTATTGCCCAGACTGTTTGCTGTCGATACGACGCTGCTGCCGGGGCTGGAATCCGGTTGCCGATTGCCCATCGCCATTACCTGAGCCGACAACAAAGCCGTCATTGCCAGGAGTCCGCAAATCGTTGTTCTCTTCATCATACTGTACCTCAATTTATGGAAAAGTACTGTTCTTACTTATTCAGCGTTTCATTTCTGCCGTACGGGCGAGTCGGTCAACCTCCTCAAAGCTGAGGTTATGTCCCAAAAAGTCGATGCGAAGCAGCGTTGCAGCGCCGGTGTCCTCGGCCAGTCTGAACCAAAAACAGGCAAATAGCTCCGGGTTGTCAAAGCTGGCCAGAAAGACAAATGCATGTTTAGGATCGGTCGCCAGCGATACAAGCGTTGCCTGCTGCCAGTCCAATGGCACTTCGGTTAAAATGGTACGGCTTTCCATGCTGGTTTCGGGAGCACGGGCCAATACCTCTTCAGTTTGTCCTGCGATCAGCAGTTGGCGCACCTCGTCCATCGATGCCTTTAAAGGAGCAAAGGGGGCTTCGTTAAAGAATGTATGGACGCTTGCCAGGCTTTGGCTGAATAATGCGCCCACTGCCATACGATTGCCGTCGATCTGCTTCTTCGTTTTTAGATTGGGCAGCTTGCTGCGCCAATTGGCGGCACCCCACAGAGCGCGTTTGCCATAAAGGTCCAAAAACGCCCGGAGGGTGTCGCTGGTAGAAACGACGATCGCTAATTGCGGCGGGACGTCGCCTACGCGCCGCCACAGCGGCGTCAGAATAGGCTTTTGGGTCTTTCGAAGAATATCCCCCGTTACCAGTTCCACAGCCGAGATTTTCGGAGAACCGTTGGGGCTGTTCCACTCGCACAGCAGTGCAACATCAGCCCACGGATTGTAGAATAAGGCCAAGACGCTTTGCTCGTTTAGAGAGGTTACGGACGCAACGGATGTGCCGAAGAAAAACTGCCAGCCGCGCGACGGATCCGATACCGGGCAGAGTACTTTGCCTAAGTCACGCAGTTGTGCCATGGTTGCGGCATTGGCATAGCGATCAAAGGCGGCCTCCGGCGAAATACAGGCGTCCAGACGAAACTGTGACAGGTAAGGGATCAACGCCGGCATAGGCAGCTCTTGTGCGTGGAGTACAGGTATCGCAAAAAATAGCACCGCAAAAACCGCCATAGTCCCGAATCTGTTGTGATGCATCAAGCAATCTCCTTATATAATACTTAGTATATCATCTATATATCTGCTGCCATAAACAAAGCAAGACATCACTTAATAACATCATCGGACATATCGCTTTCCAAAATTAGTATAAGTCTTTAAAGCTCCAATACAATACCCTTGCAGGCAAATACCAGAGTTGTTCGGGGATATTATGGGGCATAGGGGTCTTCTTGAATCAGGATTCCGCTCTTTTGGGATGATTTCTTTTACCGCTGGAATGCTTGACTTCCCGGCTGGCTCAAGATACAGTGGAAACCGAAAAGGAACTTTATCAGGAGATTCACCATGAACGGAGAACGCAAAATCGCTTATTTTTCTATGGAAATCGGACTGGAAGATGCTATGCCCACCTACAGTGGCGGGCTGGGCATACTGGCGGGCGATACAATTCTGTCGGCGGCGGATTTTAAGGTGCCGATGGTGGCGGTTTCGCTCCTTCATCGTAAAGGGTATTTTTATCAGCGTCTTACAGAGGATGGCCGCCAGATCGAAGAACCGGTGGCATGGGGGCCGGACGATTTTACAGAAGAACTGCCGCAGAGGGTTGTAATTACGATTGAAGGGCGTCCCGTCAAAGTGTGCGCCTGGAAATACACCGTCAAAGGGATAGGGGGATTCGAAGTGCCGGTATTTTTTCTGGATACCGATCTTGAGGAAAACGCCGAACAGGATAGAACACTCACCCATTATCTTTACGGGCTGGATTCGAGATATCGGCTGTGTCAGGAAATCGTTCTGGGCATTGGCGGTGTAAAAATGCTGCGGGCACTGGGCTACAATAGCATTGAACGCTTTCACATGAACGAAGGACATGCCAGTTTGCTGACGCTTGAATTACTGGATGAACAGATGCAAGGCAAAGAGGATGGGGCAATCACTCCCGACGCAATCGCGGCGGTACATGAACAATGTGTGTTTACCACGCATACCCCGGTAGCGGCCGGCCATGACCAATTTCCGATGGATCTGGTGCGTCAAGTATTGGGCCACCATAAGGCGTTTACCCTCGAAGGCGTGTTTTGCTGCAACAGCACGCTGAATATGACGTATCTGGCATTGAATTTGAGCCGTTATGTCAATGGCGTCGCCAAAAAGCATGGCGAAATATCACAGCAGATGTTCGAGGGCTACAAAATCGATGCCATCACCAACGGCATACACAGTCGCTGGGTGAGCGAATCCATGCAGTATCTGTTTGATCGTTATATTCCCGGCTGGCGCGAGGATAATTTCAGCCTGCGTTATGCACTGAGTATTCCCTGCAAAGAAGTAACCCAGGCTCATGCACGTGCTAAGCGGGACGTGATTAATGATGTAAACCGGCAAACGAATCTTGGCTTTGATATGGATGTACTGACGCTCGGTTTTGCCCGACGTTCGGCGACCTATAAAAGGGCGGAATTGTTGTTTACTGATATTGAACGGCTTAAATCCTTGGCCTCACAGGTAGGAAAAATTCAAATTATATTTGCCGGCAAAGCGCACCCGCAGGACAAAGAAGGCAAGGATTTGATCACGCGGATAGTGGCCGATGCCAAGCGCCTCAAGGGAGCGGTGTCGGTGGCCTATCTGGCAAATTATGAAATGACAATGGCCAGAAAGCTGGTTGCCGGGGTGGATGTCTGGCTCAATACCCCGCAACCCCCCATGGAAGCCTCCGGCACCAGCGGTATGAAAGCTGCCATGAATGGAGTACCGTCATTGAGCATTCTGGACGGGTGGTGGATCGAAGGCTGTATTGAAGACTGTACGGGTTGGGCAATCGGACAAAACCATCGAAAAGGCGGCGAAGTTGCCAATTCCGCCAAAGATGCGGAGGATTTGTATCAAAAACTGGAGCATGTCATAAAATTATACTATAAAGACTATCCAAAATTCTGTTCAATTATGCTCCATTCCATAGCTTTGAATGGGTCATTCTTCAACACACAGAGAATGATGCAGCAGTATGTTCTGAAGGCCTATTTTTAAGAGATTGGAGTTGATAATCCGAAGGCAAAAGTCAAAAGGTTGAGAAGTCGTTGAGGTCTGGAATCTCAATTGTCCCTGTGCTGGGCCATTACACAGCATTCATAAAAAAGCAATACAAAGTCTACAATAAAATATTTCTCCGGCGGTATTTTCTTGAAAAAAGTCTTTTTGTTTCTATAATTCGAATCCGGAATTTTTAGAACCGAAAACGGATAATATACGTAGTTTTGGCCGAGTGGCGGAATGGCAGACGCTGGGGATTTAAAATCCCCTGCCCGCAAGGGTGTGTGGGTTCGACTCCCACCTCGGCTATATAGACTGTTTCCGGGTAAACTAAGAGGTCAACTCTGTGAAACGAGAGGTGAATATGGATTATAAATTACAGGATATTGATCAGCCCAACTTGTACCGGGATGTCTTTCCCTATTCGGAATTTCCGAAGATGGAGTTTGAGACCGAAACGGTGCCGATGAATATTCCGGACAAAGTTTGGATTACGGATACGACGTTTCGTGACGGCCAGCAGGCCCGCGCTCCGTATTCACCTGAGCAGGTACTGAAAATTTTTGATTTTATGCATCAAATCAACGGCGGAACCGACCTGATTCGTCAGTCGGAGTTTTTCCTGTATTCCGATCGTGATCGCAAGGCTGTTCAGTTATGCCAAGAACGGGGCTATGATTTTCCGGAAATTACCGGCTGGATTCGGGCCACGGCCTCAGACTTTAAATATGTTACGCAGATGGGCCTCAAGGAAACCGGTATCCTGACCAGTGCCAGCGATTATCATATTTTCCTCAAACTCAAAAAGACCCGTGCACAGGCCATGCAGTCTTATTTGGATATCGTCAAGGCTGCTTTGGATAACGGAATACGTCCGCGTTGTCATTTTGAGGATATAACGCGAGCCGATTATGATGGTTTTGTCTTACCGTTTGCGGCCAGGCTTATGGAGCTTTCACGGCAATACAATGTGCCTGTCAAGATGCGTCTTTGCGATACGTTGGGCTTTGCGCTGCCGTATCCGAATACCAAATTGCCCCGATCGTTGCCCAAGTTGATCGCCGGATTGCGAAAACTCGGTGTGCCTGGCGAGTGGCTTGAATGGCATGGCCACAACGACTTCCATAAAGTGCAGGTATGTGCTGCAACCGCATGGCTGTATGGTTGCTGTGTAGCTAATTGTGCCATCTTTGGTGTCGGCGAACGTACGGGCAATCCGCCGCTTGAGGCGCTGGTCGTGGAACATGCTCAGCTCAAAGGCACGGACAGCCGCATCAATTACACGGCGATTACGGAACTGGCTCGCTATGCCAACAAGGAACTGGGCTTCAACATCCAGCCGAACTATCCTTTGGTCGGCAAAGATTTCAATGTTACCCGTGCGGGCATTCATGCAGATGGATTGCTGAAAAACGAAGAAATTTACAACTGTTTTGATACGGTCAAGCTCCTCAATCGGCCGGTCGGTGTGGCGATTACCGACAAGACAGGTGCTGCCGGCATCAAGCACTGGATCGAAGAACGCTACCAGATTGATATCGCCAAGCATGATCCGCGAGTGATCTTCATTAAAGATAAAATTGACGTCGAGTATGCGGCGGATCGGATGTCGGCCATTTCCGACGACGAAATGGACAAGTGGACAAAAGAGGCGTTTGCAGACAAGCTCCCGCCTCTGAGGTAAATGCAAGTGAGCGGTCGACGGATCGAAGCGGTCATATTTGATTTGGGCGATACCCTGCTGCATTTCGGCAGGCTCAGCAAGGCGAGGCTTATGGAAGAAGCCATCCGCCGCTCCTATGACTTTTTACAGCAGCACAAACAGCCGGTAGGCCCCTTCGGGGCTTATCGGCTGCTTCATTTTTGGGGAATCCGCTGGCATTTGCTTTATTCGTGGGTAACCGGCAGTGATTTTAATTCGCTCCAATTGCTTCAGGAATATGGCGCCAAAAAGAAAATGACACTGTCACCGACCCAGTGGGAAGAATTGAATTGGAGATGGTATGAAGGTCTGGCCGATGTCGGCCAGGTGGAGCCGGGCACAACGGAGGCGCTGGACGCATTATTATCGATGGGCCTTAAACTTGGTGTATTGTCAAATACTTTTATTCACAGCAGCAGTCTTGAACGTCATATGGAACAGGAAGGACTATTGCGATATTTCCCGGTAAGGCTGTATTCCTACCAGTATCCCTGGCGAAAACCCAATGTCAGAATATTTCTCGAGGCAGCCCGGCAGATCGGGGTTGCCCCTGAAAATATCCTTTTCGTTGGCGACTTGATTAGTAAAGATGTTGCCGGGTCGTTGGCTGCAGGGATGACGGCCGTTCTCAAAACAGGTCCGAGTAATGCAGGCAAAACCGTCCCGCAGGGGGTTCACCGGATCGACAGGATTGCTGAACTTCCCCCGCTGATTGAAAGAATAAATACCGCACAAAGAGTACATCCACAAGGACGATAACAGTTATGTCATATAAATCCGCTTACCAACAATGTATCAATCCAAAATGCGCGGCAGCATTCGGCTGCAACGAAATCTTGTTTGAATGTCCCAAATGCGCCGACTTGCTTGATATCTGCTACGAATGGGATAAAGTCAGTCTTCCAAAAACGCTGGCCGACTTTGGTAAACGCTGGGCTACTCGCAGCAATAGGCTTGATTTTTCCGGCGTGTGGAGGTTTCGTGAGTTGCTGGATTTCTGTCCCGATAAAGACAAGATCAGCGTCGGCGAAGGCCAGACGTTTTTGCAGCAAAACTGCGGACTGGCGGCAGAGTTGGGAATGAATCCTGCAAGTCTTTTTCTGCAGTATGAAGGTCTTAACCCGTCCGGATCCTTTAAAGACAACGGGATGACAGCCGCCTTCAGCCATGCCGCAATGGTCAAAGCAACCGCCAGTGCTTGTGCTTCGACCGGCAACACCTCCGCCTCGATGGCGCTGTACGCCCACAGTTGCGGCTTGAAGGCAACCGTTTTCATCGGTCAGGGCAAGATCGCCTTCGGCAAACTCAGCCAGTCGATGGATTATGGAGCACAAACCATACAGATTGCAGGTGATTTTGATGATTGTATGCGACAGGTGCAGGACGTCTGCCGTCAATTGAAAATATATCTGGTCAACTCGCTCAATCCCTTCCGTCTGGAAGGACAAAAAACCATTATGCTGCGCATTATCGAGCAGCTCGGTTGGCAGATTCCGGACTGGATTGTTGTCCCCGGCGGTAATCTCGGCAACAGCAGTGCGTTCGGCAAAGCCTTCATGGAACTTAAATCACTGGGACTGATCGACCGCATTCCGCGACTGGCAATTATCAACGCTGCCGGTGCCAATACCCTGACCGAACTGTTTAATGACAAAAAACTTCGCTGGAACAACGGCCATACTGATGATGCGGCCATTAATGCCTATTACAAAGGGTTGGATGCCGCAGGCTATCGGCCTCACACCATCGCCTCGGCGATCGAAATATCCCGTCCCGTCAATCTTAAAAAGTGCCTGCGTGCTTTGGAGGTTTGTAAGGGTGTTGTGTTGTCGGTGACCGATGAAGAAATTTTAGACGCCAAAGCCCAGATCGGAAAACACGGCCTTGGATGCGAACCTGCCTCTGCCGCCACCATCGCCGGCCTTAAATATCTATTAGCCGACGGTACGGTCGGAAAAGATCAGCGTGTTGCCTGTGTTTTGACCGGCCATGTCCTCAAAGACCCCAATGCTACGGTGGACTACCACAGCAAAATGGCCAGAAAATTCAGTAATCCGCCCGTGCAGGTTGCCAATGACCTGGACAAGATTATTGCGATGGTGAAATAATAAGCGCCCGATGAAAATCGGGTGAGTTATTTGAAAGCACAGTATTCATTGATATCTGCTAAAATTAGACAACTCGAGTTGAAAAACATCTGGACCACTTCCAGGAATTCCAGTCAGTATAAGGATAACGTCTTTGTCAGAATCGAAAAAGACGGAATCGTAGGATATGGAGAAGCTGCACCGAACATCCGATACGGTGAAGACGCCAAAACGACCGAGAAAAAGATACTTCATACCGCAAAGGCATTAAGTCAGCAGGATTTGTTCAAATATACCCAAGTCCGGCAGCTTCTTGATGAACAGATTAGCGCGCAGAACTGTGCAAAGGCGGCATTGGACATCGCGCTAATGGACTGGGTTGCCAAAAGTCTCAATGTCCCGCTCTATAAAATGCTTGGTTTGGATGCCGATAAAACGCCCCGCACTTCATACTCGATCGGTATTGATGAAATTGATGTGATAAAGCAAAAAACAAAGCAGGCGGAAAATTATCCAATTTTGAAAATCAAAGTCGGCACCCAAAATGACCGCGAGATTATTGAAGCCATAAGGAGCGTTACGGATAAGCCGATTAGGATTGACGCCAATGAAGGATGGAAGGACAAAGAGATTGCCGTAAAAGAAGCGGAATGGATGAAATCCAGGGGAGTGGAATTTATCGAACAGCCGATGCCTGCCGGGATGATCGAAGAAACGGCATGGGTAAGGCAAAGAGTGGATATCCCATTGGTTGCCGATGAGGCCGTGCTGACAGCGGCGGATATTCCCTTGCTGGTCGGGGCTTATGAGGGTATCAACATCAAGCTTATGAAGGCCGGCGGGATTCAGGAAGCCTTGAAGATGATTCACGTCGCACGGGCGGTTAATTTGAAAGTGATGCTCGGCTGTATGATAGAAAGTTCAATCGCAATTACGGCCGCAGCGCATTTAAGCCCGCTGGTCGATTGGGCGGATATTGACGGCAATCTGCTGATAAGCAATGATCCGTTTTCCGGCGTTAAGGTTTCCGACGGACGACTGATCCTGAATCAACAGCCGGGGATCGGGATAACCGGCTCATGGTAATCAATAAAATGGACTGAAGGATTAAGATGATCAATGAACCGTTTTACCTTCTGATTGTGTTTCTTGGGGTCATTTCCGTCTCGCTGACGCTGATATCCGGATTTGAGATTGCACAGAAAATTTCACCGGTCATTATAATTCTTTTTTGCAGCGCAGTGTTGGCAAATATCGGGATTATTCCGACGGAACATACTTTTTACACCCAACTCTCCCGCTATGTTATTCCTTTTGCGGTTTGCCAGATACTGTTCCACGTTCGCTTTGCAGATTTCAAAAAAACAGGTTTCCCGATGCTAAAAGCCTTTGCGATTGCAGGCATAGGGTCTTTTGTTGGATGTTTTGTTGCCGGAGTGGCGCTTCAGAGTCAATTAGACCAGGTCCTTGCAGGCCAGGGGTGGAAATTGGCTGGGCCGTATATCGGCACGTATATCGGCGGCAGCCTGAATTTTGTGTCGTTGTGGGCAGGTCTTGAAATTAATAATCCCGATTTATTTGCAGCCGCGAATGCCGTTGACAACCTGACGTTGTTTCTTATCTTTCTGTTCTGGATGATGTCTCCTTTGGTACTCAAAAAATGGTATCCTGAAACGGTTATTGATTCTCCGGCAGAGTCGAAACAAACAAACGACTCTCCGACGGTGTTAAAACTGAACGACCTGATAATACTGATATTTATAGGGTTGTTAATTATTGCCCTCAGTGATTGGATTAAAAAATATATCCTTGCTGCCTGGATGCCGAAAATCCCGACAATACTCATTACAACAACAATCGCCTTGATCGTTGCTCAATTCAAGAGTGTCAGGAAATTGCAGGGGACCAAAGAGCTGGGAAATATGGCGTTCTATCTTTTTTTTGCTGTGATTGGAGCAATGATAGATATCCCCAAAGCGGTCTGTCTGGCCCCTGTACTATTTATTTATGTGGCGATAGTGATAGCGATGCAAATCCTGTTTACGCTCGTGATAGGAAGGTTGTTAAAGATGGACTTCAGGATGTTGGCGGTAGCTTCCCTTGCGGCCAAAGCGGGTCCGTCCACCGTAGCCGCCTACACCAACGCGAAAAACTGGAACGATTTGGCCTTGCCTGGCGTGACGGCCGCACTCTTAGGGTATGCGGTTGGCAATTATGCAGGATTGGCCGGAGCCTATCTGCTCAAATGGATGATAAATTGAACCATACAAGCATCACCGTTCAACTCGGCATGTTTTTTTCGGGAAGGTCATTTGAGTGTCTCAATACAAGGTCAAGCAAATAGATAGACCTAAAAATAGATATATTATATATATGATAAATAGTCATTTCAGGGAACTTGGTTTGTTGCCTCCAAAGTAATAAAATTTGCCCCTAATTTTCTTGCAATATCAGCCTGTTTTATGTAAAGTTAGCAAAAATTTGTCGGAATGGGCATTCCGGCTCTTTTTGTAGACTATTTACTGGGGTATAGTGTAACGGTAGCACGACTGACTCTGGATCAGTTAGTTGGGGTTCGAATCCCTGTACCCCAGTTTTTGCTTTCAGCAAAAGCTGGTTTTTTAAGACCACAAAGCGTTCACCGGAGATAAGCAGGGGGGCAGAACGGAATTCTCAATTCTGTACGGGTGTGTTCTCTGCTTTCTGTTTTTTTCTCAATCTGTTAAAATACCGCCATGATTAAGAATACCTCAACAGACCGTATGGATGCAATCCGGGAGACGATCAAGTCTTTCCCCACCGGACCCGGTCTGTACTTTATGAAAGACGCCGACGACAAGGTGCTCTACATCGGCAAAGCCAAGAACCTGCGCAGCCGCGTCAGCAGTTACTTCCAGCCCGGCGCCAATCTGGCCGAAAGCCGCGGCCCGTGGATCGTCGAAATGACCGAACGCACCGCCACCGTGGACTTCCTTCAGACCGAAAGCGAAGTGGACGCCATTCTGCAGGAAGCCCGCCTCATCAAAGACATCCATCCGCCCTACAACACCGATCTCAAAGACGCCAAGACCTTTCCCTATCTGGAAATCACTACCCGGCAGGATTTCCCAGGCGTCTATATCACCCGCAACCCGCAGGACACCCGCAGCCGTCTGTTCGGCCCTTTTACCAGTGTTAGCGACCTGCGGGCCGTAATGGTGGTCTTGCAGAAAATCTTCAAATTCCGCACCTGCACACTGGACATATCCCTAAAGGATGACAAACGCCGATTCTTCCGCCCCTGCATCCTCTACAACATCCGTCAATGCACCGCCCCCTGCGGCGACAAGGTCACCAAAGACGACTATCGCCGCCAAATTCGCGACTTTATCACGTTTATGCAGTCCAAACGTGCTGCGGTACTCAGGCAGCTCAATACCCAGATGGCCGACGCCTCCGCCCGGCTGGATTTCGAGGCCGCCGCGGAGTGCCGCGACCGAATCCGCCTGATCGAAAATCTCGACAAACGCGGCTCCGTCGATGAAAACGTCCAGCCCGAAGCCTTCGCCTCCGATCCGACTGAAGCCCTGACCAAGATGCAGGCACTGCTCAAGTCCGACCAGCCCGTCCGCATTATTGAAGGCTTTGACATTGCCCATCTGGCCGGCTCGGAAACCGTCGGCTCTATGGTCCAGTTCATCGACGGCAAACCCTTCAAAGACGGCTACCGACGCTTTAAGATCAAAACCGTCTCCGGTATCGACGACTACGCCTGTCTCAAAGAAGTCGTCACCCGCCGCTACAAGCGGGCAATGGCAGGAGAGGAACTCTGGCCCGATGTCGTCCTCATCGACGGCGGTCTCGGCCAGCTCCACGCCGCCGAAGAAGCCTTCAGAGAAATGAATACCCCCATGCCCCGCCTGATGTCCATCGCCAAAAAAGAGGAAATCCTCTACCTCTACGGCCATGACAAAGAAATCCGCCTCGCCCCCAACAATCCCGTCCGAAAACTCCTCCAGTACGTCCGGGACGAAGCCCACCGCTTCGCTCAGCACTACCACCACATCCTCAGAAAAAAGAAAATGCTCAACGACGAGTAGCACTCACAACTCAGAATCGTAGGGTGCCGTACCCGTCCTTCTTTTTTTTACACAATTGTTACACAAGTGGGCCTTGTTTTGTGTTGATTCCTGAAGACGGTAATTCTATAATCAGTCTAACAGAACATCATGAATCATTGGCGAGTGAAGGGAGTATCAGATGCAGTACATTTTAATCGCATTGGTAATCGCTGTGTTGTGTGTATTCGGGCTAAGTTGTCGCAAAAGCACACCGTCGAATAGCACCGGCGGTGAGCCTCAGGGAACTGTAACCATCTTCTCCGGAAAGTTTCTATCTCATCAGGAGATACAAAAACAGCTTGCTCTAATTGCCAGGAAACCTGCTCCGAAAAAACTGGCGATGGGGGCGATGTGTTATGCGGTTGCTGTAACTTCCAGTCGCATCGATTATGTTTGTCCGACCTGCGGTGAAAAAATGCTTTACGCCTTGGAGGATTCCAGCGATAAAACGAAACGTGACATACAATGGAAAGCCATCAGTGATATTCAAAGCTTGGAGTCTTTACGGCGGCTGGCACAGCAGATAAAAAAATTGGATATTTCTCTGAATGAATCACAGTTCTGCAAGCATTGCCACCCGGATGTAATAGAGCCGAAGCTGGGGTTAATCGTTAAGTACCCGGACCAGCCCGAACCGCATTGCGTGTGGGACGTAAGCTGGACAGATTTAGTAATGATTAAAGCCGTCACAGAGGGCAAGCTGAAATACAAAGATCAGCAGGATAGAGAAGTGGCATTGAAAGACTTCCTACCGCGGCTGAAAGAACTGCTGAATGCAGACATTGACGACCGGAACTGGTGATATAAACCTATATGTTGGCGAAGGGGCGATCAGATGCAGTATGTATTAATTGCGGTTGTTCTGATGGTACTGTGTGTGTTCGGGCTAAGTTGTCGCAAAAGCACATCATCGAATAACACCGGCGATCAGCCGCAGGGAACTGTAACCGTCTCCTCCGGAAAGTTTCTATCTCATCAGGAGATACAAAATCAGCTTACCCTAATCGCAAGGAAACCTGCTCCGAAAAAACTGGCGATGGGGGCAATGTGTTATAAGGTTGCTGGACCTCCGAGTCGTATAGATTATGTTTGTCCGACCTGCGGTGAAAAAACGCTTTACGCCTTGGAGGATTCCAGCGATAAAACGAAACGTGACATACAATGGAAAGCCATCAGTGATATTCAGGAACTGGAGTCTTTACGGCGGCTGGCACAGCAGATAAAAAAATTGGATATTTCTCTGGATGAATCACAGTTCTGTAAGCATTGCCGCCCGGATGTAATAGAGCCGAAGCTGGGGTTAATTGTTAAGTACCCGGACCGGCCCGAACCGCATTGCGTATGGGACATAAGCTGGACCGATTTAACGATGATGAAAGCCGTCACAGAGGGCAAGCTGAAATATAAAGGTCTTAACGATGGCGAAGCAGCACTCAAAACACAACAGAAACGTCTTCAAGAACTTTTGGGATTGAACTGAATGACACAAACGAATGAGACTCTGTCCCGTCCGGCGCCGTCATTTTTACCGGCGACGGCAGTTCTGGAAATGACCTATCGCTGCAACCATCGATGCCTGTTCTGCTCGTGCCCGTGGTTTGATGCGGAGGGCGACTTTGACATTCGCCGGGAAATGACGGCTCAACAGTGGATAGATCTGATCGCGCGTTTTTGCACTATGGGTATTTCCAGCATGGCCTTTACCGGTGGTGAACCATTGCTCAAAGAGGGCATCGAAGACATTCTTGCTTTCGCTGCGTCATCCAAAACCGAACACATTGAAACCGAAGACGGCCGTCTCGTCAGCCGCTTCGAACCGCCTAAGCTCTACTTGCTCAGCAATGGCAAAATCATGAGTGATCGCATCTTGTCTTTATGCAAACAGCACAACATCCATCTGAGCCTGTCACTGCCGGGGTTGACGACCTTTGGCTATCATACCGATGGCGGCAATGCGGACAACGTGCTGAAGTGGTTCCGAAAAGCCGAAGAACTCGGCGTTGGTACCACGGTCGGCATTACCGTTACAAGAAAAAACATTCACGAGCTGTACGAAACCCTCTCGCATGCGTTTATCGCTGGAGCGGGCGACCTGCTGATGAACCGTTTTCTGCCGGGCGGCAGGGGATTGGCCCATCAGGCCGAATTGATGCTGACGCGGCAGCAGATCCCCGAAATGCTCGATATCGCCGAGACCGTGCTGAACGAAGCCAACCGCCGGGGCCATCTCGGCACCGAACTGCCCAAGTGTACGTTCGAAGCCGACCGGTACAAACGGCTCAAGGTCTCCAGTCGCTGTTCAGCAGGCAAAGACTTTTTCGTGGTCGATCCATCGGGTTATATTCGTGTATGCAATCATTCACCGGTCCGGCTGGCGCATGTGGATCGGATAGAAGCGCTTAAGCAGGATCCGTACTGGAAGCGGTTTAATCAAAAAGACTATCTGCCCGACAAGTGCGGGGAGTGCGAACTAATCCTGCAATGCGACGGCGGCTGCCGGGAGGCCGCTCACATCGTAACCGGTAGCATCAATGGTCTTGATCCAGCCTTAGCGGACAGTGGCGTAACTTAATCCAGCCTTTATGTCAGTTCGGTATCGTCTCGAAATCGAAGCACATTGATTATTGCCAACATGCCGAGGGAGGGTCAAGAGTGCAATCCAGCCAACTATGTGCAAATAGGGCAAAGTCCAGAATATCGACTTTACAGTCTCCGTCTAAATCTCCGGCGGGTTTCTCAACGCACACCGTCTGCACGATACCGGAGGTGGACTTGCTTGCCTCACTTGTGCCGCCGTAAAAACCCATATTGATTCTGCCGCCATTGGGATTTAGTTCGATATCGATTTTGCTTAAAGGATCTCCGCCGTCGATGCAGGGACTTGTATTGTCATCAATAACCCAGTTACTTGTCAACGGATCCCATCTGCCGGCCTGTGAACGCAAATGGAAGTCATTGGTGGCAGGGTCCGCAAACAAGGGGTCGTCACTGTTGTTTCCAATGCCGCTGCCCGTCCAGTTCTGAATGCAGCTGTACGTCGGTCCGGAGCAGGAATAAAGCTGTACTCCATTGGCGGCGGTATTGCCCCAGATGATGCAGTTTTTAATGGTACCATTACAATACGATAAACACCCATAGCCGTTTGTACTATTATATGCAATGGTACAATTGGAGATAACACCGTTACAACTATAGAGGCCGACCCCATACCCAGCCGAACTGGAGTTGTTGGCAATCAAACAATGTGTAATCTTGCCGGAACTGGAGCAAATACCTGCGCCATAACCGGCTTGGTTATTGGTAATGATGTTGTTATGGAGTCTGGGCCTTCCGCCCAAGATACCCCCGCCGCCATTGATACTTGTATTGCCCATAATTATATTGTTTGTAATTGTCGGATAGGCATAATCAGGGCAATAAATACCACCACCGGAAGAAGATTTCCCGTTTGTTATTGTAAAACCGGAAAGAACAGTTTCATAACTTTCGCTGCCTTTGAAGGTTATTACAGAACCGCTGTTATTGGCATTAATGATTGTTTCCTTGACGACGGCCCAGTCATCGGGATTTGTACTGCAAAGAGTAATGGCTTTTCCGGAGAAGTTGACATTTTCGTAGTAAGTGCCGGGGCTGACAATAATGGTGTCGCCGTCTTGTGCAGGAACAATCGCATTTGAAATAGTCTTGAACGGGTATTCCAGGGATCCATTGGCATAACCGTCATTTAAAACATCCACATACCATATCGGCCCGGCATAGGATTCCCCGAATTCGATGGTTGCTGTATCGGAAAGAACTGTCCCTAAAACAGTGACACTGACAATTTTAGTTTCGGCTGCTGTGCTTTTTATTTTTGCAGTAATCTGTCCATTTGCATCTGTCGGTGCATTCGGCCCGATAATTGTATTGCCGCTTCCTGTGCAATTGACGGTAATCTCGGATACCGGGATGCCTGAAATAGGCTCTCCATTTGCGTTAAGGACCGTAATCGTGACCTCGCTGTAATTAGCTCCGTTGGCAGGTACGGGCGAAGTGGCTTCTACGGAGCTGCCATCCCCTATTTCTACTGCCTCAATCGTTACATCATCGATTAAACAGGTAGCATCCCACCATGCTGGCATAGGTCCCATCCAGGGATCATAATTATCTTCGGCATAGCCGTAACCTGCGACTTCAATGAAAATAGTGGATTCAGAATCAGACGCTGAAAAAAAAGTCACTATATTCCTCCAATAGCCCTCATTCCATCCAGACGCATAATCCGAAACGCTCGTCCAGTTTGTAACAACCTCCGGATTGCTCCCACCGAGCGGGTCTATACCGATACTATAAGTAATAGAGCTATCGCCCCATGATCCTTGCGGCCAGAAGGAATAATTAAACCATACTGAAAGACGATAAATCCTTCCAGGTTCCAAAGAACTAATGGTTTGGTAAATACCATCCGGCCCAAACGACATTCCGCCTTGGTTGCCCCATCCGATTCCCTGACTGCTGATACCGTCGTGGGCGTTACTGCCTTGATAAAAAAATCCGCTCAAACTACCCCACTGCGTCCAGTATTCAGCGACATTGTCTATAAAATTTCCTTCCATTGAAGGATTTAGAATCCCATCCCCCAAAGCATCGAGCGGATAGAATGCCAATACTGCAAGAACCAAACATCCCCGGAATATAACTCTCTGCCTTTTCATACACATTCCTCTCCTCTAATGAAATTAAACAAAAGTCAGTTTCATATTCTTTCACAATGCGTTGCGTCAAAAACACAATAATAAGAAATTATAGCAACGCGATAGAAAGGGAATCAATGTAAATCCGATAAAATCGTAGTAATGACACCAAAAATCAGTATTTATACGGATATCAAGGAGTCTTATTTAGGATAGCTATAAAACGGTTGCCCATTATCAATCCTTTCTTGAGCGGCACAACGGCCTCTCCGCAATTTAACCCTGAGCATTCTGCTCATTGATTTTTTATTTGATATTTATCAAACTTTCCGCTATAATACCCCCGAATCGAGAAGGCTTCCAGAAACAGGGCTATTTGAAAACAAAAGAAGGAAACATTGAATACAACTGTCCAGCCCATGGGGCTGTCCTCACTTTTACCTTTTGCCTTTTTACTTTTCCCCTGTCTA
Source organism: uncultured Pirellulales bacterium (assembly GCA_964649955.1). Taxonomy (GTDB): domain Bacteria; phylum Planctomycetota; class Phycisphaerae; order Sedimentisphaerales; family Anaerohalosphaeraceae; genus T3Sed10-213. The sequence goes on from CAZYQN010000001.1 coordinate 48,185, forward strand.
AAAAATCCGTGTAAACCAGTGTTAATCTGTGTACAAAAAACAGTGTTATTAGCGTAATCCGCGTTTTCAGTGGTAAAAATCTTAAATCTCTGTGTCCTCGGTGTCATCTGTGGCAAAAATATATCCCGTATATCCTGTAAATCCCGCAAAAACCTACGAACTACGAACTTAGAACTGTTCAGTAGATAGCAAGTTGCGTCAAGTTTCGCGATAGTTGTGTTCAGTTACATACCAGTTGCGCGCAGTTGTGTCATGTTGCGCTCAGTTGCGCGGTTATAGAATTTTATATCCTTATGTTTAAGCATCTTGTAAACTCATTGGGACTATAATAAAGTATAGTAGAGTATATAGATATAACAATGCTATAAATGTCATTTTTCGATTTTTCTTTGCGTCAATAAGCATTCATTCCAATACACTTATCGTAGTGTTTCCCTGCGTACAGCCCTATAATTAACCATAAATATCCGTTTGCACTCTTAAAAAACACCTGTTAAACTCTCCACAATGCTTTATAATACTGCGCGGTACAGATGTTACGTGTTCAAGGATGACTGATAACTCTAAGCGAGCCAAAAACAATGTTGCTTGAGACGCTGGGCCAAAAAACCATTACCGGCATTGAGAATCTGGGGAAGTTTTCACGTTTTGCCGGCGGCACTGTAAGTGCAATTACCAAAACACTTTTCATCCCCCGATCTTATTCTTTGGTGCTGACACAAATGAACATTATCGGTGTTCAGAGTGTGCCGGTGGTGATGGCTACAGGTGCTTTTGTAGGAATGATTCTGGCGATTCAAGCCTACGGCCAACTTGCAGCCATGGGCCTTGAGGAGCGTCTGGGAGTGCTTATCAATATTGCCGTGGTTAAAGAACTCGGCCCCGTTCTGGCTGCGGTAATGCTGGCCGGACGGGTCGGGGGAGCGCTCACTGCTGAGCTGGGTACGATGAATGTTACCGAACAGATCGCCGCTGTTCGCAGTATGGGCACAGACCCCATGAAATACCTGGTAGCTCCCCGTGTATTGGCCTGCCTGTTGCTGACACCATTCCTGATTATCTATGCAGATTTGCTGGGTATTCTGGGAGGGTATTTAATTAGTGTCCACCAGCTCAAAATCAACGCTGGTGCATATTGGAACTACAGTGCGATGGGGCTGGAACTGTGGGATATCTCAACGGGTATTTTAAAAGGATTTTTCTTTGGCGGGGCGATTGCGCTGATAAGTTGCTATAAAGGTTTTACCTGCCGGGAAGGTGCTCAGGGTGTCGGCCAAGCCTGCACAGAAGCTTTTGTGGGCAGTTTTATGGCGATTTTGGCGATGAATTATGTTTTTGCGGTGGTTTTGGATGCCATATACAAGACTTTCTGGCCTATAAGGTCATTGCTCTAAGCCTCATAAAAATAGCTTATTCTGCTCGACATTACATCGAAAATATGCTGGGATATGCTTCCGTTTGAAAAAAATATCAGCATTTCTTAAAAAACAGTAAAAAACAATCCTTGTTTCGGGTCTTACATTAATGAAATGCTGAGAAATCAAGGAATACTGTTTTTCTATGAATAAAGATCATTTAAACAATGCCAAGACAGACCGGTATGAGCAATTTCTTAGTCTCTATTCAGTCAACCAGAAAAGGATTTTCGCTTATATCCTGAGCCTGGTACCGCGTCGGACTGATGCGGAAGATGTACTACAGCAGGCTATGATGGAGATGTGGAAACTATTCGATCGTTTTGAACAAGGCTCGGATTTCACGGCCTGGGGGATTACGATTGCCCGTTTTCAAGTCTTCAAATTCAGAAAGCAGCAGCAGAAAGACAAGGCGGTTTCCTATCTCAATGACCAGGCATTCCAGATTATTTTGAATGAAGCAGAGAAATCTGAATGCGGCCCCGATTATCGTTTGCCGGCACTTGACGGATGCATCAAAAAACTCAATGAACGTGAAAAGCATCTGCTTGTACTTCGCTATGAGCAGGGCTTGACGTATCAATCTATTGCCGAGAAATTGAACTTTTCGGTTGCATTGATTTACAAGGGAATGACGCAGATTCACACGAATTTGCAGCGATGCATCCGTCGAACCCTTGCAATGTGGGATGCACAATGAAAGACGTCAATAAACAATTCAAGCTAAATGAGTTGTTGCTCCATGCGCTTGAAAGCGATATGGAGCAAACGCAAATTGACGAGTTGAATGCCTTGATCGTCAATGATCCAGATTCAGTCAAAGACTACCTGGAGTTTATCGATCTTTACAGTGCATTATCGCCTTACGGTGACGTAGGCCGCATTACAGAATCGGCGGATGGGCAGGGGCCACAAACCTATGATCGTTTTCTGCAGTCGATGGCTCAAGAGGAAATTACCGCCCCGAACATTAAACTGGAACCTCCCAAACCGATTTCCCAACGGGAGCTGATTCAAAAGGTAGAGCGTGAAAAAATCGTCTATAAAATGAGCAAATCGTCGATACTGACATTGGTTGTTTCGTTGGCGGCATGTTTGTTCATTGTATTGTTTTTACGTATCACACCACATTCGACCATTGAGGTTGCAACCATTACCGACAGTGTCAACGCCGTGTTTTCCGATGGACAAGCCTGCCCGATCGGGAGCCGATTAACCACTCGGGCAGAGCCGATATGGCTTCAGAAGGGTATTATCAGTCTGGCATTTGACTACGGCGCTCAAGTGGTTATTGAAGCCCCCGCTGAGTTTACCTTAAATACAGCCGATGATATGACTCTGCGATCCGGGCGGCTTTATGCTCATATACCGGACCGGTCAAAAGGCTTCAAGGTCGAAACTCCCACGGCTACGGTTATCGATTTGGGGACGGAGTTTGCAGTGAAAGCGGATTTTGACGGGTCCAGCGATATTCATTTGTTTAAAGGAAAAGCTTCTCTGATTCCCGGCGCCAAAGGACGAGCGATTGGCAGCAGTCAAATTTTGACCGTCAATCAAGCTCGCCGCATAACGTTATCGGGCAATGTTGAGGAAATTCCCGCCAAACCAGCGGATTTTGTTCACGGTATTGATTCCCGCACGGGCCTTATATGGAGGGGGCAAACGGAGATGGACCTGGCAGATATTATCTGCGGCGGAAATGGATTCGGATCAGGCGATCCCACAATGGTGATTGTTCCCACGACGGGGAATTTTACAAAATATGTAGAACGCGGGACGGGCACTCGCTACACGAAGACTTCTTATTCAAATGTAGAATCGCTAAAATATATCGATGGGGTCTTTGTACCGAATGGTATAAGCGGTCCGGTAATAGTCAGCTCCGAGGGAACATTGTTCATGGATTGTCCGCCGACGTCGGGCTACATCCGGAAAGATATTACAGTGCTAAACAGCGTGTATAACTCCGAGGGAGGCGCTTTACGTGTTGACAATATACAGTTCGGCTATCCGGGTCAGCCGGCCATCTCCATGCACGCCAATATCGGAATAACCTTTGACTTGAATGCGATACGCAATGATTTGAAGGACTTTGAGATTACATCGTTTGAAGCCGTTTGTGCGATTGCTCAAACGAAGGCAACTGAACAAGCCCGGGCCGGAAAGGCGGATTTTTGGATTCTGGTGGACGGCGAGCTGAAAAAAAGTCTCAATGGGGTCTCGATCGGATTTTCGGAATCGGTTAAAATTCCGATTAACCCTGAAGACCGTTTTCTGACGATCATGACTACGGATCATCTGGAAACTGCTGAAGGAGATCCCATTCATTCAGACCGCTGTTTTTTAGGCAAACCTGTTCTGGGGATTTCTCGCAAAGAATAAAAAACGTGTAGGTTTTAATGCAGAGTATAACAGACAAATTGGAGGTAACGGTTATGAGAAATGTAAAAGTATGGATGGGGATTGTGCTGCTGACGCTGGTACAGGCGCAGGGAGCGCTGGTGATTCAAAACGGAGACTTTGAACTCTGGACGGCGGGTCTTCCTGACAGTTGGGCCAAAGGCAGCCCTGTGACTCTAAATCAATCTGACCAGTTGAATGGAACATCCTCTGTTCGGCTTACGGCTCTGTTAAATCCTCCATCGGGTTCGGCGGCTTATTACTTTCGGCAGGGATTTTCAACACCCATTTCCGGGTATTTCTATGTTAAATTTGATTTTGCTTTTGAAGACGCGCCGACCGGACGCGATATAAACCTGAATCTGCAAAATAACACCTCTACGGCAACCTCTTCGGTTTTCAACCTCAGATATGAAGGAACCTCGATCTCCATTTATAACGGCAGTGCCTGGGTTGTGGTGGACTCTTCAGGGGTGCTGACCCCCAGCAACTTTACCGGCAGTATCATCAATCCGTATCGGATGATCCTTGAAGGAACGTGGCAGGGTACCTATACACTGACGATTATAGACCTTTTGACGAATACGGTCATTCTCGAAAAGACAGGTTTGAACTATTATCAAAGTTCCACTGCTGCATCTTTTAACGCCATTAACTTTGATCTCAGCCGCGGGGCAAATCGAATTCTGGTTGATAATCTCGCTGTTTATTCGCAGAATCCTTTCCTGCCGGTTGTGGAAGCAGGCGTCAATACAACACTTGTGCTTCCGCAAAACACGTTGACAATGAACCCGGTTGTTACCAATACCGATACGCCGGCTGAAAATCTGACCGTTTTATGGTCGCGGATCAGCGGCCCGGCCGTAACCTTCAGCGGTGTTTCCGGCGAGACCGAGCATGATTTGAATGCCAAGGTGACATTTACCGGCGGCAGGGGTGTCTATGTGCTCAAGCTTACAGTAACGGATGAACACAACTATACCGGCGAAGGCACCATCAATGTACGAGTCAAGAATACTGCTGTAGACGATGTGCTTTTGGGGCGGTGGGGTTTTGAGGATACTCCGCAGGAACTGCGTGCGGCGGATATGCTGGATGCTTCGGCGGGGAACACCGTGTCTGATGATGGTTATCTGGCAGGCCTGACTGAGCCGAATACCGTTCCTGGATGGGTATCCGGATGGGTTGGAAACGGCGCTCTTGAGTTTTTCGGAAACGGAATTGTTGATGTCAACGATGTATCCGCTCAGGAACCGAACCTGGCAGGTTTGCGTTGGGAGATGACGGCTGCCGGCTGGATCAAGGCAAATCCGCTAAGCGGCGGTTACCGCACTCTCATTGGTCGGTTTGCTCCATTCAACTGGGTACTGCGTAAGGGGGAATTCGTCAATAGCGCACAATTTGTCCTACAGATGGATTCTAATCAAGTGTGGGTGACCGGAACGACCAATATCCTTGATGGCTATTGGCATCATTTGGCAGGAACATTTGATGGACAACGGGCCGTGCTTTATGTCGATGGTATCGAAGATGCAAGCGTTCAGACCGGTGGCTTGATTCAACAAAGTCTGGCGTCAATGGTGTCTATTGGCGGTCGTCGTGATATGAGCCACTCTCTTAATGGTATGGCGGATGATATTCGCGTGTACAGCTATGCACTCACCCCTGATCAAATTGCAAATTTGGTAGTGATGGGTGTTAACGCGATTCCTTGTGTAGAAATTGATCCGGATATTCCAACCGAACTTATCAAGCAGTTCAATGACACTGTTCAATTGGACGCTCAAATCACTGATCTCAATATCGATGATGTTATCGCAGCAACATGGTCGGTTACCGATGTCCAGCAGGCGGCGTTTGTAAGTTTTGATAACGTCAATGCGGTTAACACAACCGCTACATTCAGTCAGGCCGGCGTTTATACCCTGCGTTTGACAATCAATGACGGCATGGCGGGGCTTGAAGGGGATATTTATGATGAGATCGTGATCACTGTAAACGAACCGGTGTGCGATGATCTTCTGATTTATAATTCAGTGATGGGCCGTTTCTTTAACCCGATGATAACCTCGGATATCGACGGACCGGCGGGAAAACCGGATTGCTATGTGAATATCTACGATGTGGCGCTTTTGGCATCCGAGTGGCTCCAGTGCAACGATCCCGAGGGAGTGGATTGCATGATTCCGCTGCAATAGCATTCGATTCAATTTTAAAACACAATGAACTCGGGTGTACTTTTCCGAGGCTCCGGGTATCCTCCGGGGCCTCGGAGAGCGTTGCGTCTGAATAATAACGGGGACTGTGCGAAAAGGACTTTGACGATGTCAATGAATGCCCGAAGACAGCGGAAAGCGTTTACACTGATCGAGCTGTTGGTGGTGATCGCTATCATTGCACTCCTTTTGAGTATTCTCGTGCCGTCGCTTAAGCGGGCGAAAATCATGGCACAAAAGACTATTTGTATGAGTCATCTCAAGCAGTGGGGCAGTGTTTACGAGATGTATCTCAATGATAACAAGGGTTATTTTCCTTCGTCATGCCTGGACCCGGCTCTTCTGCCGCGGGGAGCGAGTACGTGGTTTTTATCGCTGCGTTCGTATTATCAGGACCCGCAGATCATGTTCTGTCCCGCTTCGATATCTGCTCCGGATCCAAAGCCCGATTATTTCAACAATCGATGGCAATGGGAGTTCGGGTGGTGGCAGTCAACCTTTCCCGATCTTATGAGCAATACCGAGATAGCGGCTATTACCGGCAGTTATGGTGAAAACTGGTGGATCACCAGCACACCCTCCGAAGATTCGGCGGTCTATCCGGATCAGAATAAATACAAACGTTCGGGTGTTCGCGGAGTCAGTCCGGGTCTGATTCCGGTCATCGGCGACAGCGGAGCCTTTTTAGCGCGTCCCACGGAAACGTCCAATCCGCCCGAAAACGACGGCGATTATACCCATATTCACGGCGATGAGATGCGGCGCATCTGTACGGATCGACATTCAACCGGAAGTGTCAATTGGGTGTTTGCGGATATTTCGGTACAGCCTGTCGGACTAAAACAGCTTTGGCAAACGAAATGGCACAAAAACTGGAACCCCCGGATTCCATTGTGGCCGGAGTGGATGCGAAAATATCCGGATTAACCGGTATCTATGGAATAAAGAACTGTAAACAGCAGAAAGGACAGATAATGCAGGCAGTGATTAAGCCTTATGCAAAATGTTTCGGAAGACTCTTATTGGTTTGGATCACCGGGTGTTTATCCTCAGCGGCGGGGGCGAGCGATTTGCTCCATTATTACTTTCCGCCCCAGGAAAATCTCAATAAGACCATCTCCCCCCAGGTTTGTATTTATGGCGGAACCTCATCCGGGGTGGCTGCTGCGCTGGAATTAAAACGGCTGGGGATTACTTCAGTGATTGTGCATCCCGGCATTCGTCTGGGGGGATTAACCGCAGGAGGGCTGGGGTGGACCGACTTTGGTAATAAGGACGCCGTTCAGGGAATAGCACGGGAATTTTACCAGCGGGTCGGTGCCAAATATGGAGCATCTGAAAACTGGGCGTTTGAGCCTTCGGTTGCATTGTCTGTCTTTCAGGATATGGTGCAGGAAGCCGGGGTCGAGGTGTATTATAAATCATATTTAAATCGCTCCGGCGGTGTGGTGATGTCCAATGGACGAATTGTTCAGATCAGTACGGAGAATGGCCTTACCGTCAATGCAGACTATTTCATAGATGCCACCTACGAAGGTGATTTAATGGCAGCGGCAGGTGTTACTTATGTGACGGGTCGGGAAAGCAGTGCGACCTACGGAGAAACATACAATGGACAGCAGGTTCGCGACAAGCACCAATTCCTTAGGGATGTCAGTCCTTATGTTGTTGCCGGGGATCCCGCAAGCGGACTGCTGCCGGGGATTGAAACGGAGATTCCTGCTTCCGGCCAGGGTGATCATCGCATTCAGGCCTATAATTTCAGGATTTGTATGACCGATGTGGCAGCCAACCGTGTGCCGTTCCCAAAACCTGCCAACTACGACCGGAACTGGTATGTGCTGCTTGAACGTTATCTGGCCGCAGGATTCGGAACGGAGTTTGACAATTTCTTCGGCAAGTTCGACCGCATCAAAAATGGAAAGACCGACACGAATAATCACGGTGCGGTTTCTACGGATTTCATCGGGCAGAATTACAATTGGCCGAACGGAACGTATCAGGAGCGTGAGGTAATTTTCCAGCGTCATGTTACTTATATACAGGGTTATTGGTGGTTTGCTGCAAACGATCCTGCCGTGGGGCAGACGGCCCCGACAATTCAGACCAAGATGCAGAATTGGGGATTGGCGGCGGATGAATTTACTGAAACCGGAAATTGGCCCTGTCAGTTATATGTGCGTGAGGCCCGCCGTATGAAATCGGACTATGTGATTACGGAACACGATTTTCTCGGGAAAACAAAGGCTCCGGATTCGGTCGGGCTTGCTTCTTATAATATGGATTCTCACAATTGTTATCGGTTTGTCAACAGCTCGGGTTTTGTCAAGAATGAAGGCGATGTTCAGATCGGCGGGAATACACCGTATCGGCTGTCTTACAAAGCGATTGTCCCGCGGAATGGGGAGTGTTCCAATCTGGCGGTTCCGGTTTGTGTTTCGGCTTCTCATATTGCCTATGGTTCGGTCCGTATGGAACCGGTCTTTATGATTTTGGGACAATCCTCGGCGGTCGCTATTGCTCAGGCCATCGGCAGCGGGGGTATTGCTCTTCAGGCAGTAGATGTTAAGCAACTTCAGACAACCCTTAAACAACGGGGCCAGCGTCTTTTCTGGGAGACTGAGGAAGAACTTACAGGCACAGTGGTTGATTCCGAAGACTCCGCTCAGGTTGTCCAGGAAGGAGAATGGATGCCCAGCAGCAGTACATCGGGATATTATGGACAAAGCTATCTGCATGATGGAAATACCGGAAAAGGCAGCAAGTCAGTAACCTTTCAACTTACTGTTCCAACATCGGGCCAGTATGACATCTATATACGCTGGACATCACATGAAAACCGTGCGTCCAATGTTCCGGTGACAGTCTTCCACGACGGCGGACAGACAAACCATATCATTAACCAGCAATCCAACGGGGGCAAATGGAATCTGCTTGGACGCTATTCCGTTTCGGCAGGAACCGGGTCAGTTGTCATTTCAACTGTTGGTACCAGCGGCTATGTCATTGCCGATGCTGTGTTGTATGCAGGCTATCAGAACACTTGCGAAGATATCCTCGCTGCCGGCCAGCAAATGGCCGGCGATGTGAGCGGGCCGAACGGCCAACCGGATTGCTATGTGAATATGTACGATTTGTGTGAAATGGCCCGCCAGTGGCTTATGTCACTATAAATGACAAATCATTACCATTAATATCATCTTTGCTCTCTCCTTTAATATCTCATCATTATATATGAACTATGTTGTATATATTTCTGCCCATCTTGCGGGACGAAGTATGCTGTTTTTGAAATTAAAGCCCTTTTTGTGCAAAAAAACAGCTAATCCGAACTGAGTTGTGTCATAGTACTATATATTGATTAGATAAGATTTGGCATAAGCAGATTTTGCAGGGTACATATTTCTGCTTATTTTGTCTAACTTATTTATATATTTAGAGTTAGAGGTCACTTTTAAAGGATTTTAATGCCATAATTTCAGTTCAGTCTTTGGGGGTTTTGCCCGATAGTGGGTTTATGAATCGGAAATTGACAAATTAATTTCCAGTTTTTCCCTTTCCGGAAAGATGAAAACCGGTTTCTGGACTAAAACAATTTAGGTAATATGTTAATTATTTGTTTAAAATGGGGAATTATGCTATGCGGAAAATGGTATCAATTTTTGCCTTTTTTCTGACAACGAGCCTATGTGTCAATGCCCAATTGGTTCATCGTTACAGCTTTTCCGGCAATCTTAACGATTCGGTCGGTACGGCCCATGGAACACTTGTCAACAACAACAGCACATCCGCATATTTCAGTAATGGTGTGTTGGAATTAAGCAATGCGTCGCTGCCGAATTCGAATAGTTCGGCCTTGAATTATATAGATTTGCCCAATGGCATAATCTCATCACTCGGAACGGCGGTTACGTTTGAGGCGTGGGTCACTTGGCATGGTCCTTCAAGCTCAAGCTGGCAGCGAATTTTTGACTTTGGCACCAGCGGGGCCGGAGAGAATCAATCCGTGGATTCAACAAACTCGGCTTATATGTTTATGACACCGTATTCAGGGGGCGGGACCTATCGGTTCGGGCACCGCAGTGATCCCTCGATGGGAGGACCGGTGGAATGGGTGCTTGATGGGACAACGCTACCGGTGGATCAACAAGTTCATGTTGCGCTTGTCTGGGATGACTTAAGCAATTCTGTTCGCCTTTATTATAACGGTCAGAAGGTAGATGAAGGCGCTACTCTTTTTGCTCTTTCCCAATTGCCGGATGTCAATAACTGGCTTGGGCGATCACAGTGGCCGGATACCGCTTTTAACGGCAGCTATAATGAATTTCGCATTTATGCCGTTGCGCTCAGCGAGGAAATGATTCTGGCCAGTTTTCAGGCCGGCCCCGATGCACCGATAGAGACGCTGGCACTTCCATCCAATCCAAGCCCTTCCGATCAAGCAATGATCGGTACTCTATCGCCGACTCTTATATGGCAATCAGATTCAGACCTCCATATTTTAGGTCACAACATTTATCTGGGAATGAATTATTCTGATGTTTTAGCAGCGACTACAGCCTCAACAGGCATTTATCGAGGTACGACCGCCCCGGGGGATGAAAGTTATACGGCCGGCCAGCTGGATATGAATGCGACCTATTATTGGCGCATCGAAGAAGTTACGGATCTGGGATATACCGTCAAAGGGCCGGTTTGGAGCTTTACGACAGAAAATTTCAAGGCTCACATTCCCCAGCCTGCAGATGGAGAGGCTGGTTTGCCGGTCGGTCAGATAACGCTGCAATGGCAGGCCGGGTATGGTGCAATCGGGCATAGAATTTTGATGGGAAAATCACCGGTTTCGCTTGAGATTATTGAAAACAATTATGCTTTTACATCTTATACACTGGAAAATCTTGATTTTAAAACCGTTTATTACTGGCGTGTTGATGAGCTTTTTTCTTCCGGAGAAATTATCGGGGATGTATGGTCTTTTTCGACAAAAGAAAAACCGGCACCCTGTCTTGCGGGCGATCTGGATGGGAATTGTATCGTCAATTTATACGACATCCTTTTATTCAGCGAAGCATGGTTATCTAGTGTCAATTGCGATGCTTATGATTGTCCTGATTTTGATCAAAACGCAAAGGTTGATATTTCCGACCTGGCGATTTTGTCCGGTAATTGGCAGCAAACCCATGATCCATTGGTCGTTATCAACGAAATCCACTACCATTCGGATAATAATAAAGAACCGGTGGAGTTTATTGAACTATTCAACGCCGGAGCGCAGGATATCGATTTGAACGGATGGTATCTGGAAGATGCGGTTTCGTATAGATTTCAGGGCGTTCCCGTGATGGCACCGGGTGATTACGTTCTGGTCTGTCAGTCTCCGGCTGCATTTGAAGCGAAATTCAACCGGACGGCCTACGGTCCGTTTGAGGGTAAACTGAGCAATGAAGGCGAACGTCTTATTCTCCGAAATGCTGAAGGAAAAAAGATAGATGAAGTGGAATACAAAGGCGAATTCCCATGGCCTGTTGCCGCCAACGGGGAAGGCGCCTCAATTGAGTTAATTAATCCTTATCTGGATAACAATCTGGCCGGAAGCTGGCGGAGTTCAGGATATTGCAATGCACTTGCCGATTATGCCTACGGCACTCCTACGCCGGGAATGCAGAATAGTGTTTACGCCCTGAATGCAGCGCCTCAAATTCGTCAGGTTAATCATAATCCTCAACAGCCGACTACCAGTGATCCAATTGTCATCACCGCTAAAGTGACTGACCCGGATGGTGTTAGGGATGTTGCCTTGCATTATCAATTGGTGCAGCCGGGGGCATATATTCCGGCCTATCTGCCGATAGGAATTTCTTCGCTCATCAGCAATCCCTATCAAGATCAGCCGGTCAATCCTGAATTCGAAGACCCGGCCAACTGGACTATCGCTGCAATGGTGGATGACGGAACGGGGCAGGATGCAATTGCCGGTGATAATATCTACACGGCGGTTATCTCTGCACAGGCCAACCGGGTTTTAGTTCGATATCGCATCGAAGCCCGGGATAATCTGGATAGTGTCATCAAAACTCCCTATGCGGACGATCCATCGCTGAATTTTGCCTGTTATGTCTATAACGGCGTGCCGCCTTATACTGCCAGTAAGGAATCCGTTCATCCGGAGGGGGCAGGCCATGTGTACAGTTCGGACATATTAACCTCAATTCCTGTTTACACCTTAATTACCCGGGCTGAAGACTTTTACCAGTGTAACGGTTATAACAGCGCGGACCGCATTGATCAGGGTTCCAGCGCGGTCGCTATTCAGGATGCCGGTCAAGTGTATAACTGGGAGGCAGCGTTTGTTTATGACGGTATCGTTTATGATCATATGAAATATCGCCTGAGGGGAGGCAATGGACGCTATAATTACGGCCTTGGCGGAAAACGTTCGATGAAACTTCGCTTCAACCGCGGTCATTACCTTCAGGCGAGCGATATTTATGGAAATAAATTCCCGTCAAAATGGAATCATTTAAATACAGGCAAGCTGTTCGGCAACCAGATCACCTCCGGCTATCGCAACTATGCTTACGGCGTAAATGAAATTATGGATTATATGCTTTTCAGTGCGGCAAACGTTCCAGCGCCTGAAGCATGGTGGTTCCATTTCCGTGTTGTTGACGGAGTGGAAGAGGCTCCGAGTACAACCAATGGTCAATATGAAGGCGATTTCCATGGTCTTCACCTCGCCTTTGAGAATTATGATAGTGCTTTTCTGGAGCGATTGGGCCTTCCCAAAGGGAATCTCTATAAGCTGTCGGATAAAATTTACGATGGACCCCGGCAGCTCCGTTACCAGGGACCGGATGCAGTGGATGATGCTTCGGATTACGAGAATATCCGCTGGAATCTCAAGCATACGGCATCGGCTGATTTTATACGCAACTATCTGGATTGTGATGAGTGGTACCGGTATCATACGATCACTGAGGCGATCCGGCATTTTGATATTTTCTCCGGTGCTACCTGTGTGCACTGTCTGAAAAATGCAGCATGGTATTTCCTGCCGGAGTACACTGCCGAAAACAATTATTTGGGCAAACTGTGGTTTATTCCCTTTGATGTGGATGATACGTGGGGACCGTACTGGAATCAGGGGGTCGATCATGCCAAGGCTGCGATCTATGATCAGGAATATCTGGGCGGTCTGACGCAATATACCGTCCAGGCGGAAAAAGCCCCGCTTAAGCAGGAATATCGAAATTACATTCGCCATTTCCGCGACTTGCACTGGCAGCCGGAAATCATTAACGGAATGATTGACGAACTGGCGGCTGTTATTGAAGAGTTTGTTCCTGCCGATAGAGACCGGTGGCGTCTGGATTATACGATTCCGGGCAATCCGATAGACAACGGGACTCTGGAGCAGGGCATTTCCATTATGAAGCAGTTTGCCTGGAACGGCGGAACCTGGATTGGCTCGTATTGGCCGGGCGCTGCCGCTAATCTGGACAATTTGGCCAATGCTGAAGGCGACAGTACAAACATTCCTGCCACTCCGACAGTCAGTTATATCGGAACCGCCGGTTATCCTGTCAATGATCTGCGATTCCAGACCAGTTCCTTCAGTGATCCGCAGGGCAGCGGAACCTTTGCCGCGATGAGATGGCAAATTGCCGAATATGCTTTGAATTACACCCCGCCGACGTCGGAAGAAACGATCCTGCTTGATCAGAATGATATATGGAAATACTTCAAAGGAACACAAGAACCTTCTACTCCGATTTCTGCATGGAGACAAATCGGATTTAATGACCAGAATTGGGCAAGCGGTCCGACCAGCATAGGTTTTGGCGACAACGACGACAATACTGTTCTCAGTGATATGCGAAACAACTACAGGACTGTTTATCTGCGGAATACGTTTGAGATAGCCGATACAACAAAAGTACAGACACTAAAGCTCTATATTTATGTTGACGATGGGTGTATTGTCTGGATCAATGGAACCGAAGTCAAACGGGCCTACTGCAGTGCAGAAGAAAAGTATTACAACAGCTTGACCAACTTTTCCGGTCATGAAGCTGCTGTTTACGAAGAAGTAGTTTTAACGCCCCCATACAACTACCTGATCAACGGAACCAATGTCATTGCAGTTCACGCATTACAGGACACTGCCGCCAGCAGTGATTTTTCAATCGATGTCAAAGTTACCGCTCAACTCGGCAATCCGATATTAAAGATACCGGATCTGGCTAAGAGCAAATATGAGATCAATCCGGTCTGGGAGAGCGGAGAATTGACTAACCCGGGAACATTACAGATTCAAATCCCCGGCAGCGCTGTCCGGTCGAGTAGGACTTACCGGGTTCGGTGCGCTATGAAAGATACCAGCGGCAGGTGGAGTCACTGGTCCAGCCCAGTTGAGTTTGTTTCAGGCCCGGCGATCGGGGCTGATATCCTGAATTATCTGCGTGTCAGTGAAGTGATGTACCATCCGATACCGGATACTGCAGGCACTTATGATAAGGAAGAGTACGAGTTTATCGAACTGACGAATATCAGCTCGAATCACACTATTGACTTGTCAACGGTTTCGATTGTCAATGGAATTACATTCAGTTTTGCCGGAAGTTCTGTGACTTCACTTGGCCCGAAAGAGTGTGTTCTCGTGGTACGGAATAAGGCTGCATTCGAATCTCGCTATCCGGGTCTGTCCGGAAAGATCGCGGGGAATTACTCCGGCAGGCTGAGCAACGACGGTGAAACGGTTGAACTGTCGGATACCTGGAATGGTACGGTTGTTTCGTTTACCTATAATGACGGTGAAGGCTGGCCGCAGGCAGCAGACGGCGGGGGGCATTCCATTGTGCCGATTGACTGGTGGGCTATGGAAGACCAGCAGGACGGAATTATGGATTATGCCGGAAGCTGGCGAAGGAGTACTTATCGTCTCGGTTCCCCGGGCCAGGCAGACCCCGATCCAATCACTGATGTGGTGATTAATGAATTCATGGCGCATACGGATTTTAGTCATCCGTCTTACCCTGACTATGACAGTAATGACTGGATCGAGCTGTATAACACGACGGATTTACCCATTCTGTTCACCTCCAATTGGTACCTGAGCGATGACGTCAGCAATCTTAAGAAATGGAAGATTCCCGGCGTAACCATTCCGGCTAATGGTTGGCTTACCTTTGATGAAATAACCGGATTTCACAGCCCGATTACAACAGGTTTCGGCCTGGACAAAGCGGGAGAACGAATATTCCTGTCGTATCTGCCGGGCGATGCAACCGACCGTGTGGTGGATTGTATCCGCTTCAAGGGGCAGGAGAATGGTATTTCATACGGTCGTTATCCGGATGGCGGAAAATTCTGGTTTCGTATGAACGGCACAAGAAACACCTACAATGCTTCTCCAATCGCAGGTGTTGTAATCTCTGAGATCATGTATCATCCTGCCGAGGGAAGCACCAATGACGAGTATATCGAATTGTACAATCCTACAGGTTTCTCGGTCCCGCTTTACAGTGCCGATGGTTCCGGGACGTGGCGTTTGGACAATGCCGTATCGTTTACTTTCTCTGCATCGATGTTGCTGGGTGCCGGGGCTAAAATTGTCATTGTTCCGTTCGATCCGACCAATGATGCAGCTCGGCTGGCAGCGTTTGAAGCCGCTTACAACTGTGATTTGACAGCCGGCGTGAATGTGTTCGGACCCTGGACGGGTGCTTTATCCAATGGAGGGGAGCGGCTGTCACTGGAAGAACCACAGGATTCCGATGATCCTCTGGATCCGGCTGCAATTTCGTGGATTGTTATCGATTATGTTACCTACAGCGATTATGATCCATGGCCGGTTGAAGCGGACGGATTAGGAAATTCACTGACCCGGTTATACCCGGACAATGCCCAACGGGCCGGAAACGACCCCGCGAACTGGACAGCAATAACTCCCACTCCCGGCTGGTAATCTATAGTCGGGAGTGTTTTGTACGAGTGCAAACGCCGGTTAAGGTTAGTTTGTATTTAGGGTGTTTGGGTAACCACCGATAAAGTCTGTGTTGGTTTTTTGCCCCATAATGAGTATCAGTTCTCCGCCGTTTATTCGGTCGGTGTGGCTGAACCAGGGTTTTGTCAGAGGTTTTCTATTCAGGAAAGACTTTTGGATAGACTTGTTGATTTTCGAACACAATTCGGTAATCCCCGGTATTATGGTTTGTTTATATGGTTTATAAACAAACTATTTATCGGCTCTTACTTAACTGTAAATTGATCCTTTTTGTTCCTTTAGACTATCTTTGCTCGTTAATTCGTGCACTAAAACATGCGTCAGTATCAAAAGTATGTAATTGGATGCTGCTGAGCCGCTGGGCACTCATCAGACCTGCCAGCCGTTCAGAGATATCCGCCTGACCATTCGGTCCGAGCAGGAGGGGGGCGATATAGATTCGAACTTCATCGGCCAGATTCTGTCGCAAAAATTCTGTCAGTACTGTCGGTCCCGCTTCGACAAGCAATTGTTGGACGTCTCGTTTACCCAGTGCGATAAGTGTTTCAAGCAAGTCGCAGCGGTGGTCGGTTTCACGCACAGAGAGCACCTCGATGCCTGCGTCAACAAATCTCTTAACCTGCTCGGACTCTATCTGGGCAGTATGGTGTGTTGTTACAATCAATGTCGGGGCTTCGGGAACAGTAATCAGCCGGCAATCCCACGGCATTCTTAAATGACTGTCCATAACTACCCGCAGGGGGGGCCGTTCTACCGTATGGCCGTTTATTCGAACCGTCAATCTGGGATTGTCGGCCAGCACGGTGCTGATGCCCGTCAGGATCGCCTGTACTTTTTTACGCAGTCGATGTACGTCCTGACGGCTCTGTTCATTGGAAATCCATGGTCCTTTGGCGGGGGGATTGCTCCAGGTTAGTTTGCCGTCAATCGACTGCGCCCACTTTAAAATCACCCACGGAAGGCCCGTACGGGCGTGCTTGTAAAAAGGAGCGTTTAAATGTTCCGCTTCTTTACGGCACAGACCGACGTGTACGGTTATTCCCGCGGCCTTCAATTCGGCGATACCTTTGCCACTAACTTTTTTAGTCGGGTCTTCGGCGGCTATATATACAGTGCTGACTTTTGCAGCGATAACTGCGTTGGTACATGGCCCCGTTTTACCTGTATGACAGCACGGTTCGAGGGTTACGTAGAGGGTTGCTCCGACCGGATCGTGTCCCTTTTTGCGGCAATCCGCCAGTGCTTCAATCTCTGCGTGCGGCCCACCGAATTGTTTATGCCATCCCTGTCCGATGAGTCGGCCATCCTTGACAATGACGCACCCTACGGCCGGATTTGGCTCGGCATCCCCTAATCCTTTCTCCGCCAACTCCAGCGCCAGATGCATATATTGTATATGTGTCTGTTCCATTGAATTAACTTTCCTGCAGTCCAAGCCGTTCAATGAACTCCTGTTCACCGATCACTTCGATGCCTAATTGAGACGCTTTATCCAGTTTGCTGCCGGCATTATCGCCTGCTACTACAAAGCTGGTTTTTTTGCTGACTATAGAAGCAGTTTTCCCGCTATGATCTTTGATGATTTGCTCAATCTGCTGCCGAGTAAACTGAAGCATGGTTCCGGTAACGACGATTGTCTGTCCTGTCAGGATATCTGAAGTTTTTTGCTTGGGCGAGGTCGGCTTAACACCTGCTTTCATCAGAGCATTGATAATACGGATATTCTCGGGATCATTGAAATATTCGATTATGCTTTGTGCCAATACCGGCCCCACTTGGTCAATTGCCTCAAGACTTTCAATGTCAGCCTTCATTAGAGCGTCTAATGAGCCAAAGGCTTCTGCGAGTATCTGGGAGGTCTGTCCGCCGACATTTCGAATGCCGAGTCCAGCAATAAGTCGCCACAGCGGGCGGGTCTTGCTTGCTTCGATACTGGCCATTACATTTTCGGCACTCTTGGTGCCCATGCGTTCAAGCTGTGAAAGTCCGAACAAATCAAGTGTGTAAATATCAGAAAAATTTTTTACCAATCCTTTATTCACAAGCTGCTCAATCAGAGCCGGGCCGAGATTTTCGATATCCATCTGTCCTTTGCCGACAAAATACTCCAGTCGTTCCCGTAGCCTTGCCGGACAGTTGAGATTTATACAGCGGAGATATACGCCGTTGTCATCTTTTTTTAACGGGCCGCCGCAGGCAGGGCACTGAGTGGGGATTTGAAACGGTTCGCTGTCGAAAAGGTTTCGCTGTTTTATCTTAACATCAACAACCTGCGGAATAATTTCTCCAGCTTTTTCGATGATGACCGTATCGCCGCAGCGGACATCAAGCCTTTGCAGTTGGTCGAAATTATGTAAACTTGCGCGTTTGACGGTGGTGCCGGCCAGCTTGACCGGTTTGAGGTTGGCCACCGGCGTCAGTGTGCCGGACTTTCCGACCTGGACATCAATGGATTCCACAACCGTTTCGGCCTGCTCGGCGGCGAATTTATAGGCGATGCACCAGCGGGGCGCACGCCCCGTCATCCCGAGACTATCCTGCTGGTCGTACCGGTTGACCTTCACGACCAGCCCGTCGATCTGATAGTCCAGCGTATGTTTCTTTTTGTCCCACTGTTGGCACAGTTCAAGCACGGTATCGATTGTATTTGCCTGCTTTGTTGACGGATTGACCGGCAGCCCTAATATTTTGAAACGTTCTAATGCTTCCCAATGTGTTTTGGCAAATGGTTCAGAGGCATAGCCGAGTGAATAGGCAAAGAAAGACAACTTTCGTGCGGCTGTGATGCGGGCATCCAGCAGTTTTAATGAGCCGGCGGCGGCGTTTCGGGGATTGGCGAATTCCGCTTCGCCTTCTTCGATACGTTTTGTGTTTAGTTCTTCAAAGGCTTTTTTGGGCATATAGACTTCGCCGCGAACCTCCAATTCGGCCGGTACCTCGTTATTATCCAAGTGCAGGGGGATAGCACGAATGGTCCTGATGTTGGCGGTTACGTCATCGCCGGTGCGACCGTCTCCACGGGTTGCTCCACAGACCAGCCGGCCTTTTTCATATCGCAGGCTGATTGCCAGGCCGTCGATCTTCGGCTCGACAATATAGCCATAGTCCTCTCCCTCCATCGCTTTAGCAATGCGTTTGTCAAACTCCCGCAACTCCCCTTCGTTATAGGTATTGTCAATACTCAGCATCGGCATACGATGCACTACTGGAACAAATTCATCTATCGGGCGTTCCGATACACGTTGTGTGGGTGAATCCGGCGTTATTAATTCCGGATGTTCAGCCTCCAGTCTTTTTAGCTCTTCAAACAGCCGGTCATATTCCCGGTCGCTGATTGTCGGGGCGTTTTGGACATAATATTCGTAATCATGTCGCCGAATCCGGGCTTTCAGATTTTCAATTTGGGCTTCTGCTTTATGCATTCCCTGTTTGTCCGGGTTGAGAAAACATTTTTTTACTTATTCATGTAACAAGACTGATGTATTATACATCTAAAAATAGAGATGTAAATTATCTGTTGGTTTTGTTGGAATAAATCGGAAAAGGAGCCGAAAATGACAAAATTTAGAATCTATTTTGTTCTCCTGCTGCTGACAATGCTGGCCGGATGCAAGGAATCCAATTCACCCAAAGCTCTTCTGGTTCTTCCTGACGGGCAAACCGAAGTGGTAAAAACCGTAGAGAAAATTTTGAAGGAAGATCCTAATGTAGTTAAATCGGCTCTTGGGAGTGATTTCCGGATTAAAATCATTGAGCCGGATGAAAGTGTTGACCATAAGATTGTTATTATCAAACCGGATCCAGAGGTCGACTATAAAATCATAGTGATTGATCCCGGTTCAGGATATCCAATGCCCGCCATCAGTAAACGGCTTGAAGATGAAATCCGAAAGCATTTGGACTCACGAAAACGTCCATAATAGAGTTTCCGCGGCAGAATAAGCCTTGGGTATATCGGCATAAAAAAAGCCCCACTCGGAAAAGGGGCTTTAAGAACTGTATTAAAGGATAATACGTGATTAATCGTTCCGGCCGTACAGCCAATCTTGATTTTGTAAATCATACTCTATGATTTCATCGGGCGAAAAATATAAACCGATTTCATAAGCGGCTGACTCCGGACTATCGGAACCGTGTACAAGATTAAACCCTCGGCTGGCGCCGAAATCGCCTCGAATTGTACCCGGTTCGGCTTCGTTTCCGAAAGTCTTACCCATCAGCTTTCGGGCCATCCCAATTACGCCGTCAGCCTCCAGTACCATCACCAGTACCGGCGACGAAGACATATATCCGACAACTCCTTCAAAAAAAGGCTTGCCCTCATGCACCGCATAGTGCTTTCGGGCAAGCTTTTGTGATATTTTCATAAATTTGGCGGCGACAATTTTAAGGCCTTTGTCCTCAAAACGGCTGATAATTCGCCCTATGAGATGACGCTGAACTGCGTCAGGTTTGATGATAATCAGCGTTTGCTCAGCCATCTGTATTTGTCCATCTGTGCGGAGAGGTTACCTGGCACCGGGAACGATGAAAATTTCTACCCGACGGTTAACCGGGTTACCGCCTTTGTTGGGCTTATTTGGTTCGACGGGCTTAAACTCACCATGCCCTTTAACTGCCATGCGTTCCTGTTCAAGGCCGTTTTGGCTGAGAGCATTGAGTACCGAAATTGACCGGTGAGCTGACAAATGCCAGTTGGTCGGATGGGCCTGACGGGTTTGTGCCCGGCGGATTGGGGCATCGTCTGTATGGCCAACAATCACCAAGTCAAACTGCTTGGCTTCGGGGGAGTTCATGATTTGGGCCAGCGCCTTAAGAGACTCGGCGGCGGAAGCGGCTACGGCATCGCTGCCCAAGTCAAAAAGCAAATCACTCTTGAACTTCAGCGAGCCGGTCGCTTCATCAAAGTCAATCATATCACTGGTTTTTGCAAATTCCCGGAGCATTACATTCATTTCCATCGGCAGGGGAGCGCCGCCTTCCAACAATTGAGCCTGTAACTTGGCAATCAGAGCTTTTTTCTCGGCCAAGTCCGCTTCGAGTGCTGCGACGAGTGCATTGCGTGCTTCAAGATCGGCACCGCTCCTGCCGGACATGGCATCAAGCTGCTGCTGTTTCTGCTGAATCGACATGTTGCACTGGCTCAGTGCAGCTTCCAGTTCGTCGATTCGCTGCTGCTGGATACGGTTCTGGGCCTGGACATCTTCATACTTTTGCTGGCTTACGCCGCAACCGGCGGCAATCAGCATTATTGCCCCGCATGTCAGAATCCATCCAAAACACCTGCTCCTGGTCATCGTAAATCCTTTCAATCTAAGTCAGTCCGTTGCTTGTTTTTGAAAATACCTTAATTCTCTATCGGCAAAAACCTGCTGATTTCGTGAATAGAGGTTATTTTTTCTTCTTTTTTGGTTTTTTCTCATAGACTTCTTTGGATGGTTTTTCTGTTTTGGCTCCTCCCAGGGCCGAAAAAACCCAGAAAAGCAGTACCGCGATCGCCAATCCGCCGACGACATACCAAATCAGACTGACACCGTAGATTAAGGTTTCAGCCAGAGATTTCATCAGTGACGGCGTTACATCACGGATAGCAGCGGTGAGTATAATACCTGCCAATATAAGCGCAGCCATCGGCAGGAACATCATTGCCCCGTAGAGTGTTGAGGCCGGGTCTTCAGGAGCAACTGCGACCATCTGCGGGGCGACCGCAGCCATTGCTCCAGCGGCCACCGGGCCGGAGGCCGCTCCCTGAATTGCGGCGGCCGGTGCTTCAGCATCCATTAGCACTTCAGCTTCGCCGACAAGACCTGCTGCATCTGCTGCCGGTTCTGCGGCAATTTCGCCGCCCCCTTCTGCACCGCTGGGGAGAATATCATCCAGTACTGCGCCCAAGGAGGTATCATCGGCCTGCAAAGAAAGATCCAGCAAACCGGAACCGCTGCCGAAGCTTTCAAGATTTGCGTCGGCATCCAGGTTTTCAATCTCATCTGCTTCGCCGGGTACTTTCGTTTCAGCTTTGGTGTCTTCGGTCAGTTTGTAGGCATCTTCTGTGCCGCTAAGAATATTGATGCCGACCGTTCCTACGTTTGTGTCTGCACTGGTTAAATCACCCATCTGGCTTAACCCAAAACCGCCTTCACTGGCCTTATTCTTGGGTTCTTCATCCGGTTCCAGCGTGATCTCACCGGTTTCATCGAGCACAAGGTCCAGTTCGCTGCCGCCGGCGTTCATATCCAGGCCTACGATTTCCTCGGCCAGAATGTCGACTTCATCGACTTTAAAGACCGGCTTGCCTGCGTCCATATACTGACGCAGTTTGCCCCGCTTGATGAGTTCCTGAACCTGCTGTTCGGTTTTGCGGAGTTTATCCATTACTTCCGACATTTTGTAGTATGTTGATGCCATGATTCCTTCCCATCGGGTTGATGATTATTATTTTATTATTCAACTCTTTATCGTTTTAGCGCAATACACAAAAAACGCTTTTTTGCACGAATATTCATTATAACGGGAGGAAGAAAGCATGCAATTTTTTTTTATGTTTTAGCGGTTATCCTGTTGAAAAAATAAAGGATATATAAGACATATATTTCTTGTATAAGATTTGTTCTTTTCAATGTTAATTCCCACTTGTCAATAGTCGAAAAAGCTACGGTAAGGGGTATTGTATCAGGAGTTACTTTGTGTATAATAAGGTAAAATATGTGACAATTAGTTCTCTGGTATGCACGTTTTGTGTTCTTGCAGTCGGTTGTGAAAAGCCGACCCCCCAAGAGGCCAAAGCGGACACCAAGCAATCCACTACGGAGGACCGGAAGGTATTGGTAGTCCACAGCTACCATCCACAATACGAATGGGTTGCGGCTATTACCCGCGGCCTTCAAATCGCGATTTTGCCTACGGAAGCTCAGGTTGAATACTATTATATGGATACTAAACGCCGCCCAGATGAAATGTGGATGCGTCAGTCCGGTGCAAATGTGATGGAATTGATTGAACAGTGGCAACCTGATGTAGTCATTACGGTGGATGACAATGCTCAGGACTATGTGGGGCGGTATCTTGCCGGGCGGGAACATCCATCTGTCGTTTTTTGCGGAGTGAATGCCGCTTCGGAAGTGTATGGTTATCCTGCGGGCAATGTAACCGGGGTGCTGGAGCGACTCCATTTTAATGAAAGCCTGGCGTTTTTTAAGATGCTTCAACCGGAGGCGCGGCGGATTGTCCTGCTTAGCGATGATTCTTCGACATCACGTTTGACAATTGATTACATTAAAACATTACCGGCAGGTGAACTGGAAGTTGTGGATTATGTGATGCCGTCGACGTTTGATGAATGGAAGCAGGCGGTGGACGTCTATGGTCGGCAGGTTGATGCGATTGCCGTATATACCTACCACACTGTCAGGACGGATTTGACATCCAAGCAAAGCCTGGAACCTCGGGAGGTAATGGATTGGACTGTTCAGAACAGTCCTGTTCCGATCATTGGATTCCTGGTGTTTGCGGTGGACGATGGATCGCTCTGCGGGGTACTGGAGTCCGGTGTTGAGCAAGGAAGGTTAGCGGGTCAGTTGGCAGTGGAGATACTCAACGGCAAATGTCCGGCAGACCTTCCAATTATCACCGGTGTACGCGGGCAGACGATGATCAATATGAAAATGGCCACACTGCTGGGATTGAAACCGGATCCAAAAATTCTTGAACATGTCGATGTGATTGTCGGGAAGGAGTAATCCGGAAACTGAGGCCTATGAAAGAAAAAGTACTAACAGCGAAAAAAAACAGACGTTTTCTTTTAGTCTGTCTCTATGCTGCAGGCCTGGCAGGGTTGCTAATCAGCGTTCTTGTCTATGGATTGGCAGACCGCCTCGTCCAAAAAGATACGGTTTATCGTTTTGAACAGGATGCTGCGGTTTGTATTTCCGATGCGTCCGCCACGCTGGAGCGATATGAGCTGGCTGTCAGGATGCTTAAGCTGTTCATGGAATGCAGCGATGATGTAACTCGAGATGATTTTCGGGGGTACACTCTTCCCTTTCTTCAGTTTACAAAAGGAATCCAGGCAATTTGCTGGGTCCCAAAGGTAGAAGCGGCACAAAAAGAACGGTTTGAAATGCTGGCTCGATGCGATGGATTAGAGCAGTTCCAGATTCATTATTTAAAATCATCCGAAAGTTCAGGGCGAGTGGGTTCCGAATCGCACTATTTTCCGGTTTATTACCAGGAACCGTACCGGGGTAATGAATATCTGCTGGGGTTGGATTTATCTCAGGACAAAACGCTTGCGGGGGTATTTGAAAAAGCGATTTTCAATAATACGATTACATCGTTTACAGATCGTGGTTTTTCAGATTTAAACAAAAGTCGTATGTATTTGGGGCTTCTTGGGCCGGTCTATTTGAATGGGTCACTGACTGCGACAGTGCAAAACCGACACAATAATCTTGTCGGATATGTAGCGGGGTTATATGATGTCGAGAAAGGACTTCGCAAATCACTGCAAGGACGGGAAGGAAAGCTTTCTTTATCAATAATCAGTCCGGAAGGCACAGTTTTTGAATTGTCCGGTTCTCAAACGGATCGTTCCGGTAAACCGCCGTTGACCTTAAGTCGTACGATTTCAATCGGGCATAATGACTGGATATTGAAAGCGAATGCGATTGAAGATTATCACAGCCGTTTTCATCTTTGGATTGTCTGGATTCTGCCTGCCTGCTGCATGGGATTGTCTGTTTTGATGATTTTGTATCTGGTCAGCCTGTATCAGCGGAATGAAAAAACTGAACAGATAGTGTTGAAACGTACTGCTGAACTGGCTGTCGAGAAAGAGCGTTCCGACAAGTTGGTGCAGGATGCCGAACAGGCTAATAAAGCTAAAAGCGAGTTTTTGGCGAATATGAGTCACGAAATCCGCACCCCGATGAATTCAATTATAGGGTTTGCGGATTTGCTGGCAGAGGAAGCATTGGGGGATGAAGAGCTTGAGTATGTCAACACAATTCGAGATAGCGGACGGATGCTGTTGTCGTTGATCAATGATATACTGGATTTTTCAAAGATCGAGGCCGGGCGACTGGATGTCGAAGAAGAAAATTGCAGAATTAAAGAATTATTAGGCCGTATAGAACTTCTGCTTAAGCCGTCAGCAGAAAGAAAAGGATTGAAATTTGGCGTCTTTTACAGTGATGATCTTCCGGAATTCCTTAAAACCGATTCTGTGCGTTTCAAGCAGTGTATCGTGAATCTTGTAAATAATGCCATCAAATTTACCGAATCCGGCCACGTTTACATTAACGTATCGACCGATTTGGATCGGGGATGTTCCTGGATACGGTTTGATATCGAAGATACCGGAATCGGTATCCCGAAAGAGCGACAGGAGGCAATTTTTGAGGCCTTTACTCAAGCTGACGGGACCACGACGCGTCGTTTTGGGGGGACAGGGCTTGGGTTGACCATCACCCGAAAGCTCATTCAGTTGCTCGGCGGCAACTTGTCGCTGCACAGTGAGGTGGGACGAGGGACAGTATTTACCCTGCGAATTCCTCATCGGCTGAGGATTTGCAGTGAAGCGACAGTTAAATGACCAAATTCAGATTGATCTGCAGCGGGGGAGATAGTCAGCGCACAAAAAAAGGAAGGTTACGCCGTGGCAGTGGAACCTTCCCCTTTTCGACAATCGTTTAGGTCTTATTTTTTCTTCTTCGCGACTTTTTTCTTTGCGACCTTCTTCGTTGCCTTCTTTGCTACTTTCTTCGTGGCTTTTTTTGCGACTTTCTTTGTAGCTTTCTTTGCAGCTTTCTTTGCCATAATCTGTGTCACCTCCTTTCAATCCATTGTCCTAAAGTGACGTTCTTATAGGTTCATTCCTATTGCGTTTTATTATACACAATTATCGTCAAAATCCAGAACAATCCTTCATAAATTTTTTCTTTTTCAAGGACTTAGGTCTTTGATAACACGTTGTGCAAGGTGTATTTCGATGATTCAATTCCACGTCACTGTCCATTCTGTCACCCTAAAAATAACATCGTTGAAAATTTACAGAAAGCATTAAACAGCGTTTAGAATTAAAAATATTTAAATCTTTACTTTTTCTCCAGCTGCCTGATAATCTATCAAGGTCTGCGTTTTTTTGTGTTATAAACTGCGATTGCCGGCGGTGAAGATCAATGGCTAAAAACTTGAAAAATTTTTTAATATTTTTAAAAATTTTGTTTGCAGTTACAGGAAATTACTAACAATTCAACAGGTTTTAGTGCATACAGCGATGAACTCAAAGTACGTTGTCATTTTATTCGGCGGGTCGTTTGACCCGATCCATAACGGCCATCTGGCTGTTGCCGACTATGCTTTAGACCATTTGAAAGCAGATCATCTGATTTTTATTCCCGCACGTCGGAGTCCTCTCAAATCCACAGGTCCTTCTGCCGACGGAAAAACCCGGCAAGAGATGATCCGGTACGCAATTTCGGATAGAAAAGGATTCAGTGTCAGCGATTGCGAGTTGCGACGGTCCGAACCGAGTTATACTTTCGATACTGTCCGGCAATTTCGCGACCAATTTGGGGCCGATGCAGACCTATTTTGGCTAATCGGCGCTGATGCGATAAAAGATATTGACAGATGGTACCGCGTTAACGAACTTTTGGAGCTGTGTCGTCTGTGTATTATGTATCGAGGGGGAATAATGAAGCCTGAATTAACGAGTCTTGTCCCGGTTTTTGGGGCATCACGGGTTTGCCAACTTGAAAAAGATATTCTTCCGACCCCTCTTATCGATATCAGCAGCTCAGAAATACGCGCCCGAATTGCAGCCGGAAAGTCGATTGGTGAACTCCTTCCTGAAAAAGTAGCCGAATATATCCGAAAAACAGGTCTTTATAGAGCGCAGTAAAGGCCAAGAAGGCGTGGTCTTTATCTATATTGTACGAGGATTCTTTAAACGCCAGAATTAATCCGGTTATGCTCCCGAGGCATAAAATGTATTATAGATAAGCTCCGAATTCATAGGCCGCATCATAGAGTGCGACAATGTTTTGGGCGGGGACACCGGCCTGAATATTGTGGATATTGTTAAAGACATAACCCCCGCCGGGCTTGAAAATTTGCAGATTGTTTTGGACATGGCGGCGAATTTCATCAGGGGCAGCGAATGGCAATATGTGTTGCGCGTCGATACCTCCTCCCCAAAAGGCAATTTTACCGCCGAATTGGTCCTTTAAATTGACCGGATCCATTCCTGCGGCACTGGTTTGAACCGGATTGAGGATGTCCACGCCATTGTCAATCAGCTCGGGGATATATTGGGAGCAGCCGCCACAGGTGTGATACCAGATTTTGGCCTTGGTTAGTGATCGGATGTGCTGTACGAGGGCTTTTTGCCGGGGTTTGACGATTGTTTTATAAAAGTACGGCGAAAAGAGAGGTCCATCTTGCCCAGCCAAATCATCCCCAATCATAATTACGTCTACCAAATCGCCTATCTCCCGCATATAGCCGGTATAAAAATCCATCCAGAATTTCAAGGTTTGATCCAGCAGTACCTGACAGAGAGAGATGTTTTCGACCATGTCCATAAACCATCGTTCCAGCCCGCGGAGATACCAGCAATACTCATAGACGACTCCCCCAATGCCGGTACAAATGGCATAAGGGGTGTTGTTGCGCATTTGGAGGGCAATTTCGCGGACGCCGACAAAGCGGCTTGGATCGCTGCCGTCGGGAAAGGGATAGCCGGCGATGTCGTTGAGGGTTGCTTCGGACAGGGGGTGGTGCGAGATGTCCATATACAGCCCCTGATCATCCGGCATTGACCAAATGACGCCGAATTCGTCTTTTAGGTCATGCCAGAGACGGCCATTCCGAGCTGTTTTGACAATACCGCCTTTGAAGCTGTCGGGTGTTTTGGCGCAGATGTAGCGGGTATCGACATGAAACCGTTCCAAGACCGCTTCACTGGGTTTAGCGAGCTGCTGGACGGGATCAAGAATTACGATTTCTTCGTTTAGTCCCAAATAGGCGATCAGTTCACGGTAGGCTTTTTGATGGATGCCGGTCTGGAAGCCGCCCAGATCAATGGGGATCCGGTCGGGGGTTTGGTGATTAAGGGTAATTTGCATCCGTTGCCGAGACGTCATTGTTTCCTTCATACCATTCTCCTTGGTTCAAAGGGTTGTCAATATTCCCGCCGCCTATACTACCAAGACAGAGCGAGAATGTGAAATCACTTTTTTACAATTAAAGTGTACAATGAAAAATCAGCGGTTTTAATATCTTTCGAATTCGTTTAATCCATGATTTATTTGTCAGGATTCCGGGAATATGGGGGTATTATATTATGTCAGCCGCATTTTTATAAGGACAATTTATGGATAAACAAAGCTTTTTTATGGATAAGATTACTGTCAGGCTTTTTTTTCTTTTTTTGGTTTTGATATCACGTGACATTCGGGCTGAGTCTTCACTTAAAGAGGGCTTTATAAATGTGCCGCAATCATCCGGCGTGCGGTGTTTCTGGTGGTGGCTCAATGGCAATGTTACAAAGGATGCTATTTTGCGGGATATGGAGGAAATGAAAGCCAAAGGATTCAGTGGAGCATTGATTTTCGATGCCGGCGGTGCTGAACAGCGGGGTAATCGACAGGTTCCTGCCGGTCCAATGTATATGTCGGATGAATGGAGGGCATTGTTTAAATATGCAGTTGCTGAAGCTGACCGTCTTGGATTGGAATTGAGTTTGAACATTCAGAGCGGCTGGAATCTGGGGGGGCCGATGGTTACGCCGGAATACGCCTCAAAAATGCTGACGTGGTCAGAAGTGCGGGTTTCCGGGCCGATGTCTTATGACAAAGTGTTGCCGGAGCCGGAAAAACGGCAGAATTATTATCGTGATATTGCGGTTCTGGCCTATCCAAGAAAAGCAGCAACCGATGTGGGGCCTGCTGCTAAAATTCGAGCAAGTTCATCTCAGAGCAATTTTCCGGCTGCACTGGCGTTCGACCAGGATTTGGCAACTTTTTGGGTTTCCGGCAGTGATATTCCCGAACAAGGGCCAGTTGCAGAGAGGCCGCAGTGGTTGGAGTTTGAGTTTTCCGAACCGACTTCCATTCATGGTGTTTCTGTACAGGGGCGGAAGGGTTACGGGCCGAAGTTTTGCTCTTTAGAGGTTTTAGAAAATGATCAATTTCGTACAATTTGCGACTTGAAACCCGCAGACGGAATTAAGGCTTTTGCTGCAATCGGTCCGGTAACAGGGAAGCTTTTTCGTTTGTTGATCACCGATGCCTATGATACCAACTCGACTCAGCCGAGGAATGTCCAGGTAGAGGAGTTTACGCTTTTGGATGCGGCGGGGAATTCTATTTCTTTGACGGGCCAAAAACCGCAGACTATGCCTATCCGAGATTTGCAGCATAAAGCAATGTTTCGTTTGCTGGGAATGGCAGCGCCGGACAGCCGCCACCTTCTTGAAGATGAGGTCTATGAAGGCGAGCAGCCGGATGTGCGAGTTGGCGAAATTATCGATTTGTCCGGAAAAATGGATGCCGTCGGCGTACTCCGGTGGGATGTGCCTGCGGGTCAGTGGGTGATTTTACGATTTGGCCAGACACCAACCGGAGCGACGGTTTCGACTTCAAGCGGGCGATGGCAGGGATTAGCGATTGATTATATGGATACTGATGCGGTGCGGTTCTACTGGGACAGGGTGGTTGCGCCACTGCTGGAGGATGTGCGGCCACAATTGGGCAAATCGCTTCGTTATCTTCATACAGACAGTTGGGAGTGCGGAGGAGCGAACTGGACGCCCGGACTTAGACAGGAATTTCTAAACCATCGAGGCTATGATTTACTGCCATATTTGCCGGTTATTGCGGGGAAGATTGTAATGGATCGTCAAACGAGCAATTCTTTTCTGGCAGACTTCCGAAAGACACTGGCTGATTGTATGGGCGACCATTATCAACTGTTTGCGGACTTATCGCATCGGTATGGGGTGGGAATCCATCCCGAATCCGGTGGACCTCACGCCGGACCATTCGAAGCCCTCCAGACACTCGGATGCAGCGATATTATGATGGGAGAGTTCTGGGTGCCATCGCCGCATCGACCGAGGCCGGTAGATCGGTTTTATGTAAAGCAAGCCTCTTCGGCGGGGCATATTTACGGCAAATCGCTGGTGGCCGCCGAGGGCTTTACATCCATTGGTCTGCACTGGGATGATGTTGCGTGGAATGGAATGAAGCCGAGTTTTGACCATGAACTCTGCTCTGGGCTGAATCTGTTATTTATCCACACCTTTACTTGCTCACCGAAAGAAATGGGGCTGCCGGGTCAGGAATACTTTGCCGGGACGCATTTTAATCCGAATATTACTTGGTGGGATGAATCCAGCGCGTTTATCCGTTATATGAATCGCTGCCAGTTCCTGCTTCAGAAGGGTCAATTTGAAGCTGATGTGCTGTATTACAGCGGCGATCAGGTTCCCAATCTTATCCGGCTCAAAGAAGCCGACCCGGCTGGCGTTCTTCCGGGGTACGATTACGATGTTACCAATGAAGAAGCCCTGCTCCGGTATGCGACGGTCCAAGATGGCAGAATCACTTATTCGACCGGGATGCAATACCGTCTGCTCGTGCTGCCGGATCATAAGGTGCTCTCACATGCGGTATTGGGCAAGATTGAAGAGCTTGTCCGGCAGGGGGCGATTGTGTTGGGGGCAAAGCCGATACGAGCGGTCAGTCTCATGGGGACTCCAATATCCGATGCTGAATTTTCGTCGATTACTGATGTGGTCTGGGGAATGGCTGCCGATTCCGAGGGATCGCATCCTTACGGCAAAGGTAAGGTTATGTGGGGCAAGACTGCCCGGCAGGTTCTAACGGAGATGGGGATTGCGCCGGATTTTGAAGCAGATAGCCCATCGGCGGCTTTGGATTACATTCATCGAAGCATTGAAGGCCGGGAGGTCTATTTTATCAGCAATCAGCAGCCGCAGCCTGTTGCAGCGATGTGTACCTTCCGCGTCAGTGGTCGCCAGCCGGAGTTGTGGGATGCGGTGGCCGGAACCACACGTCCGGCAACGGCGTTTTCGCAGGCTGACGGAAGGACTTCGATACCGCTCGAACTGGACCCGTGTGGCTCTGTGTTTGTTGTGTTTAATGAGGTTATTCCGGCTAATCGACAGGGGACGACGACTGCCAATTATCCGAAATATGAGCCATTGATAGAGATTTCCGGCCCATGGATGGTGTCGTTTGATCCGGCTTGGGACGGCCCGAAGGAGGTTGTTTTTGATGTCCTGACGAGTTGGACGGAGCATTTAGAGCCAGATGTTCAGTGGTATTCCGGTAAAGCAACTTATCGTAAGTCATTTACAGTTGAGACGCTTGATACGTCGGGGGTAGTACTGGACTTGGGACGGGTTGAAGATTTGGGGATTGCACAGGTAAGACTTAACGGTAAAGACCTTGGCGTTGTCTGGGCCAAGCCACATCGAGTGGATATTACCGGTGTTCTGAAGAAAGGGAGTAATGATTTGGAGATTGCAGTGGTCAACTCCTGGCGGAACCGATTGATTGCGGATGCAAAACTACCCCAGGAACAGCGATTGACGTGTACAAATATTCAGGTAACTCCGCAGTGGACGCCTCGACCTTCCGGGCTACTCGGCCCAGTAAAGGTTTTACGCCGGAAGTAATCTACAAAAGGTTAAAAAAAGCCGTCCGGATGGCTTTGTCCCGAACGGCTGTAGGCTTTGGTTGGATAGATCAGATTGCCGATTATTCAGCAGAGATCAACTTGAACAGCTCTTCGGCGACTGCTTGCGGGCCTGATGCTTCGCAGCCGGGAATCCCCAATCGCGACCGCATCTGGCCGACCCGAACGCCGGATGCGAAGGCCTGTTTAAAGACTTTTTCGGCCAGTACATCGTGAAGCTGACGATACTGCGGAGGACCGAAAATATTGGCGTAATAGTTGTGGCCCAGACCGGAAGAGGTCGTCGTGCCTTTGGCCATGCTGGCGCCTTCGCGAAAGACTTCCATCGCCCGTTCCGGGGTCTTGAAAAATTCAATAACAGGGTGGTATTGATCTACTTGTTCATAGTTGTTGGCGTAAAGAAGCATATTGACTTCGTGTCCATGCAGTATTTCTTCCAATGTTGTTACAGGGAGAACGACACGGGCATTGATCTTTTGGGGACTCATAATAATTGAACGGTCAAGCTGTTCGAATGCGTATCCTGCCTGCAGATCATCCAAACGAATAAATGCGCCTATTTCTGTACCATATCCAATCAGTTTTCCGTCCAGACTAATATCAAAAGAACCCATATCGTCTGCGACAATCTTCAATTCACGAATTTGCTCTTTACCGAATAAACGGAAGGCTTCAAGTGTCTCGGATTTCCCGGTGGCAGTGTCGCCGATAATGACAATATTGGCCGATTTATTATTTTTAAGTGCAATACGAACCATTGCTCCGTGGTAGGGCAGCCGTCCTCGTTTCATCATTACGATGTTATGCAGGGTGAGGATCATCTTCTTTAGATAACCAAAGTAGCCAAAATGAGGTGCGTTGGGCACAGCGGCGGCAAGCAGATTATTGGCGGTATCATCGTAGAAAACCGTGGGATTGTCACTGTATCGCTTCATGTGTTCAGGATTGACGCCGAAACAATAGACGGCATCCGGGCCCTGTGCGATCTGCTCATCGGTTGCCAGTTCGAAAAGATTGGCCAGGCTGCACGCCAAATCGACCTGCTGCTGATGGAAATAAACGAAGATAACCAGCGGCCCGACTTGCGCCGGATAGCACAGCCAGCGACCTTTTTCCAGAACAAGGTCATTGAGAGGGTTGATGTCCAC
This sequence comes from uncultured Pirellulales bacterium, assembly GCA_964649955.1. Taxonomy (GTDB): domain Bacteria; phylum Planctomycetota; class Phycisphaerae; order Sedimentisphaerales; family Anaerohalosphaeraceae; genus T3Sed10-213. The sequence goes on from CAZYQN010000001.1 coordinate 81,093, forward strand.
CTTTTTAAATTGGCCGTCACGTTTGTTCATCGGGGGATCGATAATCATCGGGGGAGCAATCCAGACATGGCGGATAAAGGGCACTTCGCCGAGAACCGCTTCGTAGGCAGCGGGTATCTGTGTGGGTTTTGGTACGGCAATCAAACCGACATCACAGCCGGCAAAGACCTGGCGGTAAATACGCGGGTGATCGCCTGTAATATTTTCACATATATCGCGGTATGTTCCCCGAACGATATGGGTTAAGGTTTCAACAGTAGCATTGAACGAGCGATAAGGGCGACGGTCGAAGCTGCTTTTTCCCGGTTCACTGTGCAGAACCATAAAACGGTCAAATGAACGCCAGAAGTCATAGAGACCTTCGACAAATTCGTGAAGACGCAGACGGTTAGAAGTCTCAAAAAACGGCTGCAGCGTTGAATCCTGTTTGATAATTTCAGATAGGGGCAGGTCCGCAAGTTGGGTGAGCAGACTGGCGATTTGTTTGGCACACTCGGTTGTTCCGAACACCGATTTGAGGACGCTCATTTGAGGCGCATCCTGCTTCAGGCGTGATTTGCAATACAGTGCGACGACTTCCTGGAAGACCTCACTGTGCAGTAGTTCACTGGCGGTGGTGCAGATAGGCCCCTGCGTATGCAGAATGACCTGTCGACCTTCAATGTCAAACCGTTTTTGTGTCATTAGTGTTTACCGTCTTTCCCTTTCTTAGTTAAGTCCATAAAAAAATCGAAACAGCCTACATGTGGTGTTTCGATATCCAAAGTACGCGGGATTATCGCTTAATGTTCAAATCAGCGCCAAGATTGTTCATCAGGCCGGCAAATTCAGGGAATGTCACATTCATGGCCTCGGCAGTATCAATTTCAAGAGTTCCGGAAATACCCATTCCGGCCATTGCCATGGCCATTACTATTCTATGGTCGTCATGACCAGTGACCGGCGAGGCTTTTAGAGTTTTTCCGCCGCAGATAACCAAACCATCCGGCAATTCAGTAATGTCAGCACCAAGCTTTTTCAATTCAGAGGCCATACAAGCGATGCGATCTGTCTCCTTTTTACGTGCCTGAGGGACATTTACCAGACGTGTGACACCATCGGCAAAGGCGGCGGTTACTGCCATAGCAGGCAGAGCGTCGGGGGTACGATTCATATCTATTTCGATTCCTTTGAGATTGGCTTTCCGAACCCGAATACCATCAACTTCCTGGGTAATGTCGGCCCCCATAGCCTTTAAATAATCCCCTACAGCTTTATCCGGCTGGCTGTCGTTGAAGTCAAGCCCCTGAACTAAGACGTCATCCCCGCAGATTGCTGCTGCACAGAGGAAAAATGTCGCGCTGGAAAAATCAGCGGGGATTGTTGATTCAAAAGCAGTATAATGCTGCCCGCCGGGTATAAAAACGGCCCTGAAGTTCTCATTCCTATATTGAATATGTTGTTTATCAAGCCAGTCCAGTGTAATTCGGACATAATCCGGCTCATTAAGGAGAGTTACGTTGATCTCAGTATCACCTTGAGCCAGAGGGCAGGCCATCAGCAGGCTGGACAGATATTGGCTTGTAAAACATTCGATAGAGGTCCGTCCTCCAGAGAGTTGTCCTGAAACGACCGCCGGAGCACAACCGTTGTTATTCACTGACAGTACCTTGGCTCCCAAGTCGTTGAGAGACTCAATCAAGGCACCCAATACCCGTGTTTGAATCTGTTTATCTCCGGTGAAGCTGACAGAACCATCAGGACTGCCAAGGGCGGCTGAACCAAGGGCCAAACGTAATGTTGTTCCTGAATTGCCGACATCTATAGTCTGATTATTGTTGAAGATTCGACCATTATTGCCATAAATTTTCCAGGCATTCGGGGTTCTTATATCAATTTGGGCTCCGAGTGCCCGATAACACTCAGCCGCACTGAGTGTATCATTAGAGATTAGCGGATGATGGATTATACTTTGACCTTCCGCCAAAGAAGCAATAGCCACGGCACGGATGGTGTGCGACTTTGATCCGGGGATAGAAACCCGGCCTCTGAGGGTCGATTTTTTTGTCACTAACTTCATCTGGTATCCGGAGATAGCAATAAGAACAATTATGAATTTCTGACAAATGGAGCATTTTAATCGCAATAGAAAAAAATATGCATATTTTTTTATTATTTTTGACATTTTTTTTATAAATCCGGCTTGAATCTTATATAATCAAACTAACATGGATGGAACTATCGGACGTTTTATGGGAGATCGGTTTTCCTGAAACCGAGTCCGATAAAAGATGAGGTGAATTGGGTGGGGTTGTTATGTATCTTCTTTAGGGTTGACTTTTTACACGCTTTCTGGTATAGAAGACGCTAAACTCACCTGTATCATTTTCCGATAAGGTAAGGGATTATCGAAAAAGTGGGCCTGTTGCGCGTATAGCGGGCAGGCAAATACTTAGAGTATGAACCTTGCTTGATTCGGAATAGGACAGACGATGAAAAATGGAAATTTCTTTTTGGAGGGTGTCATGAGACACACGTTTTTGGCGGGGCTTGTAGTATTTTTTGTTTTTGCCGGTCTTGGTTTTTCTGCTGATCCGGAGTATCGAGACGGGTATTTACTGGTGCGTTTTACGGAGACAGGATTTTCTGCATCTGCAAATACTACGCGTCAGGCCGTACTGACCGCTGCCGGGGGAGGTACCATCGAGAAGATGTATACCCTTGTTCCGGGCCTCGGATTGGTCAAACTTCCTGACGGCGTGAGTGTTCCGACGGCCAAGGCCAAGTTCCGCGCCTCAATCGGCGTAAAATATGCGGAGCCCGACTATCTTGGTAAATATGCTGCTGTCCCTAAAGATCCCTCATATAATCTCTTATGGGGTTTACACAATACAGGGCAAACCGGTGGTAAACCCGATGCTGATATTGACGCGCCCGAGGCGTGGGATATTAATAAAGGCAGTGCTCAAATCGTCGTAGCCGTATGCGATTCCGGTGTTGATTATGACCATGAGGATTTAAATGCCAATATGTGGATCAATCTGGCCGAGCAGAGTGGATTGCCGGGTGTTGATGATGATGGAAACGGGTATATTGATGACATTTATGGATATGATTTCTTTAATGGTACAGGGCAGATCATAGATGACGTCGGTCATGGAACACACGTTGCCGGTACTATTGGTGCTGTCGGTAACAATAATATTGGTGTAACCGGTGTTAACTGGAATGTTCGCCTTATGGCACTCAAGATCGGTGGTACTTCCGGTATACCGCATTCCGCAGCAATCGAAGGCATTCAATATGCAATCCAAAATGGCGCTCGTGTTATGAATCACTCATGGGGCGGATACTACTATGATCAGGCGTTATATGATGCTATTGTTGCCAGCCGTGATGCTGGAGTTGTGTTTGTAGCTGCGGCAGGTAATGAATACAATAACAATGATACTATGCCTGCCTATCCTGCCAGTTATGATATCGAAAACATCATCTCTGTATTAGCGACGGAACATAATGACCGGAAAGCTGTCTTTTCAAACTGGGGAGCCAGAACGGTTGATCTTGGTGCCCCGGGGCAAAATATTCTCAGTACGCTTCCCGGAAATGAATATGAATTTTATAACGGAACGTCGATGGCTTCGCCACACGTGGCCGGGGCTGCGGCACTTGTGTTAGCAAATACTCCGACACTGTCATATTTGGAAGTCAAGCAATTATTAATTTCAACTGTTGATAAACTGCCGTCTCTAAAGGAACAATGTGTTTCTGAAGGACGGCTGAATCTTTATACTGCTTTGCTTTCTGCAAATGCAGGCGACAAGCTTGCCCCAACGCCTGACCCAATGGAATGGAAGGTCGCTCCGATTGCAGTAGGTGTTAATACGTTCTATATGGAAGCAGTTACTGCTACAGATGTGTCTGGTGTGCAGTATTATTTTGACTGTATCGGCAATGATGCATTTGACAGTGGTTGGCAGACCAGCCCTATTTATTATCGCGGCGGGTATTTACCTCTGGTTGCGTATCAGTTCCGGATGCAGGCTCGCGATAATTCTGTTAGTTTAAACACAACAGAATGGTCTGAAATCGCTGAAGTTACATCATCTGAAACAGATGAGTTTGTGCCTTATCCAAGTCCTGCTCAATGGAAATCACTGCCTCGTAAAGTTTCCAATACGCGCATTGGTATGGAAGCTGCTCAGGGGTATGATGAGTATGGAACAGCGGTCAATTATTTCTTTGAATGCGTCAGTACCACCGATCCTGCTTATGCCGATACTCCGGAATTGCTTAGCCGAGGTCCGCAGACAAATCCGGTGTGTTTTGTTGATGGTGTGTCAGTGGCTTCACCCGGTAATGTGTATGTCTATCGAGTACAAATTATTGACCATCTCGGTAATCCGACCGAGTGGTCCGATGAGGCCGAGGTCGTTCTGGCTCCTCCGCCTGTAACACGCAGTGTTCCCTCGGCGACTTATCCGACGATTCAGCGTGCGATTGATGCTTCCAATCACGGGGATACGGTGGTTGTCCAGCCGGGGGTCTATCGAGAGATCAATATCAACTTCAAGGGAAAACGAATTACTGTCCGAAGTATCAATCCGGAAGATCCATCCATTGTTGCTTCGACCGTGATCGATTGCCAGGAGCCTGAGCAGCTTTATAGGCATGAAACGCGGCGAGCCTTTATCTTCATAAACGGCGAAACCCGCGAATCGGCTTTGGCGGGTATTACAATCAAGAACGCAACTGCTTTCGATGAGGCAACACAGCCGTGGAACAGAGGCTATAGTTCGAACCCACTTGACTGGTATAATTATGACGGTACAGACGCCTATGGGGGCGCTATTTATATCGGCTATAAAGTGCCTGATCCGGCGTCACCCAATCCTACATATCCGGATTATCTTGCCACTCATCCGGCCAGTCCTGCGATTCGCAACTGCGTCTTTGTGAATTGTTCAGCGAATGGTCAGTACGGGCAAGATGGTCCCAATGCTCCTGGTGTTGGTAATAACACCAATGGTGCTCCCGGCGCTCGCGGGGGTGATGGCGGAAATGCTTATGGCGGTGCAATCTATGCAGTCGAAGGCTCATCTCCATTGATCAAAAAATGCCGGTTCTATAACTGCCAGGCTGTAGGCGGTAATGCAGGACATGGCGGCAATGGAAGCAACGGCGGCGGTCATTCCAATGATGTCGAAGAAGCCAACGGTTGGCGCGGGGGTGACGGCGGTGATGCGGGGCGGGGCGGATGTGCCTGGGGCGGTGCCATTTACTTTGAGCCCAATTGTGTTCCTGAACTTTACGATGTAACCGTCAGCAATTCCTTTGTTCAAGTTGGCGAGGCAGGGCATGGCGGTAACGGTGCTAACGGCAGTAATGCTAAAGGTGAAGGACGCGGCGGCCATGGCGGCAACGGTGGTGTCGGGGGTGATCTTCGCGCCCCGGATTCTTCGGCGGGAGCCATCTATTTTGGTGCAAACGCTCAGGTTGTTGCCGAAGGATGCATTTTTGAAAACTGCCAGGTCATCGCTGAATTGAAAGGAAGACCTATTTACAATGATAACGGCGAATTGACCGGTTATGACAATTACAGTGGCGGCAATGGCGGCAATGGAGGCGATGCAGACGGTACCGGTTGGCCGGGCGGTAATGGCGGTCAGGGTGGACCGGCCTACTTTATACCCGATAAAATGCTTCAAATAGGCGGCGTAGATGCGACCGGCGGTACTGGCGGCAATGCCGGTAATGGTGCCGGTGGCGGCGCACGGGGTTGGGGCGGCAATGGCGGCTTCAGAATGGGTTTGCCCGGGCAAGGTCAGCCCAACGGAATAGATTTTGACGCTAATGGTCACTCAGGTATATTCCCGTCAAATGTTTATTATATGGCATATTACTGGGAAGATACGGCGAATATAGTGAATCTGCCGAAGGACCCGAATGATTATTTGACATTTTCAAACACATGGGAGTGGGAACCTATTGAGGGTCCGTCAGAAATGCTCCCTTATTTTCCAGATCCAACAGAACCAGAGGCCGAAGAATATGAACGGACATCTTTGATAACAATAAATCTGTACAGCGGCCCCTTTTCGCCATATTACGCCTTAATAAGCACTACATTGTATTATGATCCTACTTTTAATATTGTGCCGGTTGATCCCAATGATGAGAATTCACTGTTAATAGTAGTGCCGGATTATGATAATTTAGTACTTGTAGGTATTGCTACGGAGCTCTTGGAAAGTCTAATCCCGACAAATCCGGATGAACCAACCTCAGGCGCGATTGCTGGCGCTAATTATTATGGGCCTAACAGTGTTGTTTCTATGAAAGAAACAGTCTTTTCAAATAATACGAGCTTTGCCAATCACGGCGGCGCCGAATTATATGATAAGGGCTGTCAGGCAACATTTGAGGATTGCCGCTATGAAGGCAATAACACGCTATATGAAACAGACGTTTTGACAGACTATAAATTTGAGGGTTACGGCGGGGCTGTTTTTGCCGACCAGCCTGTCGGAATGACCTTTACCGGATGTGATTTTGTCAGTAACCAGGCCTACGCCGGCGGTGCGGTCTATTGCAATTTTGCACCTGCTCCTGTCGTGGATACTGAAGATCCAAATCAACCTGTTTTGGTTGATCCAAGACTTGAATTGACGGATTGCACCTTTACAGATAACAAGGCCGATTACCACTTTATGTATTCTTACGGCGGAGCTGTTTATGCGGGCAATGCGCTGGATCCGTATGAGGAATACTACTTCAATTTCCTGAAGGATCATCGATTTTCCAGTTATGACGAGTATTCGGATTTTTATGAGCTTAATCCAAGCAGAGGAGATGAGTTCGTTGACTTTACCATATTCGTTTATGACCATTATCACGGTTATGCCAAGTTCTTCTATCCTATCGGAACCAATCTTTGGACGCAGGATA
>CAZYQN010000001.1:88119-89327 GCA_964649955.1 uncultured Pirellulales bacterium
CACGGTTATGCCAAGTTCTTCTATCCTATCGGAACCAATCTTTGGACGCAGGATATACTCCAGGATGACATAACAATAACTCTGGAGACGGAAGCAGAACGCATTCTCTATGGGCTTAATACACCCCATTATCAGGTTCCGGTGACAAAATGCAGCTTCGAGGAAAACCTTGCTCCTTACGGCGCGGGTTTATATGTAGATGCATCTATATCGAGTGTTATCAATAGCAGCTTCCTCGGTAACATAGGGCAGACAGGTTCCGGGACGTACTCTTATGTCTGCGATTTGTTTGTGCAGGACAATCTCTTTGATAAAAACAGCGGATCGGGTGTTCCTACGCTGGGATATCTCAGCCAACAAGACAGCAGTACGATTCAGACTTATGGTTCCGGAGCAGCCCAGTATATCTCCAACTGCGACCTGTTTATGATCAACAACCGGTTTACCGACAATACCGTGAACGGATATGCGGGAGCGGTCTATATCATCGGTCCTTCGATAGCCGGGTATTCCCAGACACTTGTGAATAACCTGTTTATCGAAAACAAAGCCGATATGGCTGGCGGTGCATTGATTGCAACCGGTCACAGCGATGTCGATATGTCCAATTGTTCCTTCGTGGATAATGCGGTTTCCGATTTGATCAGCGGTGTTGCCGGCGCCGTGCTGGTTCATGATACCTTTATGTCAGTACGGAATTCTATCTTCTGGGACAATGTGGGTGTACTTGGCTCACAAATTACCGTTGGAGATCCGTTGGAAGTAGTCCAGTCCTATGATCCGAGTTACATACCGGTTTCGACCTTGTGGATCTATAATTCTGATACACAGGGCGGTCAGGACGACATCTATATTGATTACAATGGTTGGCCCTGGCTGATCTATGAAAATACCAATATTGAAGACGATCCTTCGACACCAGCCATAAATGAGGCGGATCCCTTATTTGCGTATGTTTCAGACCCCAACGAAGCAGCAGACCGGACGTTGTATCTGAGTCAAATTGAAGCGGGTCAGTTGGAAACAAGCCCCTGTGTGGACACAGGGATCGGTTCCGTTGCGGATATGTCAGCGTTACTTGGTTTTACGATTACGACGCGGACCGATCATATTGCGGATACAGAACCGCTCAATATGGGATTCTACTATAATGCGGCTCTTCCAGTCGTTGAATATCCATTTACGGCATCGGTTTATGCGACCAATGT
>CAZYQN010000001.1:89427-179867 GCA_964649955.1 uncultured Pirellulales bacterium
GCAGTTCCCAAACGGCTGTTTGTGCCGGAAGCATATACGTCCATTGAAGATGCTGTTGAGGCGGCTCGTTCCGGCGATACTATTGTATTGGCCTTACGGGCAGGACAGCCCTATACAATTACGAATCCGGAAGGCATCAATTTCGGCGGCAAGCAATTAACGCTGACTTCGACCAATCCGCTGGATCCGTATGTAGTGGCCAATACGGTAATTGATTGCCAAGGAACGCGCTATATTGCTAAACGTGCCTTCCAGTTTAACAATGGAGAAGATCCGAATACTGTGATCGAAGGTATTACGATCCGCAACGGCTTCTGGGCCGGAGCGATTGGAGCAAGTGCGGCAATTCCAGGAACACCGTATCCCCCACTTGAGGACAGAGAAACACCAAATCGTGCAAACTCGGGTATGGATGCAACCGGGAATGGGTATGGGGGTGCTATTCTTTGTACGGATGGCAGTTCGCCCACGATTCGATATGTTGTCTTTGAGAATTGTACCGTAGCTGGTGGTATCGGCGGTGATGGAGCAGACGGCTATACCCAAAATCCGGAAGGGATGACGGGGAATATCGATGGTCAGTCTGGCGGCCATGGGGGTGATGGTTTCGGCAATGGTTTTGGCGGAGCCATAGCTGTTGTTGATAGGAGCAGTCCGATTATTACACTCTGTACCTTTAAAAACAACCGTGCCACCGGCGGTTGGGGTGGTATTCCCGGTAATGGCGGGCATGCTGTCGGCAATGGCTATTACAGTTGGGGCGGTGATGCCGGCGATGGTGAAGGGGATGGCCGCGGCGGCGCTATCTATATCGAAAAAGGCTGCAATCCGCTGGTTACCAGCAATATCTTCAAAGGCAATTACTCACGTTTGGGATACGTTAGTGCTGGCGGTCGTGGCGGAAATGGTAATCCTTATCCTGCGCCTTGGGATGCCGAGAACTGGCCGATTGCAGCAAGAGCGGGTAGAAATGGTATGCTCTACAGCTTCGGCACAGTCGCTGGAGGTGCGGTATTCTATGGTGAAAAGGCGAATTCCTATATTGCCGATTCCGTTTTTGAAAACAACCAGGCGTATCTGCCTTTGCCGATGAACATATCGTTGACCTATTATACGATCCCGGCAGATGTTTACGATTACACGCGTGGCGGAGCGATTTTTGCTGATCCCAATGTTACCCTGTCGATTGAGAACTGTCAGTTTATTGAAAACTTGGGCGGAGCGATTTATGCCAGTTCCGGGTCGAATCTGACGGTAGACGGATCTCATTTTGAGGATAATGCGACGTATGATCCCGCGTTAGGTAAATCAGGTATTTATAACCTGGAAGCCTATTTTATTGCTGGCCTTGAGGAGGAGGAAGTGTCCGAGCAGCCTGCCGGTGCTATTACGGTAGAGGCTTCCACGGTGACGACATCAATTACCGACTGTAAGTTCGGAGGCAACCTCTCCGATGGTTCAGGCGGTGCAATCCATACCAAGACCAATCTGACGATTGCGAACACCTCGTTTACCGGCAATGATGCGGTTTTGCGAGGCGGTGCGCTCTTTGCTTATCGTTATATTGAAGGTCCGGACATCTATACACTGAAAGTCGACATGCAAAACTGTGACTTTGCTTACAATGGTTCGGATGAACTGGGCGGAGCAGTTTATGCCAAGAATAATGTAATAGATGTGCAGAATTGTCAATTTGTCGGAAATAAAGCTCCCAGCGGCGGTGCTTTGCTGGCGGTTGAAAGCGAACTGGAGATGGCAAACGGTTTGTTTGTTGCCAACGAAGCGACAGGCTTGGCTCCGACATTTGAAATGATTACCGATAGTCTTACAAGTATTATGTTCTCTATCGTTATCGGTAACCCGGATACAAACGCTACATATCAAACCATTCTTGATGAAGGTATCGGCGGAGGTTTGTATTTAGTCGATACCAGTTCGGCAATAGTGGATACCCGTATCCTGAATAACACGGCCAAAGGAGCAAATTCATTTGCCGGCGGTCTGTGTATCAATGGAGGGCAGGGTATTCTGACCCACAATCTGCAGAACTGTTTGATTGCAGGCAATAGTACGGAAGGTAATGGCGGTGGTATAGCTCTCAGAATGTATGCCGATCCGCGATTTGATAACTGTACCATAGCAGATAACGTTGCCGACAAGCTTGGCGGCGGAATGTATGTAGACTGGTCGTCGAAGGCTGTGATTTTCAACTCAATAGTCTCAGGGAACAGTCCAACGGATATCGAACAGCAAACGTCCGGTTCTGTTACGGCCAGCTCGGTCTTCTACGGCAACCCGATGTTTGTTCAGGGGCCGTTAGGCAATTACTATCTTAATCCGCTCAGTTCTGCGGTGAATAGCGGTAATACAACAGCCGCGGCGGTTGGTCTGAATACCTTTACGACCAACCCGGCAATCCCTGTTGTGCTTGACAGCGGAATAGTGGATTTGGGTTATCATTATGAAGATCCAGGAACTATTCCGCAGTATACGTTGTCAGTTGTCGTTCAGGATAATCGCGGAACGGTAACCCCATTCGGCGGGCTTTATTACTATGGCCAAATCGTTGATTTGACGGCCGCTGTGAATACTGACTATGTGATTACCGGCTGGTCCGGTGGAACTGTCAATGACGGGTCCAGTGACGCGACGAATCAAGTGATTATCACTGGCAACAAGGATATTACAGTAAAGGTTCGCCAACGTCAGACCTATTATGTTGGCGGCAGCACAGGATTCCCGGAAATTCAGAATGCTGTAGATGCAGCCCAGGATGGCGACTTGATCGTAATCAATCCAGGCATTTATCGTCCGGGTGTGGGAACATCGGGAGATTATTATTCAGGATTGGTGACGGTCAGCCTGAACGGAAAAACAGTACGAATTTCCGGCGCAAATCCCGATGATGAGAATATCGTTCGTAATACAGTTTTTGAAGATTATGAGTTCAGTTTAGTCAATGCTTCTTCTGACAGTGTTATCGAGGGTATTACAATTCGTTCGGGTCAAATGGGTATCTTTGGCGGTGCCCCGACGATTCGAAATGTAATCTTCAGCGAATGCCGCTGGTCCGGTGGAGAACCGGAAAAAAGTCTGAATTGCAGTAATAGTGTCGTTGATGGTGCTGATGGCGGAAGCGTACTTGGCGGTGCTGTGATGATATTGGAAGGTGCCCCGAAGTTCCAGAATTGTAAGTTTGAAGACAACTGGGTACGAGGCGGTGTCGGTCAAAATGGTGCAGATGGCTGTGATCAGCATCCGGAAGGCGGCGAAGGCGGTTGGCCGGGCCGTGCTTATGGCGGTGCCGTGTATGCAGCCTTTAGCAGTAAGCCGATCTTTGAAAGCTGTGTCTTTACAGGAAACCAGGCCCTGGGTGGTACCGGTGGAAATGGAGGTACAGGTGCAAGGATACAGGGAGTCTGGTATCACGGTGGACGCGGCGGCGGTTTCCTCTGGCCGGATTCCATCGAAAATGATGTCCAAAATTATTGGTCGTGGTTTGACGGCTGGGAAGAAGGCGATAAGTACTGGTACTACTCCTTGTACTATGGCCGCTATGACTATGCGACTTGGGCCAAGTGGTTTGGCTGGACGAAATGGAACAGTTGGGCGGAGTTCTTTGCTTCTACTGATTATCAGAACGCATCAACCACGACACCGAAAGTAGATGGCTACGAAGAATACTGGAAATACAGTGGATTTGGCGGTGCCGTGTATGTCGCTTATATGTCTGAGGCGTCTTTTGTGAACTGTACTTTTGAAAACAACGAGACCCAGGGAAGCCTGTGCGGCGTCGGCGGCGGCGACTTACCGACACCGAATCGTCAGTTGAATCTGCCGAATGCCGGTGGCGCTGTCTACGCAGCCTATGATTCCAAACTGTCTTTTGAAAGCTGCCGCTTTGCCGATAATTTGGCCAATACAAGTACGGTTGAATTACCGCATCTGTATGAAGTCAGCTTTGGCGGTGCTGTGGCTTACGAGTTTGGTTGTGAGGCTAAATTTAACAACACGAATATCCAATGGAACCAATCGACCGTCGGCGGCGGTATTTACGGCAATGAGTCGATTACCGAGATTGTTGATTGCAATGCCCTGGATAATGAGGCGTATATCGGCGGCGGTCTGTATTTAGAAAACGGTTCAGCGTCGATTACCAACACACTCATTCAAGCCAACAATGCAAAAGCCCCGACGGTAACAATCACTCCTCCGGATGATGATGACCAAAACGATGATGATCCGATAGTTCTGCCCGAAACGGTTGAAGTGATTGGCGAAGGAGCAGGGTTGTTCGCTGCCAGTGTCGATCTGAATCTTAGCCATTCGGTTTTTGTCAGGAATAACGCGGACATTTCCGGTGGTGCCTTGCTTTTGACCGGCACGGTTCCAAATCCGTCGACTATCTTTAACAACCTGTTTATCTATAACAAGGCAGGTCGCGACGGGGCCGGCGCTTCGGTCAATTGGGAAAGCCGAGCGACCTTTGGCAACTGTACGTTTGCAAATAACGATGTTACAGGATATGGTGAAGTTTCCTATAATCCCGGAACCGGCGGCGGTTTGTATTGTGCCTACAACAGCGTTGTGGATGTCATTAACAGCATCTTCTGGGCTAACCAGGCGGCACAGGGAGCTCAGATCACTGTCGGTACGGGCTTTGAATTTGACCCGCGGCCGTCCACGCTGAATATCGCTTATACGGATATTCAAAGTTACGGCAGTACAGGCGCCCTCTTCCGCGGACAAGGCTGCACCGTAAATCCCGTTGCGGGCATGTTGGGAACAGATCCATTGTTTGATACGCTGCCTGACACCGAGGAAACGGATGTTCGCTATCAGTACTATCTTAAGAGAACAAGCCCGTTGATAGATGCCGGAAGTACATCGGCATCAGCCTTGGGATTGTCGGATTATACGACCAGCATTTTGGGCGGTCGAGACCGGGGCGAAGTAGACCTGGGTTACCATTACAGTATAGTTATCAAGTCGTCATGCAGTTTGGCGGACTTAGTATTGAGTGGTCGGATAGATCTGGCGGACTTTGCAGAAATAGCCTCCGGATGGCTACTAAGTCCTTGCGGCAACGCAAATAACTGGTGCAATGGTGCCGATCTGAACTTTGACCGCATTGTGGACGCCGGCGATCTATTCAGCTTTACGGCCTGCTGGCTGGTGGAAGATACCGAACCACCATTCCCGAGTCCTTCTCTGTGGGCAATGGAACCTAATGCGGTCACGGGTACCTTTACTCGGTTGATTATGGAGATCGGTGAAACCCATGATGCATGGTGGCCGGATACTGATTTGACGTACTATTTCGAATGTCTTAATGATACGACGCGAAGCAGTGGCTGGATTGCTACACCGGTTTATCAGTTGACAAATCTGTTGCCAGGCTATGGCTATACGTTTACGGTCCGGGCACGCGATGGTATCGGAAACGAGACGCTTCCGTCAATAGAGGTTACTGAAAAACCGGGTGAGAACGTAAAACCCGTAGCTGCTTGGAACCAAGAGCGTCTTCCTTATTCCAATACCAGTACATCTGTACAAATGGAAGCAGCGATGGCCTACAGCGGCTCATTGCCTTCAGGCGTATGGGTTGAGTATAGATTCGAATATGTGGGTAACTTGCCGGGAGGTACTTCCAGTGATTGGCAAGCCAGTCCCATCTATGTGGATACAGACTTAACTACCGGCTTGACATATGAGTATCGCGTCCGAGCACGCTTTAATACGAACTACGGTCCGTTTGAACCAAGCGAGCCGTCCGATATTGCTGCTGTGCTTGTTGTGCCGGTTGATCTGGATCCGCCAACTCCGAACCCGGCTGAGTTTACGGCCAGCTCGCCGTTCCAGCAGCAGCTTGGCAATGCTTTCTACCATATTATGGTAGCGACTGAAGCAGCAGATGCCAATCCTCCTGTGTCGTATCGGTTCATCTGCATTGAGAACTCGAGTTTCAGCAGCGGCTGGCGTAATATCAATAACGTAACCGGTACTTACCCGAATGGAACTACACAAGTACCGCAGCAGTACTGGGTGGAAGTCGGTGTCAAGAACCTGCTCTACAACTGGAGAGTCCAGTATCGTGACGCTCTGGGTAATGTAGGTGAATTGTCACCGGCCAAGCAGATAACCAATGTGTTACCGTAACTTCTAACGTTACATCGGTTAGTTTTCCAAGGCCGTTGTTCCGAAAGGGACGACGGCCTTTTTTGTTGATATGTGCGGATTTCCCTTTCTTTTTTAACAAAAGCGTAGATGTTTTTTGGCAAAGGAATTATTGACTTTTCAGAGGTGTGGAGGTACATTATTCTATTCTATAAATGGGCTTCTCTAAGGAAGATAAAGGAAGCCTTTTGGACACAACCTGAAAGAAGACGATATTATGGATGAGCTAAACCAAGAGTCTTTGCCGGAACGTTTCGAGGATATGCAGCTCCTCGACGAACTGAAAAATTCTTATTTGAATTATGCGATGAGCGTGATCGTGGCTCGTGCATTGCCGGATGTACGGGACGGCCTGAAACCTTCGCAACGACGTATACTGGTGGCAATGAACGATTTGAACCTGGGGCCGCGTTCCAAGCACCGTAAATGCGCTAAGATCGTCGGTGATACCAGCGGTAACTATCACCCACACGGGGATCAGGCAACCTACGGCACGCTGGTGCGTATGGGGCAGGATTGGAGCATGCGGACAATGCTGATCGATCCGCAGGGCAATTTCGGCAGTATTGATGCTGACCCCCCGGCGGCGATGCGTTATACGGAGGCGCGGATGACGCAGGCGGCAGTGGATATGCTTGAAGACCTGAAGATGGATACGGTCGATTTTATCCCCAACTATGACGAGACCCGTCAGGAACCTTTGGTGCTGCCGGGTAAATTTCCGAATTTGCTGGTCAACGGCGCCAGCGGTATCGCAGTAGGCATGGCAACAAACCTGCCGCCGCACAATGTCGCCGAGGTCTGCGATGCATTATTGCTGATGGTGGACGATCCGGAGTGCGGTTTTAAGGACATTCTGGAAAAGCTGCCTGGGCCGGATTTCCCGACGGGTGGTATCATTTGCGGTCGGAAAGGTATTTTGGATGCTTATGTAACCGGCCGAGGACATCTGAAGGTACGCGCCAAGTCGCACGTGGAGACTAGCAAAAAGGGACGTGAAAGTATTGTTATCACTGAGATACCTTATATGGTCGTCAAGACCAATATTGTTTCAAAAATTGCTGATTGCGTTAAAGAAGGGCAGCTTGATGAAATTTCTGATCTCCGCGATGAATCCGACCGCAAGGGGATGCGAATTGTTATTGAATTGAAGAAAGATACTGACAGCAATGTCGTGCTCAACAAGCTATACCGGTTTACACCCCTTCAAACGACATTTGCAGTTAATAATGTGGCGTTGGTCAATAACCGACCTGAAACATTGAACATCCGCCAGATGCTTAAGCTGTATATCAGCCATCGTCTCAATGTCATTCGACGGCGGACGCGGTTTTTGCTGCGTAAGTGTCTTAACCGGGCGCATATCCTTGAGGGGCTGATTCTGGCGGTTAGTGATATTGATGAAATTATTGCACTAATAAAGGCATCGCCGGATGCACCGACTGCCAAAGAACGGCTGATGGCTAAGCCGTTGCGGTTAGTGGAAGCTGAGACCCTTCGAAAGTTGCTTCCGGCATCGTTTGTCGATGCGAGGTCCCAAAAGGATCAATTCCTGACCGGCCCTCAGGCGGACGCAATCCTGACTATGCAGCTTCAGCGGCTGACCGGTCTGGAAATCGAAAAGCTTGCTAAAGAGTATGCGGAACTGGCCGAAAAGATTGCTGATTATGAAGCATTGCTGGCCAGCCGGGATTTACAGTTGGATGTGATACGGGAAGACCTTCACGAGATCAAGGAAAAATATAAAAGTCCGCGGCGGACTGAAATTGTGCAAGATGAAGCGGATTCGTTTGAAATTGAAGATCTGATCGCAGAAGAAGAAACATTGGTAATGATAACTCACGGCGGTTACATCAAGCGTTCATCGTTGGATGTCTACCGCAAACAAAGTCGCGGCGGAAAGGGCGTTATCGGCTCAGATACCAAAGAAGGTGATTTTCTTGAGCATTTGTTTGTTGCCTCGACACATGATTATCTGCTGATTTTTACCAATAAAGGCATTTGTTATTGGCTGAAGGTTTATAATATCCCGGAAATGAGCCGCCAGAGCAAAGGGCGAAATATTATCAATCTTCTCAGTTTGTCTCCTGAAGAAAAAGTTATGTCAATTATCAATGTGCGGGAGTTTGACGATAAGCGGCAACTGGTGACAGCGACTAAAAATGGTACGGTTAAAAAGACTGTCCTCAGTGCGTACAGCAATCCTCGCAATAATGGTCTGATCGCATTGAAGCTCGAAGAAAATGACGACTTGATCGGGGCGGCGATTACATCGGGTCAGGACGAAATCATTCTCGGCACGCGAGACGGCATGTCGATACGTTTTCATGAATCGGATGTGCGCTCAATGGGTCGGGTTAGTGTCGGGGTTCGCGGGATCAAGCTTCGAGAAGGCGACGAAGTGGTGGATATGGTGGTTGCCGAACCGGGGGCGTCACTATTGACTATATGTGAACGCGGTTATGGAAAACGTACCGATCTTGAGGATTACCGCGTGCAAAGCCGTGGCGGATTGGGATTGATTAATATCAAGACGACCGAACGTAACGGTCGGGTTGTGGCACTCAAAGCTGTACACGATGATGACGAGTTAATGATGATCACCGCCAATGGAATGATCGTTCGTACCGGCCTGGAAGAGGTCCGGGCCATAGGTCGAAATACTGCTGGCGTACGGATGATATCGCTTAAGGAAGGCGATAAACTGGTGGCGGTAGCACGGCTGATGGTCGAAGGTGTAGAAGACAGCGATTCGTCTTCACCTGAGAATGAATAACAGCAAGGATCAAGCCCGTGGCCAAACGAACCAGCCCAGCCAACTCTTTGACGCAGTCAATACCGCCGGTCTGCGTTGTTTATGGTGAGGACGCTTTTCTGGTGGCCAAAGAGGCTGAAAAACATCTTGATTCATTACTCAATGAAGAAGAACGAATGACAGGGCTTTCAGAGCCAAAGGCATCCGATGCCCAGATTGCAGAAGTATTGGATGAATTGCGTACCGTTCCGTTCTTGGCGTCCAGACGGGTGGTATTGATTAAAGATGCGGAACCATTTCTAAAGCTTTATTCCAAGCAGCTTGAAGTTTACCTCGAATCACCCAGTCCCTGTGGAGTGTTGCTGATGACGGCAGCAACCTTAGATGGACGTACTCGATTTGCCAAGCTATTGCGCGAAATCGGCGGAGCTATAGAAATTACCCCGATGAAGTCTTATGAATTGCCGCAATATATCACTGGCTATGCGAAACAACAGCATGGTATTACTCTGGACACACGCAGCAGTAAATTGCTGGTGGAACTGATTGGTGACGATCCGGGCCGGCTCTGTCGAGAGATGGACAAGCTAGCGCTGTATGTGTCTCCTCAAAAGACAGTTGCGACACAAGATATCGAACAGCTCATTGGACGAAATCGAATGTTCAATGCGTTTGAGGTCATTGATGGCATCACGACCAATAATGCCGGACAAGCCCTGACTCGATTGCAAAATATGTTTGCTTCGGACCGCGATACGCAGTACACAGTGGTAGGTGCATTCGGCTATCATTTTCGAAAACTCTTTACCGCCCGCGTGTTATTAAACAAAGGTATATCTGCACAACAGGCAACCGCTAAAGCAGGCGTCTGGTACCAGAAAGAGGCCTTTGCCGCCCAGCTTAGCCGTCTTTCTCTGGAACAGATAGGCTGGATGCTCGGGGAGCTGGGACGGATTGACCATTGCATTAAGACTGGTCGAACAACAGCTCCGGTAGCGATGGAACGGCTGGTGGTAAGCCTGTTTGAAATGCAGCAGAAATCAGGAGTACGGCGATAAACTCCTTGAAATTTTTTCTTCATCTGATATATTAATTTGTCTTATCGAGATAGAAGCGTTTTTTATTGCGATAATATCATTATATTGGTATAATAGACCTTAATAAGAGGATAACTTGTGCCGTACCGCATAGTTAACAAGAAACAACTTTCAGAGAATGTATTTCAAATCGATGTTTCAGCACCGCTGGTGGTTCAGGCCCGTAAGGCTGGCCAGTTTGTAATCGTGTCGCCTGACGTAGAAACTGGCGAGCGAATTCCTTTGACGATTGCAGGAGCCGATTCGGAGAAGGGTACAATTCGGCTGATATTCCAACGGGTCGGTAAAGCTACTGCACAGATAGCGGATATACCCGTGGGAGGCTCGCTGGGTTATATAGCCGGGCCGCTGGGGCGCCCGACCCATGTAGAAAACTTCGGAACTGTAGTGTGTGTAGGCGGCGGAATCGGAAATGCGCCACTTTTGCCGATTGCTGAGGCGATGAAAGCTGCGGGAAACCGAATTATCTCAATCCTCGGTGCAAGGACAAGGGATTTGGTGATTCTTGAGGAGGACTTTTCCGCCTTGAGTGATGAGATCATTATAGTCACCGATGACGGTTCATATGGCCGCAAAGCATTGGTGACCGAACCGCTAAAAGAGGTATGCAGTCGGGTTCCCAAACCGAAAATGGCAATCGTCATTGGTCCGACGATTATGATGAAGTTCTGCTGCGATGTGACAAAACAGTGTGGGGTTACTACTCAGGTTTCGCTCAATACCATTATGATTGATGGGACAGGAATGTGCGGGGGTTGTCGTGTGGAAGTCGGAGGCAAAACAAAATTTGTTTGTGTGGATGGACCGGAATTTGATGGCCATCAAGTGAATTTTGAACAGATGATGCGCCGCATGAACGCTTACAAAGACCTTGAAAAGCAAGCGTTTCAGCAGTATCAGAAACACAAATGCAGAATAGGACTAGATCAAGAATAACATTGGTTTTTATTCCGGATTTTCCCGGATGGAGAATATAGCGGTGGATACACAGGAAAAGATGCTTTTGGAATTAATGGACAAACACGCTAAAAATGAGTTAAAAGCAAAAGATCGTTACGTCATTCCCGCACAGGAAATGCCTAATCAGGATAGTCTTATTCGCCGAAGTACGATGTCCGAGGTTGCTCTGGGCTATACCGAAATGCAGGCCCGTTTGGAGGCGATGCGTTGTCTGCAATGTGCTAATGCCCCGTGTATCGAGGGATGTCCAGTTCGGATACGTATTAAGGATTTTGTTGCGGAGATTGCTGTCGGGCGTTTTGATCAAGCGTTGGCAATCATTAAGGAAAATTCATTGTTGCCGGCAGTGTGCGGCCGGGTTTGCCCCCAGGAAGTACAGTGTCAGGAACGCTGTACGGTTGGTAAAAAGTTCAAAGATGTTAGTCAAAGTGTCTCCATTGGTCGTCTCGAGCGGTTTGTTGCCGATAGACAGCAGGGCACCGGTGCTGTCCCGCAGATTGCCCCTCCGACCGGTAAAAGGGTGGCCGTTATCGGTTCTGGGCCGGGGGGGATCGTTGTAGCGGCCGATGCCTGCCGAGCTGGACATGAAGTTACATTGTACGAGGCGTTTCATAAGCCCGGCGGCGTGATGATCTATGGCATTCCGGAATTTCGTTTGCCTAAAGCGATCGTGCAGAAAGAAATTGATGTACTCAAAAAAATGGGGGTTAATATTGTATGCAATTTCATTGTTGGACGTACGCGCACCATTGAACAGTTGATTAGCGAGGACGGTTTTGATGCGGTCTATATAGGTGTTGGTGCCGGTCTGCCGAAATTTATGAATATTGAAGGTGAGCAATTGGTGGGCGTGTACAGTGCGAACGAATACTTGACGCGGGCTAACCTGATGAAGGCATACGCGTTTGGCAGGGGGGCTGATACACCGATTGCAGTCAGCAAGAAGGTTGCGGTGCTGGGTGGGGGAAATGTTGCGATGGATGCGGCTCGTATGGCCGTTCGTCTGGGTGCCGAAAAGGTCTATCTGGTCTATCGCCGCAGTGAGGTGGAAATGCCTGCACGTGTTGAAGAAGTACATCATGCCAAGGAAGAAGGCGTGATTTTCTGTACGCTTCAGAATCCCAAACGCATTCTTGGGGATGAGTTCGGACGTGTAACTGGAATGGAATGCCTTCGTTATGAGCTTGGGGCGCCGGATGAATCCGGCCGGTGCAGCCCTGTGGTAATCAAAGGCAGTGAGTTTATGATGGATGTAGATACTGTCATCGTGGCGATTGGCAACGGAGCAAATCCCCTGATCCAGCAGACAACACCGGGGCTTGAATTTAACAAATGGGGGAATATTATCGTGGATGATAACTGTCGTACTTCTATGAAAGGCGTTTATGCCGGCGGTGATATTGTGCTCGGAGCGGCAACTGTAATACTGGCAATGGGGCAGGGACGCATTGCGGCGGCGGCGATTAACGCGGACTTGGCAGACACAATAGAAGAACGTTAACGTTAACCTTAACCTTTATTAAGTGCATACGATTATTATCCTGACATATATTTTTGCCTGCAAGGCTTTGAAAAACAGAAAGTTACATTAGGATTGGTTTATTAAATTTGCTAAACAAACTATCGTCAGTGAATATTAAGTAATCAATAGAAGTGTAAAGAATTCGATAGTTTTATGTTTAAGTAATTCTAAAAAATGGAATTATGGATAATGAGTGAGCCGGGACTCGAACCCGGGACCTACGGCTTAAAAGGCAGTTGCTCTACCGACTGAGCTACTCACTCATAACTAAAAGAGCAAAAACATAACAATTCTTTGGCATTTTATCAAGAGAAATCTATAAAAACACAGAAAAAAGTCTGGAAGTTTTTTCATTGTCTATGTGTTAGCGGTCATCAAAAACGGATAAGTCCCACGTTTCTCGATACCGGATGACCATTTTCCCGTTTGACGAAAACTCAATCGGTAACCATATATAACAACCGTCAACAGGATTTCTCGGCTGCCATAGGTCAAACATCGCAATGTAGGCATCTTTTTTTCCGTGTACCGGCAGAATGAAGGTGCTTTGTCCTCCAAACGTAAACTCCGCTCCCAAGTTGTTAGTTGGGTTAAGACCGACACAGGGATTTTCCACGGGGTCGTACGGGCCAAAGATGTTGTCGGCAACAGCATAAGAGGCAGCATTGGGAGCCCACCCAGTACATCCCGAGGACAGCAGATAATATCTCCCGTTATATTTACACAGAGCGGGAGCCTCACGATGCATCTTTATCAGTATCCGGCTGTAAATTCCTGAAAAGTTTATATAATCATCCGACAGTAGCGATACATGCAGGGTATAGTTCTCTTCAGCTGCAGCAACATGATAGGCCTTTCCGTCCTCATCGACATACAGCGTCATATCGCGAGCCATTTGGCCGTTCTGAATGTCACGTTGAAAATAATTCTCCTTGGCTGGAATAAGATCATCAGCCGTTACATTAATAGGGTGATGTGCTGCGTTGGGACGCCAGGACCGTATATAATCATACGGCCCGGTAACAGTATCGCTGACGGCCACTGCCGTACGTGCCGCTTCGTAGCCTCGACCTCTTAATTCCAGATGAAACCACATGACAAACTTTTTTGTTGCAGTATTATAAATTACTTTTGGGCGCTCAATGATGCAGCCTTTAACAATTTCACTTTCGGGATCATCGCTGACCTTGAGAGCAATCCCTTCATCTTTCCAGTTGTATAGATCGCTCGAAGAGTAGCAATGTACGCCGATCTGAGCCGAGTTTCCCCGCCGCCCCTCGATCTTATGTTCACCGAACCAGAAATAAGTGTTATCGTGAAAGAGAATTCCTCCTCCGTGAGCATTAATGTGAATTCCTTGATCATCAGGCCATGATTGACTCGGTTTAAAAGAAACCAGATTAGCCGGTAAGGCAAAAGAAGTCATAATGAATACAATGAAACCTGGAAGAAAGCGTAAATAATTCATATTAGATCCTATTGAAACCATATAGATAACAACGCTTTTTTAAAGGAAAGAATAAGATTAGGAAATACTTAATATATAACAATTTTCAGAATAAAACAACCTTGATTATTTTTGATACAAAAATACAGGATAGAATAGAGCCACAAAAGGTGTCTATGTGAATATTTAAGTGTCGTTATTTGTTCAGATTTCACAAAAAAACCATTTGCTTTTCTTAAAAAATGGATAAACTATTTGAACTTAAAGTAGTAATTAGTGTAGTATGAGTTAAATACTACTGAAACCATAGGTTTTTAGGAGAAAAAAGTATGAAATTATCGTCAAGAACCCGGTATGGAATGCGTGCTATTTTAGAGCTTTCCATGGAGTACGGTAAAAAACCGATGCAGATCAAGACGATTGCGGATCGGGAAGACATCTCCAATAAATACCTGGAACAATTGATTGCAATGTTGAAAGCATCGGGGCTGGTCCGCAGTATTCGGGGACCTCGCGGCGGATACGTTTTATCCCGACCACCGGCCGAAATTACTCTTCGTGAGGTTTTTCTTACACTCGAAGGACCAATGGTCTCGGCGGATTGTCTGGAGCACAAGGAATTTAGTCCAAAGTGTACAGACTGTGCTACTCGTCAGATATGGCAGGAACTTCAGGGTTCAATTACTAAAGTGTTGGATTCCTACACGTTGGCTGATCTGGTTGATAACTCTATTCGTCCTGGTAAAGCCGCCAAAGTTTAAATTTGCGGAAAGCCCCGGCAGGTTGCTTGAATGGATAGACCTGCCGGGCCATCCTGATCATTGCTAACCATGCCTGATGACGAAAGCATGAAAAATTATAAGTTTTTGCATATATTACCTGACCGAGTGACGTGGGTGCGTTGGGGCTTTTAGTTTTATAAAATCTCAAACAATACACCCGGCCATATCGGGACCTACGAGGATATTCAAAACAGAAGTAAAAAATATATATCCTGTTTAGTGCCTCTGGACTTCATTGTTCGGTGTCATATACACTCTTAAGATAAAAATAATATGAAAGAAACATTATTTCAGCCAGATTTTGCTCAGATCACCAGAGATATAATCCGGACTTACGAAGGAGATTCAGGCATCAATTTCATTGATGTTAAGAATCTCCCGGTACGTGACAAGATTATTGAGATACTCAACCTCTTGATGGAGTTGCTGTTCCCCGGCTACACAGGAAAAAAACGAGTAACACGCGAAAACATAGAATCCATCGTTCTCGAAATGCTTGTGATACTTCGTCGTGAACTGGCCGAGCAAATCGAGTTGGCCCTGCGACATCATTGCCGAATGAAAGACTGCCCGACATGTGATTGCGCAAATCTGGCAACCCGATATGCAGTGGACCTGTTGGGCCGTATTCCTCGAATAAGGGAAATGCTTAAAGGTGACGTGCAGGCTGCTTTTCACGGGGACCCTGCGGCCAAGTCATTCGAAGAAATAGTCATTAGTTATCCGCATATTATTGCAATTGCCATTCATCGTATTGCCCATGAGCTGAATCATATGGACGTGCCGATGATCCCGCGAATTATGAGCGAATATGCCCACTCGCAGACTGGGATTGATATCCATCCCGGTGCACATATCGGCCATAATTTCTTCATCGACCACGGTACAGGCGTTGTCATTGGCGAAACAGCCCTTATCGGTGATGATGTCAAAATTTATCAGGGTGTAACACTGGGTGCTCTGAGTTTCCCGCGTGATGAACGCGGTCAGATTATTCGTGACCGAAAACGCCATCCGACCCTTGAGAATGATGTTACAGTCTATGCCGAAGCGACCATTCTCGGAGACATTGTGATTGGCGAAGGGTCAGTGATTGGTGGGAACGTCTGGATTCGCGAGTCAGTCCCCGCAGGAACGATTGTAACCACCTCGAAACCGGAACTGGTATATCGAAAAAAAGCCAGGGGATAGAAAAAAGCAAGAGAATATCTGAGCATATCCGGAGCACGGAAATTTCATCTATCCGCGCAGACTATTTATGAATTTAGCTGAACGTATTCTGGAATTAAAGAAAAAACGTAATGCCGTTATTTTAGCTCACAATTACCAGCTCGGCGAGGTTCAGGACTGCGCCGATTTCACTGGCGATTCACTGGCATTGAGTATCCAGGCGTCCAAAACCGCTGCCGAGGTTATTGTATTCTGCGGTGTTCATTTTATGGCAGAGACGGCGGCTATCCTTTCGCCGGACAAGACCGTATTGCTTCCCGAAAAAACTGCCGGTTGCCCAATGGCGGATATGATAGATGCCAAGCAGCTCTCCGATCTAAAAAACAAATATCCGGATGCTTTGGTGGTCACCTATGTCAATTCGACCGCACAGGTAAAGGCCCTCAGTGACTACTGCTGCACCAGCAGTAATGCCGCCGCACTTGTCAGCACATTGCCCGCTGACAGAGAAATCATCTTTGCGCCGGACCAGAATCTGGGTGCATTTGTGATGGAAAAGACCAAACGCAGGTTGATTTTATGGCCGGGCTATTGCCCGACTCATGTCTGGATCGAACCGGAAGCTGTCGAAAAAGCCCGATGCGAACATCCCGGCGCAGTTGTTTTGGCCCACCCGGAATGTACGGCACAAGTGCGGGCTATTGCAGATGAATTGCTCAGTACTGGTCAAATGCTTAATTTCATTCCCAAAAGCAATGCAAAATGTTTTATTATCGCAACCGAAATCGGTATTGTCCATACTCTGAAAAAACAGTATCCGGATCGGGAATTCGTGCCGGTATCCAATCGGGCCGTATGTCCAAACATGAAAAAAATTACCCTTGAAAAGGTGCTTTGGTCGCTTGAAGATATGCAGTATCGCATTACTGTTCCCGAATCAATTAGCGTCAAGGCAAAACATGCTTTAGATAGAATGATTGAGGTCGTACCCAAATAAAGGTTAACTTCGGTTTGAAGGATTCGTTTAAAGAGCAAAAATGAAATATTCTGTAGCAAAACACTGTGAACTCCCATTTTCTTTAAGGAGTATATAAGAGTATGACAAATAGCGAAAAGAAATATAAGCTGGATACTTTGGCTCTTCATGCCGGCCAAACGGTTGACCGGGATACGCTGAGCCGAGCTGTACCTATCTATCAGACAACCAGCTTCTTGTTTAAGGACAGCCAACACGCGGCCGATTTATTTGCCCTCAAAGAACCCGGCAATATCTATACCCGCCTGATGAACCCGACAACGGATGTACTTGAAAAGAGGCTCGCTGCTCTTGAGGGCGGCATAGGGGCATGTGCCTTCAGTTCTGGAATGGCGGCCATTACGGCGGCAATATTTAATATTGTGCCGGCAGGATATCATATCGTCTCCTCCAACTCGCTTTATGGCGGTACCTGCACCCTGTTTACACATACTCTGTCAAAAATGGGTGTTGAGGTTACGATGGTCGATCCGAATCGTCCAGAGAGTTTTGCCAAGGCGATTCGTGATACAACTCGCGCGTTGTATATTGAGACCATCGGCAATCCCAAAAATGATGTGCTGGATTACTGTGCTATTGCCAAAGTTGCTCACGACCATGGACTGCCGCTGATTTGCGACAACACGGTTGCTTCACCGATGTTGTTTCGGCCCATCGAACACGGCATTGATATTGTGGTTCATTCCTGTACCAAGATGATAGGCGGCCACGGCACCAGTATCGGTGGTATCGTAATTGACTCGGGCACGTTCCCGTGGGATAACGGAAAATTCCCGATGCTGACGGAACCTGATCCGAGCTATCATGGTCTAAAGTACTTTGAGGCCTTAGGCGGATTGGCCTATATTGTCAAGATTCGAACGAACATTCTGCGTGATACAGGGGGGTGTCTGTCTCCGTTTAATGCCTTTTTACTCTTACAGGGCGTAGAGACGTTGCACCTGCGTGCCGCACGTCATTGTGAGAATGCTCTCAAATTAGCGCAATATTTGGAAAGGCATCCTTCGGTCAGTTGGGTGAATTACCCGGGCTTGCCCTCGCATCCGAATTATACATTGGCCCAAAAATACCTGCCGTGTGGTCAGGGAGCAGTCTTGGGTTTCGGTGTCAAAGGCGGTCGTGCAGCCGGCGTCAAATTCATCGACAATGTCAAGCTTGCAAGCCATCTGGCTAATATTCTCGATAGTAAAACTCTGGTCATTCACCCGGCCAGTACCACGCATCAGCAATTGACCGAAGAAGAACAGGGCAAGGCTGGAGTTTTCCCGGACTATATTCGCGTATCTGTCGGAACCGAACATATAGATGATATTATTGCAGATTTTGAACAGGCACTGAAAGCCAGTCAGAAATAAGGAATTCCTATGTGGGATTATACTGATAATGTAATGGATCATTTTTATAACCCCCGCAATGTCGGACGGATTGAAGATGCAGATGGTGTCGGAGAGGTCGGTTCGCTGGCCTGCGGAGACGCCCTGACGCTGACCTTTAAACTGGATACCGATGGCAGAATCGCTGATGTTAAGTTTCAGACCTTCGGCTGTGCCAGTGCGGTAGCCTCTTCCTCGGTGCTGACCGAGATGATTAAAGGTATGACGCTGGAAGAAGCCGCCAAAGTTACCAACCAGGACATTGTCAAACGGCTTGGCGGCTTGCCTGACCAGAAAATGCACTGCTCGGTTATGGGGCAGGAAGCTCTTGAAGCGGCCATGGAAGACTACTATCGACGCAAGGGCGGGAAAGCCCCTGCAAAGCCGCATGGAGTTGTGGTCTGTACCTGTTTTGGCGTTACCGATGAAGAAATTCGCAAAGTAGTGTATGAAAATAACCTGACAACCGTTGAGCAGGTTACGAATTTCTGTAAAGCCGGCGGCGGATGCGGCGGGTGTAAAGGCCGTATCGCAGAGCTGATTGACGAAGTTGTTGGCCAGGCAAAAACGGCTCCGACGTCTCTTAAACCGACTCGCCCGGCCAAGCTGACCAACATTCAGAAGATTCAGCTTATCCAGCAGACCATCAATGAGCAGATTCGACCGGCCTTACGGGCCGATGGCGGTGATATTGAACTGATTGATATCGAAGGTGATAAAGTGCTTGTTGCATTTCGGGGGATGTGTGCCCAATGCAAAATGGCCGAGTTTACTATGCGGGATGTGGTTGAGGCCCGGCTCAAGGAGTATGTCAGCGAGTCGTTGACTGTGGAAGAAGTGAAAGATTGATAATTCGATGGCCGGGAGTTGCCGTATGAATAAAGTTATTTACATGGATAATAATGCCACCACGCAGGTGGACGACGAGGTCGTCGAGGCGATGCTCCCTTTTTTAACAGAACGCTACGGCAATCCATCAAGTATGCATACCTTCGGCGGCAATGTTACACGTGAAATTGCCCGGGCGAGAGAGAAGGTCGCAGTGCTCTTGGGGTGTCAGCCTGAAGAAATTATTTTCACAAGCTGCGGTACAGAAAGCGACAATGCAGCCATTAAAGGCACTCTGGCGATGTTTCCCGAAAAACGTAAAATCGTTACCACACGCGTCGAACATCCGGCGGTCTTGACAACGTGTCGCGATTTGGAAAGACACGGATACAGCATATCGGAAATTGGGGTAGACCGGCAGGGCCGGCTGGATGTCGATCAGCTTGGTTTTCGGGTGGATGACAATACAGCAATTGTCTCGGTAATGTGGGCCAACAATGAAACAGGGACAATATTTCCGGTTGAAAAAATTGCCGAACTTGTTAAAGCTCGTGGAGTCGTGTTTCATACAGATGCCGTACAGGTGGTTGGTAAAATTCCGCTCAATCTGAAAAACAGTGCCATCGATTTGTTAAGTTTATCAGGCCACAAACTGCACGCCCCGAAAGGCGTTGGTGTTTTATATGTCCGCAAAGGAACCCGCATCGGTACCTTTATGCACGGCGGTCATCAGGAATCCGGACGGCGGGGCGGCACCGAGAATGTGCCCGGCATCATCGCTCTTGGCAAAGCCTGCGAACTGGCGATGCGTCATATGGAGGAAGAGAATACGCGTGTCAGAGCATTACGTGACCGTCTCGAAGAAGGCATCCTGAAAACCTGTCCGGAGTGTTTCATAAATGGCGATGTGGATAGCCGGCTTCCGAATACATTGAATATCAGCTTCGAATATATTGAAGGCGAATCTATTCTGATGATGCTCAACAAATTCGGCATATGTGCCAGCTCCGGCTCCGCTTGCACGTCCGGTTCGTTGGAGCCGTCGCATGTTCTTCGAGCGATGGGGGTACCTTTTACGGCCGCACACGGCTCTATTCGGTTCAGCCTTAGCCGCTATAACACTCAGGAAGAAATTGATTTTGTAATCGACAAAATCAGTCCCATTGTCAATCGTCTTCGGGAACTCAGTCCGTTTGTTGCAAAAGCGGCCCGATAGGGGGATATGTGTCACGGCCGTTTACACTGCTGATCAAACCTGCCGGTCCCGATTGTAATATTGCATGTCGGTATTGTTTTTATTCTTCGAAAACGGAAATATTCGGTTCCGGTGCTCACCGTATGAGCGATACGGTACAAGAGCATCTTGTTAAGTCCTATCTTGGCTTAGGTTTTGAGCATAATAGTTTTGCGTGGCAGGGTGGTGAACCGACATTGATGGGATTGGACTTTTACAGGCGGCTAGTATCGCTCCAAAAGCAGTACGGCCAAACGGGGCAGATTGTTACCAATGCGTTCCAAACCAACGGGACTCTTTTAGATGTGCAATGGTGTCAATTCCTTGCCGAAAATCACTTTCTGATAGGGATTAGCTTGGACGGCCCTGAAGAATTTCACGATGTATATCGAAAAGACCGAACCGGACACGGTACCTATGCCCGGGTAATGCAGGGAATCGACAATTGTCGCAGATATAAAGCTGAATTCAACATTCTCGTACTGCTCAACAATATTAACGTTGAGCATCCGGATATATTGTATGAGTTTTTCGCTGCACAAAAGATTCAGTATCTTCAATTTGTGCCGTGTGTGGAACAAGACCCTGACAATCCTGCAGCTCCGGCATCATACAGTATTACGCCGCATCAATACGGCCGCTTTCTCTGCCGTTTTTTTGACCGATGGCTGGCAGACGGCATTCGCAACCGAAGTATCCGAATCTTTGACAGTATACTAAGTTTTCTTATGAACGGGCCGCAGACAGAATGCACCTTCGCACGCCGATGCAACGATTACATTGTCATCGAACACAATGGAGATGCCTTTTGCTGTGATTTCTACGTCACAAATCAGACCCGGCTGGGCAATATTCTGGAAACGCCCATTGATCAACTGGCCGACAGCCCGATGAAACGTGACTTTTCCCACAAAAAGACCGAGATAGACAACAAGTGTCTGGTCTGCCGTTTTCTGGATGTCTGCCGCGGCGGCTGTCCCAAAGACCGCGCTGTGCTGTCCGGCACACACAAAGCCCCCAGCTATTTCTGCGAAGGTTATAAACTATTTTTCAGCCACGCGCTGCCGCAACTTCAGGCGATTGCTCAAAAAATCCAAATAGGTATCATCTGAACACAAATCTCTGTGTTCTCTGCAATAATTTTTATTGGATGCCGCCAAGAATAGATTTAATTTCGTCCAGTTCATGGAAACCGACCAAAATGTGTCGAATTGTCCCGGAAGAATCAATAAACATAGTGGTTGGCAATCCGGTGACTTTACCATAAGGATCTGGCATTGGGGCACTGTGTGCAATCACCGTATAGTTGATTTTGTTATCCTTGGTGAATTTATTCAGACGGTCAATGGGTTCATTGGAGATACCCAGAA
This sequence comes from uncultured Pirellulales bacterium, assembly GCA_964649955.1. Taxonomy (GTDB): domain Bacteria; phylum Planctomycetota; class Phycisphaerae; order Sedimentisphaerales; family Anaerohalosphaeraceae; genus T3Sed10-213. The sequence goes on from CAZYQN010000001.1 coordinate 111,179, forward strand.
TTACCAACTGTTCCGGTTTGGTACTGTTTCGTAATTCAATCAAATCCGGAATCATATCCTTGCAGGGAGGGCACCAGGTTGCCCAGAAATCGACGACCACTTTCTTACCTTTTAATTCGGCAATACTGATTTTGTTGCCCTGCAGATCGGTCAGCGTCATATCGGGTGCAGGTTTGCCCACCCATTCCTGAAGGGGATCTTTACGCTGGGCAACAGGAGCGGCCTGCCGCGGCTGAGCCGGAGCTGCCGATGTCTGAGGCGATACTGACATACCATTATTCATCTCCATGGTGCCCTGCGTTTGCATCTGCTGCATCATTTGTGTCTGGGCCTGCAATACGGCCGTGATGATTTCCGCTAAATGCTGTTTAGGGAGCGCAACTCGCGAGGCAATTTTACCATTGGCTACTGTAGCACTGACTGCCATGCAGCTTTGAGTCGGAATGTCCATCGCTCCGGCTAATCCCGAAAGCATGCCCATTTCCGCTTCTCCCCCCATTTGTTTCGCCATTCCCATAAAACCATTGACGAGCTTGAGATAGTTAATGCTGCAGACTATGTCTGCCTGTTGAGCGGTTGCTCCCAGAACGGTCATGGCCGTTTGCAGATCGCCGGAAGCGGCTTTGTTGGCCGGGGTGTCGATCATGGCCTTTAGGTCGCTGGTGCCATTCGGTCCGAAAGCGACGAATAGCATTTTGTCTTTTTGAGCACCGTAGTAAGTCAAACCTTCCGGGCCGTAGAGCTGTTTGATCATATCGACAGCTTCGTCATCATTTTCTGTTTCAAACGTCATTTTAAAAGCATCAATAGGGATGTTTTTGTAAGTGTCCACTCCCGCTTGATAACTGAATACAAACGGCAATTCCATGGCTTTATAGATACTGTTAACGGCTTGGATGCCTTCTTTCACAGTGGATTTAAAGAAGTCCGGGTCATTCATATACTGGACCTGTCGAAAAGTAAATGGCGGTTGTCCCGGGCCATAAGAAAAAGAGAATAGTCCTTCTTTGCCCGTGGCCTTCATGGATTTATCCGCCAAAGCTCTGAGTTTATCCATCTCGGCGGCAAGCGAAGAGTTGCTGGAAGCAGCAGTAATCATTTCGAGCATTTTAGCATTGAGCTTTTCAAACAGCGGACGATTGACCTTAAAAATGGCATTGACGGCGGCAGCATCATCGGCATACCCGGCCAGTGTAAAACTTGGTGCGGTCTGCGGGTCGGCAACGAGAATTCCGGCAAATTCGGTTCCGTCTTTGGCTCGGTAGATAAAATCCATATTGAGCACGGTAGGTTCCGGCTGGAGAGCCAGGGTCAGTGAGTCAGCTTGACCGAGAAATACTTTTGTCATTTCGGAGAGAAACTTGAAGTTCACCTCCATAGCTCCGGCCATTGCAATGTTATCAGGCATTTCATCCTGCATCGAGTTGATGCCTTCCTGCAGCATTTCGCCGTAGAGGTCATAAATACGACTCATATTAATATAAGCCCATGCAGGGGCGGCAGTAGCTTGTGTCGCTTGCTCACTATCCAGTGTAGCGGCCAGTTTGGCTCCCTTGGCGGACAGTTTTTGATGAACCGCCATCAGCGACTCAGCTTCGAATTCGGGAGCAACGAGTGCATATTTGCCCCCCGGTGCGGGCATCAGAACCAACGCACCCACAGGTGAATTGGGGGCTGACAGCAGGGTCATCTGCGGAGTGTCATAGGGTTTGCAGGCGGCGTTGTTTTTGATGAATTCATCATAGTTGGTTACAGGGGCCAGTGCTGCCATTTCGACTCCATCATCAACGGCAAAACCAATGGCCATAAACGTTCCGTTTTTATCAATTCCGGTGAGCATTGGGTCACCGAGAATGCCGGCAAGCTGCATATTGGCAAGCATCACCAGACTGACCGGCAACGGTGAAGCCCCGGCCAGATACTGATCCATTTTGCCCAGTGAGGTGTTGAGCTGGTTTACTCGTACGCAGAATAACGCATCGGCGGGGGCAATATTAAGAAGTGGATCGGCAGAAGCCGCCGCTGCCGAGGGAATAACGGTCGGAAACAGTGTTATTACAACTAAAATAGTGCGGACAAAACTGGACACCTTCATAACGCAATACCTCCTGTGTTTAAAAGTTTTTTTAATTTACTGTATTGTTTTTTAAGACGATTGAGACTTTATAGTGTTTCATTTTTTCTGTTTTATTTATTAAAGCCGACCAATAATCCCGCATGTGTTTTAGCACTGGCGGCCAGCAGCGGATATTGACGTCCATCATATGTTTCAGGGTCAATAGCCGGTACCGGATTGCCTGTAAGATCTGTCACTCGCCCTCCGGCCCGCTCAATCAGAAGCACCCCGGCAGCGATATCCCACAACCGTGCAGAGGTCGTTACGGCCCCGATCAATGATCCTCGTGCCACATAGGCCAGATGCAGAGCGGTAGATCCCAGACAGCGGATACGGCATTGCCCGAATAATTTACCGATAGTATCATTGGTTAGAGGGTGGGGTGTACTGTCAATTCCGAACTGTGCAAATTTATCGATTTTATCCTCGCTAACCGTAATACGAATGCTGTTAAGTAGAGCATCCCCATCTGATACAGCGGTAAACATAGATTCATTGGCCGGGTCAAAAATAACGGCAACGACCGGCCGTCCATCACAAAAAGCGGCAATGCTGACCGAGAAACACAATAATCCATGAGAGTAGTTATTAGTCCCGTCAATGGGATCAATAATCCACCAAATAGTCTCTGCGCCTCGCGGGGCCATTTTCAGCGGCTTCCCGTCCGGTCCTTCCTCGGCCAGAAAGCCGTGATCGGGATATGTTTCCCGAATGCGGTCAATAATGATTTTCTGGCAGATAGGGTCGGCCTGTGTTACCAATTCGGTTCCGTTTTTTACAGAACATCGGATATAACGCAACTCTTCCATAGCTCTCTGGCCAGCCAGACGTGCCGCTACCACAGCGGCTTCGAGCATGCGACTTAATTCTGTGTTCGATAGCATTAAAAGCTCCTTTCGCCTTGACAACTTGGTAATAGAGGTCTATTTTAACAGCCTTATGCCGAATAGCCAATATACAAATTCTGCAAATTTACGGTCGAACTGTTCTTTCAAAGAGCGAATGCTTGCTCTGCTGATTTGTGGGGCGATAACCGGGGGGGGGCTGATTCTCTGGCTGGCCGCAAAAGGATATATTGACCTTAAGTTCTGGATCGGAGTGTGTGGTTTTAAACAGCGGTTTGGGTTACCCTGTCCGGGATGCGGCTGGACACATGCGGCTCAGGCATTTTTAACCGGACATCCTATCGAGGCATTTCTGATTCAGCCGGCTGCTGCTCTTTTTTGCGTTGCGGCGATACTGACAGGGATTTTTGCTTTACTTATTGCGGTGTTTAGGATAAATTTTTATTTTCTGAAACGTTTGGTTCAGGCCATCGGGATAAAAATTCTTATTTTCTGCATGATCGCCGTGATACTTGCCGGATGGCTGGTGACTCTGATACGTACAATACGGCAACAAAATGGAATGTAAACTATTGAGAACAAAAGCATTAAAGGCAGTTTACCTACTGGTTGCTATGGCTGTCTGTATTGCGGGCCAAGGGTGTACTTCCGGTATTTACAGCAATGTTCCCCCTGTCTACGACCTGCAGGCAAACCAAGATAAAAAAGTGCTGATATGGATTGAAGTTCCGCATTCAGCTGCTGCGGACCCTGATGCCGCCGATAAACTGACCTATGCCATTCTGAACCATCTTGTCGCTAAAGCCAAGATAAAGCCGGACAATGTCCTTGTGGCAAACACAATCCCCAATGTGATGGACAGCTTCCTGTCGGCTCCCGAAGCCGCAGCGCAAAAAGCGGGGGCAGGATTGGTGTTGTTCGTACGTATCGAAAGTTACGAATTAATGCCGGTAAATATTCGTAATTTCCATTCGGGCCGGATGCTCACCCGTTCGGTCCTTTTGGATGCACATACAGCTAAACCGCTATGGCCTGAAAATGCCCAAAGTAAGCAGCATGATATCGTTGTTGAATTGGCTCAGGGAGATCGGGACACCATGTTAAGTCGGTTGACCGATGGCACAGCACATTGTATTTCAAGAAATCTCTATCCAATCAGGAAATTGAATTATAAGAATTCCGACGAACGGATTTCAATACAAGAAGCATTTGAACTGGAAACTTTTTAGGAGGATCCAATGTACAGAATTCTGATCAGCGACAAACTGGCCCAGGAAGGGATAGATCTGCTCAAGGCAATGCCCGATTTCGAACCGGTAGTTCGTACGGGTTTGAGCGAAGATGAACTGATAAAGGTTATTGGTGAATTCGACGGATTGATCATCCGCAGCGGTACACAGGTTACCGCCAAGGTGCTGGAACACTCCGGCAAGCTCAAGGGAATTGCCCGAGCCGGTGTCGGTATCGACAATGTGGATGTTCCGGCTGCCACACGAAAAGGCATTATCGTTATGAATACTCCCGGCGGAAATACAATGAGTGCCGCCGAACACACGATGGCTCTGATGCTGGCCATGAGCCGCAATGTGGTGCCTGCCTGCAACAGCCTGAAAGCTGGCACTTGGGACCGTAAGAGTTATACCGGTAATCAGCTCAATAACAAAACACTCGGCGTAATCGGGCTTGGACGCATTGGTATGGCGGTTGCCAAGATGGCCTTGGGATTTAATATGCATATCCTCGGGTACGATCCGTTTGCTGCTCCGAAGGAAGCCGATGAGCTGGGTATTGAAGTCACAGACAATCTAGAACGCATTTACAAAGAATCGGACTTTATTTCTTTGCACGTTCCGAAAAATGAACAGACTCTCAATATGATTGGTACTAAAGAGCTGAAAATGATGAAACCGACATGCCGGATTGTCAACTGTGCCCGGGGCGGTATTATCAATGAAGACGACTTGTACAATGCGCTTTCATCGGGAATTATCGCCGCTGCCGCACTGGACGTGTTCTCAAAGGAACCCCCGGAAAACATGCGTTTTAAGGAGTGTGCAAATTGTTTGGTTACGCCGCATCTCGGGGCCAGCACCGAAGAAGCCCAGATTGAAGTTGCGGTTGAAGCTGCCCAGATTCTGGCCGATGCACTGAAAGGCGGACCCATTCGTAATGCACTCAATGCCCCTGCGATGGGCGCTGGAACACCTCCCATCGTTTGCCGTTATGCAGATCTGGCCCAGCGGATTGGTTCGGTGATGACAACTGTTGCCCCCGGCCATATCAAAGGTGTCAAGGTCGAATACCGCGGCGCAATCGCTGAAAAGTCTATAGATGCAGTTACAACTGCGTTTACCATTGGATTGTTACAGCCGCATTTTGACAACGTCGTTAATATTGTCAATGTCGGGTTACTGGCCAAAGAGCGCGGTATCAGTGTCGATATTACGAAAAATCCGGAGATTAAAGACTTGGAGTCCAGTTTCACGGCAACCGTCAAGACAGATAAGGTGACACGGTCTATCTGCGGTACTGTCTATAGCGGTAATCTTCTTCGAATCATTGAGATTGACGGCTTCAGTATTGAAGTAACTCCGGAAGGCACGATGATGGTGATCTTCAATGAGGATAAACCCGGTGTCATCGGCGCAGTGGGCACTACGTTAGGCGGTCATGGTATCAATATCAACACGATGGGCGTTGGCCATAAGCCGGAGGGCAGTAAAGCGATTCTGGCGGTCAGTTTGGATAAAACTCCCGACGCCAAAGCCGAAGCAGAGCTGTCAAAACTCGAATTTGTCAACGAAATGTACGTCTGTAAATTGCAATAGGTTCAATAATGTATTTTTTTACTAAGCGGTCCGGAAGATGGAGCCGGGACATTGGCTGTATCTGTCGGACCGCTCCTTTTTCTTACAGGAGCCAATGGAATGACGGCCGGAAAAAAGAAGGATTCGACACAATTGAATTTTTCATTTGACACACTTGATAAAACAACGGACGCAAAGCATTCAGCGCCGCAGGAGGCGATGGAAGGCAGTGCATCGGAAACGGAGACCGGCATAGCTGAATCGCTGGCAACAGCCAGAAAAAAAGGTCGTCAGTCACAGGCGGCTACCGCGGAGAGCATGGCGGCCAAACAGCGGGATATCAGCGTCAGCGAATTTTTCGCAAAAAATCGTCATCTGCTCGGTTTTGACAATCCCCGAAAAGCGTTATTGACTGCAATCAAGGAGGCAGTGGATAACTCTCTGGATGCCTGTGAAGATGCTCACATCCTGCCGGCAATTACTGTATCCATTAACGCTCTGGATGGCAGTGACAACAAGTACCGGATTACGGTAAAAGACAACGGTCCGGGAATCGTGGCAAAACAGGTACCGAATATTTTTGCCCGGTTGCTGTACGGCAGCAAGTTTCATTCCCTTAAAATGAGTCGCGGCCAGCAAGGTATCGGCATCAGCGCCGCCGGTATGTATGGACTCTTGACTACCGGCGAACCGGTGCAGGTCATAACACGCACAAGTCCCAAAAAATCGGCGACTCATTATCACGTTCAGATTGATACATCCCGTAACCGTCCCGAGGTCATTCTCGATCAGGAATGCGAATTTGATCTGCCTACCGGTACAAGTGTTACCATCGCCCTCGAAGGGCGCTATCAGAAAGGTAAACAAAGCGTCGATGAGTATCTGGCTCAGACAGCAATTGCCAATCCTCACGCTGCGATTACCTATCATGCTCCGGATGGCAGCGTTACAGAATATCCCCGGCAGAGTCACGAACTGCCTTTCATTCCGGTTGAGATCAAGCCGCATCCTTACGGGGTTGAATTGGGGGTCTTGTTTAAAATGGCCCGGCAGAGTCAGGCAAAAAAGCTGACAGAGTTTCTCCGTACAGAGTTTTCGCGGGTCAGCCCCAAGGTGGCCGAAGAGATTTGCAAAAAAGCTAAACTGTCGGTCAATCTTAAACCTGAAAAAATGGTTCTCAAGGAAGCTGAAAAACTTCACGAAGCCGTCAATGCGACCAAACTGCTTGCGCCGCCGACAGACTGTATCGGGCCTATTGGCGAAGAGAAATTGATAGAGGGCCTCAAGCGGGTGGTCGAGGCGGATTTTTACTCAAGCTGCACACGCAAGCCTGCTGTTTATCGCGGTAATCCTTTTATCATTGAAGCCGCCCTTGCTTTCGGCTGCAAAAATACCGACGCCAATGGCGATGACAAAGAACCGCTGATGAGGCTGGTTCGCTTTGCCAATCGTGTTCCGCTGCTTTATCAGCAATCGGGATGTGCCACCTGTAAGGCGGTTCTTGAAACCAATTGGCGTAATTACGGACTCAGCCAGAGTAAAGGGGCATTGCCCTCCGGGCCGCTTCTGTTGATGGTGCATATCGCTTCGGTGTGGGTGCCGTTTACCTCTGAAAGTAAAGAAGCGGTCGCTCACTACCCGGAGATCGTTAAAGAGATCAAACTGGCTATACAGGAGTGCGGCCGACAGCTCGGCATTCATGTACGCCGTCAAAAACGGATACGTGAGGAAATGATTAAACGCGGCTATATTGAAACATATCTGCCGCATATCGGGCAGGCCCTCAGGGATATTCTGTCGCTGAAAGACACACAGGTGGAAAAAGTCGTCGAAAAACTCAAATACACGCTTGAACATTCACGGAAAATCTGACGGAGACCTCTATGACGCAGGAATTAATCATCAGCATCAGCGGGATGCGGGGCCTTATCGGTGAAAATCTTTCGCCGGAAATTGCTGCTGCCTACGGGTGCGCCTTCGGAGCATTTCTGACAGAACAAAAACCGGGTAAAAAACTGTCGGTGGCAATCGGTCGCGATTCACGGCCTTCAGGACAGATGCTGTTTTCAGGCGTAGCTGCCGGGCTGACGGCCAGCGGCGTCAATGTTATCGATTTGGGTATCTGCTCAACCCCGGGCGTCGGAATTATGCTTCGGTATCTTCAGTGTGATGGCGGTGTCATCATCACGGCCAGCCACAATCCCGTCGCCTACAATGGCATTAAACTGCTGCTGGACAATGGTATCGCTCCGCCTCGTCAACTGGCCCAGGATATCGTTCGGCGATATCAGCAACGGGCTTTTCTTCTGGTGGATTCACTGCACTGCGGGAAAATATCCTGTAATGGTCAGACGCCCCGTGTTCACACGGAGAAAGTTCTGGCGGTCGTTAATCCCGGAGAAATTTCGAAACGCCGTTACAAAGTGGTTCTGGATAGCGTAAATGGAGCAGGCGGCTTAGGCGGTAAACTCCTGCTTGAGAAACTCGGCTGTGAGATTATTCCTATGAACATCGAGCCGACTGGGCTTTTTGCTCATACTCCGGAGCCGACAGCTGAGAATCTGGTCAGCTTGTGTGAACAGGTCAAGCGTCATCAAGCGGATATCGGATTTGCTCAAGATCCGGACGCAGATCGGCTGGCCATTGTTGATGAGCATGGGCGCTACATTGGTGAAGAATATTCACTGGCCTTGGCGGCAAAATATGTCTTCGGAAAACAGACAGGTACTGCCGCGGCCAATTTGTCAACTTCTCGTATGATAGATGATATTGCAGCAGCAGCCGGGGGAACAGTAATTCGTACCGCCGTCGGCGAAGCCAATGTCGCTGAGGCGATGGTCAAGCATAATTGTATCATCGGGGGTGAAGGGAACGGCGGTATCATTGACCTTCGGATCGGCCCCATACGCGACAGCCTGGTCGGGATGGCGATGGTCTTGCAGTTAATGGCCGAAACAGGGAAGACGGCTGGGCAATTGGCCGATGAACTGGGCGGCTATGTAATGACAAAGACCAAATATCCCGCCGATGCCAAACAGGCTCAGGCGATTATCGAAAAAGCAAGAGCAGTTTTTTCAAACGCTCGCATCGACACCACGGATGGCTGCCGGTTTGATTTATCTGACGGCTGGATTCATATTCGGACCAGCAATACCGAGCCGATTATGCGCATCATTATGGAAACCAGAGATGTTGCTGTGTCGAATTACTACAGTGAAAAACTGGAGGCGATTTGTAAGGAGATATTGGTGTGACACGGGCTTTGGCAATGGAGGCGGCAAACAGTCAAATACGCCGGGTAACGCTTGCAGGCGTATGGACAAATAGCACTCTGATGGCAATAAAATTGGCCGCAGGGTATCTGTGCGGTTCTATTTCATTAATTGCTGACGGCATTCATTCTCTGTCGGATTTTGCTACTGATTTTGTATTGTTAATTGGCGTATATTTTGGATCCAAACAGCCTGATGAGAAGCATCAATTCGGACATGGACGTCTGGAAACGTTTGCCGGTGCGTTCGTTGCGACAGCGTTAATGGCGGTAGGATTGTTCCTGATCTATAAGGGAGCCGGGACAATCGCGAAAATGCATCAGTCGGGCATAGAAACAGTGCAGATCAGTTACTGGGTGATATGGATTGCCCTGTTTTCAGTGGTTTCTAAAGAAGTGCTTTATCATGCCACGAGGATTGTTGCCAAACGAACCCATAGTTCTGCGACGTATGCCAATGCCTGGCATCATCGCAGTGATGCATTCAGTTCGGTAGCGGTTATTATTGGTGCAATTGCCGTCAAATTCGGCTATCCCCACGGCGATCAGCTCGGGGCCATTGCAGTGGGAATTATGATTACATTGGTCGGTGCAAAAATCGTTGCCGACTGCTTTAGTGAATTTGCGGAAGGGGCGGTGGATTCCGTCACACAGCAGCAAATACAGGAGATTATCAGTGAGCACAAGGGAGTCCGGCAGTGGCATCAGCTTCGTACCCGAACCGTTGGCCGCGAGGTGTTTCTGGATTTGCATATTCTTGTCGATCCGTCATTGAATATTACAGAAGCGCACGAAATTGCCGAATCGCTGGAAAACACTCTTGTCGAGAGGATTTCCCGTCCTGTTAATGTTGTAATTCACATCGAGCCAGACCTGCCGGGATTACGGCGATAATTTATGGCGTGACCTGTTTCAAACTCCATAGAGAAGGCTCTGTTTGGCTGAACAGAAAACGTCCTTTAAGCCGCTGTCCGCGCAAAATAAGAGTCAGGTTAATTTCCGTTTGTGCTGTCATGTCATAATCTCCGGAATCAGCAATGCTTACACTGCCGGTTGCGTTTTGTACGGGCCCTTCATAAGTAAGAAAGCGGAGCGGGTGATCGGCGATTTTTCTAAGTTTTAAAGGTGCTGTGCCGAGATCGGCGGGAGGACAGTCCATACGCCATGTCCAAAGAATATCTTCCTTCTGAAGCATTAAATCCCAGTGAGTACCCTCAGGTGTCTGGTGCTCCTGAATAACAAAACGCTGCGATATCGTATTGTCAGGCCGGTTGGACATTTTTTAACATCCAGCTTTGGCCGGACATCCTATCCATTGGCTTGGATCGATGTGATTGCGACAGTGGCGACAATGTCATGGGCGCTGCATCCACGGGACAGGTCATTGACCGGTTTGGCCAGTCCCTGTACAATGGGTCCGTAAGCCTCTGCTCCCGCCAACCGTTGAGTGGATTTATAGCACAAGTTGCCGGCACCCAGATCAGGAAAAATAAAGACGTTGGCATTGCCTTTCAAGGGGCTGTTCGGTGCCTTCTTGGCGGCTACTGACGGTACATAGGCAGCATCAAACTGAAGCTCTCCGTCAATCACCACTTTGTCGCCGAATATGCTGTGGATAGCTTCTTTGGCCTTCTCAGAGGCAATTGCCATCTTTACGGCGTTCGGGCCGCTGGCCGACCCTTTGGTAGAATAGCTCAACATAGCGACCCGGGCATCAAATCCGAATTGTAGAGCGGTCTTGGCCGTAGAGACGGCAATATCAACAAGTTGTTTTTCTGTAGGGTCTTCCACCAACCCACAATCAGCATACAAAAGCACTTTATCCGGAAAACACATAAAAAACATGCTGGAGACCGTGCTGATTCCTTGTGCGGGCTTAATAATTTGCAGTGCCGGACGCAGTGTATCCCCGGTTGAATGACAAGCTCCGGCCACCAAACCGTCTGCCTGACCGAGTTTGACCATCATTGTCCCGAAATAAACTTCATCCTGAACCGTCGCCCGGGCTTGTTCAGGAGTCACACCTTTATGTTTACGAGACTCATAAAAAGACTGTGCATAGTGTTCAAGACGTGCATCAGTCTTTGGATTGACCAATTGAATTTTGGATGGGTCTGTCCCATAAGATCGTAATCCTTTTTCCAACGTCGGAACATCTCCCATGATCACAAGCTTGGCAAAACCACGTTGAATGATTTCCGCTGCTCCTTCAAGCGTTCGCTCGTCATTACCTTCCGGCAAAACAATTGTCTTGACCGATTTCGATGCCCGTTCGATGATTGAATCAAAAAAAGAAGCCATATTCCTATGCACTTTCTGTAAATGGAGTTTTATACTCAAGAAAAGAAAACCGCACCCGAAGGGATTCGAACCCCTAACCTTCGGTTCCGTAGACCGACGCTCTATCCAATTGAGCTACGGGTGCTAAACGCCTCAAAGTCCAGTAAATATAACCGGAAAAAAGCAAATTTCAAGGGCTTATTTGCCTGAAAATATAAAAAACGGCTTTTAAAGCGGACTTAATAGACCTGTATCCTATAGGTTTTTCTGTTCCGTACGAGCGATTATCTCATTTTGGAGGTTTTCCCCGAGATCAACAAAATAGTCACTGTACCCGGCCACTCTGACTATAAGATCTTTGTAGCGTTGCGGGTGTTTCTGGGCTTCCAGAAGCGTTTCCTTATTGACGACATTAAACTGGATATGATGCCCATCCAGCTTGAAATAACTGCGGATAAGCATCGCCAGTTTATCCAGTCCTTCTCCATCCAGCACTTGAGGGTTGAATTTCATATTAAGAAGCGTCCCTCCCGTTCGGGCGTGATCCAGTTTTGCCGCCGATTTGATCACGGCAGTCGGACCGTATGATTCCGTTCCCTGGCTTGGAGAGATACCATCAGACAGCGGAAAACCTGCCTTCCGGCCGTGCGGCAAGGCTCCGGTCATCTGGCCGAAATAAATATGAACAGTAGTCGGCAGCAGATTGACTCGATAATGTCCGCCTTTGGTATTCGGACGTCCGTTGACCTGATCGAAATAAATATTGAAGACCTGTGCGGCAACATTGTCGGCATAATCATTATCTTGCCCGTATCGAGGAGTCTGGTGTTCCATTTTAGCGTGCAGCGAATCATACCCTTCAAAGTCAGCCTTCAGGGCCGTCATCAGTTCGGGCATCGAAACATCCTGTTTGTCAAAGACATGATACTTAATTGCAGTCAGAGCATCTGTCAGAGTTCCAATGCCGACGCCCTGAATATAGGTCGTATTATAGCGAGGTCCTCCGTTGTGATAATTGCGTCCTTTGGCGATGCAGTCATCGGTCAACACGGATAACATCATCGCCGGCAGGTACGCGGCATAGAGCCTTTCGATAACATTGTTGCCTTCAATTTTTAAGTCAATAAAATATGCAAGCTGCCGTTGATAGGCATCCAGCACTTTCTCAAAGCTGTCAAACTCTTGCACTTTCCCCGTCTTTGGACCGATCTGCTTGCCGGTTCGCGGATCCATGCCATCATTAATCACCAGTTCCAAAATCTTCGGCCAGTTGCAATATCCCGTCAGTGTACAGCTTTCACGGCCGAAACTGCTGGTTTCCACACATCCGCTCGGGCCGCCGGTGCGCGCATCGAACATGCTTTTGCCGTCATGAAGCATCTCGCGAATGATAGTATCTGTATTGAAAACGGACGGTTGACCGAATCCGCAGCGTATGACTCTGCACGCCCGTTTTAGAAATCGCTCGGGATTCTTGGCGCTGATCTGGATGCAGGCGCTGGGTTGAACAAGCTGCATCTCTTCGACAACATCCAGCATCAGATACGATACCGGATTAACCGCATCTGCACCTGTCGCCGGATCAACTCCTCCGATATTGATCAAAGCAAAATCGGTATATGTTCCGCTTTGTTCTTCCGTAATGCCTACTTTCGGAGGAGCGGGCTGGTTATTGAATTTGATCCAGAAGCATTCCAGCAGTTCTTTAGCCTGTTCTTCATTCAACGTCCCGGCTTCAAGTTCCCGTTTATAAAATGGGTATAAATGCTGGTCAAGCCGCCCGGGATTATAGGAATCCCATACGTTCAATTCGCTAATGACTGCAAGATGCACAAACCAATACGCCTGCAATGCTTCATGAAAGGTACGCGGTGCATAGGCCGGAACATGCTTACAGACTGCACAAATATGCAGAAGTTCCTGTTTGCGGACAGTATCCTGTTCTTTCTCAGCCAGCAGGGCGGCATAGTCAGAATAACGTTTGGCAAGAATCAATACGGCATCGATGGCAAGGCTCATTCCTTTGAGTTCCTGCTCTTTTGAATAGGCCTCTGCATCATGCAGATAGTCCAGCCGGCGTAAGTGTGCGAGAATGTCATCCTGCATATCCAATAGGCCTCGCTGATAGATTTTCCCGTCGAGGATTGCATGGCCCGGGGCACGCTGTTCCATAAACTCTGTAAAAATTCCTGCATCAAAGGCGGTATGCCAGGCAGCATTCATCTGTCCGAAAACTTTTTCGCGCATTGTCTTGCCGGACCAGAAAGGAATGACCTTATCGCGGTAGATTTGTTTAACTGTCTCATCGACATCAAAAGACGTGCGTGTCCTGCGGCTCATCACCTCGAAATCAGAAATGGTATGGCAGCATAGTTCCGGATAGGTAGGCGTTGCTTTGGGAGCCGGCCCGCGTTCCCCGACGATCAATTCACCCTCGTTAATACACAAAGCCTTATGGGTCATTATGTGCTGAAGTGCCATCCCGCGGAATACGGGAGGAGATACCTGCATTCCAATGCCGCTTTGATAAAAATCGGTAATAAGTTCCGCCCGTTCGGCGCTGATATACGGTTTGGTATCGACACTTTGAAGACGCAGCCGTGCAACCCGTTCATTCATACTTATCCGCCCACTTTCACTATAAATCCGAGATTTCTTAAGCACTCTGCCAACATATTGATCTCGCCGTCCGACGAGTATGGCCGAAGGGGAACCGAGGACTTGCGTCCCAGACGTTCAGCCTTTGCGCTGCCGCCGCTATTATACGGCAAAAGATCTATTTCCAATATACTTTTTAATTCTTTCACAAATAAACCGATCTGTTTGATTGAGGTTGGATCATTGTTAAAGCCCGGCACCACCGGTACGCGTACAATGATGTCCTTCCCCAGTTCAGCAAGCAAAGTAATATTGTCCAATATCAATTGATTTTCTACGCCGGTAAACTGTTTATGTTTGTCCGAATCCATATGCTTTATATCACACAAAAACATATCGGTATACTCGGATATATTTCGCACAATCTCTGTGTTTGCATAGCAGCAAGTATCGACGGCGGTATGAATTTCCAATTCCTGACATCCGGCAAGCATGGACTCAAGAAAATCGGGCTGCATTAATGGTTCACCCCCCGAAAAAGTGACACCTCCCGCAGAGGTATCAAAAAAAACGAGGTCTTTTTCGATTTCTTCAAGTACTTCGCCCGCAGTAGTTACTCGGCCGATAATTTGTCTCGCGTTGGCAGGACAAAAAGTAAGACATGTGCCGCAGCGCGTGCATCGCGCTGTATCTGTAACCGGGACTCCGTGATTAAATGAGATTGCAGATTCGGGACATACTTCAAGACATCGTCCGCATTGAATACATCGAATAGGCCGATACATGGGTTCCGGTTCACCCTGCCAGCTTTCGGGGTTATGACACCACGAGCACCGCAGCGGACAGCCTTTCATAAACACCGTACACCGAATCCCAGGTCCGTCGTGGATCGCATATTTTTTGATATCAAAAATTATGCCTTTGGCATCCATATGAATTCTCAATACACCTTGTCCATAAATAGTCCTCAAAAAACTTTATTTTACAGGAAAAATCAAAAGAAGTCCATAACAGACCAAAACACTAAGAGGAAAAGCGGGCCGGATTATTTTCAGGGGTAAGAGAAGAACTGTCGTCAACCCGTAAAATATTTTTTCGATACAGAATCCTTAGGAGACGACGCCTGAGAGTACGAAAAGGGACTGTTAAAAAACGATGAATGCGAATCGGCAGACTTCGGTGCTTTGATAAGGCCTTTTCGCTTTCTGTCAACAGATCGGGACGCAGCCTGCGTTTGTGTTTGAGCAGATGGTAATAATCCTCCCGCTGAAGTTTTCGACATAGCCATCGGCACAAGAGACCGTCAAGTTTCAGGGATATCTGGAAATCGATCATATAAGGCCGGCTATCGGCCCCAAGAAGAATGTTTCCCCGTTTGTTGAAATCGATATAGCAAATCCCTTGTTGATGAATTTTATGCAGCAGCAGTTTGAGATTATTAAAAAAATTATCCGGCAATTCGGGTTTTTCATCCAGCGTACGGCCTTCTATGAATTGGTATGCAAAACCATTGCGGCCGTACTCGCCTATTAAACGGGGGACTTGATCCAGTGATTGTAATTGCTTCAGTAAACAATATTCACGGCGTTTCAAAAAACGGCCGATCCATCCGGTCGGAAAGCCGAAAAACGGCTGAATCCGGCTTATTTTAAGAACGATATGAACTGTAGGTTCGTCTGATGACTTGTATAGACCTGTCGCGGCAAAAAAATCATGTTTATACGTGTGGCATAATATCCATTGTTGACCGGCAAGAAACGCCGTTTGTGGCAATCCTGCACCCCCGCACGCATATAAATCGTTACTCAGCCGTTCACGCAGCATTGAATGACTTTCATCAAAAAATAACATTGCGATAAAATATTTCTAACTATACCATAGCTAAACACTGCTTTTCTGTCAAACACTTCTCGGCGATACTGATACCTCCCCAAGAACGAAAAAAAATGGAAATCAAGGCTCCCCTCGTCCCCGATTTCCATCATTGAGATATCACATTTAAAGATATTGTCTATTGTGTTATTGGGCTGCAAGTGACCGACGGCGTAATACTCCGATGACAACCACTCCGACCGATCCCAATAGCAGAGCGCCGGGGGTGGGTACAATCGGGCCTGGCATATTGATAAAACTCTCGCTGCTTTCGTCTGCAAAAGCCTGCACATGCAGGCCGATACGCAATGCACCGCTGCCTATACTGCTCAGTAAGTCTGAATAACTGGCCGCAACGGGTGAATTTGACAGATTGATCAATACGCCTGCGTATTCGCTTGGATTTACGCCGTTGTGGGATGGAGGCGCATCAGCATTTGCCGTCAGGCCGGATGTAGCAGTAAAGGAAGGTGAAATCGAATTTCCGCCTGGAAGGTTCCCCGGGGTTGCCCCGGCAAAAAAATGAACTCCCGGATGACTGTTGTCAAATGCGGCAATTGAGTTTATTACACCTGTTCCTGCCGGACCATTGTCAAAATAAATCTGCGTGATGGAGGATGCGTAGGGCCCGCTATTGCGAAAAACAAACCAGACCTGACCGGAGCCTGCATCGTTGACCTCAACGGAAAGTTGTGCTTCACCGATAGCGATTGCTGAGGCGGAATTATGTGTGATACCCACAAAACAAAAAATCGGTCCCGCGGATACCACACTGCCCAGGACCGAAAATAGAAATGTAACTACTGCTGTGTTTTGTTTTCTCCGATAATTATTCTTGATGAGCCTCTTTTCTTCTTAAAGGAGCTAAAGGTAATTAATCTTTAAACTGCGTTATCCTTAATACGTCCCGGATCAGGTTTGGTTTTTCATAAAATGCATCTCATTGATTACGGCCATAAATAAACATCTTATGAATCATGATCCATAAAGTTTATCCGTCAAGTACAAAACATGTGCTATATGTATCATTAGCAATGGGTTATAGTATCAATCTCACACCGAAGTGCGTCCAGCAAACCAGCCTCTTCGACAGAGGCAATTTTTTTCCCGTTACGGTAAATAAATCCTTTCCCCTTGCCCGCACAGACCGCAATATCCGCGTCCGCCGCCTCACCCGGTCCATTTACAACACAGCCCATTACGGCCACGCGCAGCGGCTGTCGAATAGAAGTGAGCAGTTTTTTGACCTTCCTAGCCAATCCTTTCACATCGACTTCGCACCGGCCGCACGTTGGACACACGATCAGCTCCGGGCCGCTTCGTTCGACCAAGCCGAGTGAGGCTAATATTTCACGCCCGAGCCGGGCTTCTTCAATCGGATCGCCGGCAATACTGACACGGATCGTATCTCCGATCCCTTCAGCCAGCAAGGTACCAATGGCAATCGCAGAGGGTGTTTGCGCATCTTCAAGCAGCCCCGCATGGGTCAATCCAACATGAATAGGATAATTGAATGTCTCAGCTATTGCACGGTTGATGGCAATTGTCCGCATAGTATCGGCGCTTTTAGCACTGAGAACAATATTTTCAAATTTTGCTTTTTCGAACAGCCGGATATAATGTTTCATTTCTTTAAGCATCAGGGTCACACGGTTGTCCTGCCGTACATCTCCTGTCTTCAAATCGCGAATGCTGGCCTCATTAACGCCGATACGAATCGCCGCATGATGCTGTTTAGCACAGTCTATGATTCGCACAATATCTTCGTGTTTTTTAATATTGCCGGGATTAAGTCTTATTTTTGCCGCTCCGCCTTCCAATGCCTCAATGGCCCGCTCCGGCGAAAAGTGAATATCCGCCACCAGCGGCACGGGGGACCGTTGAACAATTTTGGCAAAGGCCTCCGTATCGGCCCGCGTCGGTACAGCGATTCGTACCAGTGAGCATCCGGCCTCAGCCAGACGTTTGACCTGCCGCACACAGGCCCCCACATCGGTCGTTGATACTTTTGTCATTGATTGAACCGCTACCGGGTATTGTCCGCCCAAACAAATCGATCCCGCTTTTACTGTTTTTGTCTTTCGTCGCTGTATCATTTTCGTCCATTACATTAGATTAAATTTGTATTTACCAAAATCCGACGGTAATTCTATCTTGCCAGGGCCGCTCAGGCAAACTAAAATATAGTCAGATTTACGACAGACGAAGGATATAATCACAATGACTCATAAGATACTTTGGATTCTGATTGCGATGTTACTGGCGTGGTTGGTGTATCGCCGGCTGCGGAAAGGTTCCTTTATGGCGGCTATAGGAATGATTTTTAGCATTGTATTGACAGCCTATTTGGGATTGGCCGTGTTGCTTTGGATTTTTCAGTCCCGAATGCTGTATATGCCCACCCCGAAAATAGAGGCCGCTCCTTCTGACTTGCGATTGGCTTTTGAAGATATCCGCATCCCCACCCCCGACGGCCAGACGCTTGCCGCGTGGTACATTCCTGCTGAAAATGCCCGATATACGGTACTCTTTTGTCATGGCAATGCCGGCAATATCAGTCATCGTCTGGACACGCTGGACGTATTTAACAAATTAGGACTGAATTGCCTGATCTTCGATTATCGCGGGTATGGTCAAAGCACCGGCTCGCCGACTGAAGAGGGAACTATTCAGGACGGTCTGGCTGCTCGCCAATGGCTGCTTGACAATAAACAGGTCGCGCCCGCCGATATTATTCTCTTCGGCCGCTCACTCGGCGGAGCGGTTGCCGCCAGGATTGCTGCTCGAACTGCTGACATTCCTTCCGCCGGGCTGGTTATCGAAAGTTCCTTTACCTCATTTACTGACATTGGCTCACATTATTACCCGTGGCTTCCGGTACAATGGTTTGCCCGTTTTTCGTACGATAGTCTCGATGCTCTTAAATCGATTCATTGTCCGGTTGCTGTCATTCATAGCCCGGATGATGACGTAATCCCCTATAAAATGGGGTGCCGCCTTTACGAAACAGCCCGCTCTCCCAAACATTTTGCAGAACTCAAGGGCACCCATAATGAAGGATTTGTCGATAACCATGTCCTCTACCGTTCTCTATGGCAAACGATACTGACTTTTCTGACAGAGTCGCAAAGGGCCTCTGAAATCGTAAATTGAGACCTTTGCTTTTGGTGAGCATACCGAACTATTGTTTCATTTACCCGTATGCAATACAAACGAGGTACATAGAGTCAATAGTCGATTTTGAAAGGAGAAAATATGAATAAGATATTAACAATTGGATTATCAGTGTTCATCATAAGCCTGATCGCCGGCTGTAATAAGAGCAAACCGGCCGCTCATTCGTCCCATTCCGGCCATACTGACCATTCAAACCATTCTGTCGATTCGGCATATCATCCCGCTCCGGCCTTCACATTAATGGACCATACCGGCAAAGCCCATTCATTAACGGACTATTCCGGGAAAATCATTGTACTCGAGTGGGTAAATCCGGAATGTCCGTTTGTTAAACGCCATTATGACAGCAAAACAATGGTAAATTTGGCAAACTCCTATGCCGCTAAAGGTGTTGTCTGGTTGGCTGTCAATAGCACAAATACCTTTGATCAAGCAAAAAACGCTGCCTTTGTAATGGAACGGGAGCTCCCATATCCGGTCTTAAACGACAGTGAGGGAAAAGTCGGCAGGCTGTACGATGCAAAGACCACACCGCATCTGTATGTAATAGACAAAAAAAGACAAATCGCTTACCAAGGTGCTATTGATGATGATGCCGCCGGGAACAAATCTGAGAAAACTAACTATATCAAACTGGCAATCGAAGATTTATTGGCGGCAAGGCCGGTTACAACTCCACAGACAAATCCTTATGGCTGCTCAGTCAAATATGCACAATAAAAGTTCCCTCTAACATTTAAGCATGAATCGTAACCCTGTGATCTCAGGCGGAATGTTGATAAGTATGAATAAAGCATAATCATCCCCGGTCGTTTAACGGCCGGGGACTTTTGTATTTCACATGTCGTCGAAAACAGGCTAATATTACAGATATAGTATTGACAATATATATAGTTCACGTCTATTATTGTTAAAAACTAGCGGAAATCTCTGTCCAAAAACAAATATATAGCTACAATACTGAAGTCATTGGATATTGAAACCTTATATTAGCGAGAGGAGCTATGAAAAAAGGTTATATTAATTGGAAACTCGTGTTGGTATTGGTATTGTGTATCGGGGCAATCGGTGCAACCGTTGTTGGTCTGCGCAAATTCAATCGGACACAGCGAGCCGAACAAGGTTTAAAAAAGGGCCTTGCTGCGTATGAAGAAGAACTCTGGCAGGAGGCCGCCTCAAATCTTGGTCATTATTTGGCAGTTCATCAGACCGACACGGAAGTTCTCCTCAAATATGGGCATGCGCAGGCTCACATCCAGCCTTTTAAACGTGAAAATTATGCCCAGGCGATCAATGCTTATCGCTCCGTCTTGCGAAATGACGAAACAAACCTTCAGGCGGCTCAATCGCTCATCGATCTTTACCTTCAGGCACAGATTCCCGGCGAAGCCGAGCTGGTTGCCACACGCTTTCTCGAAAAAAAACAGGACGTTCAGATCACACGTCGCCTTGCCACGGCGCAAGTCATGCAGCGTAAGTATGAGCAGGCGGTAGAGTTGTTGACCGATATTGTAGTCCGCCAACCAGAAGAGATTACTTCATATGAACTATTAGCCCATATCGCGCAAGAGCGTCCGGAACTGCTCAAAAAGTCGGATCAGGAATGGATTGACGCGGCGGTCGAAAAAAACCCGGAAAATGCTCAGGCGTATATCCTTCGCAGCGGTTTTCTGTCTCGTAAGGGTCTGCGGGAACAAGCGGTGCAGGATCTTGAACAAGCGTCTCGCTGTGATCTTTCTGAGGTCAATACACGATTGGCCCTGGCGGCCGCCTGGTTGCGTCTGGAGGCGATAGAGCAGGCCGAATCTCAGCTCAATGCAGTATTTGCCGAAAATCCCGCATTGCCGGAGTTATGGCAGCTTCGGGCCTTGATTGCCATCAAACGCCAGGACTCGGCTATGGCCGCGCAGGTCGCCCGGCAGGGACTGGAACAGCTGGGTCAAAATAAAACGGTCTTTCTTCCCTATGCCGTCGAATTATTTTTGCAGACCAAAGACCTTCAGGGTGCCCGCAGCGCTATCGAGGAATTTCGCAAAACTGAACTGAACCGCGGCTTGGTCTGCTATCTTGACGGCCTTATGGCCGAACGCGATGGGGATTGGCCTAAAGCCTTATCGTTTTGGCGTGAAGCTGTAATGCAGGGCTACACCACCGAATCGGTGTACCTAAAGCTTGCTGAAGGTGCTGTCCGCATGGAGGACCGAACCACGGCAATTGAAACACTCCGCCGATATGTCACGACGAATAATCGCTCATTTTCCGCACAACTGATGCTGGCCCGTATTCTGATGGAATCGCGTCAATGGAAGGAAGCTTCAGACTATGCCTCTGCCGCTGCCCGGCTGAATCCCCAAAGTAAAGAAACGCAAAATACCCTGAGCCGTTGCCGCATCGAACTGCTGGCCGCTCAGCCGCAATCCAAAGATCGTGTTGATCAAATGCTGACCGAATTGATCGCAGCGGACGATTCACTTGATAATCGCCTGCTGGCTTTTCGCATTGCATTGAACAGACAGGATTGGCAAAAAGCCCAGAATGATTTGGAGCGTCTCAAACAACAGCACGGCAATGAACTTAAGGTTTGCATGGCCGAGGCCGAATATCTGGCACGTAAAAACCAGACCGATCTGGCTGCGTCCATCCTTGATGAGGCAATCGTTCGTTTTCCTGAAGCGTCTGAGCCGGTGATTTTGCGGGCGGCAATTTACAGTGATAGAGAGGACGCCCTGAATGCACTAAAACTGCTTCAGGATGCTGTCTCAAGGATGAAAGATCAAGACCTTCGAAAAGTTCAGCTCTGGATGGCTGACCTCTACCGTAAGATGGGACAAACCCGGGACCTTATTGAATTATTTACTAAATTGGCGGCACAGAACCCCCATGATATCCTGGCACGTCGCCAACTGTTGGCCCTCTCTCGAGACACCGCCGACCCGCAGCAGCTCCAAAAGTGGATCGAAGAGATTAAGCAGATCGAAGGGGGACAGGCCGGCAGACTCTGGAAAATCGAACAGGCACTGCTCTGGATGACACAGAGCGATTTTGCTGCCAAATACCCCCAGACTGTTTCGTTGCTGAATGAAAACTTAAAAGCCAACCCCGACGACAAACAAAGCCTGATGGTTTTGGCATCGGCTCATGAGATGGGCGGCAATAAGCAGTTAGCCGTATCCTTATATCGCGATACTTTGACCCGTTACTCCGGTGATATCGATTTGGCAATTGCTGCCATGGGAGCAATGTATCGCGCTGAGGAATATCGTCAGGCTGAGCAGCTCCTCAATGAACTGCTGGCGGCAGGGCACTCCGACCCCAGACTGGCACAACTCGAGCTTCAGAGCCACCTTCGTCAGGGGCGTTTGGATACAGCTGAATCCCTGTTGGAAAAAATGGTGGCTCGGAATGCGCGGGATATCAGCGCAAAGATGTCGCTGGCGATGCTCAAAACTCGTAACGCTCAATTTAACGCTGCCAAACAACTGATCGACGAGATTATTGTCGAAAACCCCGATGCTGTTGCCCCCCATGCAGTGCTGGCCGATTGGCACCTTCGGCAGGAACAAAAACAACAAGCCCTTGCGGTCTGTGAAAGCTATCTGGCCCAACATGATACAGTTGACGCCTACAGATTCCGATGTCAGGTGTTCCTGGCCATGAATGAAAAGGACAAGGCTGTTAAAGATATCGAAACGATACTCCAGCGAGCTGACAACAGTGCGGAAATATATCTGAACGTAAGTGAACTGTGTCTTTCTGCTGGACTTCAGGCGCAGGCCCTTGAAACAGCACAGAAGGCCCTGACCATTAAGCCCGACCTTTTCGATGCCCAAAAACAAGTGGCGATTCTGCTTTTAGCGGACCAAAAATCACGCCGGCAAGGTATGGAA
Source organism: uncultured Pirellulales bacterium (assembly GCA_964649955.1). GTDB lineage: Bacteria > Planctomycetota > Phycisphaerae > Sedimentisphaerales > Anaerohalosphaeraceae > T3Sed10-213. The sequence continues at coordinate 134,032 of CAZYQN010000001.1, forward strand.
TTACTTGAAAAAGCACTTGTTCAGCAGCCGCGAGATGTCCAGTTGCGGTTACTCAAGGCTTCACTGCTTTTAGAACAAGGTGCTGGACCGAATGCCGCTCAGGGACTGGAGATTCTCAATACACTGGTCAGCGAATTTCCGCGTCTCGAATCGGCATGGGGTTACTTGGTTGAATGGTATATGCTTACAAACCAGTCCGGGATGGCAATGGATACTGTGCTTCGAGGATTGTCGGCGTTGCCTGAAAATCGTGCCTTATTGTTTTCCAAAGCTCGTATCGAAGCTCTGCATTCGCCTGCAGTAGCCCTGGAAACGCTGAATCAGTTGGCACGTAAGTATCCCGCTGACGATGCTGTGATTGAAATGCAGGCCCGGCAGATGCACCGTGTCGGAAAGTCAGAGCAAGCGGTCGCTATCCTGCGCCAAAGGCTTGCCGCCGCCTCCGCTGCAGACACTATTCGCTGGCAATTTCCCCTGATGGAAATTCTCTTTGAAAGCGGCAGCGCCGGCCAGGCCGAAGAAATTTATCGGCAGCTTGTACAAAATCAGGATACTTCAGCCGCGGCGATGATACGCTGGTTGCGTCTGATAGGTAAAACAGCCAAATCAGACGAGCTCTTGTCGGAATTCCAGCAATGGTACGATTTAAATCCGCAAAAAGGCGCAGCGGCATTGCCGGTCCTTCAGAATCTGTTGGAGGCTAAAAACCCCGAAGCGGTTGCCGCCGCAGAACAAATTCTCAAGCTCGTCCAAACCCGTGAACCGGAAAATCCTGACGCGGCCTATGGTGTCGCAATGCTTCGTCACATGACAGGTCAAAAAATTGAGGCCATACCTCTCTATGAACGCGCCTTGGAGCTTCAGCCGGAAAATGTGATTGCTATGAACAATCTGGCCTGGATTCTCAGTCAGGAAAAAGGGGAACACAACAAAGCCCTTGCCTTGGCCGATAAAGGAATATCTCTGTCCCCCAAATACACCGACTTGATTGACACACGAGGAACAATTTATATGTCAATGGGGCAATACGAGAAAGCCGCCCTGGACTTTAAGCAGGCTGCTGAACGGTATTTGGATACACAAACAGAAAAGACATCCTCGACCTTTAATCTGGCAAAATGCTACCGTCAGCTTGGACGCATTGACCTGTCATTAATTGAATCTTATAAAGCACGCGACCTCGACGAAAAAAATAATGGACTGACTCCACAGCAAAGAGCGGAACTTGCAGAAATGCTGAAACGGTAAATCTTTGTAAGTCATTGGGGAAAAAGTAAATAAATAACAGGAAAAATGAGATAGAGAAAGATGCAAATAGGGAAAAATTAAGTTCACCCGATAAAAATGTAAAAAAACCGTGTTTTTCCGAAATTTTTCTTGAAATTATACTGCCTATCTGATATCCTAAGCGTACTAATAAGACTTATTTGCAGTGCTAATTGAAATCGTGGAGAAAACATAAGCTTTCGGAGAGCGAGAAAACTCTTGCGTTAAGCTCCAATCATTAACGGAGCTTAAATGTGTTTTTCATCGCTTTCTGTTCTTCGTCCGTCTCCTTGCAAAGAATGCAGTTTGTGGAGGCGGAGTCGAAGAAACCCGCTGTGTTTTCAAATAGATTCGTAATGTTAATGTGTAAATGATGACTAAGATGGGGCTTAGTAGTTTAAAGCCATGGATGAGCATCGACGAAAGAAAGGAAAGGGAGAAATATGAAGAATTTTACACTGATAATGCTTCTGGCAGTAGGGATCATGGTTGCCGCAACGGCCAACGCCGGTGAGACGACTACGTTTGTTCCGAAACCGTCGGACATGTATGACTTGGACCACTATTATGCCTATAGATGGGGGATTAATGTTGGCGCCTCGGAACTGCCCATCACTGAAGCAACATTGACCTTCAGCAATATCCGCAACTGGAAAGCCGAAGATAATGTACTCTATATCCATCTGCTGGACATCGCCAGCCAGTATCAGGTCGGTACAAAGGTATATGCGGACCGTGCTGCAGGCGGGGACTACTTTAACGGCAAAGGTGAATTGATTGATGCTTGGGAAGATGCATCGTTTAAAGGAACAACGCTTACCTATACGTTTACAACGGCCCAATTGGATTTATTGAATAGCTGGGCAAGCGATGGCTTTATCGCTTTCGGATTTGACCCGGACTGCCATTACTACAACAGCGGTATTTCATTCACGATTACGCGTTCCGAGCCGAATCCGGCCAACATAATCGTTCCTGCCCCGGGGGCTGTTATCCTGGCGGGTATCGGGACTTCTCTGGTCGGCTGGCTCCGCAGAAGAAAGACCGTTTAAAAACGGATCGATCCGCCGGGAGAAGAACTAACTGACGGAGGTGTTTATGAAAAAAAGTTTATTGTTGATTGTGATCGCGGCGCTTTGCTTGCCCGCTTTATTACGGGCAGGCGTTACATATTCCTTTTATAAGATTACCGATAATCCTCCGATGTCGGTTGATATTGCAGATCAGTTATTTGTTGAAGTTTCAGATGCTGGTTCAGGAAACGTTTCGTTTCTTTTTACTAACAAAGGAACTGTTGATTCCACAATAACTCTTATTTGTTTTGAAAGTTTAACAACTCCTTTCGGAAGCATTGTGGACAGTGGTGATGGTGTAAATTATACATGGGACAAAAACCCTGCTAACTTACCTGGCGGAAATAGCATTTTGCCCAAATTCAATAGTAGTTCTTTTGCAAGTGCTGTTCCGCCGCCTGCGGACAATGGAATTGATCCATCCGAATGGTTAACATTGACGCTTGTAGGTGATTTTGAAACAGTCATATCTGCTTTAGATTCTAAATCAATGCGAATTGGCCTGCACGTTCAATCTATTGGACAAGAAAGTAAAAGCGATTCGTTTGTGAATAATGGCCGATATGATATAGTTCCTGCCCCCGGTGCTGTACTGCTGGCTGGGATTGGAACCACTCTGGTCGGCTGGCTCCGCCGCAGGCAGAGCATCTGAATTCTTTAATGGTTTTATCACGAGAGGGGTGAAAACCATAGATGCCTGTTTTTTTAAAAAGGCATCATCAAGAGGGTGGTGTAAATTATATGCGTTAAGGCCGGACGTATTTTAAAGTCCGGTCTTTTTTTGCGCGCATAGGAACAAGCGGCTCAACTTATGTCTCACATTTGACTTTTTCCGCATCAGAGGTTATGCTGACCCCAAAAGTTAATGGAGAAATGATGACTGTTCCCGACAAAGAAACCCTGATACTTGCGATTGAAACAAGTTGTGACGAAACCGCCGCGGCAGTGGTTGCCGATGGCCGCACCATTAAATCCTCCGTCGTTGCCTCACAAGTGGACTTGCATGAGCGTTTCGGCGGTGTCGTGCCGGAAATTGCTTCCCGTGCCCATGTCGAAAAAATACTCCCCGTTGTTCAGGAAGCAATGGAGCAGGCAGGCGTCACCCCCGCCCAAATCGATGCAGTCGCCGTCGCCAACCAGCCCGGCCTGACCATCGCTCTTATGGTCGGGGTTACCGCAGCCAAAACGCTTGCTTGGGCATGGCAAAAACCGCTCATCGCAGTCAACCACATCCACGCTCATTTTCAATCGGCAATGCTCCAGCAGCAGGGGGACGATATCCGGTTGCCCGCAGTGGCCTTGGTTGTCTCTGGAGGCCATACAAGCCTCTACGACGCCCAATCCACCCTTGATTTAAGACTATTAGGCAAGACCATCGACGATGCTGCCGGCGAAGCCTTCGATAAAGTCGCAGCTATTCTGAACCTCCCCTATCCAGGCGGTCCCAGCATCGAAAAAGCCGCCCGATCCGGCAATCCCAAAGCCATCGCTTTCCCTCGGACCTTGCTGGACAAAGATTCACTCGATTTTTCCTTCAGCGGCCTCAAAACTGCAGTCCTCTATCATTGCCAGGGCCAGGATATGAAAGGCCAGAACCGTACTGCCACGATGACCGAACAGGAGATCGCCGACATTGCCGCCTCCTTTCAGGCCGCCGTGGTTGATGTCTTGGTGGAAAAGACTCGCCGTGCCGTCGCCAAGGTTAGAGCCAGAACCATTCTCATCGGCGGGGGGGTTGCCGCCAACACTGCCCTTCGTACGGCAATGCAAAACTTTGCCGATAGCGGCAAGCTTAATCTTATGATTGCCCCCAAACGCCTTTGCACAGACAACGCCGCAATGGTGGCTTCTCTGGCGTGGTACAAATACACCGCCGGTCAATTTGCGCCATTATCCCTTGAACCGAAAGCAACTTCTTGAGACAGCCGATGGATATCCGGGAACTGACAAGTTTGCTAAAAGACATTAAAGACGGCACGATTGAAATCGAACAGGCTGTCCAGCGGCTCCGCCATCTTCCCTTTGAAGACGCAGGCTTTGCTATGCTTGACCACCATCGTACACTTCGTTGCGGCTTTCCGGAGGTTATCTACTGTCCTGGTAAAACAACTCCGCAGATTACTGAGATTTTCCGGCGTCTGTCTCGCTCTGGCCAAAACGTTATGGCTACCCGTGCCACTCCCGAAATCTTTAATGCCGTAAAACACAACTCCGGTTTGAGCGAATTAATATACGAATCCGCCGCTCGCATTATCTTGCTCAAGCAGAAGGAAATCTCCGCTGCTCCCGGCCGGATTCTGATAGTGACTGCTGGAACTGCCGATATCCCCGTAGCCGAAGAAGCTCGTATTACCGCCCGAATGTATGGCCAGAACGCCGAACTCCTGTGCGATATCGGCGTTGCCGGCCTTCATCGTCTTCTCAATCATCTGCCCCTCCTCCAGCAGGCCGATGTAATCATTGTTGTTGCGGGGATGGAGGGTGCACTGGCCAGCGTAGTAGGGGGATTGGTTGATTGTCCTGTTATCGCCGTCCCGACCAGTGTGGGCTATGGCGCAAGCTTTGAAGGTCTCTCGGCTTTGCTGACAATGCTCAATAGCTGCGCTTCCGGCGTCACCGTCGTCAACATCGACAATGGTTTCGGTGCCGCCGTCGCCGCTGCTGCTATCAATCGTCGTATCCACACAGTCCCCCAAGAGAAGAAACATTGACAGGAAGCCCTCTTGGCTTGCAGGAATGAATGAATAAAGATATACTGCGTAAGTTTCAATGACTCGATAAGGAAAACAGATGCAGCAGATAACTGACATCCCGAAAATTCCTGCAAGACCGGTTGACGGCCACAAAGGAACCTTTGGAAAGATCCTCATCATCGGCGGCAGTCGCGGCTTTAGCGGTGCCCCGGCCTTGGCCGCCAAAGCAGCGCTTCGCAGCGGTGCAGGTCTTGTACGTGTGGCAGTTCCCGATTCAATTCAGTCTGTCGTCGCAGCTATTGATCCCTGTTACACAACAATTGCATTGCCGGAAGAAGAGCAGGGGCAGTGGGGCCAAACAGCTATTCCCCTGATTCTTAAACAGGCCGCAGAAAACGATGTTGTTGCATTCGGCCCCGGTAGTGGAACAGGCAGGGGAGCTGAGCAGGCCCTTCTGGCCCTTCTTGCTGTTAACGATCTTCCGTTAATCGTCGATGCCGATGGCTTAAATTGTCTGGCTGCCGTCCGCGGTTCAGGCAATTGGATGAAAAATAAAAAGTCCCGTACCATTCTTACTCCTCATCCCGGGGAAATGAAGCGACTTTGGTCCGGTTTGTTTCGCAGTCCGCTCCCCTCCGATCGTGTCGAGCAGGCCCTCCGTATGGCCGAGCATACGGGGTGCATCGTAACACTCAAAGGTGCAGGAACAGTGGTTACAGATGGCCAACGGGTATATGTAAACACCACAGGAAATCCGGGCATGGCAACGGCAGGCTCCGGCGATGTTCTAACCGGCGTTATCGCTGCTTTAGGCGCTCAGTCGCTCAGTCTTTTTGAGGCTGCTGTGTTAGGAGTTTTTCTCCATGGCTTGGCCGGGGATTACGCCGCAAAAGAGGTCGGCCAAATCAGTCTTATTGCGACAGACATTATCGAACACCTAAAAGACGCCTTCAAACACGCTTGAACACGGCCTGTCGGTTGATTTCACCAATCCAGATAACTCTGATATTATCGGCCCGAAATGCGTTGTTCGTTCAATGCGAAAAAATCAATTTCAATATTGAAACAGCGGAAACTAAAAAATTAATATAAATTTTTTAGTTGTCTATCCGATAAAATCTGCATTTCCACACCTGGGGATAACATCGAATTTTAAGGCAGTAAAAATACCTAAAGAATCGGTTGCACTCAGCCGATTTTACACTATATTTTATTAGGCGAAAGGTGACAACTTTTTTGACGACACAGCGTAGAGATAATGTATTATTAGCGAAAACGAGGAAACCATAGATGAATCAGAAACCGACGGTTGTGCATGTGACCCACGAAGCAACGGGCAAGATCGGCGGCATCGGAGCTGTGCTGGATGGGATGTTTACAAGCAAGGCGTACGATGAAGCGGTCGCAAGAACCATCCTTGTCAGCCCTCTGTTTTCTACGGAAGGTGACGTCTCCACACGATTGGGGCCGGGAGGCGAAGTGCTCTATTCATCTCTGGACGGCCTGATTCGAACCAGCTATGTGGCCAGTTTCCGCCGTATTGAAAGCACCTATAACGTTAATATTGTCTATGGACGCCGTCAGTTTGTCGATCCGCTCACAGGCATACAAAGCCATCCTGAAGTACTCTTAATCGACATTACACGGATGGAGTCAAGACCTATCAATGAATTTAAATCTGCTCTCTTCCGTGAATTCGGCATTCGCAGCAATCTCTATGAACAATACTGGGAGTTCGAACAGTACGTTCGGCTCGCTGTGCCCGCAATAGCGGCGCTTAAAGCAATTGGGGCCGCAGAACGTGATTTATCAACAATTATTGTCTCGCATGAATTCATGGGCATGCCTACAGCATTGGCCGGCATCATAGATCCTTTCGATTTCAAAACGGTCTTTTATGCCCACGAAGTGGCTCCTATGCGGGGCATCGTCGAAGGACATTCCGGCCACGATACGATGTTTTATAACACAATGCGTAAGGCCGCTCGAAATGACCTCTATCTTAACGATGTCTTCGGCGACCAAAGCCGCAATTTCAAATACGCACTTGTCGATGCCGCTCGCCACTGCGATAACATTCTCGCCGTAGGCGACTGTGTCGTTGAGGAACTTCGTTTCATGGCGTCGGAATTTAAGATCGCCGATATTGATTTGACCTACAACGGCATTCCTGCCTATCAGGTCAGTCTGGCCGAACGCTACGAATCCCGCCAGAAACTCCGTCAGTATTGTCAAAATCTCCTTGGATGGCAGCCCGATTTTGTCTTTACGCACGTCACTCGTCTCGTTCTCAGTAAAGGCCTCTGGCGTGACCTTCGTGTATTGGAACATATGGACCGCGAATTTGCCGCCATTAATAAAACGGCAGTACTCCTGGTACTCAGTACCGAAACACACAAACGCCGGGACCGTGACATCTATCAGATGGAAGCCGCCTATAACTGGCCCGTCGCCCATCGCGAAGGAATGCCCGACTTGTCCGGCGGAGAAGCCGCTTATTATGCCGGCGTACAGGAATTCAATGCACGCAGCCGAAATATCAAAGTCGTTTTCATTAATCAATTTGGCTTTAATCGTGCCTGCTGCGGCTCACGTATGCCCGCTGACATGGAATTTATAGACATTCGCAGAGGCAGTGATGTTGAATTTGGCCAAAGCATATATGAACCCTTCGGAATTGCCCAGCTTGAGCCTCTGTGCTTCGGCGGTATTTGCGTAGTAACCAACGTTTGCGGGTGCGCAGGATTCGTCAAGGCCGTCGCCAACGGCAAACCTGTCCCCAATGTCATCATCGTTGATTACACAGAACTCAACGGCGATGCAGGCCTGGACATTGAGGAATTGCTGCATATTGATCGTACCTATCGCGACAAGATTGAACATAAGATCAGCGAAAAGGTGGCGTTGGAGATATGTGCCCGCCTTCCCAAAAACGATCAGGATGCTGACCAGATGCTCAGAAGCGGATACGATATGGCAAAGCATATGGGCTGGGAAGCGGTGGTTCAGAATTATGTCCTGAAAAGCCTTAAAAAGGCCGTTAAGAAAGATCACGCCATAAAAATGGCTGCTGTCTGATGTCACCCGAAATACAAGATACGAACAAAGCGGCGCCTTTGGAGGTGTCGCTTTTTTTATTTTAACAGCGACGGGAGTGCCTGTGCAAGGGCAGGGTGTTCAAATTTAAAACCGGCACCAAGCAGACGACGGGGAACTGCTCGTGTACTGGCCAGCAGTGTTTCTTCCGCAAATCTGCCTAAAACTAATCGCAGAATCACTGCCGGCAGCGAAAGCCTTGTTGGTCGATGCAGGATGTGCCCTAATGTCTCCGTAAATGTCCGATTCTGTACTGGCTCCGGAGTTGTAACATTGACAGCACCAAAAAATGTTTCATCATCCAGTGCATACAAAATTGCCCGTAAGGCATCATTCAGGGTAATCCAACTGACCCATTGCTGCCCGTTTCCGAGAGTGCCGCCAAGTCCGGCCTTAAAAGCTCCAAGCATCTTGCCTAACGCTCCTCCATGCTTGGCCAGAACCGTTCCGAATCGCATACGGACAACGCGTATCCCTGCTGCATCTGCCGGTGTACACGCTGCTTCCCAGTCCCGGCATACATTGCTCAAAAATCCTTCGCCTGCATCGGCTGTTTCGGTCAGAACTTCATCTCCACGATTTCCATAAAAGCCAATTGCTGACGCACAAATAAAAACCCTGGGCCGTCGCTGCATTGAAGCAAGATGCTCTGACAGCAACAGCGTACCATCCACCCGACTGGCGCGTATCCTGTCTTTTTTAGCAGTTGTCCAGCGTCCGAAGATATTTTCTCCCGCCAAATGAATAACTGCGTCTAAAGGTTCAGGTAATATCTCTATATATCCGGTACTTGGATTCCATCTGACATCTTCCGAATCTTTTCCGACTGCAGCTCGTGTCAAGCGAACAACTGAATGTCCCTGCTTTAAAAGCGTTTCCACTACGGAAGCTCCGATGAACCCGCTCCCGCCGCTGATAAGAACCTTCATCCGTTTAGCCTCTCGCTATATCAAGTTTCTTTATCACCCACCAGCGGCCGTATCTCTGTTACTTTAAAATACACAAGAACTGCCTTGTCTTCATCGCCGCCGTGGTGACTGCGACGCAGCATGTTGATTTTTTTCATATCGTCTTCCTGTCCGCATTTTTCCAGGGTTAATCGTCTGCCATGATAACCGGCCTTTTCTTCCAAAAATAAATAGGCCGCTTTGGGGTTGCTCTGGACATTCGCCAGACTCCGTCGAGGGCGCATAATAAAAGAAATGGTGTTATCATCGATTACATGCGGAGTGGCATAAACGGCGGTATTGACATTCCCTTGTGCATCGCTTGTCGCCAGGATACCGGTGCCTTCTACACTTGAAAAGTATTCATTCAGATTCATCGTAATTATACTCCTACGTTGGTGTTAAGCTTCATCTGTCGTTATATATTCAATTTTAAGATTCTTTTCTTTGCGTCGAACAAATCAGATATAGAATAGTACTATCCAAAGGCAATTTGGTTCATTCAGGAGGTAAGATTATGGCATTTACACTGAAAATCGGACAAAAAACGCCGGGTTTCAACCTTCCGGCCACAGATGGCAAAACATACTCCCTTGCAGATTTTGCCGATGCGAAGATTCTAGTGATTTTTTTTACTTGTAACCACTGTCCCTATGTCATCGGTTCGGATGAAGTTACGCGACAAACGGCCTTGAAATTCCAATCGCAGTCTGTACGATTTGTCGGTATTAATTCCAATAGCCCCAATACCTACACCGAGGATTCGTTTGAAAATATGGTCAAACGAATGACCGAAAAAAAGTTCCCTTGGCTTTACCTGCACGACTGTGCACAGACTGTTGCACGGGCCTACGGGGCCTTAAGAACCCCGCATTTTTTTGTTTTTGACGATCACCGTAAACTTATCTACACGGGCAGGGGAGTGGATAGTCCACGTGACACACGTAAAATGACTGTCAATGATTTGGAGAGGACGTTAACGGAACATTTAGCGGGAAAACCGATAACGACACCTTTGACCAATCCCATCGGCTGCAATGTCAAATGGGAAGGCAGAGACGCCCACTGGATGCCCGCCGACGCCTGCGACTTGGTATAAGAGTGCCGGAAGGGAAATAAAAGACTGTTTATAAAAGGGGCACAAATCTATAAGCCTTATTATATTATCATATCCAGTACGATCTGTGCTGTATTCTCGCTGGCCTTCGTGGCAGTCAGTGGCTTAACCAGCGTCGTTAAAGCCTGGCTGGTCTCAATCAGCTTGCTTTTATTCGCAAGCAATCCTGCACATTTTTCGACAATCGGATCGATTGAATCGAAATACGGCATATATTCCGGCACAAGCTCTTTCCGGGCCAGAATATTCACCAGCGACAGATACCGCGTTCGAATCAGCCACCGGCCTACTAAATGCCATAGCCATTTGCTGCTTTGATAAAGGATCACCATCGGACACCCCGCTGAGGCCACCTGCAGTGTTGCACTTCCGCTGGCCACCAGCGCAAAGTCACACGCCTTGACGGTCTCATAAAGTTTGCCCGATTCATAGCATATTGCCGTACTGCCTTGGGCCGTATCCTGCATCATGGCCAGCTTCTCCGAGTCCGCCGCACACGTGACAAAGCTTGCCTGCGGATGCTGCTCCTTGAGCCGTGAGGCGATCCCCAGCATTGCCGGCCACAGTGTCTTTATCTCGGCATCGCGCGAACCCGGCAGCAGGGCGATCCGCGGGCTGTCGCTTCGGTACTCTGCATACATCTTGGTATTGTGTTCCACCGGCTCATTCATCTCGTCAAACAAAGGATTGCAGACAAACGTCGCATCCACACCCCGACTGCGAAACCATTCTTCTTCAAATGGCAGAATGCAGGCCAGCTTGGTGCAGCACCGCCGCAGCTTATAGATTCGCCACGGTGCCCATGCCCACAGTTGCGGCGCAACGTAAAACAACACTGGTATTCCCAGGGCTTTGGCCGCCTTAGCAATATGAAAATTAAACGCCGGCGAATCGCAGACCACGACCAGATCGACGGGGTTTTTGGTAAGGAACGCTGTTGCTTGTTTAATGAGTTGACGGTAGTACCCCAGTTGCCCAAGGACTTTGTAGTGCATCGCTGCCCGCTGTACCGGATTGGCCAGCAAATCACATCCTGCCGCTGCCATCTTTTCACCGCCGAACCCGACCCACTCGATCCCCGGCCTGTCAACGATAGGGCGGCTATCGCTTGGCCACGCCTTTTCGGCCGCCAGACGGTCGCTAACCGCCCGGATCAAATTGGCACAATGCAGCTCGGCGCTGTGTTCGCAGGCACTGATAAAGATTCGCTTATGGGAGTTTGTATTCATACGTTCCACTTATTCCGGTTTCATCATCCGACACCCATACAGCCCGCCGGCTATCTTGCCCGTCTGCGCCGAAAGAGGTCGCCTGTCGGGCTATTTTGCTATCTTTCGGCAGTGATAAAGGACAATCGATTCAACGGACCGCATTTGGCGAAGCATCTCGAACCCGCTTTGCCTCAAAAGCCCCTCCATAATCCAGTCATAAGTGCTAAACTCAAAAGCCGTATGACGGGATGTTTCTTTTCGCATCGTCTCAAATGCGACTGCAAACCGTTCGATACCTACACTTGGATTTTGACCGGGTTGCGTCGCAAACACCACATCGCGTAAGACAAATTGACCCTTGGGTTTCAGAAGATTGGCCACATGAAACAACCCCACTCCCTTCCACGCATCAGGCAAGTGGTGTAATGCCAAACTGGAAACGACTGCGTCAAATGTCGCTGTTGGAAAATCCATCGTTAAAAAACCGCTATTTTGTGTTGTAATTTTTTCTATTCCCGCCTTTTGGGCCTGCTCGCGAACATAGTCCAGCATCAACGGGGAAATGTCAATCACAGAAACTTCAAGCCCTGTTTTTGCGGCAGCCAACGCAAACCGCCCCGTTCCACAGCCAATTTCAAGCACTTTGTCCCCTGATGAAAGGTTCAGCAAGGACAGTATCTCGGCGTTTTCGGCGTCAAAATTGCGAATCGCCGCCATTCTTTGGTCGTACTGCGACACTTCAACCAAGTCGGCATAATCGGTGCCAATCTGCTGTCTCTCGTTCCATTGCCAGTTGGGTGTCATTTTGTCTCCATATTTTTTTATACATCCTTGATACTCAAGAATTTACTTATATATAAAAACAACGGGCGGGTTTTGCAAGTAAGAAAAAACGTGCCATAGATGCCCCTCTTTACAGAAATACAGATCAGGCTTGGCGGAGTTTTTTGAGATAGATATGAATCACGGTAATATCTGCCGGCGTGACTCCGGCAATTCGCCCGGCCTGTCCCAATGTAAACGGACGCAGTGCTGTCAGCTTTTCACGGGCCTCATACCGCAAATGAGGTATCGCATGATAATCAAGACCCGCTGGCAGCTTGATATGCTCATGGTTGCGATATGTTGCGATTTGCCTGTCCTGCCGGGCAAGATATCCTTCATACTTGCACGCAATCGCCGCCGCCTCCAGCACCTCACGCCCCATCCCCAGCCCCGCAACACCGGCATCCGCCGTAATATCCTCCGCCAGCGGATGTCCCGGCTGCTTGGCCCACTCCCACAAACTCTTCCCCCTCGTTCTTGTCTCTTTCATATATGTTTCCACGTTCTTAACCGCCTCTTGTTTGGCACAGAAGCGCTTCCATCGCGAATCATCCACCAGTCCGATTTTCCGCCCGACCGGTGTCAGCCGCACATCGGCGTTATCGCTGCGCAGCGTCAACCGATACTCCGCCCGCGAGGTAAACATTCGGTACGGCTCGTCGATCTGCCGCGTCAGCAGGTCATCCACCATCACCCCCAGATAAGCTTCATCTCGCCCCAGCACAAGCGGCTCTCTCCCCCCAAGCCTATACACTGCATTAATCCCGGCCAACAGTCCCTGTCCGGCCGCTTCCTCATACCCGCTGGTTCCATTGATCTGACCGGCCAGAAATAATCCTCCCACACTCCGCGTCTCTAAATTCGGCCCGAGTTGTGTCGCCGGACAGTAATCATACTCAATAGCATATGCATAATGCACAATTCTGGCTCGCTCTGTCCCCGGCATAAGCTCCAGCATCCGCTTCTGTATCTCCTTCGGAAACGACGTACTGATACCGTTGCAGTAAATCGTCGTTACCGCCTCGTCTTCCGGCTCCAGAAACACCTGGTGCCGTGTCTTGTCTGCAAACCGCACGATTTTCGTTTCAATACTCGGACAATAGCGCGGCCCGGTAGATTGTATCTGCCCGCTGTACATCGGCGACAAATGCAGATTCGCCCGCAGCAGGTCATGGATCGCTTCATTCGTCCACGTAATCCAGCAGGGCACACTCGGCCGCTCAATCAGCTCATTCATAAACGAAAAAGGTACCGGCTCCGTATCGCCTGGCTGCCGTTGTGTCTTCTCATAATCCACTGTTGTCCCGTCCAGACGTACCGGCGTTCCGGTCTTAAGCCGTCCCACCGTCAGTCCCAGTGACCGTAAACTGTCGCTCAGGGCGTTACTGGCCGGCTCATCCAACCGGCCACCCGGCCACTGTTCCGCTCCTATATGCATAATGCCCTTCAGAAACGTCCCCGTCGTCAAAACTGCGGCCGCCCCCGCATAAGTCCTCCCGTCCTCGCACCGAATCCCCCACACGCCACCGTTTTTCGTCAAAATCTCTCCGGCCGTCCCCTCCGCAATCGTCAGGTTTTCCGCCGCCTCCAGCCGCTCACGCACATACGCCTGATACTGATACTTGTCCGCCTGAGCACGGGGACTCTGCACCGCCGGCCCCTTTGACCGGTTCAGCATCCTGAATTGTATCCCTGTCGCATCGATAGCAAGCCCCATCAGCCCGCCCATCGCGTCAATCTCCCGCACGATCTGCCCCTTGGCCAGTCCCCCGATAGCCGGATTACAGCTCATCTTGGCAATCGTATCACGCCGCATCGTCAGCAGCAGCGTTTTTGCACCCAGACGCGACGCCGCCCACGCAGCTTCCGCGCCAGCGTGCCCGCCCCCAACCACAATAATGTCAAACGAACTCTTGCTCAAAATCCAAAGCCTGTACTATACGGATATTCTTACACTGCAAATTCAAAACGGTTATCTTAACCTCCAACATCCAAAAAAGCAAGCAGCTCACTGGCAGCGGCGCCCTGACCTTTAATATATTACAATAATTAAGAATCCATAAATCCCGGATATAAAAACCCAAAAAATAAAATTTTTCATAGAGTTCAATATTCTTTTACACAATAATTCATTCGTATTCGTTAATGTTCATAGAAAGCCCTGATGGATGGCAATGACCAACGGACAACAGTACTATAAAAGGCTAATTGAGCCGATTGAGCCGCAGATGATATCGGTGATCGCCCGCATTGTGCCAAACAGTGACGATGCAATGGATGTACTCCATAACGCACTTGCTGCGATATGGTCAAAACTTGGTAAAATTGACAAGTTAACGAATCCTCATGCGTACATCTTAAGAATATGCGTCAATCAAGCTTACGATGCGATGAGAAAAGCAAATATCCGGAGTTTCCATGAATCTAAAGTATATCCTCGGCAGTGTAAAGCGTTTGAAAATGAGTGCAATAATGAAAATATCGATGAGCAGATGCTGACATATGTGTTTGAGGCCATTCGAAAGTTGTCTCGCAGGCAGGCCAAATGTTTTTTATTGCGGGCAGTAGACAACTTTTCGTTTTTGGAGATTGCCGATATTTTAAGCTGTTCGGAACCGACCGCACGGTCGCACTACAGCAAGGCAAAAGCCAAAATATGCGGTATTCTGATGAAACAAGGCATTTTAACGATTGACGGAGAAACCAAAAATGAAATCGTCCATTCATTGCAAAGACAATGACGAATTAGCCGACAAAATTCGGCATCAGGTAAGTAAATTTCCCGATCCCGTACTGCACGGAAAAATGAAAAACGCCCTCGATAAATTTCGAAGCAATTTAAATTTCCATCCCGCCATTGATGCAGGAAACAATGCCCCCTATAAAGGCCGAAAGTTCAAAGTGCACAAATTCTTCATCGGACAGATTGCCGCAGCGGCTATTGTGATTGTTCCCATCCTGTCATTTGTCTTTCTGTTTACCGAGTCGGCCTCCTATGCTCAGGTCAATGAACAGTTCAAAATCGTTCCGTACCTCAAGGCAACACTGTATATTAAAGAGGATTTCGCTGCCGATCCCGTCAAAATCGAATTATGGGTGGACAGCGGTCGGATCCGGGCACTCACGGAGTCACAGGTGATATTCGGTCACAGCGGAACGATTGAAAATGCCTACAATATTAACAGTAATCATAAGGTTTCGCCCGATGATATGGCCGCCGACATAATCCGGAGAATCGGAGTAACGCAGACGTTTTCTCTTGAGACCCTGTTCAATTGTGTCTCCCTCGATAATACTCGGGATTTGACATTCACCGCCGCACCTTGTGCGCTGGCCGGAGAATTGACCGTGTTTGAAAACCGGCCCGCCGCCGGCGATAATGAGACGATTCGGATCTGGGCCTTGCAGAAAAGCAGGCTTCCGGTTCAGGTCAATATCGAAAGCGGTCTGACCAGTGTGGATATTCTGCTGATCTATTCGGAAAAACAATCGGACGCGTTTTTTGATTCTCAAACGTATGAAGAAAAAACGGCCCAGACCGTTTTAACCCCGCGGCAACGCGCGTATTTGTTCTATAACGCCGCAGCAGAAGACAAAAATAAGAAATAAATAAATTCGATAGGGGATGGTACCGAAAGGGCATTTATGTGCAAAAACAAAGGTCGTGCCTTCACACTGATTGAATTGCTGATAGTGGTTGCGGTTATCGCCTTGCTGTTGGCGATAGCAATACCGTGCCTAAGCAAAGTACGGCAGCGGGCCAGACGAATGGTTTGCCTCAACAATATCCACCAGGGACTTGTGATAAGTTCAATGTATTCTTCTGATTCCGATCAGTATTTGCCGTTGGGCAATATCATCGACAGAAAAAATCCCCAGTATAATGAGACCTGGGATGAATCCGACCAGCTTTATTTGTTCAATGCAAATACTTTGGAAGTGTTATCCGTTTCATACGGCGCTTCGGAAAAGCTTGCAACATGCAGCAGTGCCGAAAACTATCTTAGAGAAAGCAAAACCTTGCTGATATCGTTGCCCTCAACTCATGCTGTGACCGAGCGGATGTTGCTGGGCTGGATTTATTGGGGCAATCGGGGTGATTGGTATGACTCCGAACTCGGCAAAAAATTTATTACACCCAAAAAAATAGTGGATAAATCAACCGCAAGAACACTTATCACATGTTTTTGTTTATCTGATGTCGGCGGCAAAGAAGGGCGTTGGTATGCACCGCATACAACAGGGCAGTTCCAAACCGGTTCCGGCAAAATGGAACATTCCCCCGAAGGCCTGGCAGTCGGATATCTGGACGGCTCGGCAAGATTCGTTAAATGGGAACGGTTAACCCCCAGCGACCATGGCGGACAATATGTAGTCTATTATGATGCCGCCAAATAAATCTCGCAAGTTTTATCAGTCTAAGGAACAACAAGCCATGCGGCGCTGAGTACCGACATATCTTCAATGGTGATATTGCCATCGCCCGTCAAATCCGCTCCGGTGTTGGGGCTGATTCCGGCGGCAAGCCATTGTGTTGCCAGTACCAGAAAATCCTCGACACCGACGCCATCCGGACAGGCCATATCCGCACGCGAAAACTCCATTGACAACCGCGGATACGCCGCTCCGGCCGTGCATAACCGCCACAAATCGGCCGAACCGTTGGCCATCTCGTTAGCAAAATCCCAGCCATACGCCGTAAATGTGGCCGGTGTCATCATTTCGGCTGTGGTCTTGGAGTAGACATCGGTAGCAGTCCCTTTTTTATCTCCGATACTTTGGATTCCCGTCTCGGTCTGAATCTCACTGTCCCAAAAACAGCGTGAAGCATTCCCCGCTGTTTCAAGTATACCGAATAATCCCCCGCGAGTGGTAGTCGATCCCGATAAGACAACCGCAGCATAACAGCGGGTGATCTGTGCGCCGGTCGTTCCGATTAAACCGCCGGTATACATACTGCTTCCATTGACTGACCCGACGGCATAACAATCCTCAACTTGACCGTTACTGGTTCCGAGCAGTCCGCCGACAAAAGAAGTACCGGATACGGCGGATTCCGAACGGCATTGAAGAATCGCTCCGGCATAATTATATCCGACCGCCCCCCCCGAAAACCGGCTCGAACTGGTCACGGTGGATTGGCTTAAACACCGGCGAACTGTTCCCCCCGCATAATCGGCTGAAAAGCTGCTGTTGCCGTTTCGGCCGATCAGACCCCCGACATTCTCATAACCGCTTAGAGTAGCGTCAGCACGGCAATCCTCAACAATATTGGTCTTCCAAATAGATTCGCCCGTTATGCCGCCAATATAGTTTCGACCGGTGATATGACAGACACTGCTGCAACGGCGTATTTCTCCCTGCCCCAGGCTTCCGACTACACCCCCCAGGGAAGAAAGTTTGTGGCTCGCAAGATATTTCTTGATTGTGATTTCGCTGCGGCAATCCTCTACAAGAGTGCCGTTGTATCCATATCCGACAATTCCGCCCAGACATCGCGACTCGTCTCCGTAATCTTCGTAGCCTGTGATTTCTCCGGAAACGGTACAACCCGTAATCGTCGATCCGGAATCATACCCGACGATCCCGCCTCCATACCGATGAGCGGTCATCTTCATATCCGTAATCGTACAATTGTGGATAATGGAAGCTTCAGCATACCCGCATAAAATCCCGAACTGTTTGTATCCTTCAGCGTCCGGAGCGATAAAATCAACATCATAAAGCTCCGCCGAATACGCTGATCCAAAAAATCCCACCGCGTCATCATAGTTGTCAAATTTCAGATTGCGGATCGGTTGATGATTGCCGTCAAAAACCCCGGAAAAATAGTCGACACCTGAGCTGTAAAACGTTGTACCGGTAAAATCCAGCTCACAGTCCAGACGAACATGGCCGGACCAGTACGACGAGCTGGACCTGAACTCGTTAAAATCATCCATTGATCCGATTAGATAAGGATCCCCGGATGTACCCGTTCCGCTTAAGCCATAACACATTGCTGATGAAAGACTTATGATAAGAATAGACCCGATGTGCAGCGTGTGTCTCATACCCTCTCTCTCCCGAATCAAGTAGTTTATACAACACAAGTAATAATCAAGACTTAAGTATATCTTCCCCGACTCCTGTTGTCAAGTAGTTTCGCCTTTCCCCTGTTCAAATCAGAATTCCTCGATTCTTGGGTTCTTCTTCTTTTCGGTTTGTATTTTATCTAACAATCTGGTATAATACCCACCGAAGCATCAAAGCTTCCAGGAGCAGGGCTATTTGACAAAAAAAGAAAAAACAGATAACTTCTACTATTCATGAGTTCTTATTTCCTTTTCCATTTTCCCTGTCTTTGACCTTATTTATCTGAGTCCTCTGTGCCCTTTGTGACAGGCTCCAGTTTTCGTGCTTAGAATTTAGTGTTATCAACCATAAGTTCTATTAAAAAATGACGATACAACAAAAACAATTGCGTTCAGTTAGGGTTGTCTTGCGTCAAGTTGCCTCACACTTGCGCGCAGTTGCATACAAGTTGTGTCAAGTTGCGCTATGTTGCGCTCAGTTGCGCGCGGTTGCGCAAATTCAGATTTCCGCAAACGTTTCATATTAAAGCAGTTAACAAATTTAATGTTGAGTATTAAATACACATAGATATAGTAGAGTCTGAATGGTTGGATTTATTGTGTATATAAATAGATAGATAAGCACCACATACAATTAAGATTAAAAAAGTCTTTTCTCTGCGGGTTTTTCAGGGTATAGTAGCAATTGAAACACAATAAAAACAGATTGAGCAAAAAGGTAAGATTATGGCTGAACGGATTCCCAAAATCCTCGTAATTGGACCGGCGTATGTAGACATGGCAATCAAGTGTGCGTCATTCCCGTCGCCGGGAAAAGTCGTCGAAGGATCGGGCTTTTCCTGTCTTCCAACAGGGTCAGGAGTAAATCAGGCTATACAATCGGCATTGTGCGGTTGCGAGGTCTATCTTTTAGCACGCGTCGGAGAAGATTGTTTTGGCGGAATGATTAAACAAACGCTTCGCCGTTATGGCGTTGCAACCGATTTGATATATTCCACACAAGCCATCAGTACCGGGATCATAGTAACTTTGGTGGACAGCCACGGCGAAAATCGGGGTTGTCGTTCTGCAGGGGCCAACCGTGTCCTCGGACGCGACGAAATCGAATATGCCGGGGCAGAACAGCTCATCGGCTCAGTGGACGCCTGTCTGATCAGCGATGGCATAACGCCCGCAGCAGTTGTCTCGGCAATTCGTACGGCCCAGTTGCACAAAACCCGCGTTATATTGGAAGCCAGCCTGCCCGCTTTGGAACGCCAGGTCGTGCAATCAATCGATTGGCCGGTGGAATATTACAACGCAGATGTAATTGTGGTACGCTTTGAAGGCATCGTTTGCGGCTCAGAGTTGGGTGCCGGCGGAGAAGGCGAATTGAAATTTATCGGCACTGAATTGGTAGCTCGCGGTGCAAAATGTGTGGTCATTAGTATGGGCTGGCATGGAGCATTGGTAATTGACCGTCATGGTCAGCGAAGAATTCCGGGGATTATGATGGAGGTGGTCGATCAGACCGGGTGTGAATCCGCATTTGCCGGGGCGTTGGCCGCAAGTTATGCCTGCGGCGACGATCCGGATAGGGCGGTTCGATTTGCCGTCGCCGCTGAAACTCTGGCACGCAGCCGTTTCGGTATTCACGATGCATTACCCAAAAAAGAAGACATTATCATACTTCTTCAGGACCAGCCGGATTAGATAAAAGCAAATGATATTTGAGCGTCAAAATGAAACCATTACAGCTTCGGAAATAGTTACCAAGCTTATTGCCGGTCATCCCATACACCTTATCAACTGTCATATCAAAGGCGCATTGGATTTATATTCGGAGTTGGCTGCCCAAATTCAGGGTGATCCCCGACGTGGGATATTCATATTGAAACAGGACATAAATTTCAACGCCTGTATATTTGAAGAGGATGTCTCATTTTCCGGCCCATGGGAAAACACCGATAGCCTTAGGGTAACATTCGAAGGCGATGTGTTATTTAATATGTCCGTTTTTTATGGACAAGCCAGATTTATAGGGGCAGCATTCAAAAAGACTGCTGGATTTGACGGCTGTACATTTCATCATGTATGTGCTTTCCGTGAAGCTGTTTTTTTCGACCGTACGCTGTTCCGTACAGTGATGTTTGAAGGATATGTACTGTTCAATGAAGCGACATTTAAAGAAGATGCACGTTTCGTAAATACCTGTTTCAGCAAAGGGGTCAACTTTGCAAAGACAGTTTTCGAGCGTCGGGCGGATTTCCAGGGCGTATATTCACGCGGCAAAATAGTCCCGCAAATCGACAAGGTAAAATTTACACGAAGACGGTGGGGCGATGATGTCTTCTTTTGGCGTTTTATGAAGCAGGTCTCGCAGGAAGCCGGCCTTTACAGAGACGCTGGCGAATGTTTTTATCGCGAGGAATGTGCCCATTTCTGGCAGCGGTTTAGAGGCCCGGATTATCAACGGATTTCTAATTTGGCCAAAAGTTTTAGGTGGATAGCCGGATTCCGTTTAATTCCGGAACTGGTGTTAGGACGTCTTCTTTTTGGCTATGGTGAACGTCCATTACGGGTACTCGGAGCAGCATTCATCTTGATTATTGTTTGTGGGCTGTTTTACGGCTCATCGTATGCCAGGTTTACGATTATGTCGGACCCGAATCGACATCACTTGTCTATGGCAGAGGGCTTATTTTATAGCACAACAACATTTACAACGCTTGGTTTAGGTGACTTTGCGCCCGGCACAGACAGCACATTAACACAATGTATAACAATGCTGGAAGCATTCAGCGGGGCATTTCTGATTGCTTTATTTGTAGTATGTTTTTGGAAACGTTTTTCACGGGGGTGAGAAAGTATAAAAGTAGCGTAATAATAAAATGTTACAAAAAAGAGCCTATAAGATACTTACAGATAAGTAGTTATACCAAAACAACCCCGAAAAAACTGTTTTAAACCCCCCTACGTAACGTCCTATAATGTATCTTATGTTGCATTCAGTGGGACAAAAAGCCCGATACTGTTAATTTGTAGATTTATTTGTGGATTACGGGTCTAATTAGTCCGGGTTTACGGATGTCAGATTCCCCGCCGTCTCAATCATCCGATGCCAGTTCGTAAATGCGCGATCCACCATACCAAGGTTTTCCAGAATGATTTCCAGATTTGTATGAACCTCTGTATTCTGGATGGATTCGCCCATACGTGTTTGGATTTTTTGTACTGCTTTGGCAAAGGCCGCCTTGTCGCAATACAAAATCGCCGTTCGGTAATATGATTCAAGAACCGCCGACGACAGCAATTGCGAATGAGTGATAATGTTCATTGCATCATCGACCCGGCTGTTGTCGTGAAGACACAAGCATAATTTATTGCGGGCACGATAATGAATCGGATTCAAATGAATGGTTTTTTCAAATGCCTCAATGGCCTCCGGATAGTTGTTTTCAACCATCATCAGAATGCCATATTTATAATGGACATCAGCTCTCGATTCAAAGTGTCGAACCTGATCTTTGTGGGCACGAATGACGTCATTGATGAGGACAACAACTTTATTATCCGATACATCATCAAGTCGACCGTCATCCACAATGGCTTGAAAATGCAGCGTAGCAGCCTCAGAAAACAATAAGGTGCTGTTTTGCTGTATTGAGGATGATAATGACAACGTACGGCCGGCTTCATTCAGATCGCCGGAACACTTATAGGCCGTTGCCAACCCGATATAGGCATCTACGATTTCATCGTTGATTTCAGCAGCCTGATTAAACTGCTCAGCCGCCAGTGAAAAACGCCGACTGCGGAGATAATGCGTACCAAGCTTGATCATTGCCTCCAGTGAATTCGGCTGAATCCGAATGGCGTGCTCAAAACAGGCGATTGCTTCACCGTCTCGACCCCAGCGGCCATAGACATCCGCCATTCGCACGATCAAATCCGGCATCGGTCCGACCTGCTCTATCAGCCACTGGATTCGTTCAAGTGCCTGTTCATACATACTATTCTGAAGCAGTGTTTCTATTTCATCATTTTCCTTAACCTCCAGAAAATTATCAGGATGTGAAATAATAGCCAGATTAAACGTGTCGATCGCGCGCTCATAGTCCTGGGCTGCGCTGTATAGATATCCCAACAATACCAATGAAGAAATATCATCGGGATGTTCACTGGTCAGTAATTCATATTCATGAATCGTCTTGTCCAATCGTCCGGAACGCAGCCAGATGGCCGCAAGGCGCTGCCGCGGCAATTGTAAATGATGTTTGAATTTGAGACAATCCTGGTAACATTCCACCGCCTCAGCCACATGCCCAAGGCGTTCGTGACAATATCCCATAATATACAAAGCCATCGTATTGGACGACTGACGGAAATAGACACTTTGGGCTTGTTCCATAGCTTGTCTGGGATCATTGTTTCGCAGACACACCGCCGCCGCTGCCATGCGTCCATAACAACAGTCCGGGGCTTCAAACAAATAGCGCTTCAGCTTATCTTCCGCCTGAACCATTTCATGGTTGGCAAGGTGGTCAAGAACCGCGGTAAGTTGTTCTTTTGCCGGTTCGGCTATATCGTTCTGTGGAAGATTTTGATCCAGCCAATGCCAAATCAATTCTACCGTATTGATGACTATTCCTTTTCCAAATATCTCAAGCAATTTGCTCATTCATATTCCCGCCTGCGCTGTTTCCGGATTCTCATTCAAAGCTGTCAACGGTGTATCGGCTGGTTGCCAGCGGCATTTAAGGACAAGGCCTTAAAAGAATCACAGAAAAGCATTATTCTGAGGGCGGGAGCTGCGGGCTGTGCAGACTGTATCGACTATCTGGAGCAGGGTTGGGAAAGAAAAATACAATACCATCAACGTCCTATAAAAAGCATCTATGACGGCTTTATCTGATGGACGTTCTGTTCAATTTCTGTCAGATATGCAAGGGTTCGTTCAAGTTTATCGGTCAAATGTTTGAGACGAAGCATCGTTTTAACGCGGGTAATCAACTCCCATTTATTAACGGGTTTGCTGAGAAAATCGTCCGTTCCTGACTGAATCGCGCGCTCAATGTCACCCATTTCGTTCAGTGCAGTGACCATAATCACCGGAATGTCGGCGGTTTGAGGATTGCTTTTCAATTTTCGACAAACTTCAAAGCCGCTGATTTTAGGCATCATAACATCCAGCAACACCAAGTCCGGGGGATCATTGCGGACGATCTCAAGAGCTTCAAGCCCCCCTTCTGCGGCAATCGTCCGGCAGTCCAAATCTTCAAGATACGCAAGAATCAGCTCAAGATTGTGCGGATTATCATCGACTACCAGCACAACCGGAATTCGTGTATCCTCGGGCGTCATTGTTTATTTCCTTATATATTATTTTAAAGAATGTCGTCTTTTATGTAATGTTAAAATGGTACCCCAAAGCTCCCGGATTGTCAATAAAATCACAACCAAGCTGGCTAAATAATTTCTATTATAAGATATGAAAACTACTGAAACTTTGATGTTTCAAGAAAAAACACAAAACAGTCGATAGAATGAGTAGGTATTTATCTGATGTAAATAAAGACTATAATTATAAGAAAAGAAAAATCTTCTTGTGGGTATGTTGGAAGCTCGACAATCGATTCATCGCCAGCTTGCTGCGGCTGAACAGATCAATGAACAATTGACAGTACAATTACATCAGGCCCAGCACCTTTGCGGTCTGGGAATGGCGTGGGCGGTAACAGCACATGAAATCAACAATTTGCTGACTCCCATGACCAATTATGCGCGTTTGGCTCTACAATACCCACAGGACACCGCACTTACACAAAAGGCTCTGGAAAAAACTGCTTTGCTGGGACAACGCGCAGGTGAAATCCTTGAAAAAATTATGGCAATGGCATCGGGAAAGACGATTGAAAAGAGCCGGTTTTCAGTAAATACTCTTTTTGATGATGCCCTGCTCTGTATCGGGCGTGATTTTGAAAAAGACGGAATAAGCCTGATACGAAATTGCCCGGAAGAGATTATCATCCGGGGCGACAGAGTTATGCTGGGACAAGCTGTTATGAATTTGATATTAAATGCCCGTCGGGCAATGCTCGGCAAAGGCGGCCAATTACGGCTTTCCGCCACGATTACTCTGAATGGAGCCCAAATCGAAATTGCCGATACCGGCTGCGGTATGTCAGCGGATATATTGTCCCATATTTTTGAGCCTTTTTATACTACCGTCAGCAAAGGCAAAGAACATGACGGAAACGGCCTTGGCCTTGTTTTCTGCAAACAAATCGTCGACGCTCACGAAGGGTGTATTCAGGTCGAATCGGAACCTGAAGGGGGAACGATCTTCAGGATACTATTGCCAAATCATTGATGCAATGCTATAAAAGCACAGTCAATAAATGTTTTGACAGCGGAGTATTCCAAAATCGTGTCAGTCTTTTTTTTACATTCTATCTGGCAACTGTTGCTAATGGCGGTACTCTTAGCGTTATCCGCCTTCTGTTCCGGCTCAGAAACTGCATTTTTTCACTTGTCCCGCAGACAGGTTCGTCAATTCGCCGCTTCATCCTCGTCACTGGAACGATTGGCTGCATTACTGCTGAGTGATCCGAACCGATTTCTGACCGCCCTGCTGTTCGGCAATATGACGGTCAATGTGCTTTACTTTGCCACCTCAAGTATGCTCTCGATACAAGCAGGTCGGTCCGGAGGCGTGGCTTGGGGTACTATGACAGCCTTTATCTGTTTTCTTCTCCTGCTGCTGGCCGGTGAAATGCTTCCCAAATCGCTTGCTTATGCCAATG
This sequence comes from uncultured Pirellulales bacterium, assembly GCA_964649955.1. GTDB lineage: Bacteria > Planctomycetota > Phycisphaerae > Sedimentisphaerales > Anaerohalosphaeraceae > T3Sed10-213. Next base: position 159,119 of record CAZYQN010000001.1, read on the forward strand.
CCCGGCATTTTTGTTTATTTGCGTCGCCTCCCTGCTATATTCTGCTGCGTATTCTTTCTCCTTTCCTGGGCTTCCTGGACCATTTTCTGGTGCAGCCGTCTGTGCGGCTTCTTATTCATCCTTCGGTCCGGACATCGCCTGTCACGTCGGCTCAACTCAAATCTCTTCTGGAGACAACCCGTCGTCAGGGATTGATACGCGATGATGAAAATCATCTATTAACCGAAATTCTGAAATTCAGTTTCTTAAAAGTCCGTCATGTGATGCAGCCTCGCGTTGAAATGCCTGCCTGTTCCCTCGGGACAGCCAGCCGTCAGATATGTGAGATGATGCACCGGCATCATCTTCTGAAAATCCCGGTTTATACTCAATCGATCGATGCTATTTCCGGCGTTATTTATCTGCGTGACCTATTACTGAATCCAAAACAACTACCGTCATCTCTGGTTCGGCCTGTTTCGTATGTACCGGAACAGAAGAGCGTTGAATCACTGATCGATTTTTTTCGTAAAACCGGAGAAGATATGGCGATCGTTGTCGATGAGTACGGCGGAATCGCCGGGTGTGTTCGATTCGAGCATATTGTCGAACAGCTTTTGAGGCCCATAGAAGAGGGGAGCGGTCAAGTTCCAGTTGAAGCCATGGGGCCATTATCGTATCGACTCGCCGCGGATCTTTCGATTTATGACTGGGCAGAAGCGTTTGGTATTGATCTGGAAGAAACGCATTTGACTACCCTCGGAGGTTTTGTTACCGCCCTTCTGGGCCGTATTCCCAAGCCGGGCGATGAGGCCCATTTGAAAAATCTGAAATTTACCGTCGAAAAAACGCTGCATAACCGTATATTAACCGTCATACTTACGCTGGAACCGATACTGGAAAAGAGCGAATCTTCGCCGGAGACGACTTTATGATCCCGGCAATTTTTCAGTACGGCTGCATTTTAGCCCTGATCGCTCTCAGTGCTTTTTTCTCTGGCAGCGAAACCGGATTCTATCGCCTGAGCCGTTTTCGGTTACGATTAGGCGTGGAACAAAAGCGTCCTTTCTATCCTACGCTTTTTAACCTGATCCGTGACGGTCAATCACTGGTCATCGCCCTGCTGATCGGTAATAATCTGACAAACTACCTATTAACCAGTTTGGTTACACTTATGCTTTATCGGCATCTGTCCGATCAGCATCTTGCGGAGATATACACCACTGTTATTATGACACCATTTATCTTTGTTTTCGGAGAGATGATCCCGAAGATATTATTCTACCATTGGGCAGACATGTTGATTCCCCGGCTTACCTGGCTGCTCTGGTCGGCGTATCGTCTTTTTACGCTCATCGGCGCTGTATCGGCATTGCGTTGGTTTTCCGATCTATTGACGTCGCTATTGCATCTAAAGGCCGATACAGCAGCGGCCGTAGATGCCACTCAAAGACATCAAGTGGCCCAAATCATCCATGAAACCCGGGAAGAAGGACTGCTCAGCGAAGTCCAACGCACTATGATTGAACGCCTTTTACAAATTCCCACCCTGCTGGTCACTCAATTGATGGTTCCCTATCACAAAATTGAGAAAGTCAGCGTGCGGACCAACCGTCCAATGCTCCTTGACCATCTGGCTAAAACAACCCATACCCGTCAGTTGGTCTACAAAGAAGACGGCACCGTATGCGGACATATTCTGATCTACGAAGTTCTCGGGAGCGACGAAAGCTTTTCTGATATTCATTCCTTTGTGCGGCCGACAATTACGCTTGAGCCGACCTGCTCGGCGATCGATGCCATCAATATCCTGTGCCGTAAGCGGGAAAAAATCGCCCTGGTTCAGACCTCCGGCGCTAAACAACCGCTGGGCATCATTACCCTGACCGATCTGGTGGAAGAACTGACCGGTGATTTCGCCGGGGCATAGGCTAAGGCCTGTTTAAAAAGTCCCGTCAAAGATTGATTTAGTGATATCATTAATACACTGACGGGTCATGCTGTTTCCCCCTTCCGTCAGAATACTGAAGAGAATATCTCCGTTCGGGGTTCGGCAGATGCCGGAAAACGCACGAACACCGGCAATATAGCCCGTTTTCCCAAGGATATTGCCGCGATACGGCGCTTGCTGGAAATACTTCGAGATGGTTCCGTCCACTCCCGCTTCTGCCAGCGTTGCCATAAACCTGTCGCTATAGGGTTTTTGGTATATATTTTGTAAAACGGCAACAAGAACCTTGCAGGAGAGGCGATTTTTACGACTCAATCCGCTTCCGTCATCCAGCAGAAACTGAGTATTATCCACGCCGAGCGAATTCAGATAACGTCCGACAAGGGTCAATCCATGCGGCCATTCGCCATTGATACGTCCCTGAGTGTTTTCCGCCGAGATCGTTTTAATAAGGCATTCTGCGGCCAACCCCAAACTATCTTTATTGCAGCGATCCAACACATCCCAAAGAGAATCTGAAAACGTATGGATCATTGTCAAAGACGGATCATTCTGAACGTATTTTTGAAGTATCTGACCGCGAACAGAAATTCCGGCCTCTTTCAGACGGCGTGCCAGAAGATTGGCAAATAATCCAGCCGGCTGTTCTATTGCGACATCAAACCCGGCTTGCTGATTGAGATTGCCTTTGATCAACAGCTTGTTTGGTATAGAATTACGATAGCCCCCTATGGCACTGGAGCCTTGATTGACCACCCGAAGCTGATTGACGAGCGTCAGATAATCATTCTGGGGTTCCATCGACAGTGCGGTGGAACTCCCCCGGCGACTTGCCGTAATACGTACGCAATTCCGATTATAATTTAATCCGCTTAATTCACAGGCATACCATTGGTTGAGCTGGTCCGGCGGCCAGGAAGAATGAATTCGATTTTGATCGAAAAAGAAACTGTCAATAATTAAATCATCAATTTGTGTAATTCCGCGTTCCTGCAAAATCTGAAGAATCTGTTCAAAAACCCACCCCGGTTTCCGTCCGTACCTCTGATCGATCTGCTCATCCCCCAGAACGGGATCGCCGCCGCCTATCACTACCAAGTTGTTATTCAGCATTGCCAGACGTGTTTGAAACTGATACTCAGCTCCCAGATAATGCAACGCAGCAGTTGAAGACACTAATTTCATATTGGAAGCAGGGATCATTAGTTTTTCTGCATTTCGACTGTACAACACTCTGCCGTCGGAGGCGCGCACCGCCAAAATTGAGAACTGTGCTGTCTTTTGCTGGGGGCGACTGATTATCTGCGAAATCGTGTCCGAGACCACGGCATTCCGGAGAATCAGCATATAGACAAAGACTGTAAAAAATAAAGTCAGATTTTTTTTCATGGAACGTTATTTAACATACTCATCGTCCGGTTTCAAGACCGGGAACTTGAAAAAGCATAAAAATCAGTTGAATTTTGCGATGTTCCGGGGGTCAATCTCCGGAATTCTCAGCCCGGGCATTGATAAAAATGCCCCCAGATTTTCGATGGCTTGCATAAATTTCATATAGTCGGAAGGCTTTACAATGTAAAAATCACACCCGATCTGATAGCAATGGGTGATTTCCCCCGGATTGTCGGTTGTGGTCAGCATGAAAACAGGTATTTTTCTCAATTCCGGGTTGCTTTTGATTTTTTCAAGCGCCGTAATTCCGTCCATCAACGGCATTTTAATATCCAGAAGCAGCAAATATGGCTTGGGTGTTTTATGATCTGAATGATTGTTAAAGAAATAATCCAACAACTCTTTGCCGTTATGGAAATGAACGATTTCCGCATCGGCACAGGTCCGCCAAAGATTTTTTCTGACCAATGCAAAATGTCCCGCATCGTCTTCAGCGATAAGAATTGTCGGGTGTTTCATAGATCACATTGACCCGTTTCGTTTAACAACTGCACAAAGCAGGCACCTCAAGAATAGAAAGAAACCTGCATATCTTCTGGATGGATTCAATGAATTTATCATATTCTACGGGCTTAACCACATACATACTGCAACCGAGCTGCTGACATTCCTCTATTGCCTGATGATCTCCGGTCGTTGTTAAGACAATAATAGGAATCCTTCGAAGCGTGTCGTCGGATTTAATCCGGCTTAACACTTCCAATCCATCCACCTTCGGCATTCGAATATCCAGCAAGATGAGGAGAGGACGGTGGTAATTAATGGAATCAGGTGATTTGGCGTCTTCCAGAAAATCCAATATCTCCTGGCCGTCATTGAAGCGAATAATTTTGTTCGAGATGCCGCTGCGCATTATATTGCGTTCAATCAATGCAAAATGCCCATTGTCATCTTCTGCAATCAGAACTAAAGTATCCTTGTTCATCAAGGTAGCCCTCATATCTAAACACCGATTTTTTGTAAGTAACCTTCTGCACTTATCTTTGTACTCAAAATAGCCCAAATGCGGTCGTGAGTCAAATTAAATAATTAAAATTAGGAGCCTCGAAATTAGTTTGTAACAAATACGCTGACCAGCAAACATTGCTTGCCTCTGAGAGCGTTAATTTTTTTTCGACGGTACGCGGCAAATTCGTTTTCAGCTAATAAACACATAAATCATTATTATAAAATATTTTACATTCATATCTAATACAAGAAAAAAAAGTCTTGTTATTATTTGGCCGGGTTTGTTGACAGTCCTAATTATGGCTGTTATACTTTTGTTCGAATGGAGAGCAGGGTTGAACGGTTAAGAATTTAGCGGCTTTCTTTGCCGTGGCGGGCTTCCGGAATATCAGTGGATGAGTGTTCCGGAAGCTTTATTTTTACGTAAGTTCTTATTGGAAAAGAATATGGGAAATGGGGTTGCCGCCAAACACAAAGGGATATTCACGGCTGAGGTGCTTAGTAACCAGCAAATCCGTGAATGTTATTATCGTTTGAATCTTCAGTTGGACCCATTGGGGAGCCGTTTTTTTGAAGCCGCCATTCCAGGACAGTTTTTAGAAATTGACCTGTCAGGCCTTTCATTGCCTTCGGAAAAACATATCCCTGTATCCCTGCGTGATAAAGCATATCGCCAGGTTTTGCTCCGTCGCCCTTTCAGTTTTTCCGATGTAATTATAACTCCTTCTCAGGACGGACCTTGCGTTAAATTAGAAATTCTGTATTGTGTGCTTGGGCCAGCCACTTTGCGGATGATGACTCTCAATAATGGAGATGTTTTGAATCTGCTTGGCCCATTGGGAAACGGTTTTTCAATTCCCCAGACGCTTACTCGTGCCATTTTGATCGCCGGGGGGATGGGAGCACCTCCCCTGCTGCATCTTGCGGGTTATTTAAAACGACATTATTCTTCTGTGCAAACGATATGTTTCGCCGGCGCCAGAAGTTGCGAAGATTTACCATTTACTCTGAAAATCGGCAACTTGACAGGGCTTGTGTTGGAGGAATTTGAGGTATTAGGCGTTGAGTCCCGAGTCGCTACGGATGACGGCTCGGCAGGATTCAAAGGTTATGTAACGGACTTGGCTCGTCATTGGCTGGAGCAGAATCCTGTTAAGACAAACGAAACTATCCTGTTTGCCTGCGGACCGGAGCCGATGCTGGCCAGCACGGCCCGATTAGCGGAGGATTTCGGTTTGTCTTGTCAGGTCAGTATGGAACGGATGATGGCCTGCGGAATCGGCTTGTGCCAAAGTTGCGCCATTGAAACACAGAAAGCCAACTCGGTCGAGACGGAATATAAACTGTGCTGTAAAGACGGCCCTGTATTTGACAGCCGAAGTGTAATTTTTCAGGTGTAACCAATGGAACAACAGGTTGATCTAGCGGTTGAGTTTGCAGGTTTGAAACTTGCCAATCCGGTGGTGACGGCTTCCGGAACATGCGGTTATGCCGAAGAATTACTGGAGTTTATGGACATTTCACAAATCGGCGGGGTTGTAACCAAGAGCATTACATCGTTACCGCGTAAAGGCAATCCAACACCGCGAATTGTAGAAACCGATGCAGGAATGCTCAATGCGATCGGTTTGGCAAATATCGGCCTGGAGCGGTTCATCCTGGAAAAAATTCCGCTTCTGGAAAACCTCGATACCGTCATCCTTGTCAACGTTGCCGGCCAAATGATTGAGGACTACGTCGCCGTTGCTGAACGACTGGCAAAGGAAAAAGCGGTTGCAGGATTGGAACTGAACATCAGTTGTCCGAATGTTAAACAAGGGGGCATCAGTTTCGGCACTGATCCGGTATTGATCAAGCAGATCACCTCCCAGGTAAAAAAAGTGTGTGCCGGCAAACCCCTGATTGTAAAGCTGACCCCGACAGTGACGGATATTTGTGCGACTGCAAAAGCAGCCGTTGAGGCCGGAGCCGATGCACTTAGTATGGTCAATACGTTTACGGCAATGGTTATCGATATTGAAAACAGGCGGCCCGTACTGGCCAATCGAACCGGCGGCTTAAGCGGCCCAGCTATCAAACCTATTGCCGTCTATCTGGTCAGCAAGGTCTATCAGGAGGTGGCTCGACCCGCCGGAATACCGATTCTCGGCGGAGGCGGCATTTGTACCGGCGAGGATGCAATTGAGTTTATGATCGCCGGAGCCAGCGCAGTAACTGTCGGCACGGCAACGTTCAAACAGCCCGACTGTGCCTTGAGAATTGTCGAGGGAATTCGGCACTATTGTGTGAGAAAAGGGATTCGCTCTATGAAGGAATTAACAGGCTCCTTGCGTCAGTAGGGATAGTATGATACAATATCCTTAAATGTTGCCGGATGCAGATGCGGAATCATAATAAGATGGATCGAATCAATGGCTAATTCTGACATATTACGACTTTTATATGACTACTTTCCAACCGCCGTCAACACAGGCCAAAGTCTGGTTTTTATCAGCGAAGAATGGAAGGTTGAACTGTGGGAGTATCGCAATACCTCTTTTGGCCTGACCAAACGTACCTCGCCTGCCATTCGCGTTAAAATCTTCAAAAAAACGCTCAACGGGGACTTCGTTCAGGGGCATTATCAGGATTTTCAGCTTGAATCTCTCAATGAGCTGGCCCAACAGATCGAACGCTATATCCAGTTTGCAGTCGGGCAGAATATTCGAGAAAATGTGTAAATTGTCCGATATGACTGACATGAGCCGTTCATCTTCCACTCAGTTCGGAGTCAAGGTTGTTCCCGGCAGCAGTCGCACAGTATTCTGCGGGATGCATGACGGACTGTATAAAATACGACTGTCTGCTCCTCCTGAGAAGGGTAAGGCCAATAAGCTATTGGTCGATTACCTGGCCGATCTGCTGGGCGTTAAAAAAAAAGCAGTTTCCATCGTATCGGGCCAGACCAGCCCGATCAAACAGATAATTGTCGAGGGAGTTGATGCTGCCTATGTTACATCGTGTTTTACCCGTTACTGCCCGTCCTGACTGTCGGTGTTTTACCGCGCTGGCAGTGATCTTTATTGGTATGCTGTTGCCGGTTGCTCAGGCCCAGGCGGCTCTGGCCAACCAAAACAAGCGGGGCCTACGGGCGCTTACCATCGACGGTGTGCTGCGCCTTCAGGAAGAAGACATTGACCTGGGAACTGCTGCGCTTATTTTGTCACGAGAGTGGGGCACACCGCAAACACTGCATTCCTATCGGCGAAAGATTGATGAGATGGCCGAAGCAATCCAAAAAACGCTCAAAACCAAAAATCTGCCCACCGATTACCGTGCCCTGCCGGTTATCAATGAGTATTTGTTCGACGAGATGGGATTTGCTACCGTGGAGACGGCAGATGATCCGGAAGATCTATTTTTACATGTGGTCCTGGTCCGCAAGCGAGGTTATTGCCTGAGTCTTTCCATTCTGTATTTAGCCATCGCCGAACGGTTGGGGGTGCCAATGTACGGCGTTGTCGTGCCGGGGCATTTTTTTGTGCGTTATGATGACGGTCGTCAACAGTACAATGTCGAAACCACCTCAAAGGGCGCTTTCGCCGAAGACCAATACTATATCGATAAGTTCAAGCCCCCGGTACGTCCTCACAGTCTCTATATGAAGAATCTGACCCGACGGCAGACACTGGGTTGTTTTTTTAACAATCTAGGCAACAGCTACACTCAAGTCGGCGACTTTGATCAAAGTTTTGCCGCTCTTGAACGAGCTGTAAAACTTGCTCCTCAGTTAGGTGAAGCCCATACGAATCTGGGGAATATGTATCTTCGACGGCAGATGAACCGTCAGGCAATTGCCGAGTATGAGCAGGCGCTGGCCCTTCTCGGACAGGATGTCATTACGTTTAACAACATGGGGACAGCCTATCTTCAAATGAAAGATTATCGCAAGGCAGAATCCTGTTTTAAAACCGCTCTGAGCATCGCTTCCGATTCGATTGAAGCGTATCGCAATCTGGCTTTGACGTATCAGGCACAGGGCATGCCGGAAAGAGCTATCGCTCAGCTTAAGACCGCCATAGCACTAAAACCGCAGGAAAGCTCCAGCTATCTTCTGTTGGGGCAAATTTATCGTCAAACCAATAATACTGAAGACGCCATCAGGCAGTTCGAAACCGCCCTCTCTATCAACCCCGGTCTGATCGAAGCCAGAATGGGACTGGGAACGATCTATCTGGACCGCAATGAAGCGGAACTGGCCCTCTCAACATTCCAAACAGCCCTGGCTTGGGCATCGACCCATGCGCAGGCCTATTTCGGTATGGCACAGGCCTATCATATCCTCGGCCAAATTCATTCGGAGATCGAAGCTTATCAGCAGGTATTGATCCTGGATCCGCAAATGACGGCGGCGCTTCAAAATCTCGGGAATGCATGGATGGCTCTTGAGCAGTATCAACAGGCATCGGAAATGTACCGGCAAGCCCTGGAGATCGAACCGGCCAATGCCGCTCTGCATTATAATCTGGGTGTGGCGTTGGCCCGGCAAGAACAGCACGAAGCCGCAATCGAATCCTTTACGAAGGCTATTGCCCTTGAACCGACTCATGCCGCCGCTTATAATGGTATGGCAATTTCCTGGTATCGTATCGGACGGTATGAACAGTCCTATGCCTATGCTCATAAGGCCAAATCGCTTGGCTTTGAAGTGCAGGATGTATTACTTCAGAAGAAAAAGTGACAGACAGGGAGACTATGAATGATGAAAAAAGAAAAAAAAGTTCTGACATCACTGTTGACCGGCTTAGTGATCCTGATCGCAGCGATTGGACTGATGATCAATATTTTCGGCGACCGCCTGCTTAAAACAGGCATTGAAACGGGAGCCCGGAAAGCGCTGCAAGTCGGTGTTCGCCTTGATGATATTTCGCTGTCGATTCTCGGCGGAAAATTAAATCTGAACAATCTCGAGGTAGATAATCCTCAGGGGTACCAGAACCCGCAGTTGCTGTCGCTCAATCATGCCTATATGGCATTAAACGTCAAAAGTCTGCTGAGTGATACTGTGGAAATGGAAAAAATACAGCTTAACAACATCAGCCTGACCATTGAACAGAAAGGATTGACCAACAATCTTCAGGATATACTCAATAGTTTGCCGAAATCAGATACTCCCTCTAAGACAGATACCAAGTCGTCTAAAAACCTCAAGATTAAAGAACTGCAAATCAATGGTGTCGAAGTTGCCGTCAAACTGCTTCCGGTCCCGGGACGGGCGGACAATATAAAATTCAAACTGTCCCCTATTACATTAAATAATATCGGAACCGATGAAACAATCGATGTTGCCCAACTGACCGGCGTTATACTGAAAGCGATAGCCGGCGGCGTGATGGAAGACGGAAAAGAACTGCTGCCGTTGGATATGATTAACGATCTGAGCAAAGGCGTTTTGGGTATCGGTCAGGATATACTTAAACAGGGCACAGATGTCGGAAAGGGAATCCTTGAGGGTGCCGGCGATATCGGCAAGGGCGCCGGGGAAGCCCTTAAGGGAATTTTTGAGAAGAAAAAAGATTGATCGATTTGGACGGGAGTTGTAGAGTGATGATTACCCTTATCCCTGTGAAGGAGTCTGTATGCAGAAAACGCTGATATGTATCGCACTGGCCCTGGCGGGACCAATTGTTTCGGCAGCATTCGCAGAAGAGGACATTACGCTGTCGCACTATTATGGATTCGGCACGATTGAAATCCTTAAATCCGATTCCGGAATTCACAGTCTAACCGTCGGTGATTTCAGCAGTGACGGCCTGTGTGATATTGCGGTAGTCAATAACCAAAGAAGCCGGATCGAATTGTTCATCCAGAAAAGCGATCCTAATTCTGCACCTTCTTCAGAGCGTGCAGAACAAATCAACGAACTTGTCGGTTATGGACGTTTTGAGCGGCAGGATCTCCTGCTGACACTTCAGCCGGGCAGCCTGGTCTGCGGCGATTTGAACAGCAGCGGACGTCTTGACCTTGCCGTCTATGCCGATCCTCCGGGATTATATGTCTTCTATCAGGAAGCTCCCGGCCCCAAGAATCAACTGAAGTGGCAAAACCCGCAGCGGATATTAATCCGGGACGGATTGAAGAGTCGCGGAGCACTGGCGTGCGGCGACATTAACGGCGACAAGCGGGATGACCTCGTACTGGCCGGAGCGAAATCCATCTCGGTTATCCTTCAGGAACCGGACGGTAGCCTGGCCGATCCCCTGGAATATCCATCCAATTACCAGATTTTTGAGGTCCGTCTCAAAGATTTTGACGGCGACGGCCGTAATGATTTGATTTATGTCACCAATGATCGGCTTCGCCCCTTGTCCGTGCGTTTTGGTCAGCCCAACGGTCAGCTCGGCCCGGTCATCCAATACAAGACAGAACCGTTTACGGATTATGAACTGCTTGACAAACCTAAGACTTTCTTATCCATTGAGCGCATCAGCGGGCGTCTGTCCGGCAGTATGCTGCGCAACGCCGCTGATAACGATACCCACGAAGATAAATTCGGCTTGCTGCTTTATCCGCTGGCGGATACAGGCCAAAATGCAAAGCGGGATATGGTCTGCGGAGATTTTGACGGCGACGGCCGTTCCGATGTGCTGCTGAGTCGGCCCGGAGAAGCCAAAGTCACCCTTTTCCTGAACAGCCCGACGGGTTTGACTTCACCAGAGGATTTTCCTGCACTTGCCGATGTCGTAACACTCGCTGCAGCAGATATAGACGGCGACCGCTGCGATGAGGCTGTATTGCTGAGTATCCAGGAACGAACCATCGGTATCAGCCGTTTTGAAAACGGCAGAATGACCTTTCCGTCGCCGGTCCGGATATTGCTGGAACCGGTCGCGATGGCACTGGCTGACATCAATGCCGACCATCGCGTTGACTGTATCTATGTGGGGCGTAATGAAAGCGATGTACGGTTCCTCGGCGTATGTTCAACTAATTCTGAAGGGGTTTTTGTCCCCCAAGGCGATCCTTTCAAGCTTGAACAACTCCAATCAAATCCGCAGGGCATAAAAGCGGCGGATATTGATCAGGACGGTTTGATGGATGTGTTGATCTTTCAGGCCTATGAAGAACCGCTGGTGGTACGTCAGACGGAAAGGGGGATATTTGAGCCTGTTGCCCGCCGTCAGAGTCAATCCGGCTTGATCAAGACCGCTTCACTGCAAACCCTTTCGGCGGCGGATACCAACCAAAACAGTAAACAGGAACTTATATTAAGTCAGCAAAATTATGCACGGGCGCTGGTTTTTAATAAAGATACCGGCTGGAGCATCCTTGATCAATACAATGCCGCCGGCCGGGAGGATGAAATTATTGCATCGGCCATGTATGACATTGACAGCAACGGTACGCCTGAAGTGATCCTTCTGGACAAAAAAAATCAGCAGCTCCAGATACTTAAGCCTTCCGACGATCGTACTTATCGCATTGATGCTACAGTGCCGGTGGGCAGTTGGAATTCATCCGGACCGTTAAAAATTTTCTTTGAAGACCTAAATGGAGCAGGACGCCATCTTATCCTGTTTGACGGAGACAAATTTGCATTTGTCATTCCCCTGCATCAAACAGGTACAATAGCCCCCGTTGGACTTGAACAGGTGTTTTCGTGGGAAACGAAAATCCGGGACGGCCGCTATGCACACTTTGCCGTAGGAGATGTTAATTCGGATGGACGGGAAGATATTGTTTTGTTGGAATACCGCAAGAACCATCTTGACATTCTGACCTACGATACCAGCGACAAGACTGTTCGAATTCTTCAGGGAACGCGGTTTAAGCTGTTTGAACAAAAGAGTTTTGAAGGCGAGGCTCCCTCGGGAATGGTTGAACCGAGGGAATTAATAGTTTCCGATTTGACCGGAGATCAAAGTGCTGACATCATCGCACTGATGCATGATCGAATCGTCATTTATCCGCAGGACAATTGACAATGTCGGCTCCGCATGCAATGGTTGCTGTCAGCGGGGGTGTGGATAGTTCGACCGCTGCGGCCCTTCTGCTGGAAGCCGGTTATGTCTGTTCCGGCGTATATATGATTACCCACGATGACGCTTTGCATGCTCAACGGGATGCCGAGTCGGTATGCCGCCACTTGGGAATATCACTGTATATCCTGGATTTACGTCCTGATTTTCAGCGTGATATCATCTCGTATTTTTGTGAAGAATACCGCCGGGGCCGTACTCCGAATCCCTGTGTGCTGTGCAACCGGCTGATCAAATTCGGAAGGCTCTGGGAATTTGCCGTCGAGAAAGGGGCCCAGTCTATTGCCACCGGGCATTATGCAAAGATACGCTGTATCGAAGAAAAGTATGGTATCTATCAAGCTGACAACATCGCCAAAGACCAGTCTTACGTACTGTCAATGATTCGTCGCGAAGTACTTCCGCATATTTTATTGCCGATGGCGGAGTATACAAAAGAACAAACACGAACCATTGCTGCCCGATTCGCCTTGCCGACCGAGCATAAAAAAGATTCTCAGGAAATATGCTTTATTCCTGACGACGACTATATTGGAAAACTGCATCAATGGGCTCCTGAGATTAACCGGGCTGGCGATGTTCTTGATACCGCCGGGAATGTGCTGGGCCGGCACGAGGGGATTTGCCGTTTTACCATCGGTCAGCGGCGAGGGGTTCGTATCGCCATGGGCAAGCCGATGTATGTTGTCGGGATTGATGCTGAACACAACACCATTACACTGGGCGAAAAGGCGGATTTGTGCCATTCTGCTCTGATTGCTGATTTTGTTAACTGGTTATCCGATATCCCTTCCGAACCGTTTGATGCTATTGTCAAGATTCGTTATAATCACTGCGGCGCGGCCGGGCGGGTGTTTCCGGAATCCAACGGCTCTCAGGTGCGCATCGAATTTAACGAACCGGTCTCTGCCATTACTTCCGGACAGGCGGCGGTGATGTACCGATCCACGGAATATGGCCTTCAGGTTGTCGGGGGGGGCTGGATAAAGACGGCTCTTTAAAATGATGGACTCCTGTACGAATCCTAAAAAAGGTTTAATTCTTCACTCCGGCGCTATCGGCGATTGCCTGCTGACCCTGCCGCTGGCGGCATACCTTAAACACACCTTGAGTATGACGCAGGTTCACTTTATGGGGCGTCTTGATGCGGTTGGTTTTTATCCGTGTCGAAGCAGTATCGACCACGTTCGTCCGATAGAGTCCTTACCACTGTATCGTCTTTTCGAGCCGCAGATTGATTTTTCACTTGAAGATATAGACCGGCTGACCAAGGTATTCAGCGGTTACGAATACATTATCTGTTTTCTCGGTGCCGACCATCCCGCTTTTGAACAGAATCTGCTGATGACTGTTCATTGCAGCCATTCGGCGGAAGTAACACTGCTTCCGCTGATGCCGGTACAAAGCACCAGTGAGCCGCTCAGTTCTTTCTATATACGAAACTATGCACAGCAGCTTGGTCTCGAAACGCCGAGTATCGATCTTAAGGTTTGCTGGCTGGTTCCTACCACAGACGATCAATCAGCAGGCCGGGAATTGCTCGAATCGGCTTCGATTGATCCCGATGCCTTCATTGTAATCCTTCATCCGGGCAGCGGCGGACGGCACAAGTGCTGGCACCCCGATAACTTTCTTCACCTTGCCGGCGTATTTACCGCACGGGGTCTTGTGCCGGTCTTTCTGTTCGGACCGGCTGAACAAGAACGCTTTGCGCCCGCTCTTCAGGAGCAATTCCGAAAGACAGCACCTGTTTTTAATAATTTAAGTTTGCTTGAGACCTTTCAATTGTTATCGCAGGGAGATTTATTTGTCGGCAATGACAGCGGCATCAGTCATATGGCCGGGGCGATGGGTAAGAAAACAATTCCGGTATTCGGTCCGACGGATTCATCATTGTACCGGCCTTTAGGGCCGGCAGTGACTGTTTTTCATGCACAACCGAAGGGATTCGATGCCTTCTGTCAGGAGGACGTTGTCCGAATTTTTGAGGGACTCGGGGAAATGCACTAACCGGCAAAATTGTCAAAGACGTTTGACGAATTGCCGTAAATCGCTATAATCTGCGAAAAATATGACTTTTTAGGCAGAAAAGACAAAAATGCAGACAAAAACCGTAAAAGAAATTGCCCAGCATGTGGGTGGACGAATTCTTGGAAGCGAAATCGTCGTGGTATCCGCCGCTTCGACCTTGGATAACGCCGGTCCCGGACAGATAACGTTTCTGAGTAATCCGAAATATGCCGGAAAGGTTGAAACGACACAGGCCGCAGCCGTTCTGGTATCAGTGCCGGTCACGACCTCGGCTGTCCAGATTGTTACCGAAGACCCTTACTATGCCTTTATGCAGGTGGTGGTCCTACTGCACGGCCATCGTGAGCATCCGGCGATCGGACCGAACAGTAATGCTGTGATTGCGACAACGGCTCAATTGGGTGAGGGTACGCAGGTCAGCAATTATGTAACCATTGGTAACAATGTGAAAATCGGCAAAAATTGCTATCTATATCCCGGTGTGTTTGTTGGGCCCAATGTTGAGATCGGCAATGATTGTATTTTTTATCCCAATGCAGTGATCTATGACGGATGCAGCATCGGAAATCGTGTAATTGTGCAATCTAACGCCTCTGTCGGACAGGATGGATTCGGTTTTGCGACACATAAGGGAGAGCATCATAAGATTCCGCAGATCGGACGCGTTGTTCTGGAAGATGATGTCGAAATCGGAGCGGGCTGTGCGATTGAACGCGGCACCCTGGATGACACCGTAATAGGCAAAGGCAGTAAAATCGGCGATCTGGTTGCTATTGGTCACGGAACCAAGGTCGGACCGCATTGTTTGTTAGTTCCACAAGTCGGCGTAGCCGGCTCGGCTATTTTGGGACATCACTGTGTGCTGGGCGGACAGGCGGGAATTGTCGGGCATATTAAGGTCGGTAATCTTGTCAAAATCGGCGCCAAATCGGGTGTAATTAACGATGTGCCGGATGGATCCACAATTGTCGGAACCCCTGCCATTGACGCCGGTAAAGCCCGCCGCGCATACAGCTTGATCGAGTATCTGCCCGAGATAAAAAAGAAAATCAAAGACCTCGAACGCAAGGTTGAAAAACTTGGCAGTGTCGATGAATAAGACCGAGACGGGGGTTTTGGGATTAATTGCAGGCGAAGGACGGCTTCCTTTTCTGGTTGCCGATGGCGCACGCCGAGCCGGCTTGAAAGTGGTTTGCATCGGGCTGACGGACAGTGCCAGCCCCGAACTGACCGAACATGTGGATGATTTTTTTTATGGTGCCATTGCCCGACCCGGCGGGTGGATGCGAAAACTGCGTCGTCGCGGAGTGAGTCGCGCGATTATGGTTGGCCGTGTTGCCAAGACCCGTATTTATACGCCGTGGCGTCTCCTTAAATATCTGCCGGACTGGCGGGCCATTCGTATTTGGTATATTCGCCTTCGCGGCAAAGACAAACGCAATGATTCCGTTTTAAATGCTATCGCCGAAGAATTCGCCTCCGGCGGAATAATCCTGGAGGATTCGACTATGTATTGCAAAGAGCATATGGCTCACGAGGGAGTCATGACACGGACACAGCCATCGGCCGGGGTAAGGGCGGATATCGAATTCGGGTGGCCGATGGTACTGGAGATCGGGCGGCTGGATATCGGCCAGGCCATTGCCGTGCGCGAGCGTGAAATCATCGCGGTTGAAGCCATCGAAGGCACGGCCGAAATGATCTTGCGGGCCGGGCAACTCTGTAAAAAAGGCGGCTGGACTCTGCTTAAGTCTGCAAAACCGCGTCAAGATATGCGGTTCGACGTTCCCTGTGTCGGTCCGGATACGATTGAAAATCTTAAGCGATGCGGAGCAGCATGTCTGGCTGTCGAGAAAGATAAAACCATCATTATTGACAAGCCAGACACGCTTGCTCTGGCCGACAAACTCGGTATTGCAGTCGTCGGGATTTAACAATTTGAACTATTTGCCTGCCATCAGCTTTTCAAGCATCGGGGTAATTGCATCACCCCAAATCTGGTAGCCTTTCTCTTTGGGGTGCAGCAGATCAGGCATTACTTCGGTCGTTAGTACGCCTTTATCGTCAAGAAAGGCTTTGTTGATATCCAGATAGAAGACATTTTTACCATCTGCCAGCGTTGAGGCCAACTGACTGGCTTTGTCATTTTTAGCCCATTGAGGATTGTATGTTGCCCCTGTTTTGGCATTGCGCTGTTCCTGAGTGCCTCGGGGGAAGATCGCCAGAATGAGTACCTTTGTCTTTGGCAATTCCGTGCGGAGTTTGCACACGATGGCGGCGATGCCTTCGGCTATCTCTTCGGCGGTGTTATCGTTACCGTTGGAGTTATTGGTACCAATCATTATCATGGCAACTTTGGGCTGAATGCCGTCGATATTGCCGTTGTCCAGCCGCCAGAGGACATGTTGAGTGCGGTCACCGCTGAAACCGGCATTGACGGTATTCCATTTGCCGAAATATTTTTCCCACAGGGCCGGCTGACTTTCCCAGCCATGCGTAATAGAGTCGCCCAGCAGCAGCAGATCAACGTTGCCCTTCTTGACCTGCTCATTGACAGAAGCCTGACGTTTTGTCCACCAATCATCGCCCCGCGGAACCGGCTGAACGGTCGTACTCTTCGATACGGCCAATTGCTCATTGACCTGTTTGCAGGTCCATTTCGGGCCGCCGCAGCCTGACAAGATAACCATTACTGTACACATTGCTGCCGCCAAGAACCGTGTCCATCGCTTGCTCATCTTTGCAATCCTTTCTAATCTTCAACCCTTATACGTTTACTTCGAATACTTTTTATAACAAACAACTCGACAGTTAAGAACTCAATTCATTGTTAGCTATTTTACTGTTTCTCCAACGGACCTCCCACAAAAATTCATATAATTCTTTAATATTTTTATAGTCCCACAGAATAACGGGAAGCAGTTTGCCGGTTGCCCGCATGAATATCACATCATGTGCCATTACCAAATCAATGATCTCGTCACCGTCGATATGACACTTCCAAAGGATGCCCTGTATTTCGATTCTCTCGCTGTCAACATAAATGTACTCCCGCAAATAGCCAATAATACTGTAAACCGAAATACCTGTCATCAATCCTAACCAAAAACGATCTTCGACAGGAAAGCGAATGGTATTCAAATTCGTTGTGCGAGGCAATCCCCAATATAACGCCGCACAGAGGATTGTTAACAATGAGAAATACAGAACCATATTCACAGAGCGGCGGAATAATTTTACCTGAAGCGGACGTCCGATGTCTTCCGGAGGGAGACGGAGAGGTCTTTCCTGGTCCGCCTGACAGTATGCGGCCAGACAGCCTACTACGATGTGACCGACGATATAGGCTATCGGTATGAAGAAGAATGTCATTGCACGCATTGGCCGCCTTTTTTTAATTGTGCTCCGGATAGATCAATTTATCTACAGCATAATCCCACTCGGCCGCTTTTTTTAGCAACTCATTTAAAACCTGCTCATCCAGCGCGGAGGTGCGTGCCAATATCCACAAATAATCGCGGGAACTGCTGGTTACCATTGCATATTGGTAAGTGTCTTTGTCCAGGGCGATGATATGGTAATCGGCCCAGATAGGGGCAAAAAAGCTAACTTTCAGACTGCCGATTTTAGGATCGCCCGCCAGGCGTGCAATCCCCCGTGCCTCCTGCCAGGCGTCTTTGGCGGGATTATATCCACGATTAAGAACATCGATCCTGCCATCGGGTCTCAATGTGTACTCTGCCGTGACGCGGGATAGGCCCCGCTCGAAGGAATGATCCAGCCGGGCAATTTCATACCACTTGCCCAAATATTGATTCTGGTCAAAATCTTCAATTACAGTGACCCCTGAAGGAATACCAGAGCAACCCATCCCAAACAATACAATCCCCACCACCAGATATGTCCATCTATTCTGCCTTGTCATATAAACACTCCCAACTGTGGTAAAAAATCCGGAACATCCAAGTGAGGCCATTTTACCGTAAGTTTGGCGGTTATCAAACTAAAAAAAGGCCCGAAAACAAGATAGAATCAATCGGAAAGATATGGCTAAATCTTTGTACTTACCATCTGGTTTTGAAAATCATAATATCCCAAGGCTTCAAGGATAGCTGGCTTGAATTCATCTTCAATTTTCCAAGGTTTCATAATGAACTTATAGACATGTCCTTGATTAATCGCGTGCAGCAAGGTTGAAATATGTGTATAGCCGGATAGCACTACTCTTACAATTTGAGGGTATTGCTCCCTCACGATGCGGAGCAATTCCAAGCCGTTCATTTCAGGCATTCGCAAGTCGGAAACAATGACGTGAACCTTTTGCTCTTTGAGTATTTCCAAGGCCTCCGGGCCGTTTGCAGCAAACAATCTTTCGTAAGGCTGGCCCATCAAACCCAGTTCAAGCGTATTTAAAATGCTGCGATTATCATCTACAAATAATACTGTTTTTTTGTCCATTGGACATTTCCTTCTATAACTTCCTTGATAACGATATGGCATATCTTGTAATGTTCCAAAAAAACTTTTTTAAGTCGCCATCTTTAATCTGCTGAGGTTTATAGCATAAACCATGCAATTACTCGACCATTGGAAGAAGAAACTTAACGTTTAATCAATTGATATCAAAACAGCATCTCCTAAGAAGAGAAAGAGTGTTCAGATTTTCCCTTGTTCTTAAGGAAGATTTAGAGTATTAAGAAAATCGTAACCATTTTTTTTTGAAAGGGGCAACTTATGATGGGATTATTCGGGATGGCTCATGCTGCGGCACAAGAATCAATGTCTGTGTCAATGGCTTCCAAGGATGCATCCCGTGCATCCAGTCGGGCCGCACAGGCAGCACAATCCGTCAGGGTTTTGGAAGCGAATCTTGCCAAAACACTTATGATCTGTGAGGCCTTATGGGAACTATTGAGTCAACAAACGGGTTTGACCATCGAAGAACTACACAAAAAGCTCTATGAGATTGATATGCGAGACGGAACTCTTGACGGCAAGAACGTACGCAAGGCAGTCGAGTGTCCACAGTGCGGACGGACTGTTGCGGGGCGTCATTCGGCCTGTATTTATTGCGGACAGATCATTGACGATTCCGTGTTTCGGTTATAGCAAGCATTTTATCCGGCCAATCGATGATGAGAATAACGGCAACCTTGAAACAATGGCGATTTACGCTAATTCTGATCGGAGCAGTCGGAGCCGGGTCAGGACTTGGGCTTTGGCTCGGGCCGGATGCTTCGGCGGTAAAGCCGTTTGGGGTCATTCTGCTTAACCTGCTTTATACAGCCGTTATACCCCTGATCTTTTTTTCGTTGTCATCAACGGTTGCCGCCAGTGATAACCTCGGGCGTATGGGGCAAATCGCGGGATGGATGCTCGTGGTATTTGTGTTCACCGGGCTAATCGCCGCAATTGTGATGTTGGCGGCAGTCAAGGGATTCGATCCGGCCCGGGGGTTGACGCTTGAACTCACTGAAACCATGCAGAGAGAATCTGTGGGAATGGGTGAGCGTATCGTTAAAACGCTTACCGTAGATGATTTTCAATATCTGCTGACCCGTCAGAACATGCTTGCGCTTATCGTTTTTGCAATTTTAACAGGACTTGCTGCGCATACTGCCGGGGAAAAAGGGAAAGCGTTTCGTGAGTTTCTCATTTCCGGCGCGGCGGTAATGACACAGCTGATTCGTGTGATTATGCTATACGCTCCGATTGGACTGGGAGCATATTTTGCATATTTAGTGGGAGTCTTCGGGCCTCAATTGATTGGCACGTATTTTCGTGCTGTTGTAATTTATTACCCGGTAGCCCTGGGGTATTTTATAATCGGATTTTCGTGTTATGCGCTATTGGCCGGGGGACGTCGGGGATTCAGGCTATTCTGGACGCATATTCCTCCGGCAGCGATTACCGCGTGGGGGACGGGCAGCAGTCTTGCCGCCCTGCCGACCAATCTTGAGGCAGCCGAGCGTATCGGAGTGCCGGAAGATGTACGAAAAATCGTCCTTCCCCTGGGGGCAACGATTCATATGGACGGCTCATGCCTGGCGGCAATCCTTAAAATTGCCGTACTGTTTGCCCTATTCGGAAGGGACTTCTCGGGGATCGAGGTGTATGCGACCGCTATCGGTATCGCCCTGCTGAGCGGGACTGTTATGAGCGGCATTCCTGGCGGGGGTTTTCTGGGGGAAATGCTGATCGTGTCGATGTACGGCTTCGGGCCAGAAGCATTGCCGATTATTTCCATGCTCGGGACTATTGTCGATCCGCCGGCGACAATGGTAAATGTATCGGGAGATACTGCAGCGGCAATGCTTATTGCCCGGTTTATAAATAAAAACAGATAAGGTAAGTTTATAGTCGGGGTTTT
>CAZYQN010000001.1:179967-183737 GCA_964649955.1 uncultured Pirellulales bacterium
TTATTGCCCGGTTTATAAATAAAAACAGATAAGGTAAGTTTATAGTCGGGGTTTTAGCATTTCTTTAGATTTCAGCATTGTTCCGATAATCACTTGAATATTTTTACTATTTACAGGATTTCTGCTAAATTTCACTCTCTTTGACTCTATAATTATAAAGTGAGTTACGTAGTTCTTATGGGTGTATCAAAACAAGCAGTAATGTACTAAAAAAAAGTTTTGCAGTATCGTTTCTGAGGTCTGAACGATATTTTTCTATAAATGAGGATTATGGTCTTATTTCGCCTTTTTGTTTCATCATATTATGGATAATGTTAGCCTTACAGTGAAGTCAAATTATGCCGATATTAATCCCAGCTAAAAGCCATAACAATGGAGGAATGTGAGTTTGCAAGAGCAAGAAGATAGAAAAGGATATATAGATGGCAATTGTTTCAAAAGAAATCATGAACTTGCGGAGCTTCATCAGTATTGTACTGATGAATAGCTTGTTTTTTTCTGCGGGATATGCCGGAACACTTTCTCTTAGCACTCCTTACAAAGAGGTAATGCCTATTCAGACTGAATCCATTGTTATGGTTGACGGGCAGGCCGGGGGCGTAAAAGTTGTTGCAGAGGGAGCGTTTTTCAGAAGCGAAACAGGAGAGCCGGATATACCCTGGCAGCAGGTTACAGTCCTATTGGCTCCTAATACAAATCCTGACAGCATCAGCGTGCGGCTGGAAAAGCCCCAATACAGGGCTATTGACGGAATTTGGGATATCGAACCGGCAGCTCCAATGGGGACGTGGGATGAAGACGGTACTCCGATCATTGTCTGGCCGGAGGGCAAGGTATTTGAAGACGGACGGGATATGTCCGTTTATGACAGCAATGCTTTCTGGCCGTTTGATGCCGTACGACGGATCCATACGGGGCAATTGCACCAGTGGCAGCTTGCAGAAATTGCTGTACCTCTTGTACGATACAACCCGGTTACGGGCGAGCTTAAAGAATTAGTCAGCGCGACGGTTGTTATTGATTATGCCCGGCGTAAAGGAAAGAAGGCTGAGACAATGTTGAAGCTAAAAGGCGGCAATCATGGGCGACAGGGACGGCAGCGTGTCCGTGATATCGCAGTGAATTTTACTGCGGCGGCGAGCGAATACGATGCGGCTTCGGAGGATGAAGTTCAGACAGATGCTGTCTTGGTACCTGCCGCCGATACAACGCAGGAGGGAGACATTGGCATTGCCGGTGTGAATTCAAAAGGATACCTGATACTTACGACAAATACAATTGTCAACACTTCGACGGTGCTGGCTAATTTTGTCGCGCACAAACAATCCCGCGGCTGGAATGTCATGGTTCGTACAGAAACAGATTGGGGCGGAGGAACCGGTCCGACCGGTGCAGCTAATATTCGCACCTGGCTGAGGGCTAATTATGTTTCGCTGGATATTCTTTATGTGCTGCTGATCGGCAATCCGAATCCGGACAGCGGTGATGTTCCGATGAGATGGTATGATGACGGGCGAGGCTCTGCGCCGACCGATGCATTGTACTGGGATTTGTCCAGCACCAGCGGATGGGATAAGTATTGGGAAGTTGTAGTTGGACGCATTCCCAGCTATGGCACTATTTCTATTCTCGATGCGATTCTGCAAAAGACGATCAACTACGAGAATTCCCAAAAGGTTTTGTGGCGCCGCAATGCGCTTCTGCCGATGGTTCCTCTGGATGAGACGACGCCGGCTTACCAATGCGGAGAACAGATTAAAAACCTATGCCTGGCCCCAAACAGCATTGCCTCGACTCGCATCTACGATGAAACTTATGGTCTTAGCCCGGCACCGGAATATCTGCTTTCCAATCGTTACCCGGCCACTGAATGGGGCAGCCAGCCGTACGGCCTGGTTGTATGGCTGACTCACGGGAATCAGACGCTTGCAGATAATATTATTGATACGAGTAATATCTATCGTCTTAATGACAATTATCCGAGCGTTGTTTATGAGGGTTCGTGTCAGAATGCATGGCCTGAAAATTCGGCTAATCTGGCATTTCGTCTTCTTCAGCGTGGGGCCATCACAACGGTCGGGGCAACACGGGACAGCTTTTATAATATAGGCCAGACCAACTATACTGTCGAGGGAAGTATCGGTTCGCTGGCTTATCGCTACTCCCGCAATTTGACGGTTAATCGACAAAGCTGCGGCCTTGCACTGTCCAATGCCAAACAGCAGAATTATATCTATACGCCCAATGCCACCCGAATGACCCTGCTGGGCGACCCTTCTATCGTATTCTTTGTGGAACCGGATACTACACCGCCAAGTCCCGATCCGATGGTTTGGGAGGTCGAACCTTATGAGGGCGGTTTCGGCATTATTACGATGTCCGCTGCGACCGCGATTGATAATGCGGTCTCCGATGTAGAATATTATTTTGAGTGTGTTTCGGGCGGCGGACACGACAGCGGCTGGCAAAGCAGTCCTGTTTATATCGATTCATACGTTACAGAGCTTGTAAACAGCTACCGTGTCAAGGCACGCGATGTGAGTGATTACAACAATGAAACCCGCTATTCAGCCGAGTCAACTGTGACCATCGCTCCGTATCCTTATGAGGGAAAGGTGCGTACACTCCCTGGCAAGATCGAAGCTGAGTTTTTCGATGTAGGAGGACAAGGTATAACCTATTTTGACACAACATCGGGCAATGCCGGCGGGCAGTCCCGCACCAGCGAAAACGTAGACATTGTCAATATTACAGACGGCGGGACAGGATATGCAATTGATACTATCGAGAACGGCGAGTGGCTGACGTATACCGTGAACAGTGCAGCCGTTCAGACCGACTTCTATGTACGTGTTGCCTCCTCTCAGGCCGGCGGGCAGATACTTGTCTGGCTGGATGAGGAACTGCTGACAACTTTCAATGTGCCGGACACCGGCGGAAAAGACAGTTATCAAACACTTCTGTCGGCAGGGATCATCCTTCCCGAAAAAACTAACGCCATTTTAAAATTGGAATTTATAGGCAGCGGTTTTTGCCTGAACTGGATTGCCTTTCAGACACAACTGCCTTATCCGGGGGCGCCGCTTGAAATCCCCGGCAGAATAGAATTTGAAGATTATGATATCGGCGGCCAGGATATTTCTTACTCTGATGTAACAAGTCAAAATGCTTACGGTTATTATCGCCCGGATGAGTCTGTTGATATTCTGTCTGTTACCGATAATAACGCCGGCTTCGGCGTGTATGTCACTGCCGCAGAATGGCTCGAATACACCTGTAATGTGGCGGTTGCGGGATTCTATAAAATCGTTGTACGGCATACGAGCAATTTTACCGCACAGGAACTGACGTTAACGATTAACGGGGAAATACGGGCGGTATTCGAACTTGCAAAAACCAACGGATGGAACAATTGGCAGAGTACGGTTGTGCAGGATGTTTATCTGGACAGCGGCGAACAGGTGTTGCGTTTCACTCTGACGAAATCGACCGGGCTGCTGAACTATGCAGAGTTTGACCGTCACTATAACGCCGCTGATATCAGCAAAGGCGGACTGGTCGATGCGAATGATTTTGCTATCCTTTCGGCCCAATGGCTGGGAGTGCCGGGTACGCCTTCGGCGGATATTGCTCCGGCCGGAGGCGACGGCATTGTTGATATGCTTGACCTGCTGGTACTGATTGAGAATTGGCTGGTTTCTGAATAAGGGCACAACATCCGGGGAATATGATTAAGACCGACTTGATTCGTCCGTTTGTGACGGTTGTTT
>CAZYQN010000001.1:183837-223411 GCA_964649955.1 uncultured Pirellulales bacterium
CATCCGGGGAATATGATTAAGACCGACTTGATTCGTCCGTTTGTGACGGTTGTTTTCGAAACACATTTCGGCAAAGTAAAAGCCCCTGGCGGGCCGTACTTTTACAAATTCGCAAAAATGAAAAACGCAAAGGAGTCTGAACGGCGGGTGTAAAATCTTTACAAATCAGTGATCGCCATTCGTCTCCAACCGTTTCAATGCTTTCATCCCATTGAACCCCAAATCCCATTTTTCCTGCGGTTTGCAGGATGGGCAAAGAGGCGGGATCCATATTTATCAGACGGCAACATATATTTTCACAAGCAATCGGGTCACGTCCCGCTATTAAAGCTCCGATCGTTTTTGGATTTCCGCGGATGGGTCCGGCCCCTTCCATTGCAACGACACCGTCGATAAGATTGACCACAGGGCAAAGCCGGCGGTAAATACCAATAAGCATACGGCAAAAGGATTCATACGAATGACCTTTTGCAAAGTGCCAGAAAGCTTTCTCCTTACCTGCGACACATCCATACATATTTTTGACGGCAAATGTTGCACCGAGCTGCTGATGGGCTTTGAGCTTGGGCAGATTGATGATGGTATCAGCCTCCAAGGCAACGCGGCTTATTCCGATCGATGAGCCTTCGATCCCGGTTCGTATGGGCCGATCCAGTTGAACGATCTGTGCCCCCAGTGCCTGAAGGCGTTTATCCACATTCAATGCAGCAAGACATGCCTTCACATCCTGCCATGCAGGGGAGTCTCCAACCAAGGGGATCGCCCCCGCTTCTTTGACCAGTGCTGCAACGGCATAAATGACCTCTGGATGTGTCTGTGCGGGCACGTGCGGCCCGACCGGAACGATAAGGTTGGGCTTAATGAGGACATGCCAGCCGGGACGAATAAAACGATTTATACCCCCCAGTAATGTAAATGACCGTCTTACGGCCTGTCGTACCGCAGCGGGTGAATACTCTGTACACCGCACAATTGCAACCTGCGCATTTGTATTTGTCATCAGGCTTCTGCTTTCACACACATGATGACATAAAGACGCAGTTTGGATTTGGCCCCGGACTGGAGAAAAAGAAACTGTTCCAACGGAGCCAGGTCTCTATTGGCAGCATCTTTGACAGCAAGTATGATAAAGTCCCCGTCACGCAACGACACATCTAAACGGCCCTCTTCAAAACGATGCGACATTTTCTGAATATATCGCTGTGCCCCCGGCCAATTCAACAATCCCCGTGGGGTAAACACCGGCTGAATCCGCGTATGGATATGTAATGGCGATTCGGGGTCCGGACGGGCGGTCAGCATCCACCCAATATCCCCATTTTGAAGTGAGACTGATGTTAGTTCGCCTCCCGCTGCTGAATATTTTACGATTTGCTCCTGGTTGATCGGTGCCTGGGTAAATGGGATTTCCGCACCGGGTTCCACGACCAGCGTCGTCTGGCCAAGGCGTATCGCCCCCATCCGCGTAAGACACTCGAATAATGGCCCGGCCTGAATCCCCGTTCCCAATGAAGCATTAAAACCGTTTGCCTGAAAGGCTCTTTGATCCAGAAAGCGAATGCTTCTTTGAAGTAATTTTTCATAGCATACGGAAATATTCTCCGCCTGGGATTGATCGACAAGAAATGTTGTTATGACAAAAAGAAAAGCCGGAATCGGCTCATTATCTGTATCAGCACGCAACTGTTCCAATGTAAGCCCTTCAATAGAGGGCTGTTTGGGAGAAGTCTGTTTTTCTGTACAGCCTACTATCGGCAACAGCAATGTCAAAATAGATATTATCCATAATCGCATCATTTGGATTTTAAAAGCTGCGTTGAAAATGTCAATGGCATTGAAAGGATTAAAAAAAGCCGACCCCTCGGCCGGCTTGTGGGCGAAGCAAATATAATGTTTTCATTTTTTCCTGAATCGGACACTAAAAACGAAATCGCGGCGATTCACAGAATTCCAAGGCTACTTCTTTAGTGTTGCCTGTTTTTTGCTGAGAATCATCGATGCGTACCACCCTGGCATAACTGGATAATTTACCGCCGTTTTCAACAAACCCGTCCGTCTGGGGAACCGCCATCTCGACGCTGACCAATTCGCCATCGCGTAAACTCGACCCCGGCATTGAGACCAACAGTCCGCCGGGGCTGACATTAACAGTGTTGCCGCTAAAGAAACGGCCATCCGTAGTGCCGACCTTCTGACAATACACCGATAGCTCAAGAGGTCTTCGGCGATTTCTCCTTCTTTCACGATCCATTTCGTAAGTCTCCGTTTCAAATGAGTTTAAATAACCATCCGAAACATCATAAGCAGGTTTCATACCAATACACCGATCCTTTCTTCCGTGAACAAAACTATGCTTATTTAAAGCCCTCATCTATCGGGACTTAAGAGACACCAAAAAAACTTATCGCTCTATTTTATTATCGTCATTAGGTCTATTAATGTTGATATATATCAACGATTTTTTAGATTTTTTTTATCTATTCTCAGATATATGCAATTTTACCTTTATATTTTTGTAATATTTATTCGTTTTTCCAGAGAAATAGTTCATTATTTTTAAAATATAAGCGATTTTTAGGCTTAAAAGAATTGATTATAATTTTCAACTCAAACGTTGACAAACTACATCAATTTCAGTTTAATATCACTATCAAGTCTTCACGTATTAAAAATGATTGTTTTAAGGTGATTAATTGTTGCCTGAAATAAACAATTTTGACAAAAATACGGATCAGTCGGGGCTTTTTTTCAACAGCCTAACAAAATCATTGTGTGATTCGACTCGAGAAGGAATAATTTCGTTCGATTGCGAGCTTCGAATTATCGATTATACTCCCCCCTCAATCCACTATTTTACAATGAAATCCCGCATTGATATATTATTATCTGAGGCAGCAGACGTTCACGGCTGGAAAAACTGGACAGAAATAATCCGATCTGTTGTTACCCTCGGTCAAACTGTTCGGTTTGATGCGGTAAAGGTCAAAAGGCAAGACTGCACGTATTTGCTTGATATGATCATTGCAGCGGTCTATGACCCTGAGAATAAGACAATCGTCGGGGGGGGATTAATCGTAAATGATGTCACGAATAAAATGGCGTTGCTCAGTGAAACAGCTCAAACCGAGCGACTGGCAACGATGGGAAAGGTCGCCGGCCGGGTAGCCCACGAGCTGAACAATCCTCTGGATGGTATTCTTCGGTATGTGAATCTGGCATTACGCGGACTGGAGACCCAACCTGACAAGGCAAAACAATACCTTCAGCAATGCCGTGACGGGCTGATGCGGATGGTCAGGATCGTCGGGGAGATGCTGGAGTTTTCAAGGGGGATTCCTGCGCCTTTTGAAAAAGAGGCTCTGGACAAAGTGGCCGATGACGCACTTGCTGCGATGGCAGGTGTCCTTGAAGGCATCGAGGTACGATTCGTGCGGGAGTATGAAGGCTCTGCCCTGCCGGTTAAAAGTGAGGCTCTCTTTCAGGTGTTTTGCAACCTGATCAAAAACGCGGCGGACGCTATGGGTGGAACAGGAGTTCTTACCGTATGTTTGGCTAGAACAGCGGACGGATGGCAGGCGGCTTTTCGAGATACAGGCGGCGGCTTTGATCCATCATTGGCTGAGGACCTCTTCAAACCCTTTTTTACAACCAAGCCGGCCGGTCGAGGTACAGGATTGGGACTTGCGATCTGTCGGGATATTTTGAATAAACTCGGCGGCCAAATCAGGGCACGCAATATTGACCGCGGCAGCGAGTTTGTAGTAATGCTGCCGGAGAAATAGTGTCTTTTCAAGAAAATAAAAGCTATTGAGGTTTATGATGAGCGATAAGGGTTCCATATTGGTGGTGGATGATGACGCGATCATTCTGGATTCGCTGTGCGAGTTTTTGGGACTTGAAGGATATACGATAACAGGAGCAAAGTCTGCGGCTCAGGCGAAAAAAGCACTGAGTCAACGCCAATTCTCGGTAATGCTCAGCGATGTAAATCTTTCGGACAGCAGCGGATTTGATCTGTTGGATTTTGTCCGCGAAAACTATCCTCAAACGGTGGTGATTCTGATTACGGGTTACGGTACCATTGAAAGCGCAGTGGAGGCCATAAAAAAAGGGGCGTATGATTATCTGACCAAACCGATCGTCGATGACGATTTACTGCTGGCCGTTGAACGGGCCTCCCGTCAACAGGCACTGATGGACGAGAATCAACAACTTCGGCGCCAGCTTGAAAACAAGTACAGTCTTGATAACGTCATCAGTCAGGACTATAAGATGGCACGTATCTTTGAACTGATTGAGGCTGTGGCGGACAGCAAGACAACTATACTGATGACCGGGCCAAGCGGTACGGGCAAAAGCATGCTGGCGCGGGCCATTCACTATCGTTCGTCGCGGCAAAACGGCCCATTTGTAGAGGTCAGTTGCGGTGCAATGCCGGAATCGCTGCTTGAAAGCGAATTATTCGGACATGTCAAGGGGTCATTTACGGGAGCTGTTCGCGACAAAGAAGGTAAATTTCTGGCCGCCAATCAGGGAACTCTGTTTCTTGATGAAATCGGGACGGCATCTCCGGGACTTCAGGTGCGACTGCTTCGAACGCTGCAAGAAAAGCAATTTGAACCGGTCGGAAGCAATAAAACAATCAATGTAGATGTCCGCGTGATTCTGGCGACCAACCATGATTTGGCTGAAATGGTGCGCAAGGGGCAATTTCGCGAGGATTTATACTACCGGATTAATGTTGTCAGTCTCGTACTGCCTTCACTGGCGGAACGTATGGGGGATGTGCCGCTGCTGGCAGAGCATTTTCTTGCGTATTACTCCCGGATGCATGGACGCACCAAAAGTGGATTGACGGATAAGGCAATGCAATGCCTTCAGGCCTATCACTGGCCGGGCAACGTTCGTGAACTGGAGAATGTCATAGAGCGTGCAGTGCTTCTGAGCAAGCGTCCCCTGATCGACGACGACGATCTGCCGACAGCGATACGTGAACATTTTGACTCCGCCAACACCGGTCAATATCGCAAAGGGCAGAGTTTAAAACAGGCCCTGGAAGGACCCGAGCGAGCGATTTTGCGGGCGGCATTAGAGGCTAATCACTGGAATCGGCAGGAGACTTCCAAGGCATTGGATATCAACCGGACGACCCTGTACAAGAAGATGAAACAGTATGGTCTGGAAGAGGAAGCGGCTCGGCTGGGGCTTCAGTAAAAACCGGCACCGACCCAAAACATTAGTCGGCAGCGACAAGAACCAGTGCAGGTCTGCCAAAGACACACCAATCCGAATCAGTTGCTCGTCCGTAGAGGGTCTGGGGGTAATCGACATCTCCGCCGTCCGTAGTAACGAGTGTGAGGAAACGATCTGTCTTATCCAATTTCATGTCGATATGGAAAAGCTCTGCTCTGCTTTGAACTCCCCTTCTGGAAAAACGGATGCTGCCATTGACAAGCACCCAGAAATCTGCATTGCTTTCCCGCGGTGATTGCGACGATAATCCCGCATCGGCGATGAATCGATCTATTTTCATTTCAGGCAGGCCGGAACGAATGGCCTCCAAATCGAATGTGATCCCGACATTGGCATGCATGAAAATGGACGGGTAGTCCAATGTACCGTAAAAGCGGCCGCCCAATTGACCAAGCGGCCCGCCCCCTATCAGAAAATCATTCAAATTTCTACCGGTTCCATTAATTATTTCACAGTAGAAAATATGATTGGTCGGAGGGCATTCCACAAAGCGATGACCTTTGGAACTGACTGTCTGGTTTGGCCCTGCAGGCACAAAGACACCATCGATATACGGTGTCCACGTTGTTGTGACGTATCGACCATCCCCCTGCCGATCTTCTGAATGATAGCTTGCCAGGGAACCCGTTTGAGGATTTACGGCTGCTTCAAGGCGACCTGAACCAAAACCGTCTCCCCCGCCTACCATATCGGCCAAATCAATTGTTTTCTGTCCCCGCCATTTAAAATTCGTATTCGAATCAATTTTCCGAACGAATAAGTCTGTTTTGACAGGGATATCCGAAACGATAAGCCGGCCAATCGAGATACGGTCTTCGTTTCTTTCTGATATTACCGTATCAGATATTTTTTTGGCCTGTCCTTGCGAAACCGACATACTGATTTTTTCGCCTTCATGACCGGCAAGGAGCGTCGTTTCTCCATTTAAAACATGCAGTTCGGTGTTTCCATAGAGATCGGTCTGCACGCCAAACTCAGTGCCAAGGTCGATAATCTGTGCATTGGGAGTCAGGATCGAAAAACCGATCGCTTCCTGCGGTACCACCGAATAAATACGTCCATAGCTGAGTTTTATGCGGTCGTTATTGAGAATCTCAAACTCTGCGGGACCTTCAATGGTCACCCTGACATTGCTGTCGAACACAATGGCCGCTACCCCTTTTCTGAGCAGCATGGGGCCCAGATAGCTTCCCAAGCGCATACCTTTTCTGACAGCACCGGCTGATTCATCCCATTGTGTCTCAAAGGTATCAGACAACGAGGCGACTGCTTTACCGGACAGTGATGGACCAATGTAAATAAAGACCAGCAGGAAAAAGACCGCCGCTAAAGAAAGAATCGCCGTGACAAGAGTAACCTTATTAAAATCGTGAACAGTTCTGCGGCGTTGGCCCTTATCGATCTGTATTGTGTCCGGTGCAGCGTAAGCTTTTTGTATGTACATCCCGGATGATTTTGATTCACACCCTGAAAGCTCATCCCACAATTTTTGGCTAAGGCAAGCGGTATCATCGTCGTCATTCGCTTCAGAAAGGATCTCGAGGCAATTTAAGCCGATGTAGGATGCAATAAAATCATAATAGAATTCCCGTGCAGAAGCATCCCGGGACAGCAGACGATTCAGCTCGCTGAAATCCTCATTGGAAATAGTTCCTTCCATAGAAGCAAGAAACAAGGGAATCCATTCGGAGCTTTTTTTGTTATCCTGAGTCATGCCTCCTCCCGGACCGCGGCATGAAGGCGAATGCAACGAACCAGTCTATCGTGGATTTTTCCGATCATTTTAAAGGCGGCTACGGAAGACAACCCCAACCTCTGCCCGATTTTAACAAATGTTAATTCCTGCTCATATCTCATTTTCAACAACCGGGTGTCATCTGTCGGCAGTTTTTTGACACATTTGCGGAGGGCATCAAGACGGTCGTCAAAAGCGTCAAGACAGCCAGATGATTCAGTTTCGATAATCTGGTAGAGCCGTTCATCAAAATGAAGTTTCCCTTTTGTTTTGCAGTCCCGCAGATAGCGCATTATTTCATACCGCGCAACGGTAAGACTCCAGGCTAAAAAATCGGTTCCTGGTTTGTAGTCTTGATATTTCCTCCATAATATCGAAAGCGTATTTTGCAGAATATCCTCGGCATCCGAATATCGTGGGACATATGAGAGTATAAATGCCAGAATCCTCTTCTGATTTGGAGTCAGAAGTCTTACAAATTGGTCTGAATTTATAGGTTTATTGATATCCATTATTGCTTTAATCTATTAAATAAAAATCCAAACACGTATTTTATTAAATTACTCCATAAGTCAGACTTTCGTTAACCAAAAATCTCAAGTTTAAGAAAAGAGAATCAAAATACCCCCTTCCGGCTATATTTGTAGTCCATCAAAACCACAATATGTTGTAGTTGATTGGCATGTGTATTCTGTCCATAGAATATACTTGACGCTTAAGGGCGATCTGCGTATGCTATGCTAATCCTGTGTCCGTTAAAAAGCCAATCGAAAAACGGCTTGAAAGGGCTAATACGATGAAAAATATCCTGTTTTTATTGTTTGCGGCAATGTTCAGTCTATTGTCCTCTTGTACGACGTCTTCACAGCGGACACCGGAGCAAGATGAAGTCAATCTTGACAATACGATTGCTGATCTGGCCCGCATTGTAGAATCTCCTGCAATCGCAGTTCGGGGATTCGGTATTGTCGCAGGATTGTTTGGCACCGGGTCGAGTGAATGTCCACCGCAACTCCGGCAGGAGTTGGAAAAGTATATCTGGCAACAGGTCCCCCAAGCCGGGGCCATAAATCCCAGAGGTTTTATCGACAGCCTTGATACTGCGGTTGTCGAAGTTGTCGGTGTAATTCCACCCATGGCGGCTGCAGGACAGGGATTTGATATTGTTGTCCGTCCGTTGTCCAGTACACAAACGACTTCACTAAATGGCGGCTATCTTTACACTATCGAATTGAAGGAGCTGAGCCGTTTTACGCAATTTAACCAGTATTCCAAAACAATTGCACGGGCACAGGGACCGATTTTCACTGATCGTAATGCTCAGGCGGACGGTTCACAATGGTATGTGCTTGGCGGTGGTTATCCGCTTACCGATGTTACTATCTCTCTGCTGCTGAATCGTCCGGATTTTATGGTCGCAAATGCCATACGGAACCGTATCAACGAGCGATTCGGTCCAAAGGTAGCTACCGCCGTTTCATCTGGTGAAATCCTTCTAAGAATTCCCGAAAAATACAATAGAGACAAGCCTCGTTTTCTTGTTATGCTTCGGCAGCTTTATCTTGCCGAGCAGTCCGCTCTCCGGGAGCGTCGGATTGATACCCTGATTGAACAACTCCGAACTGCAGAGGATAAATTGCTTCCCGAGACAGCCCTGGAGGGCTTAGGCAGAGCAGCACTGGACGATTTAGCTGTATTGCTCGAGTCCGACGACCCTGTATTGCGGTTTCATGCCGCACGATGTATGGCTAATATCGGCGATAACCGTGCAATAGCTATTCTTCGCGATATTATTTATGACTCCGAGATTCCTCTTTCATTTCGCACGGATGCGATTCGGACTGTGGGACAAAATGCAAGACTCATCGAGGCCGATCCAATTTTCCTGCGGGCGTTCTCAGAAGATAATATAGAGCTTCGCATTGCTACTTATGAAACAGCACTCGCCTCTAAAAGTTCATGCATTAACAGGACTCTGATTGCCGGGAATTTTTTTGTGGACCGTGTCCTTTGTGATGGCCCAAAGGGTATCTATGCCTTGCGGAAGGACAGACCCGGCGTTATCCTTTTCGGGTCACCTTTACGTTGCGGCGACAATGTCTTTATACAATCGGACAATGGTGAAATAACAATCAATTCCCGTCCCGGTGATAAGCATCTTTCTGTATCCCGTAAACATCCCGGCCGGCCGCGTGTCATCGGACCGTTGGCCAGCGGGTTTGAACTGACTCAATTAATACGTACCTTGGGGGAGTCCCCCGAACAAAGAAAAGGAACTACCACCTTGCCCGGATTGGCTCTTTCTTATGGCCAGATTATTGAAATACTGGAAAAAATGTGTCTTGTTAAGGCGGTGGATGCACAGTTTTACCAAGGTCCCGTTACCGATGCCGGTGAAATATTAAAAAAACTATAAAAAACAAAGTTTTCTATGATTGAAGCTATCGAGTAAAACCACCTCAAGTACCGATAATAAATGATGCCAGTTAAATATAGTAACATTAGCCATTGCTTCCTGAGGATGATGAATGAAGCTTGAAAAAATAGTGATTAACGGATTTAAAAGTTTTGCAGATAAAACAGAGCTTAAAATCAGTCACCCCATTACAGGGATAGTTGGCCCCAATGGATGCGGAAAAAGCAATGTTGTAGATGCATTAAAGTGGGTTCTTGGCAATCAAAGTCCTAAAAGCCTTCGTAGCGGTGCGATGGCGGATGTGATTTTCAGCGGATCGAGCAGCCGGAAGCCCAGCGGAATGGCTGAAGTCAGCCTGCATTTTTCCGATATGCGGGGACTGGGGCTGGAGCAGGATGACCTGCAGATTACACGACGATTGTTTCGCAGCGGCGAAAGCGACTATCAAATCAACGGAAAAAGTTGCCGGCTTCGCGATATCCGGGAATTATTTATGGATACTGGCGTGGGTGTCAGCGCCTATTCTATCATCGAACAGGGACAGATCGATCAGCTCTTGAAAGCTTCGACAACGGATCGCCGGGTTATCTTCGAAGAAGCAGCAGGTATCAGCAAATACAAGTCTCATAAAAAAGAGGCTCTTCGGAAACTTGAGCGGACTGAACAAAATTTGCTTCGCTTGGCGGATATTGTAACAGAAGTCCAAAAACAAATGCGAAGCATAAAGCTTCAAGCCGGGAAAGCACGAAATTATATTGAGTACAGCCAGCGCCTTAAAGAACTTCGTGTCAATTACTCCCTCTCAGAGTACCACAAGATTATTCGCAGCCGCAACGACAAACAATCCGCCCTCTCGGAATGGCAAGACCGGTTCAGCATTACAGCGGCCCATGTTGCACACTGTGATGCAGCAGTTGGTCAATTGACCGGCAGTGTAATGGAGACAGAAAGTCAAATCAATCGATGGGACAGCACGCTGATCGCGGCACGCAGCAGGATTGAACAACAGCTCGAACGCATCGGATATCTTAAAAGCCGCATTGAAGAGTTGATAGAACGGAAAAAAGCCGCCGCCGGTCAAATCCAGAAGCTAACGTCCCAGACCCATCAATTGTCTGCGGATATGGGACAATCTCAGCGTGCCCTGGAGGACAATCAGCAGCGTCTCGAAGACAAACTGTATGAACTGGAGCAATCGCAAGCGGCGATCTCGGAGATCAATGCACGTTGCGCTGACTTACAGGTGGAATTAGAGGATGAAAAATCAGGTATCATTGATATTGTCCGCCGTACCGCGCAGCTTCACAATGAGATTCAGAGCCTGAGCAATTATCGCAATAATCTATCCGGCCAGAAAGTCAGACTTAGCGGAAAAGCATCTCAAACGGAGAATCAGCTTTCCGGATGGCTGACAGAAAAAGCCCAATATCAGGCCCGGCTGGAAGATATCCGGTCGGTACTGTCAGAATTGCAGACGAATCTCGATAATAAGCGTGCCGAGATGGACGCGATCGGAGATCAACGCGGACGTATCGTCGATGAAATCGCTTCGTCGAAAGAGCAACGCAGTGCTGTAATGAGTGAGTTGAATGTACTGCGGGATATGGAGGCCCGCCGGCAGGGCTTAAGTCAATCACTCAAAGAAATTCTGTCCGGTCAGAAAACGGAACGGGGATATATAGAAGGTATTGTCGCTGACGCAGTGCTTGCTCAGACAGACTACGCACAGGCTGTCGAAGCCGCTCTTGAAGGGGTTGCCGACGCCCTGCTGGTAAACAGTACTGGAGCCTTTTTGCAGGATACGGCACTTCGCGAGGCGTTGGACAGCAGAATTCGCGTGCTATGTACGGACAAGCTTGTTCCTTTCTGTGATACTGTCGATTTTTCCGGTCACAGCGGTATTCTGGGGCGACTGGTTCAGTATGTCCGTTTTGAAAGCAGATTTGCGCCGCTGGTCTGGAACCTTCTTGGCAAAACGCTGCTGGTTCATTCGCTGGATACAGCAATGGAATTATCCGAACAGCTTGGTTCAGCATATCGTTTTGTAACTCCGGACGGACAAGTCTTTGGAGCCGGACACGTGTTGACCGTCGGACCGGTCGGCAAGACGGCAGGCCTGATCTCACGAAAAAGCCGCATCATTCAGCTTGAAACCGAACTGGATACGATCAATCAGGCCATCCGGCAATATGAATTCGCCCTGGAAGATACCGAACACAAGAACGAACACCTGGCCGACTTATGCAAGGAACTGCGGACGAGTATTTACGAAGCCAACACCGAAAAAGTGGACAGTGAGTCTCAACTTCGGATGCTTGAATCAAATATTAAGCGGCTGATGGATGAGCAGCCGGTAATCGCCGATGAAATTCGAATGCTTGAGGATGAAATTCAGCAATCGGTGCAGAAAGCGTATCAATCACAGAAGAAACTCGATGAGCTTGAAGAAATCAACCTTCAGCGTAATGCCCAGATTGAATCGCTCCAGGCCAGCTTCAATGAGGAACGGCAAATCCAGCAAAGCCGTAATGCGGAACTGACCGAGGTACGTATTCAGCTCGGACAGATCCAGGAGCAGCAAAAATCGATTCGGCAGAGAATTGCCGCGATTCAAAGCCAGCTTCAGCACAGCCGTATGGCCATTGAATCCGCCCGTACTGACGTATTGGGATGCGATGAACAGGTTATTCAGACAGAACGGACAATATTGGCAACGGAATCGTCAGTGTCAGAATTATTTGCTGAAAAAGAACTTGCACAGAAGCACAGTAAAGAATTGCATCTCCGTGCCGAAGAACTTGCTGCTGAACGCAAAAAGAACGAAGCGCTGCTCCGTCAATACCGTGAAGAACAGTCCCTTGTTGAGGAGACCCTCCACAAACTTGAGTTGGAGCTGAGCCAGCTTCAGGTCAAGGATGAAGACCTGACGCAACGTGTTAAGGAGGAATTGCAGATCGATCTGGCAGCGGCCTATGAATCCTTCAGCGATACAGATGTAGACTGGGAGCAGGTTCGCGAAGAGATCGCGGATCTTCGCGGAAAGATCGAACGACTTGGAAATGTCAACGTAGATGCCATTGAGCAGCAGGATGAGCTTGAAAAACGCTACGAATTTCTTGCTGCGCAGGTTGAAGACCTCAATCAAAGCAAAACTCAGTTGGAACAGCTTATCGCCCGCATCAATAAAGAGAGCAAAGAGAAATTTGAAGTAACTTTTGAGCAGGTGCGGGTGAACTTCCAGCAGCTTTTCCGAAAGCTGTTCGGCGGCGGAAAAGCTGATGTGATCCTTGAAAATCCGGAGGATATCCTCGAGAGCGGCATTGAAATTGTGGCCCGCCCGCCCGGAAAAGAAACCCGCACTATCAGCCTGCTCAGTGGTGGCGAAAAAACAATGACCGCCATCGCGCTTTTGTTTGCGGTCTTCAAGAGCAAGCCGTCGCCCTTCTGCGTTCTGGACGAAGTGGATGCTGCTTTGGACGAAGCAAACAATGAACGATTCAACCTGATTGTCAAGGAATTCCAGCAGCAATCGCAGTTCATCGTAATTACACACTCCAAACGAACGATGAGTATCGCCGATGTGCTTTACGGGATCACGATGCAGACTCAGGGAGTCAGTAAGAAGATCAGCGTACAGTTTGAGGGCAATGAAGAGGGAGGCGACACCGAGACAGCGGTGGCCTGACATCATAGTTGGTGTTTTTTTTAATTGAAATGACCGAGAACAATCATGACCAAACAGGATATATATCGTCTCTCAAACGGATTAACGATTTTGGGTGAGCGGATGGAGCATGTTGAATCCGTTTCATTTCATATTCTAACCCCTGTCGGCGCTGCACATTTACCCCAGGGCTGTTGCGGAGCGGCATCGGTACTGTCGGACTGGCTTTTTCGCGGCGCGGGAAATCGTAACAGCCGTCAGCTTATTGATGCATTGGACGGGCTGGGCATTCATCATAATACCGCTCTTACGGCCAATCACTTAACGCTCAACGCTGCGCTTGAATCGGGCAATTTGGCGGCGGCTTTAGATATCTACTCCGACATCCTCCTGGCCCCGCGTCTGGATCCGGATCAATTTGAACTGTCGCGTCGTTTGGCCTTACAGGAATTGCAGGGATTGGATGACGATCCTCGGGCCAAGGTGATGATGTTGCTTTACGAACAATATTATCCTGACCCCTACGGCCGGCCTGGACAGGGAAGGCTGCATGAACTGGAAATGCTAACCGCTGAATCGTGTGCCCGGATTGCCGATCAACTCTTTGACCCTGCTCAGATCATTTTATCACTTGCAGGCAATTATGATTTCGATAAAGTCTGTCGACAGATTGAAACCAGACTCAGCGGAACCGGCACAAGTGCTACACCATCTATCAAACCGGTCTTCGGAGCACGCGGATATTCCCATTATCCCAATGACGGCGCTCAAGTGCATATCGGTATAATGACCGAGATGCCGCCGATCGGCGCAGGAGCATATTATGAAATTATGGCAGCGGTAACCGTTTTGTCGGGCAGTATGAGCAGCAGACTCTTTACCGAAGTACGTGAAAAACGCGGATTATGCTATACCGTCGGAGCACGGTACCACACCCTCAAGGAGTTTGCGGGGGTATCCTGTTATACGGGGACGACCCCCGACAAAGCTCAACAGACGCTGGACGTTACCTGGGAGCAGTTTTGCCGTCTCAAAGACGGCATCACAGAAGATGAATTGCAGCGTGCCAAGGTGGGACTCAAGAGTTCGCTGATTATGCAGAGCGAATCGACTGGGGCTCGTTCGGCAGGTATCGCAGGAGATTATTATCTGCTGGGGCATGTGCGATCGCTGGAGGAAATTCGTCAGGCCATCGAAGGTTTGACTGTCACCTCAGTGATGAGTTTTCTACAGGAGCACCCGTTTGAACAGTTTACAGCCGTAACCATTGGCCCTAAAGAAATACGAGTATAAATACTTATGGAATTCAAACACAGACAGCTTGAAAATGGACTGGCGGTTATCGGTGAAATCAATCCCGCTGCACAATCCGCGGCAATAGGTTTTTTTATCCGCACCGGATCACGCGACGAAACACCGGAGATCAGCGGTGTATCACACTTTCTCGAACACATGCTATTCAAGGGAACAGAAAAACTCTCAGCTCTTGAAGTTAATGAAGCCTTTGATCGTTTGGGGGCCAAGTTTAATGCGTTTACAAGTGAGGAAAACACTGTTTATTATGCTGCGGTGCTTCCGGAATACCTTGAAGCGGTAGCGGAATTATGGAGTCATCTGATGCGTCCTATGCTGCGTCAAGATGATTTTGATATGGAAAAACAGGTTATTCTCGAAGAAATCGCGATGTATCTGGATCAACCGGATTTTCTCGTGTTTGATCGCGGCCGCGAATTATTCTTCAAAGACCACCCCTGCGGCAACAGCGTACTGGGTTCCATAGAAAGTATTACAAACCTAACCTCTGAACAGATGCAAGGTTATTTTAACAGGCGTTATGCCCCTAACAATATTACACTGGCATGTTGCGGGAACTTTGATTTTGACCGTCTTTGCCGCCAGACAGAACGACTCTGCGGAAATTGGATGCGCCAGCAGGCAACCCGCTCACTCCCCCCTCATGTTGGAAAACCACAGAAGGTTTACGAGCAGAAATCCGGACTGAACCGTCAGCATCTGGCCTTGTATAGTCCGTCAGTTTCTATGCAGGATAATCGCTGGTATGCGGCAAAATTGTTGAGTATGATTTTAGGAGACAACAGCGGGTCCCGCTACTTTTGGTCACTGGTTGATCCTGCCATTGCCGACACAGCTATTCTTGATTTGGCATCAATGGATGAGGCCGGAGCATTATGCAGTTACATTTGCTGCGGACCGGAAAATGTTGCTCAAGTCGAGGATATTCTTAATCGTCTTTTTGCATCGCTTACAAAAGAAGGAATTGAAAAGGTCGAGCTGGAAGCGGCCCGCAATAAAGTACTCAGTTCGGTGGCGCTCAAAAGTGAGCAACCGATGGGTCGATTGGTTAATCTCGGATTTAACTGGGTTTATCGTAACGAATATATATCGGTTGCTCAGGATATTGATCATATTCGAAAAGTAACGATAGGCAAGATACATGACCTCATTAACCTGTATAATCCCGGCAATTACACCCTCTATTCACTGGGGCCTGCGTAAATAATTGTACATAGACAAATTTTGGGATAATACGGTCTTTGGCGGGGGTTGATTTTCTGCAGTATTGTGCTATGATTTCTTTTTTTAGCGAGGGTTTGATGCAAGGCGACAAACAACCAAAACAAAGACTGGACGATGATATCCTTCAATGTAAGGCGGACTTGAAAAAGGCTTTGCAAGCGATATTAAGGGACAATCCCGAGAATCAATCTGATTCCACAGAAAATCCAACGATACAACCCTCAGAATCCCTACAGACTGCAAATACAGTACAGGCCGAATCCCTTGAATTGCCTTTGACGGACGATGTACAAGCATCTCCTATCGGTATTCGTATTCTACCCTTTGAAACTCTTCAAAAAAAGAAATCAGAGACTTCAACTTCAGTTGTATACCGTTCTCCTGAGCCTGAAACAATATCCCAGACGCAGACGAGTACAATGATCGAGCAATTGAATACAGAGATCGATCAGCTTAAACTTCGTCTTGAAGAACAGAAACAACTGAATGACCAATTGAACATAAAAAGCGGGCAATGTGACGCGATCTCTGAGAAGAACAAACAGCTTCTATCCGAGATTGAATCTTCGACACAGGTAACGGAGGCTCAGCGAATACGCATAGAAGAATTAGAGCAAGAGCTTGCCGGGAAAATCAATGAGCTTTTGATTCTAAAGCAGAAAGCCGAAGAAAACGCGGCGGCGTTGGCGTCTATGTCCCAACAGCTCCAATTGACCGATAATGAAAAAGAGGCCGCGGAAAAACGCTTTGAAGCTCAGGCCGCAGAGCTTGCCAAGACTCTTGAGATATTAAAAACGACTCAGGAGTCCGCTGCTGAAACACTCAGACAGCGGCAGCGTCAAGTAGAAGATATCCAACGGGCGTTATCTGAAGCGGAAACCCAGTTGGAGCAGGCTAATGCGGATAATGTGCAATTAACCCGCGAAAAAACAGAACTGTCTGAAGCACTGCACGCTGCCAGACTCCACGCTGACTACCAAGAGAAGTATACATCAGAGCAATTTATTCTTGATGACACAGAGCAGGAACCCCTGGACGATTTGAGCCCTGAACCTTACTGCGAGCCAACCGGAGAGGTGATCAGCGAAGATGATGTGCATCTTGAACAAAAATTATCCGATAATCAGATTCCAACACTTAATCTTGCCGAGCAGATCATGGCCGAACAGCGAAAGGCTGCAGCCGCCCGCCGTCAGCGCCCCGGCAGTACTAATAAAACGGTACGCAACGGATCCATTGAACACGTGATACAGCATTATGTAGGCAGGTCGGAAACAAATACACCGTTGTCCGAAATGCCCTCCGTCTTATCTCAGGGATCAGAGCATCGGAGCGATCGTTTTCTTCGCTGGCAGGGTGAGATTCTTTCGGACTACCAGAAATCGCTGTTGGACAGCATTGTCGGAAAAGACATTTTGAGGTTTTGCGGAACAAAATCATTATCAACTGCATCGGAGCATACTTTCGGAAAGCGTCCGATGGACAATTGAATGCTGCCATGAACATCGCATTAGCTGAAGGACTGCCTGAATGGATTGAAAAACCGCTTTATTCGGGTTGGTTTTATGCAATTATCGGCGGATTTTTCTTCATTGTTTTCATCTGGGGCATAGTGCGGTTGTTCTGGAAAAACAGTACTCCTCCTCAAGCGGAACCTGCCGGGGCAGATATTGAGCGTCCATTTGATTACTCCCCCCTGCTGACCCTCATTGGAAAACTTAATGGAAGCACCAACACCATTCTTTTGGCGGCCGGAAGCTGGAATGATCTGCCTGTGACTGTACCGGTTCATGTCGCTGTCCAGCTTGCGGCATCCTGTAAATGTCTTTTGATTGATTTGGACACCAAACGCAACGCATTGGCCTGTGTTTTTGATATCAGACCCGATAAGCAGCCTGCACTGTCGGCTCCAGTTGCCACTCCCATTAAAAACCTGCACATTTGGCCAGCCCATTATTTTACACGGATTCGTCACCGGGATATAAAAGCTGCAATAGCTGGATCGGAAAAGAAATATGATATTATACTTCTCAACGCCCCTTATCTTGCAACACATCCAAATCGCAAACAAATCATTCGCTGCGCAGACTCAGCGGTCATTTTTGTACAAAATAAATTGACTGCTGTATCACTCCTGAAACTGTTTGAAAACAGTCCGTGTAGAGTTATACAAATGCTGAATTTAAACGGCCGGCCTTTTATTTAAGCTGTGCCCCGGCGGCTTCATCAATAAGCCAGACGACTTTATCCAGCACAGGCCAAAGTACATAGGCAGGGTATTTTTCTATATTCAGGGGTGATGTCCATAAATTTTTAACAATTTCTGCTTTATCTGCGCCGGAAACCAACACCACAAGACAACGGGCATTCAGCAAAACGGGAACCGTCAGGGTCACACGGTTGAATTTTTTGTCGTGATATACCGGCCATGTCAGATGATCCGTGATCGATACGGCAACATCGCCCGGCAGAAGAGAAGCAATATGGCCGTCCTGCCCTAATCCGAGAACAATCAGATCAAAACAGGGAACAGTATGATCATCCACGTTAAAAACCGCCCGCAAAGTCGCCTCATACATATCCGCAGCACGAACAAT
This sequence comes from uncultured Pirellulales bacterium, assembly GCA_964649955.1. Classification (GTDB taxonomy): domain Bacteria; phylum Planctomycetota; class Phycisphaerae; order Sedimentisphaerales; family Anaerohalosphaeraceae; genus T3Sed10-213. The sequence continues at coordinate 202,041 of CAZYQN010000001.1, forward strand.
ATCTTCCAACTCACCCCGGACTCGATATATCTGGCTGTCTGGAACAGGAACAGCAGACAGAAAAGTCTGTACGGCCAGCGCATAATTGCTGTCAGGCGAATCCGGCGGTACACAGCGTTCATCAACCCAAAAAAGATGCACCTTGTCCCAGGGAATTCTGCTTGCATTGTCTTTATGAGCCAAAGATTCAAAGAACAGCCGAGGTGTTTTTCCCCCGGAGACAGCGACATAAAAAGTCCCCCGCTCATGGACTGCTGAATGGGCGGCCTTGATGAATTCTTCCGTTGCCCGGTCAGCCATCGCTTCGGGATCGGAAACAACAATAATGTGAGGATTAACCGGCGGAGCTGTTTTATGCGTGTCCAAAAACGACTGCAGGACTGAGGCGGCGGCAACCGCATCGAGGCGTTTTTTTTTGTCTTTTCGTGTCAATTTCTGCCCGGCAAATAATTCTTCCGCGGTATAACTGCTGAGCCGTTCATCATGGAAATGAATCGGCAGTGTCACGACCGCCGATAGTCTCTGTGCAAACATTCGAACACGCTTTGCCCTCGCTCCTTCACTGCCATCCATATTCAGGGGTAATCCTATTACGATCGCATCAACGGATTCCCTGCCTGCCAGCTTTGCAATACAGTCTATCAGATACGATTCATTTTGTGTCTCAATAACCGAATGCGGTCCGGCCATTGTCTCATCTTCATCGGACAGTGCAATCCCGGTGCGTTTATCACCATGATCAATCGCTAAAAAACGCATAGAATAATTTAGAGATATTTCTCCATACCCTGTTTCTGGAGTTCTTCGAGCAGGTCTTTTAAACGATGACTCTGATCTACCGGACAAATCAATGTGGCATCGGCACTGTGAGCAACGATCATATTCTCTATTCCGATCAAGGCAAGCAGATGCCCCTTTTCTTCCGTTACCACGATGCTGTTTCGAGTATTCAGCAATTTGCTTTGTCCGGCGACTACGATATTATTATCGGCATCCGATTCGATAACATCCGCCAGCGCCGCAAAGGATCCCAAATCAAGCCATCGGCAATCCAGCCCCACAGCATAGACATCCTGGGCTTTTTCAAGTACCGCATAGTCAATACTGATCTTGGGCAGCCGTACAAACCATTCCTGAAGTGTTGTCTGCTGGTTAGGACAGCCCCATTCCATTTGGATATTTTTAAGAGGTTCAATGGATTCGGGCAGATAGTGTTTAAGCTGCTCCAGAATCGTACGGGTCTTCCAGACAAACATCCCGGAATTCCAACAGCAGCTTCCCTCATTAATATAACTTTCCGCTGTGGCCTGATCCGGTTTCTCACGATAAGCCAGAACGCGATGCACTACATCGGCAGATTCAGCACAGGGCTTCGATTCTCCCAGCTTAAGATAACCATACTGGGTACTTGGAAAGGCCGGCTTGAGTGCAAATGTCATTAAAGCAGACGGATTTTCATTAACGAATGCCAACGCTGTATGTAAGGCCGCCTCAAATACCTCCGCCGGTTCCAGCACTTGGTCGGCGGTAACAACCGCCATCGTGGATTCGATGTCATATTTGTTCAGGATAGCTGCGGCCAGACCGATTGCGCCGGCGGTATCTCGTACGGCCGGCTCAGCGATAACATTTTCCTCCGGCAGTTCCATCAGGTTCTCTCGCACGATGTCAGCATAGTCGGCGTTGGTCATGACCAGGATATTTCGCGGATCAAAACTATTTTGCATCCGTTCAAAACAGCTCCGCAAAAGCGTTTGGCCATCAAGCAGTTTAAGTACCTGTTTGGGGCGTTTTTGACGACTGAGCGGCCATAGCCGCTTTCCCGTTCCGCCCGCCATGATCACCGCAAAGTCCATCTGTATAACCCCTTCCTGATGTTAGTTGTTTAGACCATAAAAGACTTATCCATAGCAGCAACCGGTCGGATTTTTTCTGCAAGCGACTCGCTTCCGGGCTTATCCATCAATGCAAATGTGGCATCTTTTCCTAATTCAACCGCAGGCTGATCATAGGCATCAATCCCGAACAGAAGTCCTGCCATTGAAGTTGTCACTTCAAAGAGATATATAAATTGCCCGATAGATGCTGCATCGATGCCGTCAAACAGCACCGTTAAACAGGGACGTTTATCTTGAAGCAAGGCGTACTCTGTCGCCGCTTTTTCTGCATTCAATAAACGGGACATCGGTTGACCGGCCAGGTAGCCCAGTTCAGGAGCCACTTGCGGCGCCGTGCCGATGATGACATCTCGATTGAATGCAGCCACCTGCAGAAACGTAAACAGCTTATCATTGGGACCCTCACGGTAAAGCTGGACCTGACTATGCTGATCGGTGGCGCCAAGAGCGTTCACGGGAGTCGGGCCGACAAATACTTCCCGTCCCTTGATATCTTTAGTCTTACCAAGGCTTTCGGCCCACAACTGACGATACCAGTCGGACATATCTTTAAGGGAATGCGAATAGGGCATCATGACGGAAATGTTTTTGCCGCGGGTATAAAAATGCCAGTTAATGGCAGCATTCAATGCCGCAGGATTTCGGTGGAAGTTTTCATTACTGCAGCGGACGTCCATTGCACGTGCCCCCGCCAGCAGGGCATCAATATCAATACCGCACACCGCGGCACTCAGCAATCCGACAGGACTGAGCACGCTGAAACGTCCTCCGACGCCATCCGGCACTTCGAGTGTGCGAAGGCCGGCTTTGTCGGCAATTTTGCGGAGCGTTCCTTCCTTGGCATCGGTCGTGGCGATGACCTGTTTTTTCAGACCTTCCGCGCCGAGTTTTTGTTCAATCATCTCAAAGATGACCATCATTTGTGCGGCGGTTTCAGCGGTTCGGCCTGATTTACTGATGACGTTGAAGATCGTTTTGTCGAGTTTGTCGCCTACCCAATCCAAAAAGCTGCCCAGTTGATGCGGATCAACATTGTCAAATACAAACAAACGCGGTCCTTTGCGCTGTTTGTCATCAAGATTATACAAATACGGATTTAAGGCCGTTTGAAGGGCGATATTGCCCAAGGCAGATCCGCCGATACCCAGCACGACAAAATTCTCACAGGCCCCGCGAACCTGGTCGGACATTGCCTTGACCTGTTGAGGATATTGCTGGTTGTAGGGCAAATCCCGGTAGCGTGTTTTACCGTCTTTTCGCTGCTTATTGAGTTCAGCGATAAGAGGTGTCGTTTTTTGTGCCAGTTGTTCAAACTGAGCCTTTGTTATACCGTGCTCTGCTCCGATTACTTCAGCAGTAACATTTTTGTAATAAAAATGAATGTTTTTCTGTGCCACTTTCTTATCTCCTGATCGATTATAGATATTAACCTATTACTGTCCCACACGCTCCAGTTTGGCGTATTTTAACATCAGCGATTTGGTCTGTCCAGAATTGAATTTTACAACAACAATACTATCCGCCCCCAAGTCAAGATACTCTTTAACCCGTCCAAGGCCGAATTTTTCATGCGATATCAGTTCATTGACCCGATAGGCCGCCTTGGAAGCTGCTGTTTTGGGTGCAGAAGGCTCAGATTGCCGGGTAGCCGGCGTTCGGGCCGATGTTCGATTCCAGTCCGGCTCATTACTGTCGGATTCCCATCCGTCTGCGTAAGTACCATTCTGCTCGCCGGAAAAACCGATTTCATATAAAAACGGCGAGGGTGTTGAGCGGATGAACTGGCCGCGAATGACGCGGTGACGGGCATAACTGATTTGCAGCGATTGCCGTGCCCGGGTTATGCCGACAAAAAACAATCGCCGCTCTTCCTCAATATCATCAAAGCCTCCATTGAGACTGCGTTCATGCGGAAGAAGCCCTTCTTCAAGGCCGATGATAAAGACGTGGTCAAATTCCAGTCCTTTGGCGGCATGCAGGGTCATCAGTGATACCCTTCCGGCGTCCGGGTTATAGGCATCGGTATCGCTGTATAAGGCGATGCTCTGCATATAGTCGGTCAGGGACGGAGCTTCACTGCGATTGTCATATTCGGCAGCGGCGTTTATCAATTCGTTGACATTATCAATAGCGCTTTGAGCGTCTTGCCCGGAAGCTTTAAGCGATTCGGCAAAACCGCTCTCGGCAAAAACGCAGTCCATCAGCGGGCCGACCGGACCATCAAGGTCTTTGCGGAATTTGGCAATCATGGCGGCAAACGCTCTGAGACGTTCTTGCGTGGGCCGATTGATAGTTTCGACTTGATCAGCCCGCGCCGCCGCTTCAAGCAAGCTTATCCCCATCCGTCGAGCATACGGCTCCAATCGCTCCACTGAAGTTTTACCGATGCCCCGGCTGTGGGTGCCAATGGCCCTGAGAAAAGCAATATCATCCCGCGGATTGACAATCAGCTTCATATAACTAAGCATATCCCGGATTTCTTTACGGGCATAAAACTCTACACCCCTCACCACTTGGTAGGGCAATCGGTCCCGGATCAACGCTTCTTCGAGAGTTCGGCTCATTGAATTGACCCGGTAAAATACCGCAATTTCGTTTGGGTCGGTTCCCTGTGCTATCAGATTTTTGATGCGCTGTGCAATGTGGCGTGTTTCCTGAGCCTCGTCTTCACACGTCTCAATAACCACTGCCTCACCGGCAGGACGTGTAGCGATTAATTCTTTATGTTTGCGTTTGGTATTCGCCGCGATCAATTTTGATGCCTTCTCAAGGATATTCGGAGTGGACCGGAAATTTTCCTCTAATTTGACAACGACCGCCTCGGGCCAGTCTTTCTCGAAAACGAGGATATTTTTTATATCCGCCCCACGCCATCGGTAAATGGACTGATCAGGGTCGCCGGTTACACAAATGTTGCGGTGGGCCAGTGCAAGACCTTTTGCAATCTGGTACTGAGCATGGTTGGTATCCTGATATTCATCGACCAGCAGATAGTGGAATCGGTTGCTCAACTCCACCCGGACATCGGGTCTGTCGCGAAGCAGAAAGGCTGTCTTGACCAGCAAATCGTCAAAATCAAGGGCATTATTCTGCCGCAGCATTGCCTGATACCGGGTATAAATTTTCGCAGCGCATTTTCCAAAAAAATCATCCGCCCGGGCGGCATACGAGACCTCGTCTTCAAGATCGTTTTTAAGCCGCGAAACAACGTCAAGCATACGGGCCGGCTGAAAGTTGGTGGAGTCCACCTGGCAGGCCGTGATGGCTTCTTTCATACAGCGTTTCTGGTCATCCACATCATAAATACTGAAGTTGGGCTGAATATCCGCCTGCTCGGCATATTGTCGTAAAATTCTTACGCACATCGCATGAAAGGTGCTGACATAAACACCGGAAGCCGACACGGTTTGTTGGACACGCAGACGCATTTCCTCGGCCGCTTTATTTGTAAATGTGATGGCGCAGATATGATAAGGACGTATCCCCGCCTCAATCATCGCTGCAATACGGCAGGTGATCACGCGGGTCTTTCCGCTGCCTGGTCCGGCCAAAACCAGCAAGGGACCGTCTTTATGAAAAACCGCTTTTTTTTGCGATTCCGTCAATTTTTCCATAGAAACCACTGGTGCCAAAAAAGCCTCCAATCAACGGGAAATATCCAAAGTTATACCCTTCGGGGCAATAATTATATCATTGATGACATTAGAGAACAATCGAGACGAAAAGTCAATCTTCCCTCTGTTAAATAACCAACCTCTACCGACCGGCATCGAAGATCGGAGCCAATCTGTTCTTTGTTATTGCGTTTGCTGTTGACGGTTCATTTCCTCGATGATTCGTGCTTCCTGCTGCAGGATTTTTTCATACAAGTCGGGACGTTCTACGCGAATTCGAGCAAGCAGATTCTCCCGCATGGTTTTTGGATACGACGGATCGTCCAAAAACAATATAAATGCAGCATACCGTAAACGATCCAGCGGCGGCAATCCGACACGGTATTGTTCCTGTTGCCCCATTTGCTGCTGATAAAGCTCATACACTTCTTTGGCCATATTCTCCCGCCCGGCTGCTTCCTCATCCTCATACAGAGCATACCGGAAATAACCATCACGGAGTAACGATACAATCATTTCCGTTGCATCTTGAATACTAATGCTTTCAAATTCTTCCTTGAGGCGGTTGCGTATAAAAGTCATCATTGGCACCTTGTATTCGGCCTGGACAAATCCCTGTTCGTCAAATTCGTGCTGTGTCTGGAGCTGACGGTAAATACGAGCTGCTTTTTGGATGTGGCCGGATTGATAGAACATCAATATGGCATTCTCGAGGAAATTTTTGTGACCACCGCGCACGGCTTTGGGGTTTCCCCCCTCAAATTCTTCATACTTCTCAATGATCCTTTTCCAAATCCGATCACATACATCAAACATCCGCATATCCGGGAGCAGATAGACCGCAGTGCCTTGCCCGGGTTCTTCATAAAGAACCACACGGCCGCGGCGATACAGCATTTGAAGGCTGTGAAAAACAATGCGGTCTGTATTTTTCTCATCGATGCGGTACTGCTCGGGGCGCCCGGCCCTTTGAAGCCCAAGAGCCGCCCAATAAATGGCATGGGCACCGGGGTGTTCCCAGTTAAGCGGATATGTTAAATTGGGATCGTTCACATTGACTGGCCCGTATTCTTTGTTGAGGGAGATCATGAAATCAATATCAAATTTCCAGTCATTGCGGAGTTTTGAGGCACGGGCAAAAATGTCGAACGCTTCAAATCCTTCCTTGCTCCGCCATTCCTCCAAAACAATTGAAGCTTGCGGTGAAAAACGGGCCGGGGTCTGACATAGCGACATAAAGTTGTTGACTAATTTCCCGCGATCCGAAAAAACCGGATCCGCAGACTGAAGTTCCTCAATGAAACGAGCGGCCTGCGGCTCGGAAAGCACCTCTTCCAAGCTCTTCGGTGCGGCGGCTAATCGCTCAAAAAAAGCATTATCCGGATGATCACCGAGAACCGAACGCAGCGACAACGCCAATTCTTTTTTATAATAGCGATGACAGTCGTCTGATATATCCCCCATTTTGTGTTGGAAAATCCACGCCAAGGACCGGTAAAGCAGAATACTATGGGGATTAAGAGGAATCGCTCGATCTCGCAATAGTTCATAGCCGTTTCGTACCCAGCGCCAGCGTTCCTCAGGCTGGGTATTCGGAATCGCTACAGAAATATTGTAGGCCATATTCCATGCATGAAAATCCCAGACCTGTGCAAATCGGGGCTGAAGCGTTGTGATCCATTCGGCTAATTGCCGGGCATCAAAAAATTTGCCTTCCTGCTTAAGATTATCGGCACGTATCCAGAGGATATTCACCACCAAACCGCGAAAAGCCCCCATCGCCACTGTCGCAAATGCCAGCGACGGGGGCGCGTTCTCCAAAGGAGTATTCGCCACCAGCCCCATTTCTTGCCGGGCAAAACGAATGGCGTCCAGCCGGGAAGCGGCACCGATTAAAAAACCGACACCCGCCGCCAGAGAGAGCATTATAACCAATATATTCTTACCGCGCATATAGTCTGTCCTACACCACCGCTTTAGCGATCTCACGCCGGCTGAAGATCCACATATGAAACAAAAGCACCAGCATTGCCTTGATCAAGATAGTTGTAATAATCGTCATTGATAAAAAAGTCCACTGGATAAGACGGCCATTGATGATGTAGGATGACGGATTATAATCGCCATCAAACTGAGGTATCATCCAGAGCAGAGGCCGAAGCGTAAAATCATAGATCAATCCCAGGGTCATTCCCAGGCCGTCAAACGAATCAACAATAAATCCGCTGGAAGTGCCTGCCAAAAAAGCCACAAGACAGACCAGAATCGCCACCGGAAATGAAAGCCATGTCGTCAGCGAGACGCCCAGTGTTGCCAGAAAAGCCAGCCTTATATAGATCATCAGGAGTGCACGGATATAGTTGCCGGTGAACGTACCGCTGTGGAAAAGCACCTCCACCTCCTCCAGTATCACCGTTCCGGAATTAAATGCGGGATTATTGAAAAATTCCACCGCCAGATAACCATCCTGCGCGACCACATCAGCCGGAATGGAAAACTCATGAAACACCCGGATTGTTTCATCTCTGTCCGTATAAACGATAGGAGTAACCAGCCGATCTGCTCCGGAATCCAATTGACGGAGGTCGCCGATGCGCCATAATCCGTAGATTTTATCATCGAGCACAGTCGTGGTCGATTGGAATTTATAACGTACAAAGATCAGTGCATTGGGATCATTGAGCGTTTGAAGTTTCACCCCTTTGAAATCCCATTTTTTTCTGTTCCCCGGAGGACACGACTTGGCAACCATTCGCTCCTGGGCAAGCAGCTCCCGCAGCACCTGCACCTGATCCATATCACGAGGCAATTGGTCGGTGTTCTTGAGCATCTCAAACCGCTGCTCTGCCATTTTTCGCAACTCAGCCTCGTCATACGTCACTTTCAGCCCGGTGCGTGCTGTGAAAAACTCGGTTTTCACTCGTTCTTTCTGAAGTAAGTCCTCATCCACCATTAACGGTATCGCCAGCGTCAATCCATATATCACAACGCCGAATATAAAAATCAGAAAAATATTCAATATCCAGATTCCCAGCAGCTTGCCTGCGAGAATTTCATGGCGGCGTACAGGTTTTGTAACTACCAGAAAGAGATGTCTTCGTTTCAGATCATTACTGAGGGTGAACGTGGAAACAGCAATAGTCAAAATACACAACAGCAGGCTCACCAATCCCAGACCATAGCTGACAAACGTTTGCAGCTTTCCTAAAAGCGTTCCATCGCCTTCCATCACGACACTCATTAAAGGCAGCAGGACGACAAGCAATACAATCACGACTACCGCCACTTTCATACGGATGGCTTGCGATAATGTATTTTTTGCAATGGCCCAGAGACTATGCATGGCCCCCCTCTTTGCTGTTGTCGGGGCGTGTCTTTTCGGTCATCCCTTCATTTTGTTTCTTACGTTCGATCAAACTGTCAAGAACATCTTTTTTGATCGTTTGGGCCGGCTTGGATTCCTCTTTGCCGGAATCTTTCTTATCGGAGGATACTACGTTTTCCAACCGCGCTGAGGCCAGCGCACTGAGCAGCGTCTTGTCGGTTTGGGCAGCGGGTTTGGATGCTGGCTTGGTTTTTTCGGTCACTGCTTTGCCAACGGAGGCTTGAGTAGAAGGATCAATGTTTGCAGTTACAAGCCGGTCAAGCAGATTTTCCGGCCGCACCACGGGCCGTTCGGCCAGAAAACCTGTAATCCCGGTTCCTATGCCTGCTCCGCTGGTTGTTTGTTTCTTCGCCAGTGCCTGATTGACGATGTTGACAAAATAAGTTTCCAGTTTATCCATTGGATGCCGCACATCACAGTCATGCCCTTCGTTTTGTACAATACTCCGTATCTGCATCAGAGCCGAATCGCTGATCCGGCCGGTATGTATTTCTGTCTGGTCATGATGCGACAGAAGTTCTTTTACAGGCCCTTCGACCTGCATTTTCCCGCCGTAGAGGATCCCGATACGGTCGCAAATATCTTCCACATCGGCCAGCAGATGGCTGCACAATAAGATCGTCTTACCCCGCCGTGCTAATTCGACGAACAAATCTTTCATCTGCCGCGTTCCCATCGGGTCCATTCCGGATGTCGGTTCATCGAGAATCAACAGATCCGGATCGTTGATCAAGGCTTGAGCCAGCCCGATGCGTCGAGCCATTCCTTTGGAAAATGTGCCGATCGTGCGGTTTCCCATTCCCCCCAGACCGACCATATCCAGCAGGGTTTCAACACGGGCCTTGCGAATGTCCGCCGGCAAGCCGAATATACGCCCATAAAAATCCAGTGTCTCCCGGGCCGTTAAATAGCGATAAAGATAAGACTCCTCCGGCAAATAGCCGATACGCGACGATATCGCCGGATCACTGCAGTTCCCGCCCAGCACAAATGCATGGCCTTTGGTCGGATGCAGCAGATTCAAAATCATTTTCATCGTCGTGGTTTTACCGGATCCATTCGGCCCGAGAAATCCATAGATTTCATTGTAGCCGATTCGGAGATTAAGCCCCTCAACGGCGATAACTTTTGCCCGCCCCCACCAATCCGGAAAGACTTTGGTCAGCGAAACGGTCTCAATTGCATATTCACGTTCAGAAGACACCATTGTTTACTCCACAGTATTCATCGGTTTCCGATCTCTGAGCCTCAGACGGGATTGACTCCGGCAGAGACATGCGGATCAAGATGTTCGCCGTACCGCACCAAACGGGCGCTGTTGAATACAACCACGACAGCCCCGCCTAAATGCAATATCGCCGCAAAGATTACCGGCAGCCACCCCACCGCCGATGCGGTAATGCCCAACAAAATAAACAGGACGCCGAATCCGAGATTCTGATTGATAACGGTCCGGGTTTTACGGGACAGATGCATCAGGAACGGAAGCCGGCGGAGATCATTACTCATCAGGGCAATGGATGCCGAGTTGATGGCCACATCACTGCCTGCCGCTCCCATTGCAATCCCCAGGTCGCCTGCCGCCAGCGCCGGTGCATCATTAATACCGTCGCCGACCACCGCAACCACATGCCCGTCCTGACGTATTTTTTCGACAACCGCTAATTTATCCTGCGGAAGACAATGTGCCTTGTAATCCGTACAGCCAAGCTCTGCCGACACACGATTTGCGACTTCGCCCCGGTCTCCGGTCAGCATTGTAACACGGTGAACTTGTGCTTCGAACAATTCATTGACCGCCTGTCTGGCCTCCGGACGCGCCTTGTCCTGCAAACCGATCCATCCGATGCAAACATTGTCCGCTGCTACATAGAGAGTACTGAAGCCCTGCTCCTCATGCAGAGACGGATCCGACACCGTTGAAACATCGACGCCTCTTTCTTTCAGGAAACTCTCGCGTCCCACTAATATCTCACGATTGGATACAGTAGCGATAACACCTTTGCCCGGTGCTTCTTCAAAACGTTCAGCCGGTGTAAACAGCACATTGGCTTCTTTGGCAAGGTTCACAACCGCTCGTGCTGCAGGGTGTTTGCTCATCTGCTCAGCCGACGCTGTCAGCGCCAGCATGTCGGCGGGTTCTACACCGGTTGCCGGTTCCAGCTTGGTAACGTAAAGCTGCCCTGTTGTCAGTGTACCGGTTTTATCGAAGACAACCGCCGTAATTTTACCGGCGATCTCGAGCAGTGATACATTCTTGATCAGAATACCCAAACGGGCCGCCGCAGACAAGGCGGCCACCATAGCGGTCGGGGTTGCCAGGATCAGCGGACACGGACACGAAATCACCAGCGCTGAAATGGAGCGATTCATATCTTTTGTGAAAAAGTAAATAATAACGCTGATCATCAGTACCGTCGGGACATACCACTTTACGTACTGGTCGATCATCCGCATAATCGGAAGCTGCGTTTTTTCAGCCGCCATAATTAACTGCTGCACCTTGCCCAGCGTGGTATCTTCGCCGGCTTTGGTCACTTCAATATCCAATACGCCGGTCAGATTCGTCGTTCCCGCAAACACCTGCATTCCCACGACTTTATCCACAGGAAGCGATTCGCCTGTAATAGTCGCCTCGTTGACAGTACTGAGACCTTTGCTGATCTGTCCGTCAGCAGGAATATTATCCCCCGGCCGAACCCGAACGATATCGCCGGTTTTCAGGGTGCTGACTTTGACTTCTTCCTGTTCGCCCCCCGGCAACAATCGAAGTGCCGTCGTCGGCGTCAATTTGATCAGCGATTCAATCGAGGCGCGTGCCCCCAGCGCGGTCCGTGTTTCGAGCAATTCCGCCAGCAGCATAATAAAAGCCACCGTTCCGGCTTCAATATATTGTCCCCCGGCAAAAGCGGCGATGACGGCCAAAGCAACCAGTTCGTCCATATGCATATGACCGTGCAAAATCCCTTCGAGCGCATGCACCAGGATCGGCAGCCCAAGGAGTACGGCGCCCAGCATGGACATAATAGCGCTTAACTCTTCAGCGGACTGGCCGTAAAGCCATGAGAAAATTGTCTGCTTGGCGAGAATACTGTTGAGGATTAAAACTCCCCCCGCCAGCGTCCCGAACAGTGCCAGGCTCACACCAAACTGCTTGTGTCCTGACTGGCCATGTTCGAGGACCATTGCCTGATCATATTCCGTTTCTTTGATATGAAAATGATTATGTCCCATACAGCTTTCTCAAATCAGGTTCATTTGTCCGGTTCGTTATCCTTGTCGTCAAGTCGAATTAGGGGGTTGCAGCACCCTGCCCGGCAGGCTTGTTCCGCTTAACCTGCGGATCACGATTGATCAACACGCGAATTTCCCGGCTTTTTCCGTCCGGCGAAGGGTGAATGATAATCTTTTCTTCTGCGTTCCCCAAAACATCTTGTATAGCATCCTGATAAATTTTCTGAAGCACCAGCTTTGGGCGTTTTTGATACTCCGGAAGCAGATTTTTCAGGTATTCGGCGTTGGCTTTGGCCTCCTCCACAACACGGGTACGGTAGGCTCTCGCCTCGGCAATGAGGGTCTGGGTTTGTCCGGCCAACTGAGCAACCAGCTCTTCCTGCTCAGTCTGGGACAGGTTTTCCTGTTTCAGTTTGGCCAATACTGTCTCGGCATTCGGACCGCCGGCCCCGGTCAGCATTTTCTCACGTTCCGAGATGGCATCAATACGGGCTTGATCGCTTTGCTGACGGGCACGATTGGACGCCTGAAAAGCTTCATCCACCTGTCGCGGCCAGACAATGCGGTCTGCACGAACGGCATCGATCTCAAGACCGGAGCCGATCTCGTCCAATTTACGCTGAAGCACATTTTTCACATCGACAGCAATATCCGACTTTGCACGCACCGCATCATCAATACTGTAGTTGACCATGGTTGAAACAATGGCATTCGCAGCCAGACTATTCAGCAGGGGTTCGACCGTGTCCACCGCAGCGTCCAGAAAATCCTCGCCGGGATTACGCTGACGCATATAAATCGTCTCAAAAAACGCTACAGGGGATTTTATCTTGTAGGTAATTGACCATCGTGAATGAACTATATTGTAATCCGTTTCTGCCAACCCCGTCTCGCTGTCATTGCGGGTCAGACAATATCCGTCACGAAGCGGATTGAGCGGGCCGACGACGACACGCGGAGTGGAGCGAGAAAGCTTTTCTTGCTCGGTCTCAAAATACCAAAAGGACTCAAGGGTCAGGGTTTGGATCTTTTGGACCGGAATTTTTATAACTTCACTGATTGGTTCAGGGAAGGCAAATTTCAGGCCGGGCTTGAGCACTCGGTCTTCTCCTTCTCCGCGAAATTTTCCGAACTGAAGTACCAGGGCCTCTTCATCCGGCTGTACACGAAATACTCCGCTGAACGCAAGCAGGAACAACAGAAGGATCATAATGACTTTCAGTATCCCGAAACTGACCTGCAGCGCGTTGGTCAGCGAACGCCCCGCCGCATCCAGTTCATCCAGCCTTTTTTCGGCATCCCCGATCATCGGCTCCCCGGCGTGGCAATGACAATGCTCATCATGATTATGTGTATGGGCCATCGCTATCCTCTCCCCCGCTTATTTGCTTTCAGTGGTTTCTTTGGCAGGTTCAAGGTCCGGTAATCCCTTGAGAAGCTGAATCGGCTCTGTTTCGACCCCAAGCACGATGGTGCTGCGTTCTTTGAGGATTTTTCGGAGTGCTTCGACGTCCCGCAGGAACATTGCCAATTGCGGATCAGCTTCTAACATCTGATAGTATTTGGCCGCTTCCGCATCGCCTGCGCCCCGGATCGCTTTAGCCTGAGACTCGGCGACGGCAAGGAGTTCCTTTTGTTTTGCCAGCGCATCACTGCGAATACCTTCAGCTTCCGAATTGCCCGCCGCCAAAATCGATTCGGTACGGCGTTTGCGGTCGGCCTTCATTCGCTCAAATACCTTCTCGGTAACTTTTTCGCTGATCATCAGACGTTTGATGCCTACTGTTTTAATCTCTATCCCATATTGAGTCATCGCATGATCGGCGATCTCATTCCGCATTTCTGTTTCAATTTGTTCGAACTTTATTTGGTCGGGATTAGTGTTGACAAACTCACTGAAATAATGCCGTCCGATGACCGAGTTCTGAGTATTTCGCAGCAGACTTCGGAGTTTGTCTTCTGCACTGCGGATATCCTGTACAGCCGTAAGATAACGCTCCGGGTCTGCAATACGCCAAACCACATAGCTGTTTACGATAATCGGTTCATTGCCGGCGGTGTTGGTCTCCTCCAGTACCCCTTCGTAAAGCCGGCTGCGGGAATCAAACCGGTGTACCCGATCTATCGGCAGAGGGAATTTCTTGTAAAGCCCGGGAGTGGTAATGGGGCGTATCGGCTTGCCGAAACGTGTTACAATGACGGTTTCCGTCTCACGTACCTGGAAGACCACCGCAAATACCACCAGTACCGTAACCACAATCAGAACGCTTAAAAATACCCAAAAATTCTTCATTCTCCGTTTACCTCGCTATGAGTCCTGTCTTATGCACTGTAATTCTTCGACAATTATTTCTGGTCCAAACCAAGATCCATCTCATAGATGGACGGCATCAGCTTTTCCTGCAGGTCCACAATAAAGACCTGGGCATCCTGAGCATCTGCAACGACTATATATTTGCGGATTTTTTCCATCGCTTCCTCAAGCATATTGAGGCGTACAATTTTACTGTACAGCTCAGGCGCTGCCGTAAAAGCTTTGTATTGACCTGCAAATCGCAACCCTTCACCTTTTGCCGTTGCCGCCTTCTCAAATGCTTCCGATTCTGCCTGACGCAGAGTTGAATAAACTTTCCCCTGAGACTGCTCGAACGCGTCAAGCAGTTCCGCACGCAATGTCTCAACAAGAACAGTATCTCCCTTCTTGCGAGCCTCTTCAAACGCCACAGATTGTTCATACAGAGCCTTGACCTTTTCAATCGATCCGGCCAATTCGATCAGGGTCCTATTTCGGTCCGCCTGTGCGGTCATTACGGTTGCCTGCCGTAATTGCCCGGCCGCTATTACTTCCTGATAATCCGGAACCACTTGGGGCGGCGGATGGATACCCTGAAGTCCCAGGTAAACGACCTCAATCCCCAACATCGCATCGTCAGCAGCCCCTTGGATACGCCGTTCCAGTTCATGGGCCGCCTCAAGTCGGCCCTGCCCCAGTAAGTTTTTGCCGCCTTTCCTCTCAGATGATGCGGACTCTTCGTCCGCTTCTACTTTTGCGCTGGCGGCAAAACGTACCAACTCGCGGTAGCAGATGGCTTCAAGTGTTTTTTCAGGAGATTGGTGATTATAAAGAAAGTGTTGCAGATTTTTGATCCGATATTGAATCGGGATATTAGCCCGGATAATACTTACCGGAACAGTACCGTCATCCGCTTGAGTATTTGTCTGCGTTGCCACAAGAAGATTGTACTCTTCCTTATAGTGCTCTTCGCCCCATAACAGTGATTTCTTTGAAGTCGCCTCACTGCCGTCATCTTGATAACCGATCGCGATCTGCTGGATGCGGTCCGTCGGATACACATAGGCAATTTCAATCGGCCAGGGCCATTTCAGCGACATTCCCGGCGTGATAGTCCTCCCTCCCCGTTCAGGCTTCGGCGAACCAAAACGCTCAATAATCGCCGCTTGGCCGGGGCCGACTATGACAATACAGCTCATCAGATACAGCGTCAGCGCCAAAAACAAAAACAGAGGCAGAATGGCTTTCTCCAGCAGCTTATAAAACCACGTATGAGAAACCTGAAACCCGAACTGATAATCAATCGTATGGGCAACCGTATGAAGAAGGCCCCCCGGTTCACTGAACAAACCCAGCAATCGGCTGTCAAAAGAAGCCCGGCTATACTGTCCGGCCACTCGGGGGCGGTAAATATCGAAAATGCTGTTTAGAATCGTCTCGATTCCCAGCACGATCAGCAATCCGGGAATAATATATTCAACCGCCCGTAATACCAATCCATACTTGAACTGGGCCAGTGCACCTAAGCCGACAGCCACAAGAAAACCAACCGCCGAGCTGGCCAATAAATAACTCCCTCCGGCCCGCAGTGGTTTCCACTCTGTTTGGCTGCCCATTCCGGAAGCGTATCGACTGAATAAAAACAGTACGAACGCAACCACCACCATCAGAACCACCCCCAGCAAAGGATTGCTCGGCTTCCAGTCTACCAGCCCGAACACTTTATATTTATAGAGGAACAGCCCTATGCCGATCTCATAAAGAGCAATCAACAGGCCCGCTATGGGGACAAACCATTTTTCAAGGGTAGCAAGACGTTTTTGGGCCACCGCAAAGAGGGCCATCCGGTCTCCGCCGGCTGAAAAAATCGTACCTTGCTGGTCTGCTTTGGCAAGCTGGGCCATATCCAGCTTTTCCTGTTCAGCCATAGCCCGATGCTTAAACTGGATCAGTAAAACAGCCCAGACCAAGGTGGATGCCAGCATCAGCCAGCTAAGCAGGTAGATGCCCATCACTGCCTGAAATGCGCCAAGAAGAAGTGTAAAAACAAAGAAAACAAAACTGACAATCAACGCAATAAGTGAAACCGTTCCGGCCTTCCGCGACGATCCTGTCATAACCTATTTCCCAATTTCCAGTGAACTTTTTGACGTTATTTCGCTATATAAGGAAAGAAAACTATACGCAAAATGATTCAAATTACAAGTCCGGCTTTACAAATTCGCCGATTTGTTTAAGATAATATCATGTTTACTTTCATAGGTATAGAACTTTTTAGGGAAAAAACGTGTTAAATAGACTCTTTGCCATAGCTAAAAATACATTTATCGAAACACTTCGGCAACCCGTATTTGCTATTATTATTGTTTTCGCCTTATTGCTGATGGCGCTTGCCCCTACCATCAGCATGTATACATTGGACGAAGACATTAAACTCCTGCGCGAATTAGGCCTTTCTACGCTTTTTCTGGCCGGTTTGTTCATTGCTGTTTTTTCAGCAACCGGAGCCATTACGGAAGAAATTGAAACCGGTACAATCACCACCGTTTTATCCAAACCCATCAGCCGTCCGGTCTTTGTTATCGGTAAGTTTATTGGTTTGTCCGGAGCGGTCGCTATCGCCCATGTCATTTGCACCATTGCCTATCTGATGGCAATCCGGCATGGGGTGCTGGAACGTGCTGCAGATCAGGCAGACTGGACAGTGATTTTGGCCGCAAGCAGTGCTTTACTGCTGACTTTTATCCTAACTTGTTTTTTAAACTATGTTTACGATTGGAATTTTTCCGCAACAGGCATTGCTATTGGAACTTTTTGTCTGGCTATCGGCATATTATTTTTGTCGGTTGTCGATAAAGAATGGGCCTTTAATCCGGAAGGAAATCAATTCAAATCCTTTGATATTTATGCCTCTTTGCTTCTTCTAATGGCACTGGTAACGCTGGTTGCAATAGCCGTGTTCTTTTCGACCCGTTTCAACGAGGTTGTCACTCTGGTCTTTTGTGTAGGCATCTTTTTGCTGGGCCTGATCAGCGACTGGGTTTTTGGCCGTTTTGCGGTCAGAAATATATCAGACCCTGCCTTTGCTCTGGCTGATAAGGTTGGTATCGTGCTTGCAAAAGTAGGGATGGTAGTTATTCCGAACCTGCAAATTTATTGGATTAGTGATGCGATTTATGAAACCGGAGTCGTCCCTGCCCCCTATCTTATTATGGCGCTGATCTATACAGTTCTTTATACTGCGGGAATATTAGCTTTGGCGATTGCACTGTTCCAGAAACGCCAAATCGGATAAATTTCAGCGGCCAGACACAATTTAAAGCGGATACTCCAGAGCTATCTCGTCACAGTGATCCTGTTTGGGGCACATCGCACAATCCCGCCAGACCTTCATTGGCAGAGTCTGGCGGTCAACGCGTTTAAAACCATTCTTTTCGAAGAAAATCGGCTCAAGTGTAAGCGTAAATACACGTTTAAGACCCAACTTTTTAGCCTTTTCGATACAGGCGGCAACCATCGCTGAACCGACTTTTTTACCAAAGTAATTTTGATCCACCGCCAACGATTTAATCTCGGCAAGATCTTCCCATAAAACTTTCAATGCGCAGCAGCCCACTACCCGGCCGTCTTCTTCGGCCACTTTAAAACTGTGTATTTGTTCATACAGATCAGACATAGAGCAAAACAGCATCCGGTCATATTCTGCGTAACAAGTAATCAAAGCATGCATAGCTTTGACATCTTTAATCGCGGCATCTCGTACCATCATCAGGATTAATTCCAGTCAGATTCAATATTTTGACATTCGATAATTTACTATACGATAATAGGTTTATTATATCCCGTTAAAAATGTTTTTACAAACTTTATCATCTATCATTTCACAGGACAAGTATAGGCGACATGTCATATCTCCTGTCTTTCGGTTCCGTTCACCGTATTGCGGCCGAGAAATGATATGTGCCGGAGTTAACAGAAAAGACGGCATATCCGCCTTCGTTCTTAACCCAAGACACATCAGTGAGTGTTTTGACGTCGTTTCCGGATTCGGTAATCGTTGAAGCCTCGCTCGTCGGGACATACACTGTGGCGGTTGTATTGGCCGGAACGATTACGGTCAGTTCGATGCGGCCATTCTGAATCGTCCAGCGGCTCCCAATTAGACCGCGAATCGATTGGTAAGACGCTTTTGCTTCGGTCAGGTCTTTGATCAGTCGAGGCCGAATCATAAAATGCTTGAACGCTATGCTGTCCGACGAACTATCGTCAACATTGATTCCCGCCAGATTTTTGTAAAACCATGCTCCGATATCCCCGAACATAATATGGTTCCGGGATGCCCAGCCTGTCCATTGCTCCCAAAGTGTCGTAGCCCCCTGCTGTATCCAACTGCCATAGCTGGGTGTCGTGGTCTCGGTCAGCATCCGATAGGCTATTTCATACTGCCCGTTTTCCGAAAGTACATTATAGATCGCCTTGGCGCCTAATATACCGGTATCAATATGGTAGTTTTGTGATTTTATATTTTCGACGAGTTTTGCGACGACTTTTGTCTGTTCACTCTGCGGAACCATACCACAAAACAGCGGAAAGCTCAACGCCGTCTGGCTGCCTGCATCATAAATACCGTCTCCTTTGTAAAACGTCTTTTGGAAAGCGTCTTTAATCTGTTCGGCAAGAGCATGATACTTTTCGGCATCATCCGAATGGCCAAGAATTTCCGCACACCGAGCCGTAATCATTGCATCGACATAATAAAAGCCTGTCGATGTCAACGCCTCGGGTGTTGTGGTCTTTACGGGCGCCCAGTCGCCAAGGCCAATCTTGACAATATGCCCTTCGGCCCGAGTGGTCAGGTAATCTACATATCGCTTGAAGCGATCAAAATGTGTTTCGAGTATCCGTACATCTCCGTAATAACGATACATCGTCCACGGGATAATCAGATATGCACTGTCCCATGCCGGGCCATTGCCCCAATGATATCCCCATCCGCCGGTCGGAATAATACCGGGCAATTCACCGGTCTCTTTCTGCTCATCGTGAAAATCCAGCAGCCATTTGGTATAGCCGGCGCCGTTGGCCCAGTTAAACATTGCCTGATCGACCGCCAGATGAGCATCGCCCGTCCAGCCGTTCTTTTCACGATGCGGGCAATCCGTTGGGTATCCATGGAAATTGCCCCGATACGACCATAATACCCCATGCTGAATCTTATTGAGCAACTCATTTGAACAACTGAATTCACCGGTTTGTTTAAATGCCGTATTCACCACCCGGCCGCGAATCGATTCAAGCGTCGGTCTGCCGGGGTATCCTTCGACCTGAACATACTGGAATCCATAATAGGCAAAGCGGGGTTCCCAGACTTCATGCCCCTGACCTCGCAGGATATACGTATCCGTCTGAAACACGTCCTGATAGGTATGTTCTTTGATTTCTTTTTGGTCAACGGTTCCATCATCCAGGAGCCTTTCTCCATAGATCATTTTAACCGTAGTTCCCGCAGGCCCTGATACATAGAGTTGTGCCCACCCTGCGATATTTTGTCCCAGATCATACACAAATGTTCCCGGTTTCGGCTCTGTCATTTTAACCGGCCGGAGCGTATCGGTCACTTTGATCGGCGTTGTCACTTGGGCACGGAGTTTGCCTTTCGGCCCTGTTACTGTCTCCGGCTGCGCCCACTTTGAATCATCAAATGATACAGTGGCCCAGCCGGGCATCTCACGCCGTGCGTCATAGGTCTCGCCCTGGCGGATCCCATCCAAAACAACCGGACCAACCGTCGCCTTCCATGTCTCATCGCTGACAACCAGTTCAGATGAACCATCTTCATACACCAGCCGAAGCTGTGCAAGCAAACTCGGTTTTCCTCGCCACGGCGCCTCATTGAACTTCCAGGCGGCTTTTGTATGAACGTTATACCACCCATTCCCCAGCATCACCCCGATTGCATTCCTGCCTTGTTCGACCCTCGGCGTAAGATCATGGGTGACATACAGGCACGCCCGATCATATCGGGTAAAGGCAGCATCCAGCACATGGTCGCCGATTTTTTCGCCATTCAGATATGCTTCATAAAAACCCAACCCGCAGATATACAGTGTTGCGGAACGAATCGGCTTTCCGGCTGTAAACGTTTTGCGAAACAGCGGCGACGGCGCTTCTTGATTCCATCCTTTTTTCAGTTCCATTTCCTCCGGTGTACCGTAGGGTTTTGTATATTGAAGCCACTGTCCTTTCCATTCATCCTGAGAGAGCAGCCCCATTGACCAGTATGCCGGTCGGCTCCATTTTGAAATTTTCCCATCTTTATCCCAAACACGAAGCCTCCAAATGCACTCCTGACCGGACGCAAGCGGTTTTCCTGCGTATGGAATATGCAGCGTTTCATCCGATTCCACCCTGCCGCTGTCCCATAACAGCTCTTGTTCTTTCCGCAGAGGCAAGCGGCCGCAGAACACCTGAATCTGATAGGCCGTTTGTCGCTGACCGCGAGCCGACGACTGTACAGTCCAGCTTAATCTAGGATCGAGAATATCGATTCCAACCGGATTATCAAGATATTCACATCGCAAATCGGCTGGAACAAGATGTGTGGTCTTAACCGGCTGAGTAAAGGCCGATTGAGTATTCGTTTGCAGGCCTTCTTTTACCTGGCAACCTGACAGTAATACGGCCACTCCTGTAACCACCGTGCATAAATACAAACTCAACATTCTCATACGGCCTCGTTCTTCATAGGAGATTATGCATTTTTTCATGAGTCAGATATTCCACGGGTTGGAATATTTACCCATACCAAACTTAATGATCCATTATAGGAAGTGTACACTTTATATCAAGCATTCCCTCTGAGAATTGTATTGATATTCGACTTTGCCCTGACAGCTTTATTGTTACCACAAGTCCGGCTGATTGGCTGAGGGACAGTATTTTGCTAT
>CAZYQN010000002.1:0-3343 GCA_964649955.1 uncultured Pirellulales bacterium
ATTGAAAAGTCGAGCCGGAGCGACAAAATGTCAGAAAACCGGCACTATTTCAAGGAAAAACTATGCGTATTATTGATTTTCATACCCATGCGTTTCCGGATGCTCTGGCTGAACGAGCCATGCGTCAATTGCTGTCAGAAACTGAGGGGCTTAAAACTTTTCTGGATGGTCGAATTATATCGCTAACGCAGTCTATGTCCGATAATAACATTGAAAAGAGTGTTTTGTGCTGTATTGCGACGCGGCTGGAGCAATTTGATCCTATTTTTCGCTGGTGTCAGGAGGTTCGCTCCGAGACCATTGTTCCTTTTCCGTCGGTACACCCCTTGGATTCCAAAGCTCCGGAGCGAATCAGACGGATTGCCAAAGAAGGCTTTTTGGGGATAAAAATGCATCCGTATTATCAAGATTTTTCTATCGATGATCCTTTGCTCTATCCTATATATAAGGCAGTATCTGATTGCGGGCTTATGCTGACTCTGCATACCGGCTTTGATATTGCTTTTGAAAGAATTGAAAAGGCATCTCCGAGACAGATTTCAGTACTGATAACAGAGTTTCCGGACTTAAGGCTTATTACTACTCATCTGGGCGGCTGGCAGCAATGGGATGATGTGCGGCAGTATCTGCTGGGGCGTGAGATTTATATGGAGACATCTTGGTCACTGGAGTATCTGGATGTCGAACAGACACGCCAAATGCTGCTTGAACACCCCGCAGAGTACCTGTTATTCGGTTCTGACAGTCCTTGGACCGATCAGTGCGCATCTATTTGTGCAATCAAAGCCCTGGGTCTTCCAGAATCACGTATGAAACAACTTTTTTATGAGAATGCGAACAAACTTCTCGCACCCTAAGTTTTTTGTGAAAATGGAACAAAAAATAAACAAGTAAAGTGAAATTATTCACCTCAACCGCATCTGTTTGCCGAAAAAGACAAAAATGTTAGATAAAGTTGTTTGATTTTGTAAAATGTGCTGTATATAGTTATTATTAATAGAAACATTAGAAGACAAATAGGATTATTAATAACGAATACCTCAAGGGAGGCCCAAATGCTTGGAATCGAAGATAAAGGGGTGCTGGCGGCCTATTTGCTGTGTTTGTTCAGTGCAGCCCTATGTGTGGTTTACGGGTTGATCAACTGGAACCGGGGTGACGAAGCGGTCAAACCGGAGGACATCAAATGGGTGGCTGAGGAAAAGAAAGTCGAGGAAAAATTCTAATCGTCAGGACACCGTTTCCCTGCGAAACGTCCGACGGTTTATTGGACAGGAGGTTTTTTTATGACATCTCAAGACGTTGGTTTGATAGACATCATTGTTGTTCTTGCGTACCTGCTTGTTATTATGTATTTAGGGGTCGTTGGTTACTTGCGAACCCGAAATGCGACCGATTATCTTATCGCAGGACGGCAAACCCATCCGTTTGTTATGGCGATGAGTTACGGGGCGACGTTTATTTCGACCAGTGCCATTGTGGGTTTCGGGGGTGTGGCGGGCTTATTCGGGATGAGTGTGCTATGGCTGACGGTGTGTAATATTTTTGTGGGTATTTTCATTGCCTTTGTGTTTTTGGCGCCGCGTGCACGCCGTATGGGGCATCACCTGGATGCTCATACATTTCCGGAGTTATTGGCCCGCCGATTTGAAAGCCCGTTCATCCAGGTTTTTTCGGGATTGGTGATTTTCCTATTTATCCCATTGTATGCGGCTGCTGTGTTGATCGGCGGAGCTGTTTTTTTAGCATCGTCTTTTGGTATTTCGTATCCGGTGGCCCTGCTGGTGTTCAGTGTGATCATTGCAGCGTATGTTGTGGTCGGCGGACTTAAAGGCGTGATGTATTCCGATGCCCTGCAAGGTACGATTATGTTTGTCGGGATGTTTGCGCTGCTGATATTCTGTTATGTCAGTCTGGGAGGCGTGACCGAGGCCCACGAAAAACTTGCATCGCTGGCTCCGCTTGTTCCGGCAAAATTGCGTGCTATCGGACATCAGGGCTGGACGGCGATGCCTCAATTCGGCTGGGGCGACATCAAGTATAATTTGTGGTGGATAGTCATCAGTACCATTACGCTCGGAGTCGGTATCGGGGTGCTGGCTCAACCTCAGCTTGTCGTTCGTTTTATGACCGTGCGGAGCCGTCGCGAATTGAACCGTGCGACATTGATCGGAGGCGTTTTTATCATTGTTATGACCGGGGTGGCGTTTACCGTTGGCGCCCTGTCAAATGCATACTTTGCCGAACATGGGCCGGAAATGACCGGCCGAGTTGTTAAGACGCTGGATGAGAGCAAAGGTCTTGCCGTACTCCAGTTAATGAAACAGGATGAGCAGGGCGTATGGAAGGATGTACCTGAGAAGATCGCACCGGTGAAGTTGTCCGGCGAAGCCGGCGCCGACGCTTCCGTTGAGGGGCAGACCATTGCATTGCAGAAAGGAAGAAGCATTTCTGTTGTCTATGCGGGAGGTTCGGCAGATGAGATCATTCCGGTGTATATCAACCGTGCGATGCCGAAATGGTTCGGATTGCTGTTTTTGCTGACCTTACTGTCGGCGGCGATGAGTACGCTGTCCAGCCAGTTCCACACGGTCGGTACAAGCATCGGCCGCGATGTCTATGAACAGGTTACCGGCCAGCACGGCAAAAGCACCACTATTACACGTATTGGAATTGTCATCGGGATCGTTTATGCTGTCGTCATCAGTTTCAATGAACGCGAAAGTACGTTTATTGCCCGAGCGACAGCCATCTTTTTCGGATTGTGCGCCTCGGCGTTTCTCCCCTCGTTTTTGGGTGGGTTGTTTTGGCGGCGGATGACAAAACCGGCGGCGATTTGGTCGATGTTTATCGGATTTTTAGTGACAGCCTTATGGCTGCTCTTTATCAAGGATAAGGAGGCTTCCACAATCGGCTTATGTTCCAAGCTGTTCGGCAAAACGTCCCTGCTGTTGGATAAACCGAACTGGTCGGAGGTCGATCCAATCGTTATTGCCTTGCCGATCGCGATTGTCACCGCGATTATTATCAGTTTCCTTACGCAGCCGCCTTCTAAAGAACATCTGGATCGATGTTTTGAAGGCGTTCAATCATAAAGAGAAAGATTAAGACTGTACAGTTCAGAGTTTAATCAGGAGAACAGTATGAAACGGAATTTGAAGATGATGTTGACGGTATGGATAATGGCAGGCGGTATGCTGGTTGCAACGGCACAAAGTGCCGAACAAGCTGCGACTACAACTCCCGCTAAACATTGGCATGAGGTGGACACGGATTGGATGAAATCTTTCCACAATCCCATGGAAGGCCTGGAGATGGGATTGGACTTGCGGCTGCGTGAAGT
>CAZYQN010000002.1:3443-32877 GCA_964649955.1 uncultured Pirellulales bacterium
ATCGGATTGGGCCAAATTCTGGGGACGTGCAGGCGTTGACCAGGAAACCCATGTTCTGGGCGGCCGTTTGTATGGAAATCTGGATGATCACTGGAGCTACAGCGCCGAAGGCGCCTATCAGTTCGGTAAGTTCCATGCCGCCGGCGGCGACTATGAAGACCAGTGCGGTCTTGGCGCCAATACTAAGCTGATGTATGCGTTCAACGATGATCTGAAGAACGAAGTGCACATCGGTTACGAATATATGTCGGGTGATGATCCGGGTACCGGCAAGAATGAAAAGTTCAATACGATGTGGGGTGACTGGCCGCAATATCAGCGGGGCGGCGACCTGCAGTCGTATATGTGGACAGCCGAAGGGGCATTGGGTGAAGTGGCGAACCTGCATCGTCTGGGCGTCGGCCACAGCTTTAAGCCCCATAAAAACTGGACTATGGCCTCGGATTATAACCTGATGTGGGCTGATGAAAATACCTTTAGCGATTCAGCACAGGGTCCGGGCGGAATGCTCAATTTTTCGCGCGGCGGCAGTTTCCGCGGCCACATGATTACCGGTCTGTTGACGTATCAATGCTGTAAGAACTTCCGGACACAGTTTCTTGTGGATTACTTTATTCCGGGCGGTTATTACGAAGCACCAAGCAACGACAATGCTATGTTCGCTCGCATCAATATGGAGTGGACGTTCTAACTGATCGGCTCCTTGATAATTAGGAAAATTCTGTCTCCTTTTGTAAGGCCCGGCATCGTTGCCGGGCTTTTTTTATGTCCATAGGGTAATATCCTTGACCTGTGACCTGGAATTGTGTACATTAGATACCTGAAATTTGTGAGTAAAAAGGACATAAGACGTTCTTAATTTTTCATGTAATATAACCCGGAAACCATCTGTGGAAAGAGCTTAACGGCATTCTGGAAGTCCCATGATGCTTCCTTTCGCTCTGATGGGAATGTCAACGGTTTTTTCTTATCAGGATCAATGCCGGGATAAGACTTTTAGGGCTTTGCCTGCGAAAATGATACGAGAAGTTACAAAGAGTTTTTACATAGCTTGTACATTGGTTATGATGACAAAAATGGCCGTGTCCGTATGACGAAATGATTGACACTCATGCATTTTTGAGGAGAAGGTTCTATGATCTGGAACGAAAAAATAGAGACCATGCCGCTTAAGGAGTTGAAAAATCTTCAATCGGAACGTTTGGCGGCATTGGCAAGGTATGTGTACGACCACTGTCCGGCCTACAAAAAAAAGTTTAATGATATCGGCGTTACCCCCGCGGATATTAAGACCATTGATGATATCACCAAACTGCCGTTTACTACCAAGCTGGATATGCGCGACAGTTATCCATTCGGGCTGTTCTCGCGGCCGCGCACCGATCTGGTCGAGATACATGTTTCCAGCGGTACCACAGGCAACCCGACGTTGGTCGGTTACACCCGCGATGACATTAAGCTGTGGGGTGAGGTGATGGCGCGATCGTTGTGCTGTGCGGGAGCCAAGCCCGACGATACAATTCAAATTGCTTACGGCTACGGATTGTTCACCGGAGGGCTTGGAGCTCATTACGGTGCACTGGAAATAGGACTAACCATTATTCCGACGTCGTCGGGGCAGACCAAGCGGCAGCTTAAGATCATGCAGGATTTTCAGCCTCGTATTCTGGCTTGTACCCCAAGCTATTGTCTGTATATGGCCGAAGATGCCAGAGAAATGGGTATTGATCCTCGCACAGCCAGTTGGAAAATTGGAGTATTCGGGGCTGAGCCCTGGAGCGAATCGATGCGTTCCGAGATCGAACAAACATGGAATATGCTGGCGACTGACATTTACGGTCTCAGTGAAATCATAGGTCCCGGTGTCTCGCAGGAATGTCACCTGAAAGACGGTCTGCATTTGTATTCCGATGTCTTCTACCCTGAGATCATCGATCCTGAGACCGGAAAGCAGGTTCCGGAAGGTCAGGACGGCGAGCTGGTTATTACAACATTGACCAAACAGGGCATTCCGCTGATCCGTTATCGTACGCGTGATATTGTCAGTATGATCAATACCCCGTGCAAATGCGGACGAACCAGCCCCCGCACCAGTAAAATCAAAGGCCGCACCGATGATATGATCGTCGTTCGCGGGATAAATGTCTTCCCCTCCCAGATCGAGCATGTTTTGTTGGGAATCGAAGGCACGCATCCGCATTATCAGCTTGTCATTGATCGGCAGGCTCACAAAATGGATGATGTTGAAATCATGGTGGAAGTCGATGAAAAGATTTTCTCCGACGAAATCAAGAGAATGCACGCTTTGGAGCAGAAAATCAAAAAAGAGATCGAAGCAGTGCTTTCTATCGGGGTTAAGGTTCGACTGGTCGAACCCAAAACTATTGCCCGCAGCGAAGGCAAGGCTAAACGTGTGATCGATAAACGGCAATTGTAAAATGGAATCTGTGGTTTCATTTAAGGAATGAACCGATGAAGATAAAACAAATCAGTGTGTTTCTTGAAAACCGCAAGGGGCGTTTGTATGATATTTGCTCGATGCTCGGACAGGGGGGTATCAATATCCGGGCGTTGACGATCGCCGAAACCGAAACCTTCGGTGTATTGCGAATGGTGGTCGATAAACCTGAGGCGGCGATGGAATTATTCCGCAAGCACAGCATCACTGCCAACCAAACCGATGTTGTCGCCGTTGAAGTGCCGGATTCGCCGGGCGGCTTGGCTCGCGTTCTGCAGGTGCTGACTGACAGCGATCTGAATGTTGAATATATGTACGGATTTGTTGAAAAGTTCTCTGAAAACGCGCTGCTTGTATTTAGAATCGACGATGATGAAAAGGCACAAAATATCCTCAAGGTCAATGGAATTAATGTAATCGGCAAGCACGATATTGAAGGTCTTTGATCTTTGGGAAAAGCCGCGGCGAATGATAATCTCTATGTGATGGTGGCTTATGGAATCAGTATTTTGGAATCGACAGGCGGAAACTCTCGGGGCTGAGGAATTGAAAGCCCTTCAGCTTGAACGACTGCGGCAAAGAGTCGGCAATGCTCTCCGTACACCTTTTTATCAAAAACGACTGTTCCGAGCCGGGATCACACTGCCGGAAAATATTCGCAGTCTGGAGGATTTGCAAAAGATACCCTTTACGAGCAAAGACGACCTTCGGCAAAATTATCCCAAAGGTTTACTGGCCGTTGACATGGAGCAGGTCGTTCGTGTGCATTCATCCAGCGGAACTACCGGCATTCCAACGGTGATTTTTTATACGCGGGACGATCTGGATCGCTGGACGGAACTGCTGGCAAGAGGCATCATCGCCAGCGGTGCCACGGCTGCCGATGTTTTCCAGAATATGATGAGTTATGGCCTGTTTACCGGCGGTTTGGGTCTGCATTACGGGGCCGAGCGCGTGGGTATGACGGTGATCCCCGTTGGCGGCGGCAATACTCAGCGTCAGCTTCAGATCATGAGGGATTTCGGCACTACAGCTCTGCATATTACGCCCAGCTATTTGCTGCATATTCACCAGCGCATGGCCGAGTTCGGTATTAAACTCAGTGAATTATCCCTCAAGCGGGCTTATATGGGGGCTGAGCCGCATTCAGAGCCGACTCGTCAGAAATTGCAGGAACTCTATAAGATCGACATCTTCAACTGTTATGGCCTCAGTGAAATGAACGGTCCCGGTGTGGCGTTTGAGTGTCATTGCAAGAATGATCCGCATGTATGGGAAGACGCCTATATCGTAGAAATTGTTGATCCTGCCACCGGGCAACCGCTTCCGGATGGGGAAATGGGGGAAGTTATCTTTACTAATCTCATCCGAGAGGCACTTCCGCTGCTTCGCTACCGCACCCGCGATTTGGCTTTTATTCACCCTGAGCCATGTCCTTGCGGCCGAACGCATCGCCGTTTGTCACGCATTCAGGGGCGAACGGACGATATGTTAATTATTAACGGCGTCAATGTCTTCCCGTCGCAGATTGAAGAAGTGTTGATGAGTATTCCTGAAGTCGGCAACAATTATATGATCCACCTGGCGACTTATGAAGGATTGGATCGTCTGACTGTCAAGGTTGAACTCTATCAGAAACTCTTTACCGGCGATTTGTCACAAATTGACAAACTTAAAGGGAAGATCAAAGACCGGCTTCGGGCCTCGATCACAATCAATGCTCATATAGAGCTGCACGAACCGGGGGCACTGCCGGTCTTTGAGGGCAAGGCCAAGCGGGTTGTTGATGAACGTGAGAGACTTTAGCCGTCGAAGCAGAATAAACGAAACAACACGAACACACGAGGTGTCGTATGGCAAAACAGTTGACGATCTTTATGGAAAACCGTCCCGGGCGGATCAATTCGGTGTGTGATGTACTCCGGCAGAACAATCTCAATATCTGGGCCTTTACCATTCAGGATAGGGGTGATTTCGGGCTGATGAAGCTGATCGTCGATAAACCTGCTCAGGCTCAGCTGGCGCTGGCTGACCGGGGATTTGCGTGTGTGCTTAAAGAGGTATTGGCGATCACTGCACCTGATAAACCCGGCAATCTTGATCAATTGACTAAAGCCCTGCTTAATCAGAAGGTGAATATCAAAGATGTGTATGGTTTTGTCTCACCCAATGACCGACAGGGACTTTGCTTTCTTGAATTTGAGAACCCCGACGATGTGGACATTGCCGATTTAATCAGCTCGTTCGGCTTTCGCGTATTGTCTAATGAAGAACTCTACGAACTTTAGAAATTTTTTATATGGATATCTTACCGGCAATAGATTTAATCGGCGGCAAATGTGTACGTTTAGTGCAGGGGCAATATGACCGTCAGATCACGTATAAAGACGATCCGGCAGTACAAGCAGCGGAGTTTGCTGAAGCAGGGGCACAGTGGCTTCATATTGTTGATCTGGACGGAGCCAAAGAAGGCCGCTGTGTCAATGCCGGTGTCGTTGCGGACATTGCCCGAAAGAATCCAGAACTAAAGATAGAGCTGGGGGGCGGCGTTCGTAACGAAGAGGCCATTGTTACAATGCTCGATGCGGGAGTGACCCGTTTGATACTTGGCAGCAGTGCAGTTAAGCATTTTGACTGGTTTTGTCAAATGGCTGTTAAGTACCCGCATCGGCTGGTTCTTGGACTGGATGCCCGGGGAGCCAATCTGGCTACCGAGGGTTGGTTAGAGCAGGGAGGTGTGGATATATTTCAGTTTGCAAAACAAGCCTCCGTTTTGCCGATAGCAGCTATCGTTTATACTGACATTTCAAAAGACGGAATGCTGGCCGGACCAAATCTGGACCGAACAGGTCAACTTGTTAAGGCTGTGTCTATCCCCATTGTTGCGGCGGGGGGGGTAACAACGGTTGAGGATATCAAAAATCTCCATCAAGCGGGAGTGTCCGGCGCCATCATAGGCCGGGCCTTGTATGAAGGCTCAATTACGCTCCAAGCTGCTCTGTGTGCGAGTGTCTCTTGCCATTGAATAACATTTATGGCTGTAGATATGCAGCAGGTGGTTCCTACCCTACAACGAAAATCGTCGTCGAAATCGTCGAGAATGTGTTGACAACAAGCACTGAGGCGGTTATTTTCTGAACAATTCGGCAGGGTGATAGTGTGTTTATAAGACCGGTGTTCCTAAAATCGTAAGGATGCGCAGTATGACAAGACCAACCATTTCATCTTATCTCCGCGAGCATAATGACGGCGGAAAAAAGAAGGAACCAGGTCCTTATCTGACAATTTCCCGGCAATATGGCTGTGATGGATACGAATTGGGTTTGTATTTGGCTGATAAACTCAACGAACGAGATGAGGAGCATCGCTGGAAGGTCTATTACAAAGAACTGCTTAAGCAGCTTGCCGAAGATACCGGGCTCAGTGAGGAAATTCTGGAACGGGAACGAGTCTCAAAGCCCAGCATCTTCAAAGACTTCCTTCGCGGCCTCAAAAAGAACGGCGTCCCCGACAGGCTTGAAATCCATAACAATATTACACTTATGGTACGGACAATTGCCTTTGACGGGTATGGCATTGTCATTGGGCAAGGGGGTGCTTCTGCCACGGCTGATTTGACCAACGGATTGAGCATTCGAGTTGAAGCTCCGAAGGATTGGCGTATCGCGCGCATCTGTCGTAAAGAGTCCCTGGACCGAGCTGAGGCGACTGCCAAGATCGATCAAATCGAAGCCGAACGAGTACATGTACGGGTCCTTTACGAGCAGTTAACGCAGCGGGAACCGGTATTTAACCTCGTATTTGATAATGCTTTATTTACCAAAGAAATGATTGCGGAGTTGGTTCTTAAGGCGATGGAAGAAAAAAATATGATTGAAAAGAAGGAATAAAATAAAAAAAATGGCGGATAACACTTGTCTTTGAACAATAAATCGATAAAATTTCGGCTACTTGTGCAATATTCCTTATTAGATGTTCTTTTTGTAACAATAAATTGACATGAATCCTTTACATAACTGATTAATACGGCTTGTTAGGTAACGAATCCTATGGAACTGATTAAACAAATCAAAGAGACGGAAAATCAGGCCAAAGAAATAGTTGAGAAGGCTCGTAAAGATGCCGCAGCGCTTGTTGAACAAAGCCGTTTGGATTATGACGAGCAGCTTCGAATCGCCCAACGGAAACGTGATGAAGCGATTGCGAATGCGATTTCTACGGCGCAGGAAAAGACTCAGGCTGAAGTTAAGCAACTCACAGACCAAGGTCGTAAAGAAATTGAGTCTATTTGTCAGACGTCGCGGGGAAAAATCGAAGCGTGTGTAGCTCAGGTTGTCGCCAGGCTGGAACAGAGCTAATCCACTGCGTCGATTTAATCCATCGTTACGGTAAACCTTTACCGTTATGGGCCACAAAAAGACAAGCGTTCAATAGAACTGGGAATTGTGAATGTCAATCGCATCTATGCAAAAAGTGATGATCGTGGCGCACCGCAGTCAAACAAGCAGCTTGCTTGAGGCAATGCAGGATACCGGTATCGTTCAGATTTTGGATGCCGAGCGGGCTATGGTCAGTAAAGAATGGCCGGAATTGATGGTGGAAACCAAGCGCCGGCGAGAAATCGGCGAGTCTATTGATCGGCTGAGTAAAGCGGTTGATTTTCTGAAACCTTACGCGGGCAAGGATAAGACCAGTCTTTTTGACCCGTATATAGAGGTAGACAGCCAAACCTACCAGGAAATTGTTTCTGAGAAAGAACCGCTGGCTCTTTTGTCCCAAACGGAGTCCATTGGCAGTCGGATGGAGAAACTGGCATCTGAGACGGATAGTCAGCGTGCATTACTGGACAAGCTGGAGCCGTGGCGATCCCTTTCCCTGCCGGTTGAACACTTGGGCGGACTGTCAACGACGGTTGTTTTTGCAGGATTGATTCCCGACCAGCATAGTCAATTCGTTTGTGACAAATTGAATGAACTTGGCGCTGTCTGTCAAAAGGTTGCAGACTACAATAATATGCAGGCCTATGTCATTGCCGCTTTTAATGAATCCTCTAGTGAGGTACAGAAGGTTTTGCGTTCCGCAGAGTTTGAAGCAGCGGCATTTGAAGGTTTAAAAGGAACAGTTTCAGAAAATATTTCACGGATCCAGATTCGTCTGGAGGAGATACAGCAAGAACAGGCTGCGCTTAAAAAGAAGGCGGCTGAATTAGCCGGTCATAAACTCAAACTGCAGGTCTTATTCGATCATTATCAAAATCTGAACGGCCGCATTAATACGGAATCCACGGCTCCGGCGACAGACCACGTGATTTTCTTTGAAGGGTGGGTCAAAAAGGTCGACTATGAAAAGCTTGAGAAGCTTGTTGCGATGTTTGACGCCTGCGCTGTAGCTCCGGTTCAGCCGGGTGAAGACGAGGAAGAGCCTGTTGAAATTGAAAACAGCACTTCTGTTAAGCCTTTCGAAGTGATTACGCGACTTTATGGTATGCCATCATCGGCGGATGTTGACCCGACAGTCTTTTTGGCACCGTTTTTCACATTATTTTTCGGATTGTGCATGATGGATGCTGTTTACGGCATTGTTATGGTAGCCTTTTTCTGGTGGTTGATTCGGAAGATCAAGGGCGACAATCGCTTTATGATGATGATGCTTTTCTGTTCAGTTGCCACGATCGTTGCCGGCGCGGTCACCGGCAGCTGGTGCGGGGATGCCGTCCAGAAGTTTGTACCGCAGTTGGGAACGCTGCGAGAGTCTATCCTCTGGTTTGATCCACTGGAAAAACCAATGTATTTCTTTGTGCTGTCGCTGGGACTTGGATATCTTCAAATCATTGCCGGCATTACAGTGGCATTTGTACACAAACTTAGAAAAGGCCTTGTCAAGCAAGCGATCTTTGATCATGGAAGCTGGCTGATCTGGCTGAACAGCCTGCTGGTTATCGGATTAATTAAAGCCGGATATCTTCCTGCGATATTGACTAATGTGTTTATAGCGATCGCCGCAATCCCGGCGCTGATGATTATTGGTTTCAGTGAGCGTGACGGCGGGTGGGGCAATCGCATCGGCATGGGCTTTTATAATCTGTTCAGTACGGTATTCTATATCGGAGACGTCCTGAGTTACATCCGTCTGATGGCACTGGGAATGGTCGGCGGGGGTTTCGGAATGGCCATCAATGAAATTTCCAAGCAGACGATGGAAGTGCCTTATGTCGGCTGGCTTATCGGCGGATCGATCTTTATCGGCGGACACGTGTTTAATATTGCCAACTCCGCCCTTAGCGCCTTTGTTCACAGTATGCGTCTTCAGTTTGTTGAATTCTTTACCAAGTTTTTGACCGGCAGCGGAAAAGAGTTTGTTCCTCTTCGGCAGAGTTTCCGGTTCATTAATCTTAAGAAATAAACCGCAGAAGCGGAATGGGTCACAAACAAAGCAATTAACTTTATCATTTAAGGTTTTGGAAAGGGAACAGATCAATGGGAATGGAACAGTACGCAATGGGAATCGCGTTATTCGGAGTGGCGCTGGCGGCGCTGTTGGCGGGAATCGGTTCGGCGGTCGGCATTGGAATTGCGGGTCGAGCAGCAGCAGGTGTTTTGAGTGAAAAGCCGGAGCGATACGGACAGTTGTTCCTCCAGGTCGTGCTGCCGGGAACGCAGGGTTTCTACGGTTTCGTGATTGCTTTTTTTGCGATGAACACGATCCGCGGATTTGAGAGTTTGTCATTGGCTAACGGATTGTCGATAGCGGTGTCGTGTTTGCCGGTTGCGCTGGCTGGAATGCTCAGTGCGATTCATCAGGGCAAAACGTGCGCCGGCGGTATCCTCATGACCGCCAAGCGTCCTGAAATGGCAGTTAAGGCCGGCGTATTGTATGCCGCTATGGTGGAAGTCTATGCGGTGCTTGGTTTTCTGATTTCCCTCCTGATGCTTCTTGGAATTAAGTAAGTTTTTGGGAGACGGCCGATACGCCCGTAACAACTTGTTCCTTTTAAACGTGGAAATGTACAGATGAATGCAGAACAGGTAATCGAAAAGATTCTTTCTCAGGCAAAAGCCGAAGCACAGACATTGTTGGCAGAGGCAAAGAAAAAGGCCGATGCTCAGAAAGCGAAGCTCCGAACCGAACTTGCTGAGTATGAAAAACAAACTGAAGCAATGGCCGCTGCGGCTGCCGAGGATAAACGACAACGGATGTTGGCCGGTTCCCGTATGAGTAACGCTACGGCACTCTTGACCGCTAAGGCTGAATTACTTGACGAGGTCTTTAAAAAGGCACAGGAGCGTGTTATTCAATTACCTGACGAACAGTATAAAACTCTGATGACAAAGCTGATGACTCAGGCCGTACAAACCGGTGACGAAGAGGTTCTTGTCGGCAAAGAAGAACGTCGGATCAATGATGAATTTATCAAGCAGATCAATCGACAGCTCGGGACAGGTTTTAAAGGGAATCTGCGGCTTAGCGATCGTCGTGTACCTATCAAGGGCGGCTTTATTCTGTCTCGCGGCAAGGTTCAGATGAATGCGAGTGTTGATGTGCTGATTGAGCGGCTCCGCGAGACAATGGAAACAGAACTGGCGGCGAAGCTTTTCGCCTGATGACAGAAACACTTAAAAAAACGGGATAAATGCAGTGGCAACGCTTGAACGGGAATTGACAGGAATTGATTTTTATCGTTATCCGCCGATCGGCGAAGAAGACTGGGGTTACGTCTATGCGACTGCTCAGGTTCGTGTGCTTGAATCGCAAATGTTGACTCGAAATACATTTGTGGACATGGCGAACGCCGAATCGTTTGCGGCCGTTGCTGAAATGCTAAGCGGTACTGAGTACAGCATCGATACGGGAGCAGATTCAAGTGCCATAGAGGAAATTCTTCTGGCACGTCGTTCCGAGGTCAGATCGCTGGCGGCTGAATTACTGCCCAACAAAGCGATTGTCGAAATGCTGAGGGCCCGTGAAGACTTTGCCAATATGCGTCTGGCCGTAAGACGGGTTGTTACGGAGCGGCCTCTCGGTCTGGATTACAGCGATGAAGGCAGTATCCAGGCAGAAGAATTTGAAGATATATTTGAGCAGGAAGATTATTCCCGCTTACCGGATTATCTTCAGGAGGCTGTTGAAGCCGCAGTACTGGGGTATTATGAAAACAAGGATATTCGTCATATAGATTACGAGATTGATCGTATTGAGGCGGCCTGGCGTGTACGCCGAGCTTGTGAGCTGAACAGTGTTTTTGCTCTCTCTCTATCTCGGCTCCGAATCGACCTGTATAATATTCGTACCATGCTGCGGCTGAAGATGGCCGAGCGTGATGAACGACAGTTCTTTTTCTCCGATGGATATGTCGATTGCGAGAAATTTATCCAGGGACTTGAAATTGGCTACGAGGCGATAGCTCCGCTCTTTTATGCGACTCCCTATGCTGAACTTCTGGACGACTCAGTTACCTACTTAAGAAATGAACAGTCCTTTCTCCGGCTCGAACAGCGGTGTGAAGACCATTTGATGGGTTTTTTAAAAACAACCCATTCACTGGCGGCAGGCCCTCAGCCGGTAATGGCTTATATGCTTATGAAAGAAGCAGAGATACGTACTGTCCGGATGATCCTTGTCGGCAAGAAAAACAGCCTGAGTAGTTCGCTGTTGCTGGATCGTCTCGGAAATTGGATGTAAATGCAAATGCAGGAAACGCGTTTTTTTTAATAATGACAGGAACAAATAAATGGAAGGCAAAGTGGCAGTATTGGGCAACTCCGATTTTGTGATGCCGTTTGCGGCGATGGGATTGGATACTTATGCGACGGAGGCTCAACCCGAAAAGGTTATTGAGACGGCGCAGATGATTCTCAAAAAGCATTATGCCTTAGTGGTGATGTCGGAGAATGTTGCACGTTCGGCTCAGACTGTCTTCGAAGAGACACAAAAAAACGCTACTCCCTGTGTGGTGGTGGTTCCATTTACGACTGAGCCGTCCGGTGTGGCAACCGAGTCGCTGGGGCGGATGCTTATGATGGCTACAGGTATTAATATCTTGAAGAATTAACGTGAATATGAAGAAGATGCGAGTAAATCAAACGGTTTCTCACAAATAAAGGTTAAACGATGGCGGAAGTAAAAAAAGGCAGAATCATCAAAGTGGCAGGCCCGGTGGTCATTGCTGAAGGGATGGTCGGCGCCCGAATGTACGACGTGGTGCGTGTCGGAAAAGAAAACCTGATTGGCGAGATTGTCGAATTAAACAACGACTGTGCCAGTATTCAGGTGTATGAAGATACTGTCGGTATCGGTCCCGGTGAAGAAGTGGTCAACACCGGTGCTCCCCTGAGTGTCGAACTGGGGCCCGGCCTGATCTCGAGTATCTATGACGGCATTCAGCGTCCGCTGCAGACGCTTGTCGAGCAGCAGGGCAGTTTTATCCGACGCGGCAGTGCGATTCCCGGTCTTAAGCGGGAAGTGAAGTGGGCTTTTACGCCCTGCATTGACAATGGGAAGGACGTCCAGCACGGCGATATCATCGGACAGGTGCAAGAGTCATCGCTGGTGCTGCATAAAATTATGGTTCCTTCCGGTGTTTCAGGGAAAATAGAAGGACTGTGTGCCGGTGAGTTTACCGTGGATGAAGTTCTCGGTTATGTTGTTGCTCCGGGCGGCCAGAAAACCGAATTGAAGATGCTGCAGAAATGGCCTGTCCGCCGTCCCCGTCTGAGCAAGCAGCGTCTGAATCCGAACACTGTACTTATCACCGGCCAGCGTGTTGTCGACGCCTTTTTTCCGATTGCCAAGGGCGGCACGGCCTGTGTTCCGGGACCATTCGGAACCGGTAAAACGGTTGTTCAGCATCAGTTGGCCAAGTGGGTTGATGCAGACGTTGTTGTCTATGTCGGCTGCGGTGAACGCGGCAACGAGATGACGGATGTACTTATGGAGTTTCCGGAACTGAAAGACCCGCACAGCGGCGAACCGTTGATGCGTCGTGTTGTTCTTATCGCCAACACCTCGGATATGCCGGTGGCTGCCCGTGAGGCTTCTGTTTATACCGGTATTACAATTGCTGAATACTATCGCGATATGGGCTATTCTGTGGCTCTAATGGCAGACAGTACCAGTCGTTGGGCCGAAGCGATGCGTGAAATTTCGACACGACTGGAAGAAATGCCTGCCGAGGAAGGATACCCTGCTTATCTGGGTGCTCGTATTGCATCCTTTTATGAGCGGGCCGGTCGTGTGGTATGTGCCGGAGGTCCGCAACGGGAAGGTGCATTGTCCATCATCGGAGCAGTCAGCCCGCCCGGCGGTGACTTGTCTGACTCGGTTGTACAGGCTACTCTGCACGTTGTGAAAGTATTCTGGTCGCTTCAGGCACGACTGGCACAGCAGCGACACTTCCCGGCCATTGATTGGCTGACCAGTTATTCGTTTTATAAGCAGTATCTACCGGAATCATTTGAAGACAAGGGTCGCGGCCGAGAGTTTTCCGAAATGATTCAGAAGGCTATGACGATTCTTGAGCAAGAATCACAGCTTATCGAAATTGTTCGTCTGGTCGGTGCTGAATCCATCAGCGCCAAGGATCGTATGACGCTTGAAACAGCTAAAAGTATTCGTGAAGACTTCCTGCACCAGAATGCTTTCCATAAGGTTGATACATACAGCCCCATTGATAAGCAGTATGAGATGGTTAAATTAATCCTTCACTTCCATCAACAGGGATTGGCGGCCATTGAGCAGGGTATTGAAACGGCAGAGCTTTTCAAGCTGCCGGTTCGTGAAGACATTGCCCGTGCCAAGTATTTACCGAATGAAGAAACCGATAAGATAATTGCGATCCAGGATAAGATCAATGAGCAGGTCAAGGCGATCAGCGCTGTTGCGGCCGGCTGAGAATATAATAAATTCCTTGCCTATAGTTCTTTAGGAATTAAACGGAGTAATCCATGCTGAAAGAGTATAAAACAGTATCAGAAATTGCCGGCCCCCTGATGTTAGTCGAAGGGGTTGATAATGCCAAATACGGCCACATCGTTGATATTGAGCTGGGTGACGGCTCGATGCGTCACGGTCAGATTCTCCAGGTCGAGAAAGATAAGGTTCTCGTACAGATTTTTGAGGGTACTGAAAGCATCAATGTCAGCGATACAACGGTTCGGTTCCTCGGCAAACCGATGGAACTGTCGGTATCGAAGGATATTTTGGGACGTGTTTTCAGCGGCACAGGAGTGCCCAAAGACAATGGTCCTAAAATCATCCCGACCAAAAAGCTGAATATTAACGGCAACCCGATCAATCCATATGCCCGTGACTATCCAAATGAATTTATCCAAACCGGTATTAGTACGATTGACGGGCTGAATCCGCTTGTTCGTGGACAAAAGCTGCCGATATTCTCCGGTGCAGGTTTGCCGCACGATGAAATCACCGCTCAACTTGCACGTCAATCGGCGGTACGCGGCAAAGGTGAATCATTTGCGGTAGTCTTTGCGGCGATGGGGATTACCTTTGAAGCCGCCCAGTTTTTTATCAATGACCTGACTCAAACCGGTGCAATCGAGCGTGCGGCACTATTTATTAACCTGGCCAATGACCCGGCCATCGAGCGTATCGCAACTCCTCGTGTTGCGCTGACAGCTGCAGAGTATCTGGCGTTTGAGGAAGATATGCATGTGTTAGTCATTTTGAACGATATGACCAACTACTGCGAGGCCCTCCGTGAAATCAGTGCCGCCCGAAAAGAAGTGCCAGGCCGCCGCGGCTATCCAGGGTATCTTTATACGGACTTGGCTACCATCTATGAACGTGCCGGCCGTGTCAAGGGCAAGAAGGGGTCAATTACCATGGTGCCTGTGCTGACGATGCCTGAAGACGACAAGACTCACCCGGTTCCTGATTTGACTGGTTATATTACCGAAGGTCAGATTATTATGAGTCGGCCGCTTTATCGCAAGACGATTCTGCCTCCGGTAGATGCGCTGCCAAGTTTATCCCGTTTAAAGGATAAAGGCATCGGGGCCGGAAAAACGCGAGAAGATCACGCCGCACTTTATAATCAGCTTTATGCCGCTTATGCCCGCGGCAAAGAAGCTCAGGAACTGGCCACAATTCTCGGTGAAGCGGCTCTGTCTGAGGAAGACCAGAAATATATGCGGTTTGCAAATGAATTTGAAGGCCGTTATATTTCACAGGGTTATTATGAAAACCGAACTGTCGAACAGACCCTTGATCTCGGATGGGAACTGCTGAGTATGTTTGAGAATGTCGAGCTTAAGCGTATTGACCAAACCCTTATTGACAAGTATATGCCACGGTTCCGAAAAGAGAAAACACAACAAACCGCCTAACTGCTTGTGCGGATCGGTAGTTTGAGACAAGGAGTGCGTTTAGACTATGCAACAGGTCAATGCGACACGAATGGAAATGCTGCAACTTCGCCGGCGCGTCGGTTTAGCTGCCCGGGGTCACAGGCTTCTAAGCGAAAAGCGTGATGAAATCAGTCGACAGTTGGTGCAGATAGCACGTACACTCAAAGACCTACGCAAGAAAGTTGAACGTGACCTTCTTGAAACCACACGTCGTTTTATGATGGCGCGCGCCACTATGGAGCCGGAATATATCCGGGCCGCCATGGAGATACCTACGAAGAAATTCAGTCTGGCCATCAGTTTTGCCTCTATTATGAGTGTCAAAGTTCCGCGTTTGGCAAAAGAAATCGAGGGGGATATCATGTGCTATGGTTTTGCAACTACCAGCGGCGAGCTGGATATTGCCCTTCGAGCGCTGGAACGAGCTTTCGATAGTCTTATCGAGTTGGCCGAAAGCGAAAAACAGGCTCAGCTTCTGGCCACTGAGCTGCAAACTACGCGTCGTCGCGTTAATGTTCTCGAACATGTTGTTATTCCAGAATTGAAAGATACCATCCGCTATATCAACAGCAAACTCGGCGAGGCCGAACGTGACAACATTAGTCGTCTTATGATTATTGCCGACATCATCCGCGGTTAAAACGAGAGACCCCCGGCACAATTTTACTTGCCGTGAACAATACCATGCAATTGCATATTCGGTTAATGTCCGGCGTATTAATTTTATTTTGCGTTGAATAGGCCGGAGTGGTATAATAGCCTCCTTAAAGAATCGTTTTTATGGGAATTCAAAGATGGGTTTTGGATACCTCAGGCATCCGAAATGGCTGAATCAACAACACCAATCACAACAAAACTTACAACTACGCCGCTCAAATCCTTTATGGCGGCGGGGCCAACCCTCCATTACAGCCATAACTATGTACATAGGTTCTGGGGACTTACGGTTATTGCTTTTATTTTTGCTTGTTTTTTCTGGAACCGTCTCCTTATCGGCGGTTTGATCTCGCTGATTCCCACTGATGTCATTGATCCCGGCCTTTGGAGTTTAGGCCGGTTTGTTGCTTCTCCGGTCAGTATTTATGAATATCCCTGGCAGATTGTTGTTTTAGGGATACTGATGGGTATTTTGGCAACTGCTCCGGTGCTGGTCTCGCAATTATACAGTTTTCGCTATAGTATTCCATTAATCTTGTCGGTGATGTTTATTGCTAAACTGTATTTTTTCGGTCTTTTTGTCGGCGTTGGCTGTCTTGCTGTAGCCTGTCGACCATTGCGGTTTCGCTCACGGTTTATCTCTGTCTTGTTATGCATGGCCCCACAAGTTGTTTATTGGGCTATCTGGGGCGGCTATGCTACTGCTGATCCGATCCGCTGGGGCTTTTCTTATGCTCCGTGGATCAGCGCCTGGCTGATAGGGCTAATAATGGCGGCGATCGTACTTGGCGCAGGACACTATACGCGATACAGACCCGGCCTTATCTTTGTGGTATCATTGGTGCTGTTGGGGACGATGTATAGTGTTTTTCATGATCATATTGGATTTTCCGAACTTGATTATCAGCTTTATGTTGCCGGCAGTAACCCTGAAGAGGCTGTAGAATTCCATGATTATTCTCTTTCCGGTTTGATTGATGAGGTCATTGCGGACGATGCTTTACGCAGTTACTTGATAGGTATTTTTTATCCGACCGAACCTATAGCCCTTCGTGAAAAGCTCAAAGAGGAAATTCAGAATCTTTTGGTTTATAATCAGTGGCCGCAGTGGTTTCAGAAAAAAATGCCGGATCGATTGCGTTACCAGTCGAGGCGAAGGGAATTGCTGAACCGCTATCAGCAATACATGGATAAATGGCCCCAGAGCAAGCGTATGCCGATTGCGCTCTATTTTACGGCTCTGCTCAATGAATATCAGCCTGATGTGCGGTTTTTTGGACGTACTGAGACGCTTCGCTTTTACCATGATTACCCTTTTAAAGATAATATTCTTATTTGGCAGGAACTTTTCAATCGTTTTCCGCAAAGCCCTGAGTCATTGGAGGCTCGTTGGCGTTTGGCCTGTCATGATGCCGCCGGTGGACGTTTTGAACGGGCAATGCAACTGTCGCAGGTAGCCCGATCAATGGTTCAGGAACAACTTGCCAAGACTAAAGGCAATGAAGAGGCTGAAGACAAAGAATCGCTCCTGTCTGCCTTTGTGAAGCCTTCTGATACCATTATGACTCCATTCAAACTTCGCGAACTCAACACCCGGCTTCAAACACTCCAGCAGCTTATTGACCGGACAAATCAAGGCCCAGATGACAACTCGCGACGCCGTTTGGCGGTTTTTATCGGCCTGAATCCCTATGCCTCTGAATATGAATCCAGACTTGATGTACTTTTTAGAGAGATGCCTAAAGAGGATTCACTTCGCGATAATGTGGAATTAGCAAAAGCAATGCTCATTCTTGATCCACGAGATCGAGCTAAAGCATTATCGAACCTCAGTAAAACCTACAAAGGGACAGACGGCGGGATTCGAGCTCGATTTGAGGCGGCTCTTGCAATGTTGCTGGTCTGGAAGGACATCCAGTCCGAAAGTCCGGCACGACGTTCACTCCTTCAGGAAATACGTCAAATCCTTGATGATTTTCTTCGGGACTATCCGGATAGTGTGTATGCTGACCAAGCCCGTTTACTGGTTCAGACTTTACCGCTCTCTCAATAAAATCGCTGTTTCGATTATCATCCCTGAAATATTTAGCTCCAAAATCCATTCTGAGTTATAGGACTGAGAGATAAAAGACTCAATTTTTTTTGTAAATCCTCCTGTAGAAGAATAAAGAGATTATCGGATCAAAAATACATAAGTTATTTTATTACAATAATATAAGACCGCTTTCAATTGCACTGTTCTTAACGGCGGTCGTTTTTCAATTAGTTCTTAGACAAGTTTGACCGATACATCGTCGTAACTTAGTTTATATAGAGGTAAAGGTGTCAATGAAACACCGTACCCGTAAAAAGATGATGAATCGAATGAACTGGATAATCTTGGCGTTGTTGTTGACGATACCCGGCTTAGCGGGACTGGGCTGGGGGCATCTCCAGAAAAACGCTGTCGAAAAACAAACATCTGAAGCAAGAAAAGCTGTCCTGGATGCTCCTTCCGCAGAAGAATACCTGTCTATGTATGATCAATGGTTCCGGCTGACACCCGCTCAAAAGGCAGAAAATCCCTGGGGGCAGGGCCAGTATGGCGGGCCAGAGATTCAAAAACGCCTGAGAGAGGATCAAACGATTCGGTTTGAGGCGGATTTGATTGATCTTGACAAAGGACTAAAGAGTTATCCCCAACAGCTTGCTGACGTACTTTACGGTGATGGGTGGGATCAGCGCCTTTCAGAGTTCCAGCGGCAGCGCGAATATCGCGATCTAATCTTGACCGGATCAGTGATTATTGCCTCAGCGGGGTCGCTGATTTTTTGCGGCGGATTGATAAGTTGTTTAATGAAACTGCTTTTCCATAAAAAGGACGAGAATTCTGTTGACCTATCCTCATCCGCGACTGCCGCCGAAACAAGCAAACCTGCTAATCAAAAAAAGAATATATGCAAAGAGGAAAATAAGTCTCCCAAGGGGAACACGTCTATTAATAAGAAATCTGATATTCATGATACCAGTGCAGAGCAATTTCCTAAAGAAGAAAAGGCAGCACATAATCGCGGATATTTTGAATCTTCTCAAAACACTCAAAAGCGATCCAAACCTGCGGCTTCTACTCAGAGTATGCCCATTTCTGCTGTAATGGCTTCTTCTACAGCAGTTATTGAGCCAGCACCGGTTTCAGATCGAGGGTCCTATTTTGGCTGGGCAATGGACCCTGAAGAAGAAAATACTTCAATTTCGACAATGATGACCACGCAGCCTGTTGTCAAACACGGTCTTACAGAACTAACCGAAGAGGTTTCCGCAATTCGTCAGTATGCCGCCGCTCAGCAGGATCAAATGCGTAAACTGCAAGACGGATACGATTGGGTTATTATCCGTCGTTTCTGTCTTCGGGTTATTCGCTGTATTGATAACCTTGATGACAGAATGTCCCGACTTGAAGAGAAAGATCAGTTATTGATGAGTTGTATGGAGGATATCCACGATGAACTGGTTTTTGCACTTGAGTCCAGCGGCGTTGAACAATTTCGGCCTGATCTGAATGTTCCCTTTAAGGGACTTGAAAAATATGCCGAAGCGATCCGTCAGCGCATTCCCGCGCCTGACGCTGCATTGGCAGGTGCGATCGCTGAGATCGTTCGACCCGGCTATCAATATCTTATCAGTGATGATGATGTTAAAATTGTACGCTGTGCCCAGGTCAGGCTCTATGACACGGCGGAAACCGAAGTGTAAAGGGAATCACAATGGGAACGATTGCAGGAATTGACTTAGGAACGACTTTCTCGGCGCTGGCCCGACTCAATGGTATCGGTCGACCGGAGATTGTCCCCAACAGCGAAGGCGAACGCATAACTCCCTCGATTGTCTATTTTGATGACGAGGAAGTCGGTGCGATTCGCGTTGGTCTGGAAGCACTTAATTGCCGACAGCTGAATCCCGAGCGTACCGTTCGCTGGATTAAGCGGCATATGGGAGATAAGGCATGGAAAAAGACCATTGATGGACGTGACTGGACGCCCGAAGAGATATCCAGTCTTATCCTGAAAAAGATTCGTCAGGACAGTTCCGTAGAAAACGGCGAAATAACCGACGTGGTTATATCTGTTCCTGCTCATTTTGACGAAGTCCGTCGAAAAGCCACGATGGATGCCGGTACCCTAGCCGGAC
This sequence comes from uncultured Pirellulales bacterium, assembly GCA_964649955.1. Classification (GTDB taxonomy): domain Bacteria; phylum Planctomycetota; class Phycisphaerae; order Sedimentisphaerales; family Anaerohalosphaeraceae; genus T3Sed10-213. Next base: position 23,088 of record CAZYQN010000002.1, read on the forward strand.
TGAATGTCATCGGTATTGTCAATGAGCCCGTAGCTGCGGCGTTGTATTATGCCACGACCCAGAATGTTAACGGTCGAGTCCTGGTCTATGACCTTGGAGGTGGAACGTTTGACGTTACGATCCTGGATATCGATGGTCACAATATGAATATTGTTTGCAGTCAGGGAGATCACGCCTTGGGCGGCGTTGACTTTGACAAAAAAATCCTTGAATTATTTGAGTCCCTTTACCAGAAAGAATATAAGACTCCCTTAATCGAATCCGAGCAGGATCGCGCCCGCTATGAAGATGAAGCTGAAGATATTAAAAAGACGCTTTCGCGTCGTTCTTCGGCTCGCAAGATTCTTTATGGATCAGCCGGGAGCCTTCGGATTGAGCTGACACGTCAGCAGTTTGAAAAAGCCATCGAACCATTGATTGCTCGAACAGAGATATTGATCGAAGTCGCTCTGCAGGAAGCCAAATCCAAAGTCGGCGACATTAATAAAGTGCTGCTGGTTGGCGGAAGTACCCGTATCCCTATGGTGCAGGAGCGTTTGAACAAAAAGTTTGGATTTGCCCCTGATAATGCTGTCAATGTCGATGAATGTGTTGCTCTTGGCGCAGCTATTCATGCCGGCCTGACGTTGCTCCGTGATAATCCTAAATCCGTTTCCCAGGGTATTGCTGCGGGATTGCGTGACGTACAACTTAAAGACGTATGTAATCATAGCTACGGCACAATCTGTGCGCCCTATGACGAAGAGACCGGCCGACATGTAGTTCGCAACACACTGATTCTTAAAAAGAACACTCCTCTGCCCTGCGATGCCACTCAAACTTTCTATACAATGTCTGAGGGGCAAACTGAACTTCAGGTTACGGTCACACAGGGAGAAGATGAAGATCCTGAATATGTTAACCGCATAGCGACGGAAAACTTTGAGCTGCCTCCCAACCGTCCGGCCAATCGTCCTATTCATGTGCGATACAGCTATGATGTCAACCAGCGAATGCACTGTACCTTCCTTGACGAAGACTCCGGGCGTTCCCTCGAAGTAGAGTTTTGTGCAGGTGATAATGGTCGTCTTAAAAAGACTGCGGTTGAAAAGAATGCTCAGGAATTGAACGCATATAAGGTGCAATAAAATCAGACAAGGCGTAGGCGATGACGGCGGAATGGGTATTCAACCAGATGGGGGTTGCAAAACGAGTCGGTCTGGCAGCGTTGCATACGCTGTTGAGCCGTCGGCTGTCGAGATTTGATTCTCAGCGGTTCACCTGCCGGCTCGAGGAATATATCGACGAGGCCTGTCCACAAGATCAAGACCATTTTCTTTGTGTTCGTATGTCAGGTCGCATCCCGACTCCGACGGAAAATTGTGATACCGATGTTCGAATCGAACTTCTTGATATTTCCGATCGTTCAGGGCGGCCTGAGCAGGTCTTGTCAGTTGCATCGGAATGGCGTACAGAAGAATCTCCTGTATTTTTGTTCCAGACGCATAATGGTGTGATTCCCTGCAAAAATGCGATTCTTGCCAAAGAAGTTCTCGTTGCTCAAATTCCATTTCATATGCTTCGATTCGCGCGCCGAGGGCGTCGACGAATTCAGGTGACCCTTTCGGTGATTGTTCGTAGTTCTCAGCACGTTATTGTGCAGGCCTCACAAACAATCGAGTACGTTTCTTTCAGTGAAGGATTTATCGAACTCCAGGAGCGGCGGGAAGAGGTACTTCATGCCTGTATAGAACTGGGCTGTGCGGTTGCTTATGAAGAGCCTGTCCTGCCGTCTGTTGCTGAAATTGTCGGCCGGTGGATTGATGAAAAAACACGTCGCTTTACTCCACGACGGGATTTGGCTGAACCCCTTGCCCGCTTGAATTCGGGCAATGAACCAATCGATGCTGAAGCCGCCTGTGAACTACTGATGACGGTGGCGCACAAGACTGATTGTTTTGCCGCTATGGATTTAGCTCTTCAAGTTGCAGCTCTTTATCCGACTTTATCGTACCGTCAAGAAGAACTTTTGTGGACCATTGCAGAGAAGCTTCAGATATCCCGTGATCGATTCCTGCCAATGAGTCAAAAGAGACTGCTGACGCCAGGCTGTCCTTTTGAGAGGTGGAGGTTGTTACTGGGAATTCGTCAAGAGCTGTCCGCTGATGCAATGCGTCTTTACCTCAACGAGGAATATCGAAAATGGAATGCACGGGTTACCAATCCCGATGCCGCAATCCGTGCTCAGGCCGATATTATACTTACACTGATCGCTGAAGTCCGCAGCCGCCGCCAGGAATTGGTGCTGAATACATAGTAAAAAAGAAATGGTGCGGGGTAGCCGGAATTTCCTTTTACCCTACCTCTGCTGCTCCATCTGCCGCCTGCAGTAAATCAGTATTTCGCTCTATCTTCCTTTATAAAATATCAGTTAGCCTATAATTTACATCGGGTATCGATTTGTTCACATACTTTGCAGAGTTGGTCAACAAGTAATGTCAGTTCCTGTATAGACTCCGGCTGCTTGTGTGTACAGCTCATAATTGCGGCGGCTTTTTCATAAAGTAAATTGTGACCTGTGGTTTGGCCAATCTCGGAGAACAATTCTGCAAATCGCGTCAGCAATTCCATATCAGACTGTACCAATACTTCCCGGATTCCGTTTGCTAGTTCGGGTAATCGGCATAAAATCGACTCAGTGGAGGCAATCGACAGGTCAACATCTGCTGCGGGATTTGTCTGTTTCGTCTGAAAACTTTCAATCGAATTTTTGGTTAGATACGGGCGGATTGCCTCATAAATCTGATCCCGTGTCAGCGGACGGTACAGGCAGTCAGCAAATCCGGCATTTCGGCTATCCGTTATATCGCATTCATTCTGTTCGGCGATCAAGAAAACCGGAATCGCCGGAATTCTGCGATGGATGCGTTTCAGACAGGCCGTAACCTTTCGAAAATCCATTGCTGCATCAAGAAATATCAAATCAAATGTCTGTTGCTTGAGGCAGTTGTATACCTTTTCCAATGACTCGGCCAGATCAACCTCAAGCCCGAATCGGCGAAGCATCAGTGTTTGTGTCAATTGACTTGGGAATTTACTTTCAGCCAGCAAGATACGGCCTGTGTAACGGTTCGTTTCGTCATCAATGCGTCTGGTGTATCGCGCTCCAAGACTTATGCATCCGTTTTCTGTTGTTTTTTGTACAAATAACGGAAGCGTTAGCGAAAATGTTGATCCAATCCCGGGTTCACTCTTAATGCGTACGTCTCCCCCCAGAAGTCCTGCAAGACGTCGAGTAATCGCTAACCCAAGACCAGTCCCCCCATACTTTTGAGCGGTTGAAGAATCCGCCTGTGAAAATAAATTGAAGATTATATCCTGCTTATCCTGTGGGATACCGATACCGGTGTCTTCGACATCAAAGCGGATACAAGGCTGACCCGCATGGTCTTCCGGGCCGATATAAATGCCGATGTGTCCCTGCTCTGTGAATTTGATCGCATTACCAATTAAATTAATCAAGCACTGCTTGAGCCGGACTGGATCTGTGAAGAAATCAGCAGGAAGACGTTTGTCAATATCGACCGTAAACTCCAGGCCCTTCTGACGGGCTCCTGTTTCCATCATTGATCGCACTTCCTGAACGATTTCCTGTAATGGAGATTGAACAATATCGATTTTTAACTTTCCGGCTTCGATTCGTGAATAGTCAAGGATGTCGTTAATTAAAGCCAATAATCCGGATGCGGACTGATGGATTGTTTTGGCATACTCTTTCTGTTCTTCGTCCAGCGCCGTTTCAAGAAGAATCTCGGAAAAGCCGATAATTGAATTCATCGGCGTACGCAAATCATGACTGGAGCTTGCCAGTAATTCGCTTTTTGCCCGGTTTGACCGGGTTGCTTTTTCTGCTAATAGTCGTGCCTGTTCGGCAGTCGCTTTCAATCGCCGGTTTGTTTCTTCAATGCGGGTTTTGGCCTCGAGAAGAGCATCTTCCGCCTGTTTTTTTCCTGTAATATCCTGAGCGAAGACCATAACCCCGGATATCCGTCCCTCCTCATTTCTCAACGGAATGCGGTCGACCATAACCCAACGCTCAAGGCCGTTGAATGCAATAAAGGAACGCAGTTGTCCTCGCAACGGATTTCCGGTTTCCATAACCTCCAGGTCCTGTTGGCGTGCACGCTCGGCCCCATCAGGGAAAAGATCATAATAATTTTGCCCCACCAGATCCCGAATGCTCATTCCTACAGAATCGGCGGCACATTGATTGACTTTTAGTATACGTCCCTCGCGGTCCCGGTACCAAATCATTGCCGGCACGGAGTCGAATATAGCAAGGTATTCGCGCCGTGTTTTTTTGAGTTTGTGGATGAGCTGCTGCTTGCTCTCAAGCGTAAGCTTAAGACTTTCCTGAGCGGTGTCCAGCTTCTGCTGCAAATCAGTGTTGTTTGTCAATTCAGTGGTTTTCACCCGTGTATTTCCTCTTTCTTCTAACGTCACTATCATCCGGTCATTTAAATTTCGAGCCGGTTGATACACTGTATTATTTGTAGTGTAAAAACGGGGCGACTCGTTTCGAATCGCACCCTTCTGCAAGAACGTACACTACAAACCTTTAAAAGAGATATTTGTTCAATATAGATATCGGACAAAAGCTCTATACAAAGAGTTTGTCTGCCGAATATAAAGTTTTTATCGGGAAGAAAAGGACAGTACCTTAATGGGAATAATACCTATTTTTAAAGAATATTTACTGAATCCGCGTCCCATAAAAATCACGGAATTCTCTGTATTATCCCGCACAAATGACTGCTGAACAGAACATTGAATTTTAACTGGATATCAGGGTGTCGTTAAACCTTCGCGAAGCGCATATTTAGTCAGCCCTGCAATGTTGCGGATGCTCAATTTTTCCATGATATGTTCACGATGCGAATCCACCGTTTTGGGGCTGAGTTTAAGCATTTTGGCGATTTCTTTTGTGGTGTGCCCCTCTGCTACAAGTTGCAGCACTTCTCGTTCACGACTGCTTAGGCCGTCGTTGTCGGCCCACTTGGGATTCGTGATCATTGTTATGTAATCAGAAAATACAATCTTTGATATCCTGCTGCATAAAAATGTTCGCCCTTCAAGCATTGTTGCAATACCATCTTTTAATTCTGAGAAGGCGGATTCTTTGAGCATATATCCGGCGGCCCCGGCCTTAATCATTTTGGCGACGATATTACCTTCTGAATGGGTTGAAAGCGCTAAAATTTTCAGCTCCGGGTGAAACTCGATCATCTGGCGCGCAGCATCAATGCCATTTAGATTCGGCATGCCGATATCCATTATTACTACATCAGGATGCAATTCATTGACGAGCTCAACCGCAACGCGACCGTCTGCGGCCTGTCCGGCTACTTCGATATCTTCGCATTTACGAAGCAGCGCACACATCCCTTCACGCATGATTTCGTGATCATCTACAAGTAATACACGTACTGTCATGGCCTTCTCCCTCTCAGCCTGAATTGAAGTTAATATCCTACTTTATACATTATTTTATTCACTGAACAAACATAAGACAACACTTTTATCGACGTTTTTTGGATTTTCCAGAAAGCATTTTTTTGGGCTGCCAAGTCCTAAGTGACGACTTGTCGAGGATATTAATGCTTATGGAAAACCGCACTCAATTGTCCTCTTACTTCAGCACAATCTAAAAATGCCATAAGGCTTGTGTAAGAATGAAGTTAAGACTCGGAGAGACAGGATTTGAACCTGCGACCTCTGCGTCCCGAACGCAGCGCTCTAGCCAAGCTGAGCTACTCTCCGCAAAAAGAAGTGAAAACTATACACCAAAAAAAACTAAAATGCAAGCTACAAAACATAAATTGGGTCAATATCAGCTTGGATTTGAATGGCCGGGCGGATGGGAGGCATAATCCGCATTTGCTCAAATATACGTTCAAAAGATGACGGCAGGGCGGTCTGCAGAATGATTTGCATCCGGTGGTGCTGCTGAATCCGTTCAATCGGGGCGGGCATTGGTCCACGACAATCAATATGAAGATTATATGAGTCTACAATATGGTCGATCCGTAGTCGCAACTGTTCAGCTCCTGCTATCAAACGGTCATATTTTGTGTCTCGCATCAGCAGAATTGCCATTTTTCGGTAGGGCGGTAACGAACATGCTTGGCGATGTTTTAACTCCTCTTCTATAAATCCTTTATAATCGTTACGAAGAGCGAATTCAATGGACGGCTGACCTGGCAAAAATGTCTGGACGACCACCACGCCGGGTTTTTCACTCCGGCCGGCACGCCCGGCTACCTGGCTGATGAGCTGAAACGTCCTCTCATTCGCCCGAAAATCCGGCAAGGACAGCGATGTATCCGCACTGACGATTCCCACCAAGGTTACATTCGGAAAATGCAACCCTTTGGCCAGCATCTGCGTTCCTGCCAAAATGTCAATCTGTCCTTCGGAAAACTGCCTTAATAGACGGTAATAATCCTGTCCGGCCATTGCGTCGCTATCGATTCGTCGTACCCGTGCATCGGGCAGCTTGGCGATTACCTCCTCCTCAAGCCGTTGCGATCCGAGCCCGATCATAATCATTTTCGTCCCGCACAATGGACAGCTTTGCGGGACCAGCGTTTTGGACAGGCAATAATGGCAGATCGCATATCCCCCGAGAATATGCTTGCCCAACATTGTTTCGTTGGGCTTGTCCAGTTTAGGTTTTTTATGGAATGTCAGGGTTACATCACAATTGCGGCAATGCAGACTATGCCGGCATGACGGGCAGAATACAAAGTTGCTGTAGCCTCGTCGATTCAGCAATAAAATCGCCTGCTCCTTTCTCTCCAGCACACCTTTGAGTCTCTCGGTCAGCTCCGGACTCAGCAGTTGCACGCCTTTATGCGGTATATCCTGAAAAGCCTGGGCCATATTCACCAACCGCATCACAGGCATCGGCAGGTTGCGTACTCGCCGCGGCATTTCTATGAGCGTATAATGTTTCTTGGTCTGACAGTTTTGCATGCTCTCCAGCGATGGTGTAGCCGAACCCAACACACAATGTGCCCTGGCAAAATGCGCCCGCATCACCGCTACATCCCGTCCATGATATCGCGGTATAGTATCCTGTTTGTAGCTCGGCTCATGCTCCTCATCCACCACCACCAGTCCCAGCTGCTTGACTGGTGCAAAGATTGCCGATCTTGCCCCGATTACTACATCGGCCTGCCCTGTTCGAATGGTTTGCCAGTGTGCATTACGCTGTGGACCTGTCTGCTGAGAATGCAAAATCGCCAGCCGTTCAAATCGTGTATGGAAACGCTGGACTGTCTGAGCCGTCAATGCAATTTCCGGCAGGAGTACGATTGCTTGTTTTCCCGCTGCAATACATGCATCAATGGCCCGGATATAGACTTCTGTTTTTCCGCTGTCGGTTACTCCGTGCAGGAGCGTTACTCCAAACTCACCGCTACCGATTTGTGATGTGATATGCGACAGGGCCTTATGCTGGTCGTTGTTGAGGACGACCGGTCCGCTTTCCGTCGCCAGTCCCTTCGGCACCGACGGCAGCGTCTGCAATACCGCCCGCCGCGTAATTACCGCCAGTCCCTTGCGCACAAGCTGCTTAAGCGGTCCGTCCGTGCAATCCGCTGTCTCCAGCAGTGTTTCCTTGTCAAGAGCCGTCTCATCGCTGACCGCCCCGGCCAGCCGCAACGCTTCAACCAAAGCTTTCTGTTTAGCACTGGACAGCTTGACTTGCTCGGTGTAATCTGCGCCCAGTGACACAAACATTTGCGTTCGAACCCCAGCATCCTGTTTGACTGCCGCCGGCACCATTGCCGACAGCACCTGCCCTAGCGGACACACATAATACCGGCTGATCCACCGGGCCAGCTCAAACAGCTCGCCCGCCACCAGCGGCTCAGCATCGACAATGCGTTTTACTTCCTTAAGCCGAAATCCCCGCCCCTGCGTCTTCTTCTCCGGCTCCGGCCCAACCTCCACCACAAACGCCTCTTCCAGTCGATTGCCCTTGCCGAACGGCACCTCTACCCGCCGTCCCGGCTCAACGCCCCCCAGCTCCTCCGGCAGCCGGTAATCAAATAGTGCATCAGCCCCTGTATTCAGCGCAACACGCACCACCGGCCCTTTGGCCTCCGGCGCAAGCGGCGTCTCATCCATCCCTGCAAACAAACTGTTCTGAATCTCTTTCTTCACGCCGCTATTCTACACAACGGCCTGCCTTCCGAAAAGGGAAAACACAGAATGATGGGCTTACAGCGTCCGGTTTCAGTTGCCGCCGGAAGCTGCGAAAAACGGTTATTCACCGGGCAGCTCAAATTTATACCCGAAATCCCGCACTGTCAGAACATAGCAGGGCACTTGCGGCGAAGGTTCAATCTTGTTCCGCAGCGTCGTAATGCACCGGTCAACACTACGCGGCGTCACAAAGCAGCTGTATCCCCACACATGATTCAGCAGCGCATCCCGTGTCAGCACCCGTCCCGGATTCTCCAGCAGATAGCACAGCATCCGGTATTCCTTCGGCGTCAGCTTGACAGGCTTCCCGTCCCGCATCAACAGGCACGCCGACAGATCCAGAGTAAAGTCGCCGAACGCATAAACCTTCGTTTCACCCTGTCGTTTCCGTCGCAAAAACGCATTGACGCGAGCCAGCAGTTCCTTGATGCTGAACGGCTTGGTGATGTAATCATCCGCCCCCAGGTTCAGCCCCAGCACCACATCCGACTCCTCTCCCTTGGCTGTCAGCATGATAATCGGCATCGCCAGCTTTTCGGCCCGCACCAGCCGGCATATCTCATACCCGTTGACCTTCGGCAGCATAATATCCAGCACGATCAAATCCGGCTTGGTTTCCAGCGCCGCCTCCAGCCCGGTCTCCCCGTCGGCCGCCGTCAACACCGTATACCCCTGTTGCTCGAAGTTATCCTTCAACCCCCGCAGCATCGCCGCATCATCTTCTATAATTAATATGGTTTCCATTTCCGCTCTGTAACTGTAATTCCTTAATTGCTTGTTCCATGACGGAATCTGTTCCGTTTAAAACATCATCGATGGTAGGTTCAACATGTATTTGAGGTATATTCCCGTTGGCTTCAATGATTTGTTCATGTATGTCGCAAATATAGCCCGCCGAGACGCGAACAACAAGATTGCAGGGAAGATGCACAAACACACAGGTGCCGGTGGAATTCCCGTGAGTGGTACTGCCGACTGTAATCGGCCTGCCGGTACCTGCCATTCGACAAACAAATAAATCGGATGCGCTGCCGGTGATCGCATTGGTCAATAAAGCGATTGGTTTTGTATATTGCCAGTCTCCTGTGGGATCAAAATATTCCTCTTTCCTGGAAAAGTCTTCATGGCCGGGACCATTTTTTCGATACACGATATCAACTTTGGTGTGCGATGCAATAAGCCTTCCAATAATTCTTGGCTGCGCAACACCGAGGCCTCCGGGATTTTCCCTGACATCAATAATGAGACCTGGAGTATTTTTCAATCGTTCAAGAGCACGATCAAAACCATCTGTTATTTCCTCTTTTCCTAAAAAGGATAATATTCGAATGTATCCGAAACCGCTTGGATGCACACCGTCCCAGATATAGTTATTTTTGTTTACAGGAAAATTGGGCTTAATGATTTTTTCTTTTTTTAATGAAGTACTCCTCTTTAAGCGTGCGATTTTGGGTAACTTCTCCCCGGGAGCAATAAAGACTATGCTGACAGTACTGCCTTTGGGCCCGAGGAGAATTTGCCGACAGGCTTCTTCCAGGAG
>CAZYQN010000002.1:32977-61408 GCA_964649955.1 uncultured Pirellulales bacterium
TGAATAGAATTCACTGTTTGTCGTTGCCGCTTCAATCTTTTGGCGATAGGTTTTTGTTACTTCCGGCCAATCGATATTTTTGTGAACAAAAAACGAGTAATTCTTATCAATTGCCTCCGCCAGAATATCAAAGTTCTCCAATCGCTCGGTCTTGGACAGATTCATTTTCGGTAGCCCGGCGTCTTTCGGTTCATCCCTGAGTACGACCCCGTTGCCGATTCGCTGCAAAATCCCTTTATTTTCAACAGCCCCTTTGCTTTCCTTATCTTCTCCCAAATGATCCTCTGTAATCTCAGCAAGAGCAACTCTTGCGTAAACACGCGTATCCTTATTTTGGTTATCAAGTAATTTGGTTAATAAGGGTATTGAATCATAGTCCCTGATTTGACCCAGTGACCGTGTGCAAACCCATCGGATACGGCCGCCGCCTTCTCCGGCAGTGATTACTTGTTCCAGAGTTCTCGCCGCCTTCTTTGCTCTTACCATGCCCAGATACGCGGCCGCTTCCGTAGCCTTCTCATAATTGGTCCCCTGTAATTCTGCAAGCCACTGATTGATCAATGCGTCCTTTTGTTCTTGAGTCGCCCGTTCATACTCCGCCGGAAATTGAAATAAAGTATCAAAAAAGCGTTCATGTACAGACAAAGAGGCTCTTGTTTGTTTGTCCAGCACATCAACACACGTCCACAGATGGTCAGTTTGTGTTTCTTGTGCAGACGTTGCATTCAATAAACACGACAAGAAACCCAGGTAAAGCAGAGTTTGCCGAATCTCAAAATGTCGTATTATCATGAATGGTTCCTCCGCATCGCCGCTTCATCTTTAATAATAACTGCTCGCAAAGATACCTCCTGTTTCTTATTATATGGAATCGGCGTTGACTGTTCAATTCATTGCTGCTTTTTCAGAGTGATGGAGCCGTGCGTGGTGGTAAGGTTAATATTCCCGTTCCCATCCCCGATAGTTCCTTGAAGGTTGTCTTCAGATGTTTCTCCCATCACCAATAAAGGGATATCGGTTTTCATTTTGCCATGTGTTGTCGACAGTGAAACTCTGCCGCCGAAAGAAGGTGGAACATGAAAAACGATATTACCGTGCGAGGTTGTTATGTCTGTCTTAATTTCAGATTCGACATCCGGTGTAAAGGAAATATCGACATTATTGTGACTCGTAAGAACGCGCAGCGTTGGAGAATTCATATCTCTGCATACCACTCTGCCATGGGTAGTATTGAATTCGGAATTTCCGGTTATTCGTTCGGCCTCAATCGTATTGTGTGTGGTTCTTGCAGTGACCGGCCCTGTAATATCCGTCAGTTTTATGGCACCGTGGGTCGTATTCAGGTTTTGATCGCCGTTTATATCGGAGCATCGAATCGAGTCGTGTGTTGTTGAGGCGGTGACAGTTCCCCTTAAATTGCTGCATACGATTTCGCCATGGGTGGTTCCAAGCGTAACCGATGTTTTTTGAGGCAGCCTGATTTCATAACTGACATAAACACCGTAATCCTGGAATTGCACCGGCTTGTCGATAACAACTGCGGTCTTGTCCTGTGAATTATCAAACCGAATTGTCGTCATTTCCGCAATTTCATTGGCCTTTTCAATACTTTCCGCCTGGGCTCTGAGTGTGGCAGTGATATAGCAATGGTCTTCATCGGTTCCGGTAACATGGATATACCCATGGTGGGTCTGAACGGAAAGCGTCTGGCCTTGCTGCATAGGCTGGTCAAGGCTAACCTGCCTTTCGGCTGTAAAAGTGTCGGATCGACAGCCGCAGTTGATACAGACACAGGAGCTTAGCACGATACAGCAAAGGATTGCTGTGAAAACATAATGATACATTTTAGCCACCTTTATACCTCCTGACTGGTTTTCTTGTTTTCAACGAAGATATTGTTATTGTTTCTGCGGTTTAAGGCACATACATCCTGAGTTTGTTTTGCTTCCAATGTCCATAGTACCTTATCACCGCATCATCTTCAATCTTTAGAACGGTTTCAATTCAGCCGGATATCCCCGAAACTGGTCCGCAGTGTAATCGCTCCCGTTCCCGAGCCGATCGTGCCCTTAAGCCGGTCTTTACCAAAGTCTCCTTTGACGGTGACGGCCTGCTCGCTGCGTATCTTGCCAAAGCTTGTTTCTGCATCCACCCGCCCCCCGAATCCCGCCGGACACGCAAAATCAATACTCCCGTATGAAGTATTGACCGTCGCCGTCAATGGTGTTTCGGACTGCAATCTGCTGACCGTTACATTTCCGAACGACGTATTCAGATCAAGCCGGTCGCTCTGAACAGCCGAACAGCGGATTGCCCCATAAGAAGTATCCAGCTTGAGCGGCCCTGTCATGCGTTCGGCCCCAATGTCCCCGAACGATGTATGAATCTTCACATCACCCTGAATATCGGCAAGCTCCACTTTGCCGAACGAGGTCCGGGCGTCCAGATGAGTGTTTGACGGCACATGGACCGTCAGCGCCACACCGGACGAATAGCGGGGCTTCTGCTCGGGTTTGTGGATTTGCACCTCAATCCCGCGCGACGTGGGAACCAGCGTTACCTCGATCTTGTTGGCGATTTCGGTGGCCAGCTCCTCGGTTTCAGCCTGCACATGGATGCGAGCCGTCACTCGGCATCGGTCTGTCTGCTCGCCGGTAATATGAATATCCCCGAATTCAGTATTGGCCGCGAGCAGCGTCCCCGGTGCCATCGATTGTTCAAGCTCTACCGTTCTTTCATAACGTGCTTTGAACGAACCGTTGCAGCTGCAGTTTATGCATCCTCCGAGAATCCCGGCCGCAAGACAGACAAAGATGAAACTACTTGTTTTTCTCCCGATATGCTTCATGCGAATCTCCTTTTCATCTCTCTGTTTTCTCTATGCTTGCTTTTTTACTTTTCAATTCTTTGGCATTCGCACCGTAAATACACTTCCTTTTCCGGGTTTGCTCTCGACGTCAATCCGGCCCTGGTGGGCATCGAGAATATATTTAACAATTGATAGTCCCAGCCCGCACCCTTCGGCCCGACGGGCCAGGCTCGTGTCAACCTGGTAGAACTTATCGAAAATCTTCTTTACCTGCCGTCGCGTCATCCCGATGCCGTTATCGGTCACCGAAAAACAGACGCTGCCATCCTTACTGAAGACGTGCAGTGAAATGTCCTTATCCTCGCCGGAATACTTACATGCGTTATCCAGCAGGTTCACAAGCACCGTTACCATTGCATCTTTATCTGCTATGATAGACGGAAGGGGGGTGTCGGTCGTTTCAGTAAATCTGCACTTTTTTTCGTGGAATTTCGCCTGTACGGCCTCGGCAGCCGCCTGAGCGATGTCGGCCGGGGCGACCTTTTGCATTTCAAAGACCTGCTTGCCGCGTTCCATTCGCGAAAACGTCAAAAAGCTGTCAATCATCCGGCTGAGCCGGTGGTTTTCACGGCAAATCATCTCCAGATATTCCCGGCACTGTTTCGGGTCGGTGTATCCGCCGTCCAGCAGCGTATCGACCAGCAGCCGCATCGAGGACAGGGGGGTCTTGAGTTCATGCGTCACTGTCGCAATAAAATCATTTTTCAGCCGATTCATCCGGATCTGCCGTCCGATCATCTGCGCCGTCAGCCCTCCGCTGGCCAGAAACAGCACTACCACCAGAAGCCCCGTCCAGAGATAAACAGCCGCCTGTTTATCCGCAGCACTATCAAAGGTGATATCTTCAACAAAGAGATGGGCAGTCCAGCCCGGCAGCCATCCGCTCAACGGCATTTTAATAAAAGGATTGTCGACATTGCGGACAGGGGACCCGGCCGCAAGCCGTCCCTGTTCGTCATAAATACGGCATAATGATGGCAATTGTTGAAATTTACCGACATACGTATTCAGCCATGACGCCATGTACTCCGGGGTAAATACCATCAACTGAGTGTGGTTTCTGAATCGATAGTGTCGGCCGTAAAGCGGTTTTTCCGTCTCCAGTGAAAAAAGGAGACCCTGTTGTCCGACGTTGTCTGATTTTATAAAACTCGGTGTCCTGTAGTCATCGGCAACTCTCATTGAAACATCAAGCAGGTTAACGAGCTTTTGGGCCCACTTGATGGTCTTGCTGCGCGTCTGCTCGACGGGAAGATTTTCAGCGTACTCAAGATACGTTGAAAGCACAAAAGCCTGTAATTCGGAAGAAATGGCATGGTCAAGAAAATCCGGTTCGCCGACAAATAGCAGTTCATTATCGTTTGCTATTCCCTGCGTTACATAATCGTACATCTTTGCCAGCGTGGCCTCAAAACGCTTGTCGTTATTCTTGTGCATCAAATCCACAAGCAGCAGATAGGCACGGCTTTTCTGGATTCTAAGGTCAATGGAAGTATCGGCATACTCCGCAACGAGAGTATCGAGGTGCTCAATCGCCTCGTTAAGCCGGTCGGCTTTATCAAGGCAGCGTGCCGTGGAAATGTCCGCCTGTATACGGATATTCGGCGCTGTTGCCAAATGGCGGATTGCCTGATATCCCTCTATTGCTTTGGCGTAGTCCTTCTCTTGAAATTCAAGAGTAAACGCCTTATCAAAGATGCTGTTGTCGGAAAAGACATCGTCCGTTGAAACCGGAAAAGTCGGTTTTCCCGTAGTGTCAAACACGAGAAGACCCTCGGCGGCGGGCATTGACAGGCAAAGTTGGATATAGCTGTCATCGATCGTGTTTTTGCATTGTTCGGTATAAACGGTTTCAAGCTTTTGCCGCATGGCCAGCCGCTCATTCCGAACCGCCTGCATCATAAACCACAACAAGCATACGGTGGGCAGTACTACCGCCGTCGCCAGCAGCACCACCACCCACCGTAAATGATCTGTATGCGCCTTTGTTTTCATTACTTCGTCAGTCTGTAGGTAAAGCTCGTAGTAATACTTCCATTGGCGGGGACTACTTTTTCGACCCGCAGTTCAATCCGGCCGTCTTTTTCGCCGCGCTGCATATCCTCCGGAAACGTCGAGAGAAGTTCAGCGCCCTGCGGCAGCAGATACTGCTCAATCCGCAAGGTCGGCTTTCCCGTACCCGGCGAGTGTGTCATGTAATAACGATAAGTGTCGGCCTGATCCGCAATCGGTTTGATCAACCCGCTCGTCGTGCCTTCCATGATATACACAAACGTCTCGCCCGGCAGGATAGGCGGGTTGAACCGCACATGATAGCGATAGATATTGCCGTCGTGCGTGGCCGTAAAGTCAATCGGCTTTCCCTGCTCATCCGTCATCGCTGTCAGATTAATAAAGTCCGAATTGATAAACCGCTGCTCTGTAATCGACTCCGTGCCGTTGTTGACAATGCGCTTCGGACTTCGGAACCGGATTGTCCCGTCAGCCTGGATGTCATTATACCCTTCCTGGGTGAGGTTGGGGTCCGGCTCTGCTGGAGTTTTCTCTTCATTATTTTTCTGTTTGGTCAGCATCCGGATCGCGGCCTGAGCATTCTGTTTGACAAAGTCTTCCTTGTCTTCCAGAGCTTTTTCCAGCACCGGCAGGGCCTTTGGATCGCCGAACAGACCCAGCGCGTACGCCCCGCATCGCCGGGCATAGCCGTCTTCATCTTCCAGCGTCATCTTCACCAGTGCCTCATGGCCGGCGGCGACCTTGTTGCCGCCCAATGCTAACGCCGCCATGCCTCGCGTGTAATTTTCCGGATGTCCGCACAGTTCAATGAGCTTCTGGCCGGCCGCCGAGATATCCGAAAATTCACCTCTCCAGAGAATATAAATAGCCGAGCGACGAATGGTCGGTGATTCTTCACCCAGATACTTATTCATTGCAGCAACCAAAGGCTCTTCCTGGATGCCTTTAAGAGAATCCAGCGACTGCTTGACCTTCGGATCGGTTTCGGCACAGGTCGAAATGGTCAATACCGCCTCTTCGACGATTTTGGCGATCTCTTCCGGCGAGGCATCTCGCAGCGCAGTCAGCATCACGGTCTCAAGATGATTTTCATTCTGCGGGACTTCTTTAGTCCACCAATAGACATCGAAGTTCATCAGTTTTTCTTTCCCGGTCGGCGAAGGACTGTCGGAGAGCTTCATTCCTTTCGTCAGCACGAGGAAAAATGTTTCAACCACAGGGCTGCCGTAAAAATTCTGCATCGTTAGTGTATAAGCCCCGCCCGGCATCTGTGCCAGTTTTCTGCGGCTGTTTCCGCTCCACCCGTAATACAGCGATTCTTCCGGCTTGAGCGGTTCCGCCGGAATCCAATAGACCTGATAGTGATTCTCTTTGTTCTCGGTTGGGACCATCTCGATAGGCAATTCTTTTCCGGTAGCATCGTAAAAGGTGTAATTTGATCCGCTCATTCCGGTGAGTCTGACTTTTTGAGTAATTGTCCGTCCGGTCCAGTTGTAATAGGCGTTGATCCCGCCCCCGTACAAATACCCCTCGCCATTGACATAATTGACATGGCTGTTGACGGGCAAATGCTTTTGCTCGGCCTCGAGGGCGATCTTGGCAAAGGTTTCGCCCAGAAATTGAATCACCTGTCCATCGATCTGCTCAAATATAGAATCTTTTTCTTCCGGGGCCAGCTTGCTAAGTTGCTGGGCGGCCTTTTCGGCAACCGCCGTTTGTGAGGAATAGGTCGAGACCACCGTTTTGAAGTATTTGACGGCAAGGTCGTTTTCCCCTTTTTTCACATAGCACAGTCCCAGTTGATAGGCCGCCTGTGCCGCCAGCCGCTCCACTTCCGCCGCTTCGCTTAGCACCTGTTCATACAGATCAATGGCCTTGTCCAGATTGCCTTCGGTCTCTTCGGCATAGCGGGCCTTCTGTAAAAGCACCGCCGCGGCCGGGTTGGATTTTGTCCCGCCTTCTGCTGCTTGAGCCGTCTGCTTGGCAGAACCGGTCTTAAAGGCTATCGGATAGATCTCGGCCGCTTCCCCCTGGGTGTTTTTGAAGTTCTGCGCACTGGGGCAGTTGATGCTCAGTTCATACTCCTTGTTCGGTTCCAGTTTGACCCGCATCGCCAGCGTCCGGGGATTGATCCATCGCGGCTCACCCACAATCGTCGGAAATTTCGGCCCGCTCCCGCAGACCGAGAGTCCACCCCGGCTCATTGGCTGGTCAAACACGACCCGAAGGGTCATTAATTGAGGGTCCACATCCTGCTGCCCGTTTTGCGGCATCGTCTGAATCACCTTCGGGGCCGCCGCGTACAATACCGACCCCGCAACAAGCACCACCATTGCTGCAAATACTCTTGTCTTTTCCACGTGACACACTCCTTTCTACAAAAAATAAGGTAACAGATTCGTTTCGCACTGAAAAGAAAAATACCGACTCTGTGTTACCGTTCTGTTACCGGAATGTCCTTTTTTGTGGAAATTATAAGTTTTTGCTGTGAGTGAAAAAGTATCTGTGGCTAAAATTACCCTCGAAACAGCTTCCGCAGTAACGCCAGCAGCGTCGGCGGCTCAAAATAAGTCTTCTCCAGCCGCAGATGCACCGTCCGGGGATCAGGAATGCGCACCGTCCCGGGATACCTCGCAAACAAATCTGTTGCTGTAGCTCCCTCCGGAAACGTAAAGATCACATCCGGCCCATGCACAACGATGCTTTGCAGGTTCCACTTGGCCGCCAGCAGACGCACCCGCGCCAGCTCCAGCGTCAGCGTCACCTGCTTGGGCACCGGCCCGAACAAATCCCGCAGCTCATCGCCCAGCCGATCCAGATCCTTCGGCGTCCGCGCCACTGCCAGCCGCCGATACACCTCCATCCGCTGCCGGTCCGAGTGGATATAGCTCTTGGGAATATACGCCGCAAATCCCAGATCAATCACCGTCTCCGGCTCTTTTTCCACCGGCTCATTTTTAAGTCGCTTGACCGCATCCCCCAGCAGCTTGCAGTACAGCTCATACCCCACCGTATTGATATGCCCCGACTGCTCGGCCCCCAGGATATTGCCCGCCCCGCGAATCTCCAAATCCCGCAGCGCAATCCGAAAGCCAGCCCCGAGCTGAGAATAGTCCTCAATTGCCTTCAGCCGCTTTCCCGCCAGCGGCGTGACCGACCGCGACTGCGGCAGCAGCAGATACGCATACGCTCTGTGCTTGTACCGTCCCACACGCCCGCGAAGCTGGTGAAGCTGCGCCAGCCCCAGCCGGTCGGCCTCGCTGATGATGATCGTATTGGCATTCGGAATATCAATTCCCGACTCGATGATCGTCGAGCACACCAGCACGTCCGTATCCCCCGTCACAAACCGGATCATCGCGTCCTCCAGCTCATGCTTGGCCATCTGCCCGTGCGCCACATCCACCCGAATCCGCGAATCCCCGATAATCTCCCGCAGCTTCCACGCCGCCTGTTCAATCGTCTGCACGCGATTATGCAGATAGAACACCTGTCCGTCGCGTCCCGCCTCCGTCAAAATTGCCCGCTTGATCACTTCCGTATCATACCGCGACACCCGCGTTGTTACACTCCGCCGATCCAGCGGCGGAGTCGATAGCGAACTGATATCCCGCAGCCCGATCAGCGACATATGCAGCGTTCGCGGAATCGGCGTCGCCGTCAGCGTCAGGATATCCACATTCACCCGAAAACGCTTGAGCCGCTCTTTATGCTCCACTCCGAACCGCTGTTCCTCGTCGATGATGAGCAGCCCCAGCTCCTTAAATCCCACATCGTCACTCAGCAGCCGATGCGTCCCGATCAGAATATCCACCTGCCCCTTCCGTGCCGCCTCCAGAATCATCCGCGCATCCTTCGGTGTTGTAAACCGGTTCAGCACATCGATTCGTACCGGAAAATCCGCAAACCGCTCCCGAAACGTTCGCCCGTGCTGCACGCACAGCACCGTCGTCGGCACTAGAATCGCCACCTGCTTGCCCGCCTGCACCGCCTTAAACGCCGCCCGCATTGCCAGCTCCGTCTTGCCGTACCCCACATCCCCGCACAGCAGCCGGTCCATCGGTTTTTCCGACGCCATATCGCGTTTGATGTCGACTGCCGCCGTCGTTTGATCGGCCGTTTCCTGATACAAAAACGACTCCTCAAACTCCTTTTGCCACAGCGTATCCTGCCCGAAATTAAATCCCCCCAGCTTCCGTCGCTGCGCCTGTGTTGCCAGCAGTTCTGCCGCCAGTTCCTCCACCCCCTGTGCCACCAACTCTTTTTGTCGTTCCCACCGTTTCCCCCCGATCTTGCTCAATGACGGCCGCGACGGCCCCGACCCGATATACTTCTGCACCAGATGAATATTCGACACCGGCACATGAATCTGTACCTTGTCCGCATACTCCAGCGTCAGATATTCCGCTTTCGACTCGGCCTTGTCCATCGTCTTCATCCCGATGAACTTGCCGATCCCGTGGCTGATATGCACCACAAAATCCCCGCGCTGCAAATCCAGCACGCTGTCAATCGCCGACACCCCACTGATTCGCCGCACCCGCCGCCGCACCGACACCTGCCCGAACAGCTCATGATGCGTCAGCACTGCCGTATTCAGCGCTGGTACAATAAATCCCTGCCGCACAAAGCCGACACACAGCCGCAGCGTATCCGGCACATCCCCGCGCTGCCGCAAAATCTCCCGCACCCGCTGGATCTCCGCCTGATTCTCGCAATACAAATACGTCTGCTGGCCCCGCGCAAACTCCAGCAGTTCATCCAGCATCGCCCGCTGATCTTTCCATACCGCCCCGGCCTTATGCTCAAACTGCTGCGCGCTGGTCACCCCCAGATGAATATCGCAATCCGCCCCCGTCGAAAACCGGCTCACCTCAAGCCGTGCAAACCGACTCGCCGCCTTATAAATCGCCTTAAACGGATACAGCCCCCGCGCATCCTCCAGCCGGCTCAAAAACACCTCCGATACCTCCGCCGCTTCCACCGGCTCCTCAAAAATCAGCACCGTCTCCGCCGGCAGCAAAGCCAGCAAAAGCTCCGTTCCCTCCGGCTCCGCTTGCGGCCGCGGCGCCACAATCGCCACCTGACGCACCGCCGCCCCCGACCGCTGCGTATCCAGATCAATCCGCCGAATGCTCTCGATTTGATCCCCGAAAAACTCCACCCGCACCGGTTCCGGCTCGGCAATCCCAGATGCCCCCTCGTCCGCAATCGCCGCCACAGGAGAAAATATATCGATAATTCCGCCACGATGTGCAAACTGCCCCGGCAAATCTACGCTGTCCGTCTGCTCAAACCCCTGATCCACCAGCCACCCGGCCACCAGCTCCGGCTCAATCGTCTGGCCCACCGCCAGTTCCAGCGCTCCCCGCCGCAGCATCTCCACCCGCGGCACCGGCTGATTCAGCGCCTGAATACTCGCCGACAGCAAAAACGGCTCCGTCTTCCCCCCGTCCCGCATCCGCTCCAGCCACAACGCCAGCCGCAGCCGCTGCGCCCCGATCTCATCCGTCGCGTCCGTTGCCCCGCGCTCTCCCTCCCACACCGGAAACGTCGGCACAAACTGCCCCGTAAACACCTGCAAATCGTCCGCCGCATTGTCCGCGTCGTCAAGATGCGGGCTGATATACAGCACTGGCCGCCCCAGTTCCTTCCACAACGTCGCCGCCAACAGCGGCGCATATGATCCCCACGCCCCGTCCGCCTTGACCGGGGGGGTTGCCCCGGACGCCGCCGCCAGCCGCTCCGCCACCTGCCGTACGGCCGAATCACGCCCAATACCGATCTCAATACCGCTGTTCATCGAATGGCTGTATTATAGGCACTCAAACCCGCTTGCACAAGAACCCCCCCAAAAGGCAATTGCAAAATCATAAATATCAATAGAAGAGGCTTACCGAAACACCCCCGTGGCAATCTCAAACAGCTTTATATACGCATTCCCCCACGCCTCATCGCGAAAAAACTGCACCGGGCTGTTCGGCGACCCGATAAACGGCCGCAGCACCCACCCCATCTGAATCCCCACAAACCCGAAAATAAAAATCCACAGTTTCAACAGCCGCAAATGCATCGGATTGCGTTCGATCAGCGGCCGATACAATCGCTTCAGCACCAGTTGTGCACTGACACTGGCCGCCCCGAACATCACCGCATTAAACAAAATCGCCGCCCGATAGTTCTCAAACGAAACATACCACAAAAGCGTCAGCGGCGACAGCGACGCCAATATCACCGTCACACTGGCCTGTGTTGCCAGCAGCGCCCGCAGCACCCGCCCGAAATCCGGCCGCAGCCCGTACAGCGAGTTCACCACAAAAAAGAACGGCAGGCTCAGCCCGAACGTCACCGTCAGCAGCAGCGGAACCTTCACCCCCGAATACACCATCTGCAAATAACGCTGCCCGAAAATCCCCGAATAGCTCCCCATCACCCCGCCATACACAATCCCGAACACACACAGCACCGCCGCCATCTGCCAATACATCCGCCGCCCCGGCTCCTCCACCGCAGCCTCCGGCGTCGCACACAAAACATCATCGGCCCATAACAGCAGCAAATCAGCTCTCCTCAAGAAGGCTCTCAATCAATCGAAAGCACATTCTGAATAGCGTGAATCACCGCCATAAAGAAATTGCTTTCCCTCGCCCGAAACCATTCAAACCCCAGCATCGGACTGCCGATAAACGGCCGCAGCACCCAGCTCATCTGTGCCCCCACAAGACTGAACACCACCATCCAGATGCGAAAAACGCTCTTGGCCTTCCGATGTGTCTGTCCCACCGCATCCAGCGCACTCAAACGCTTGATATCCTGTGGAGCCGGCGGTATCGGCTTGCCGTTCTTGTCAACAGTGAACGCCGGCAAAGCAGCAGGGGGGACCGTTGCGGTCTCTGCCATTGAATGATTCTCCTGAATCAGCACCAGCCGATGCAGCGTCCGCAGCAGAAACGACAGCCCCAGAATCCCCGCCACCGTACTGGTCGCCACATTCAAAAGCTGCATAAACGGATAACTCGTCGTACACAGCGAAAAGAACACCACAATCGGCCCCAGCGACGCCACCACCGTCAGCATCACCGCAATCGACGCTGTCAAAAGCTTCAGCACCGACAGCAGTTTCAACCGCGACCCCACCAGCGCATTAAACACATACAGCGATGGGAACGTCACTGCCAGCGTCAAAAAAAACAGCAGCGGCAGCTTTACCGCACTGGCAAACGTCTGCATCCACGCATCCCGCATCGTAATCACCGCCCGCTCATCCAAGGGATGCAGCAGATTAAACGATCCCATGCACGCCCCGTACACTGCCCCCAGCGCGACCATCACAAACACCAGCCCGCCCAGCGGCAGTTTGATCTCGCCTTCTTTCAAAGAGGAAAATTGCGTAGCATCACCGCGGAGAATCTCATCCAACTGTCTAAAACTCTTTAACATAGCCAATCTCCTTTCTGTAGGCTTAAGATATAGAATAGCATAAAAAAGGAAGCTGGCCGTGTCAACTAATTTCCAAAAATACTACTCATAATCCACAAAAACAATATTTGATAGTATTGAGTCGGCGGAAAACATTTATATAAACCGCTTTAAAGTCATTGCTGATTAGTTTAATGATGCCGACCATCTTTCCAGAATTGCGTCTACCGTGCCGCCCTCGCTCCATTGGACAATGCCGTCGGCCTTACACCGTGCAGCGAAGTTCTGTAATTTACGCAAAGCTTCGGTCTTTTCTTCTGATGTTCCGGAGGCTGCTGCTTGTTTGGCCTCCTGCATGATTTTAAAATATTCCAGAGACAATCGGGTATGTTTGACGCGAGCCAGAATATCTTTGTCATCAGCCAATAGTTCAGCTTTGTCAAAGAGCCGGTCGCTGTTGGCTACAACCTCAGGCGTAAGCAGTATGGCTGCTTCATTTATACCATTGAAGATAAATCCGTGGATATTGTCCTTACGAACTTTCTCATGCAGCAGATCAAGAAATTCTCCGATGGGCCTGCCTGATTTGCCATAGATTCCATTGAGAAAATCGGTTTTTATGGCCTCAACATCCACCTTGGTATTCCAAAGGAGCTTTGCGATTAGATATTGCTTTAGGTCGTCCATAAAGCCGCCTCCGCCCATAGGATTATTAATTCCGACAGCGGTATAGGTCCCCTGCATAAAGATTCCCTTTACGCCGGATCGCTTATAGAGAGGGATATCGGCAGAAAATTCGTCGAAATCCGGCATCGGCAGCAGATAGTTGGCAAAATTGGTGTTGTAATGCCAAATGTAAAGCGAGTCGGTCAGTTCATCCCATTTGTTCAAATTGTCCATAAAAGCAGCATTGGTCTGGCAACATCGCTTTTCGTAAGGGTGATATTGGCAGTTGCTGATCGGGCAAAGGCGAATACGAACGTTCGGCAAAGGTTTAGTGATTTTTGGTGGTTTCTCTGTATACTGATAAGCGAGTGTATCAATCAGCTTGCCGGGGTATTTCCGGGCGGCTTCGGCAGCAATGGCATTTACAAAACGCAGCATCAGCCCGGAAGGGCTATCTTCTTCGGTGTTTATTGCTGTGCATTTCTCGCATTGACAATGATTCATGTTATCATTCTGAGAGACAGAAAAGATGGTGACGGCGGGATTATCATCCATCCATTGCATTACGGTTTCGATAGCAATCCGCTGTACATCCGGATTTGTCAGGCAGAGTTGCCCTTCATACGGCCCGCCTCTTCGTACACCATTGATCAAAGAGAAATACTCCGGGTGATTATCGAAGTATTTGCTTTTCGGGACAATTGCATCGAAGGAATGAACAAATGGCATATAACTGATTTTTCCGCCGCGCTGATTATCAAGACGAGTATGGTTCCCGTTGACTTTATTGCGCGCGGCCCAGTCGGGATCCCAGGCATCCGTATAAAACGGCTCGCGGTATTCAAAGTCGGGTTTTTGAGTAATATCCAGCGGTTTGATGATGACAGTGGGTAGTTTAGGGATATAGCTGATACTGGAAGTGTACCATCGGCACCCGACCACCTCTTCGAGAAAGGTATAAACACCATACATAGTTCCTCTCAACCGTCCCCCGACAATAGCCAAATGCGGTCCAGCGGTCTTAATCACAAATCCCTCATCTCCCAATTCTGCCGTATCGACCGAGATATTGAGCGACTGAGACGCAGTTCCGTCTCCCAGCACTATCATTCGTGCAGGCAGATTCTCCGCTTCGGTCATAATAGACAGTTGAGCTCCTGAAATTTCCTGAAGGAACTTAGCCAGCTCTGCTCCGGCATATTTTTCGGATGCAGAGGCGTTTTTTGAGAGAACAATTGAATAGTCAGTAAGCCCGCCATCTGTCAATTTAATTTCTTTTACCTCCGTCTGGGCGGCAAAGACCGGTCCTACTGCCAGATCGGTTTGAAAGACACTGGCTGATGACAATATGAGAATACTCCATAAGACATGCTGTTTCATAGTGTACCTTTTCTTTCCTGTATCCAGTTATCATTAATTCTCTTGCTTGACATTGTTCTGCAAAATGTTTTGCATTAGCGTTTATCAATAGAAAACCAGAATTGTGCTATAGAGTTTAAATTATCTTTTTCCGTATTTTTTTCGATATTCCAGAGGAGTCATTCCGGTTGATTGCCGGAAGTATCGCGAAATATGGTCGTCACCTGAAAATCCAATAGACACGGCAATGTCAGAAATTGACATATTGGAATTCAACAGCATATCTGAAATTTTATCAGCACAGGCTCGTCTGATTTCCTGTGAGATCGAACACCCCACAATTTTTTTAAACCGTTTCTGTATAGCGTTTTTTGAAAGATTTGTCTGTTCAGCAACATCGCTGACCTGAAGTAATTTCACTGCGTTGTGATGGATAAAATTCATGGCTTTTCCGACCTCGTAATCATTGATCAATGAAAAGTCTGTTGACTGTCTTGTGACAATGTTGGTAGGCTCAATTATGATTGTCTGTTCAGCTGAGTCAACCCTGTCATCCATCATTTTGTCAAGGAGTTCGGCCGCTTCAAAACCAGCTTTGTAATAACTGAGTGCCACACTCGAAATTTTGGGTATTTGGGTCTCACAGATGATCTTTGTGTTATTGACTCCAAGAACTGCGATTTGCTGAGGGATCAGAAGCTTGGCAATTCGACAGGCCATCAAGAGGTTGACTGCAAGAACATCATCACCCGCCATGATTGCGGTTGGTTTGGGGATTGATTTTAGCCAATTTGACAAAAGATATAATTGTTTGTCCCATGATGTCAGATTTTTAGAATCGTGTCTGAGAAAAGAATATGTTTTGAATCCGGCTTTGTCGATTCGATTGGTAAAACTTGCTGCCCGTTCCTGCATAGGAATTTCATTTTCGGAAATATAGTAAGCGAAATTTTTAAAACCAAGTTTCAGAAAATATTCCGCGGACATTTCTCCGATATGCTTTCCGTCTCCGATTATCGCAGGGCGGCCGCATATCCTTTCCTTAAGATTTCGATGGACAATGATAGGGATGTCAAATTTGAGAATGTTTTCAATGTTTTTCCTTGAGTTTGGAACAATAATACCATCAGGCTTAAAGTTATTAAGCCAACGATAGGTTTCTCTGTCATCGGCTTCAAATCGAAGTGAAAGGGGTGAGTATAGCAGCCATTTACCATGTAAAGAGGCATATTCGACTACCCCATCCCAGATCCCCCAATCCTCCCGATGGGAATATAAGAATACGACCTTTTTACTCTCCCGAAGCATCCGTCAATCTCCTTATTTGATAGGAGTATGATTTCTGTATAGATATTTACAACTTGCAGCTGTCACTAATCTGACACTGTAACCGAACTATCTTAACGACAATAATTCCTTTCTGTCCAGAAGGATGAATCATATCTCTATTATTCAAAGGGTGTCAAGATAAAATCGGCATATGGGTTTATTCCACCACGGCAGGGCGAAAAAGTACACAAATGGAAAATATCTTTGAGTACCATTAAGACACCTGTCAAATCCAAAGCCATTTGATCTGCTATTAAAAAGATAAATACAGGCCACAATAAGAAGAAGTAATTATTTCTTTAAATATTGAGGGCAAGGCTTAAATTGGCGGTAAATTAGTGTAAAGTGGCGTTGATTTGTTACTTTTATAGCCGATATAATCAATAGTTGTATAAGTGCTATAGACGGGTCTTAAACCCACTGTATCAGGTTTGAGGGTATGTGTCAAATCCAGTAATCAGAATGGGATAGATATGTTTGAAGGATTTAGAAGGAATGCCTTTACGCTAATTGAGCTGCTTGTAGTAATCGCGATTATAGGATTGCTGCTGTCAATCGTTCTCCCGGCTCTCCAGAGGGCCAAACGATACGCCAAAGAGATGGTCTGTTGCTCAAATCTTCATCAATTGGCTGTTGCAGCATTGAGTTACGAGCATGACCACGGTCGATTGCCTGAACACTACACCGAAAATCCCGGTGGAACAGCCCGGCGGTCAGCGTGGCCGGAACAAATGGCCAGCAATTTTGACCAGGTGGACCTTCGATCCTTATGGGTGCCTTATATCCCCGATTTGGAGTTCTTGAGTTGTTCCTTACTTAAACCATTGGATATTAACATTGAAACTGTTCCTCTCAACAGTCATAGAGTGTATGCCGGGTATACATTTATTTTCGGTTACTGGCGAAACAGAAATCCAGAGGGACAATGGGCCTCGGAATCTCAACGATGGACGAAAACCACCCAGATCTGGAAATATCTTGGTCGGAGAGTTGATGTTCTTGCCGGAGACCGCCTTTATAGCTCCCCCCCAAGCAATTATTTTCGCATCAATCACGGCCTCAGGTTGGGCTTTACGCCCAATTTTGTCGAGGTGAATGATCCCCGGGACTATGTTGTCAGCGTTTATGAAAAATCCGGTGTTTCGGCGGACGAAGGGGATTTGTGCAGTAAAACAAATTCTGTTTTTTGTTTTAAGGATGGTTCAGCAGAAAAATACAATGGCAGCGATGACCGTATGATTGATCTTCTGGAGCCGCCTGATCAAAGCGGCAGAGAGGGAAAGCAACGGGTGCCGCTGCGATAGCTGCAAAAGCTGTTTAGATTAATGCATGTGTAATAAGGTGAGGGTAATGTAACATTAACGAAACATATTTTTAGGAGTTACGCTATGAACATCAAGTTGTTTTGCTGCATCGTGTTATTGGTATCTATTCCATGTTTTGCAACCACTTATACGTGGAATAATGGAAGCGGGGACCATAATTTTGTGAGGGGTTCCAACTGGACAGGAGCGACTGACAGTACAGTCTTTACAACAGTGGATGAGTTTCGTATCGATCTTGCCGGAGACTCCCTGTATTCAGATCTCTTCTCCGATGCAATCGGCAATAACCTCAGGGTGGGTTATGGGGCCACGGGAGAACTCCATGTTACCGGGGGAGTGTCCAATTTTAATGGTTCGTTTATGGCAGGAAGAGGCGCCGCCGCAAAAGGCTATGTGTATATCAGCGGCGGAGAAATTACGTTTTTGAACAGCTATATGACGGTTGGTGAAAGTGGGTTCGCTCACCTTGAAATCAGTGACGGAACGGTGAGAGCTAATCGTTTTAATATGGCCACCAAAGAATTAGCAACGTCACAATCCGAAGTGGTAATGACCGGAGGATTGATTGACTTGACGACCACTTTCGCCTGCGGTACGGCTGGATCAGGCAATTTGTCCCTGAGCGGAGGCCAAATCAATGTGGGTACTCTGTTGTCTGTTGGAGTTACTGGACAAGGTCTTGTGTCGATTAACGGCAGCGCCGGTCAAATACAGTGCGGGCAGTTGGCTGTCAATTCTCTGTCAACCATACGACTGAATATTGACGGCACAACCGTTTTTGGAAATCCCATCACAGTGACAACGTCAGATTCTACCTTGTCCGGCTATTTTGATCCGAATTTTATCTCTGATCCTAATTATATTTTTGATCCAAATTGTATTTTAGGTAAGGAACACGGCGGCTTGTATGTGGCCGTGGCGGCCCTCCAAAATGACATTCAACCCAGCGAGCCGAATTTATCGCCTGCCGCTTTAGATGCTGGCTGGACGAGTCAGACTGTGAATACCGGGGCCGGTCAGGCTGTTTTATTGTCATACCCACATAGCGGAAACAATGTCATCTGGACGAGCGGAAGTAGCCGGATTTGGAGTGTCCCTGCCAATTGGAACGCGACCTTGGATTCTGATGATGTCGCTGTTATTGACCTTGCAGGAACGTCCGGGACGATTTTGAATTCTATAGCCACCTGCAGCGGT
The DNA here is from genome assembly GCA_964649955.1 of uncultured Pirellulales bacterium. GTDB lineage: Bacteria > Planctomycetota > Phycisphaerae > Sedimentisphaerales > Anaerohalosphaeraceae > T3Sed10-213. Next base: position 51,155 of record CAZYQN010000002.1, read on the forward strand.
CTGGTCGTTGGCAGCACGGCAAACGGTTCGCTTGACTTTAATAATGATGCCAACGCCGCATTCGGCAGTCTCCTCGTTGCGGATAAAAGTGCTTCGTCCGGCTCACTTGCCATTTCCGATGGGACCCTGTCTGTGGCGAGTACCGCTATCGTAGGATCCAGCGGTAATGCATCATTTACAATGAACGGTGGAGCATTTTACGCCGGCAATCTCATTGCTGCACTTAATGCCGAAAGTACGGCGGATATCCAGATTGCCAACAATGCGATTGTTGCCATTGACGGTGTTGTAGGTCTTAACGCAGCTTCTAAACTTTCAATTTCCGGCTGCCAAACAAATGTCTGGTTCGGTACACTAACAACCGCTCAGGGTTCGGAACTTGGATTTGTACTTGAAGGTGCACAGGGCGTCGGCAATGGCCTGGTGGTCAACGGCAATGTCGTTTTGGCCGGTAAAGTTCAGCCTTCCTTTGTTAACGGTATTAAAACGGATGGAACATATACTCTGCTCCGCAGCAAAGGGAAAATTACAGACAAGACAGGCGGGAATCTGGTTAAATCCATGCCGGGTTCTATTGTCAGTTATGAGTTGGTTGACATAGGGGGGTACCATACGCTCCAGATTACGATCTATAGCCCGGCGACCTGTCAGGAAGTTATAAATGCGGGATTGGGTTATTCGGGAGATATTAATGAGGATTGCACCATAGACATCCTGGATTTTGCTGAAATGGCCTCGCAGTGGCTCTTGTGTAATGACCCTCAGGGCGGAGTCAATTGCAGCCTGTAGTCGGGCAGTCAATGATTCTATCGAGTTTGAAGGTTCTTTTGTGAGAAATATCCTTGCCTGTAAGATATGTATTACGGCATGTCTTACAGGCCTTTTCTATCGGCAGAAAAAATAATATGTTACATGCAAAAAATAATCTTTGCATCTTGATTCTGTCACTGTGCAGTTATTGTTCCATTTTTGCCGGATATGCCGAACAGGTTCTCATTGATTCGCCGATAGCTTGGTGGCGGTTGAATGAAGTGGAATACAGGGATGGTCTTCCGGTCACTGATGAAATGGGTAATATAAGCTGTGCTGTATTTGACGGGGATGGGATGACTGTATCTGCCGGTATTGATGATAGGTGCGGCTGGTTTAACGGGAATTTGGCTGGCATTGATCTTGGTAATGCACTTGGCCCTTTGCTCGACAGAAGTCCGGCTGTCACCATAGAGGCATGGATTCGAAACAGTTGCCTGGTTGGTGCTGCTATCCAGCGAATCTTCGCAACGCGAATTGAGCAAGGCAGGGCGGGTATAGATATCGGGCTTTATAGTCCAGGCGATACCGTAAGTACGCTTAAAGTCGGAGCGAGAAGCTCTAATTTAGATTCATATTTAACTGTCGGTACAGAATTTTCCGCTATTAATCAATGGACTCATCTTGTGTGTGTTGTAAATTATGCTCAAGATAATATCTCCATCTATTTGAACGGCACTCTGGCGATTAGTCGGACTGTTGATTTTCATAGTTGTTCATACACGTACGGAGGAAATCCTGCACAACGTGATCAAATCGGTCGTTCCCCTGATAATCAAAATCATTTCCGGGGCTGCATAGACGAATTGGCAATTTATACCAAAGCGCTGAGGCCTGATCAGATTCAAAGACATTATTCCAGTCAATCTCCACAAGAACCGGCTCCCTTATGGATCAGCCAAATCGGTTATAGTGATCCTGCAACGGGCAAGATGATCGGTTCCCCTTGTATCTGCAAGTCTACCAATGGTGATATTCTTGCATCCTATGGTTACAGGGGTGATACATACGTTAAGATATCACATGATAATGGGCAAACCTGGCAATCCCGCAGTCACATCAATAAATTTGCCATGGCGAGTCTATTTGAACACAAGGGCGAGGTGTATCTGTTCGGTCTTTCACAAAATCCAGGTCATATTTGCATTACCAAAACGTCGGACCATGGCATGCACTGGACGGATTCCACTATTTTGTTCCGGGCCGAAGAACCAGGAAAGTTTGGATATCACACCGGTCCCGTACCGGTTATAAGTGCCAATGGACGTATATATCGCGTCTTTGAAAGACGGGTAACCGATGAACGCTGGCCGATTGCATACGCGGCAGTGGTAGTTTCAGCAGACGAAAATGCAGACCTCTTGAATCCGAACAATTGGGCAATGACCAATGCAATATTATTTGATCTCTCATGGGTTAAGGCTTCATGGAACTGTACGTCTCCCGGCTGGCTGGAGGGAAATGCAGTTCAAGCTCCGGACGGTTCAGTTGTTGTGCTGATGCGGGTACATACCAATCCTGTCGTCGATAAGGCGGCCATCCTGACACTTAGTTCGGATAGTAAAACTCTAAGTTATAATCCGTCAACGGGATTAATTGATATGCCCGGGGGGATGCATAAATTTGACATTCATCGTGATCCCGTAACTGGCAAGTATCTGTCGCTGGTCAATAATAATACCGATCCGTCGAGAACCGCTCAGCGAAATACCCTGTCTCTGATTGCTTCGGAGGATTTGATCCACTGGAGCCACATCCGAACGATTATTCAGGATGACTCCCCTTTGACCTGGGAAGGGTCTCTCCTTAATGTAGGGTTTCAGTATGTTGTCTGGCAATTTGACGGCAAAGACATCATCTTTATTAGCAGAACGGCGTATGACGGAGCAATGAATTATCACGATTCAAACAGAATTACGTTTCATCGCCTGAATGATTATTTGAATGTGATTGAGCCTTGCGGGAACTGGGGCTATTATCAGATGGATTTGGACCACGACTGTTGGGTTGATAATGGCGATTTATTTGATATTGCACAAAAATGGATTGATATCTATGATATGTCCGATTTTCTAAAACTTGCTGAGCAATGGTTATGTTGCACATTACCCTATGGGCAAGGATGTGTTCTTCTTTAATCAGAAGCTTTAGGGAAACTGTACGGTTTATAAAAGTTAAGGAAAATCGTCAGTCTCTTATTCGGAGAAATATATATGTTAAAGAACCAAGTATCAGCGATGAATGCAAAACCGCTGTGTTTCCGGTTGAGTATTTGTGACGATAGGATGGTAAAGCGAATAACCAAGATTATTCTGTTATTGATCATAACTCATTGTTATGGTCAGTTATATGCGGAAGGCCTAAAACGTATTAAATACAATGATCCCCAGCTTATTGTTGATCTGGGTTCGGGATTATGGGCTTGGCCCATTCCTATGGATTTCGATGAAGACGGAGACAATGATCTTCTTGTTGTATGTCATGACAAACCTTCCCACTGTACATACTTTTTCGAAAATCCAGACGGTAATGTTAAAATGCCGGTTTTTTTACCGCCGGTAAAGGTCGGTAAATCCTATGGTTTTGTTCAGGCATCCTATGTGGATGGAAGGGTGCGTCTTCTCAATACCAATAAGGAGCTTATCAATTACAAGCAAAATGAATTCAGTAAAACAGTGGATATCTATCCGACCGCTTTACCGTATGATACCGCATCTCTGACTATACCGCGCAAAATCCGGGCTAATCAATGGAAGTATCTCGATTATAACGGAGATCAGCTCCTTGATTTAATCATTGCCATTGAAGATTTAACAGATTACGGCTGGGATAATGCATTCAACAGCAATGGTCAATGGATAAACGGCCCTCTCCACGGATACATTTACTATATCTGCAATACAGGAACCAACCGGGATCCGGTCTATGCTAAACCTATTCAGCTTCAGGCTGGTGGCAGGAATATAGATCTATATGGCAGGCCTTCCCCGAATTTCAGTGATTTTGATGGTGATGGCGATTTGGATATTATATGCGGCGAATTTATGGATGGATTTACCTATTTTCAAAATACCGGCTCCCGCCCAAATCCCGTCTATACCGATGGCAGGCGGCTTACATACAACGGTGAACCTCTTCAAATGTATCTGCAGATGATTATCCCCGTGGCATTTGATTGGGACAACGACGGCGATATGGATTTAATTGTCGGTGATGAAGATGGACGGGTTGCATGGCTGGAAAACACCGGTAAAATTATTGACTCAATGCCTCAATTCCTTCCGCCAAGGTATTTCAGGCAGAAAGCTGATGAGGTTAAAGTAAATGCGTTGGTCACTCCTTTTAGTGTCGATTGGGATAATGATGGCGATGAGGATCTGATTTGCGGCAATACGGCCGGTAATCTTTTATTCATTGAAAATCTCGACAATGGCAACCCGCCTAAATGGGGAGAACCGGAAATGCTTGCTGTCAATGACGTTCCTGTACGAATTCTGGCCGGAGAAAACGGCTCAATACAGGGACCCTGCGAGGCCAAATGGGGATACACTACACCAACTGTTGCGGATTGGGATGGGGACGGTTTATTGGATATTGTTGTCAACTCTATCTGGGGTAAGATTGTCTGGTATAAAAACGTCGGGAAGTTGAGTAAACCAAAGCTTGCTCCGTCACAGCCTGTTTTAATTCTTTGGGACAAAAAACCGCAAAAGCCTGAATGGAACTGGTGGAATCCGGACGGTACTGAGCTGGTTACACAATGGAGAACAACACCATATGTCATTGATCTGAATCAAGATGGTCTCAATGATCTGGTCATGCTCGATCACGAAGGTTATTTGGCCTTTTTTGAACGAGTCCGGAAGGATAATCAATTGTATGTGCTTCCAGGAAAGAGGCTTTTTTTCTTAAAAGGCAAAGAAAATACAGAGCTGTTCAGGCCGAATACTCACGTTGCCGGAAAAAGCGGAAGACGGCAATTTTGCTTTGCAGACTGGGACAGAGATGGAAAGCTCGACATTCTGATGGATAGTATTAATATTAATTTTTTCAAAAATATCTCTTCTAAAGACAGTAATTTTATATTTGAAGATCAAGGTTCGGTGGATCATCTTGTCCTGGCTGGACACTCCACTAAGCCGACAATTGTCGATTGGAATAAAAACAATATCCCAGACTTGCTTGTCGGTGCAGAAGATGGTTTTCTTTATTACTTGAAGAATCCTTATGAGAAAAACCCATAAAATATTTTCACGGATGAAAATTGGAGTATTACATGCAGACGCATTTTTACTTGTTTGATTGGATTATTCTGGCGACATACTTTCTCGGTACGATGCTGATCGGTCTTTACTTTTATCGCAAAAGCCGAACAACCGAAGGATTTACTGCCGCCGGAAGGTCAGTCCCCGGCTGGGCCACTGGATTATCTATTTTGGCAACATATCTGAGTAGCATCAGTTTTCTGGCGTTGCCGGGAAAAGCATATGCAAGCAACTGGAATCCCTTTGTTTTCAGTTTGTCATTACCCATAGCAACATGGGTAGCGGTCAAATATTTTATGCCATATTATCGTCGAAGCGGCAGTGTCTCGGCCTATGCGAATCTTGAATCCAGGTTCGGACCATGGGCAAGAACCTATGCCAGTCTCTTTTTCCTGCTGACCCAGCTTGCCCGTATCGGGGCGGTAACCTATCTTATGGCATTGCCTATGAGTGTTTTATTTGGGTGGGATATTCGAATAATCATTATTATCACATCTGTGACAGTGATTTCCTATGCATTTATCGGAGGTATTCTTGCTGTTATCTGGACTGATGCATTTCAGGCTCTTGTCCTCACGGCGGGTGCTATTATATGTGCTGCAATTGTTATGTTCGGCACAAAGGGCGGACCTGAAGAAATGTTCAGGATTGCTGTAGAAAACAAAAAGTTCAGTCTCGGCAGTCTTGGCCCCTCCTTAAGCCAGTCTACATTCTGGGTAACGCTTATTTATGGAATTATAATGAATCTACAGAATTTTGGAATCGACCAGAACTACGTTCAAAGATATATTGTGGCCAAATCAGACCACGAAGCTCGAAAGAGTGTCTGGCTGGGAGGATTACTGTATGTCCCCATTTCCTTGCTCTTTTTCTTTATCGGTACCGGGCTGTATACCTACTACAAGACACATCCGCGGGAGTTGGATGCCTTAAAAGCAGCCGTAGCATCGCAGGTACTTCAAAGCAAAGGATTTACAAACGGATCACTCGATGTTCATCAAGAACTCGAAACACAGCGATTGTCTCTTTCTGATAAGGAGATAGGTGACAAAGTTTTTCCTTATTTCATTGGAGCAAAATTACCGACAGGGCTTACAGGTCTTCTTATTGCTGCGGTTTTTGCGGCGGCCATGAGTACGACTGCCTCCTGTTTGAATGCTTCAGCCACGCTGCTGCTAACAGATTTCTATAAGCGATATTTTCGCAAAAAAGCAAACGAAAAAGAATCCATGTTTTTTTTATACTCGGCCACGATCATATGGGGTGTTCTGGGAACAATTGTCGCTCTTCTTTTGATTCGAGTTGAGAGTGCCCTGGATGCCTGGTGGACACTTTCAGGTATCTTTGGGGGTGGTATGCTTGGATTATTTCTGCTTGGGATATTATGCAGACAAGCCAATAATGCCGCCGCGATCTTAGGAGTTACGGCAGGAATCATAATCATTTCGTTTCTGTCATATTTGTCTGAAGAGAAAGAGCTTATTCATAGTTTTTTAATTCCGGTATTTGGAACGGTTGCGATTCTTATCATCGGTGTTTTAACAGCCGGTTTGTTTAACAAAAAAAAAGAAATATAAAAATGAAGCTTACATACTGCTTCGTATGAGATTAGATAGATTCTACTTGAGGAAATTAAAGATGAACAGCTTGGCAATCCCGAAACCACTTAGAGGTATCATTCCTCCTATGATTACCCCTCTTCTTGATAGAGACAATATCGATTTTCCCGGCCTTGAAAGGCTTGTCGAGCATATTCTTGCCGGGGGTGTACATGGATTATTCATACTTGGTACCACCGGAGAAGCCCCCTCGCTCAGTTATAAACTCCGATATGATTTAATTGAGCGGGTGTGTAAACAGGTAGCAGGCCGAGTTCCGATTCTTGTAGGCATTACGGATACATCACATATCGAATCAATCAAAATTGCAGAGCATTCTTACAAACTTGGAGTCAGTGCAGTAGTTCTGGCACCTCCTTATTACTTCCCTGCCGGCCAACCCGAATTATTAGAGTACCTTGAAAATTTAATTCCTCAATTGCCTCTACCTGTTTTTCTTTATAATATGCCCAGCTGTACCAAAGTGGTGTTCGAACCTCAAACTGTGATCAAGGCATCACAAATACCCGGTATCGTGGGTCTTAAAGACAGTTCTGGAGAGATGGTCTATTTCAACACCCTCCTGTCATTGATGACGCATCAGCAGCAATTTTCTCTTCTTGTCGGTCCGGAAGAACTTTTGGCCGAAAGCCTTTTGCTGGGTGGCCATGGAGGAGTATGTGGAGGAGCCAATCTTTTCCCGAAACTCTACGTTGATTTATACAATGCCGCCACCGCAGGGAACATCCAGAGAACGCGGGAACTGCATGCCAAAGTAATGTGGATAAGCACAACGATTTACAGCACAGGCCGATACAGTTCGAGCTTTTTAAAAGGAGTTAAATGTACCCTGAATTTAATGGGTATTTGTAATGATTTTATTGAAGTACCGTTCCATTCATTCCGCGAACAGGAAAAGGCTAAAATCCGCAATTATTTAAAACAATTTGTATATTGAAAGATGAGTTTAAATATAATTTATTCTTATTAGAGGAAAATTATATTTTAGAACTCAGAACAAACGCGTACTCAACGCTAATCATAATTCAGTCAGTGTTGTAATCCCCTGAATATACTAAAGTCAGCTCTAATAGGGAGTTGAGTTGACTTACACCCGTGTTGCATCTTTGTGGCTGGGAGGGCTTTTGTGTTGTATTTGTGTGTGGAAGTAAGGGGCGTTTTTACTTCTAAACACATGAACTACTTAATGTAAATAAAGACAAGACATGGCAAGAAATATTAGATTTCTTTGCTTAATTTAAATTCCTTTGCGAATTTTCTTTCCCAACATGCGGTAATATAATGAAAAAGTAATTTTCCGGAGAAGTCCGTGGCCACTAAAAAGCGTCATTTTAATTCAGAATATGCGGATCGATTTGTGCGGTTGTTGATGGCAAATCATCATAAAATCTATACCTATATTTTTACGTTGCTTCCACATCATGGGGATGCCGATGATGTTATGCAGGAAACTACATCTGTGATGCTGCAGCATTTTGAGGATTTTCAGGAAGGGACTAATTTTACAGCTTGGGGGAAAAAAATCGCTTTTTACGAAATTTTAAAATATCGCAGGGAGCAACGAAACCTACCCCAGGTTTTTGAGGATGAAAGAACATTTCGTCAGATCGCCGATTATATGGAACATAATAATGATACCATTGATCGACGTATTGATGCATTGCAGGATTGTATTGAAAAGTTAGATCAAAAGGATAAAAAAATCGTTGTCCTTCGTTATCAGAAAGATCGAACGATGCAGCATGTTGCCGAGGCATGTGGGGTACATTTGGCAACGGTATATCGTGCGTTTGAGCGAATTCATTACATTTTAGCAGGTTGCGTGCGTAAAGCGTTGGCTGCTGAGTAATGTTCTATGACCGAATCTTACTTGAATAAATTGTTATTTCGCTTTTTGGATGGTCAAATTACCAGTCAGGAACGTCGTGAGCTGGAATCTCTTCTGCAATCTGACCCGAAAGCCATAGAAACCTATGTAAGATTTATGAGCATTTCAGAGAGTTTGAGGCAATTCGGGCAAACTTATAACGATTCTGTCTGGCCGCCTTCACTACAGGAATTTGGCGAATATGAGAAAGCTGCCCCACCGATTGATGTCAGCATCATTCCGCAAGCTGCTGCGCGGGAGATTCCGATTAAAAAGATCATCGTGCCTGTCTTGCAGGAGCGTAGGATTAATAAAACTTCAATAGCGGCTTTAATAATTTCTTTGGCGGCCTGTCTGGCGATTTTTATATATATCAAGCTTAATCCTTATGTGCCATTGGAAGTGGCTACAGTCGCTGAAACAGTGAATGCCTCCTGGGCGGATTCAGGCTTGTCATTGCCTAAAGGATATCGGGTTTATGCAGGACAAGAGATACTGTATCTGACTAAAGGAGTTATCAAACTTTCGTATGACAATGGTACAGAGGCCATTATTGAAGGGCCGGCGGAGTTTCGAATTCCATCCGATAATCAAATTCAGTTTAATCACGGAAGTATTTATGTGTCGGTTGCTCCGGAAGGTATCGGCTTTACACTCAAGACACCTAATGCCAAGGTTGTCGATCTGGGAACGGATTTTGGGGTGCTGGCTAATCCCGATGGTACTTCCGAGGTTCATATGCTGGATGGGCAGGCTTTGGTGGTTCCTTTCAGGAAAGAACAAACCAGGCAGGTTGTCACCCAAGGAATGGCGACACGAATTGATCAAGACGCGGTTCTCCATAGTATTCCTTTAAAGAAGAATACGTTTGTTCGTGCGGTTGATTCTAAAAACCAATCTGTCTGGCGAGGGCAGGACAGGCTATATCTGGCAGATATCGTCTCTGGGGGGACTGGATTTGATGCTTTAAGCAATCGAAGTGATGGAATTGACTTGAAGACAGGTCAGATCGTCGTTTCCGATCGGGAGATTGTCGGAGGTGCTCGCGCTGTCGGTTATACCCAGGTTCCGGATATTCCTTTTGTCGATGGTGTATTCGTACCCGATGGGGGGAACGGCCCGGTTGTGATTTCTTCTGCAGGGCACACCTATAACGAATTTGGCGATACAGGAGGAATGTATTATATTCCGATTGGAGCAAACCGAAAAATATATGTTAATTATCAGAATGACTTGGTACTGGCCGGATTATTCCTCAAACGTTATTCGTCCGAAGAGCTTTCCACATTATGCCTTCATGCCAATGCGGGAATCACCTTTGACCTGCAGAAAATCCGGGAACATGTTCCTGCCCGAATTCGACAATTCAGTACGGCGTATGGAATTTCCTGGAATGACAGTGCCCGCACGACAATTGCTTCGGACTTCTTTATTCTTGTGGATGGACAGGCAAGGATGGTCAGCAGAAATGTCTCGGAGGCCGAAGGCGGCAGGACGGCGGTGATTCCTCTGAACGATACAGATCGCTTCCTGACATTGGTTTGCACCGAAGGACAGGAAAATGCGGGAGACTGGGCTTTATTTGTTAATCCTGTTTTGGAATTGGACTAAATACATAGAAAAAACGAGACGAATTTCTGCTGGCATCGAGAAAAAGATATTTGTTGTAGAAAGGAGGTGTTTAATTTTTATT
>CAZYQN010000002.1:61508-183481 GCA_964649955.1 uncultured Pirellulales bacterium
TGCTGGCATCGAGAAAAAGATATTTGTTGTAGAAAGGAGGTGTTTAATTTTTATTTTGTAGTTTTACAAGTGTGGTGAAAAGGCAAAATGACCGATGATTGATTTGCAGAAAGAAACGTGTTTTTATCGGAAAATAGCTCCAGCCTAATCAGGAGGTCTGGAGATAACACACACATATTTTTTTTGGAGGGTAACATTATGAATCGAGCGAAAATTGGTTTAGGGATTTTATGTGGCTTGGTGTTTCTTGCAAGTTCGGGCATTGGCTTGGCTGCTTTTGACACCTCAATTAATTTGATTCTCAATGGAGGATTTGAAGAAAATTTCAAATACTGGAACTCTGCAGGGGCCTCTATTGACATGGCCGTCTTTAGTGAAGGAACCCGAAGCGGTAAACTTGACTGCAGAAATCAGCAAATGTCAGATTGGCGCAGCAATCTGTATCCCGCCACTCCTGGAAGAGAATATAAACTGATCTTTGACTATATGACTTCTGCGGATTCAACCTTGTTGGGACCGGAAATTCGTCATCGTTTCTATCAGGGAAATACCTGGAAAGGAGAGTCCCAAAGGCATCTGGATTTAACCAACGGCCAGTGGGTTACAGTGGAAATGACCTATACCTGCCAGTCGAACCAGGATCATTACGATCTCTTTTACACAACAAATCGCTTTTCGACATTTAAAGGTATTGTCTGGTTTGACAATATTGGCGTATATGGGTGGGTTGATGGCAATTTGACACTGCATCCCGATCCGCAAGACGGAGCAGTAAATGTCCAATTAAACAAAGTTTTAAATTGGGATGCACCTCTGGATTTTCCGACAACTGCTGCGTATGAACTGTATATGGTAACGGAGGATCTGTACGATAGCGGTGATCCCAATTCAATGGGGATCGTTCCGTTGGCGATAATTGCCGACCCAAACATTACCAGTTACGATATTTCGGGCAATGTAACATTTGATACCACTTATTATTGGCGTGTTGATACGGTGAACTTGGCAACATCAGAGAAGTACAGGGGAACGATCTGGTCGTTTACTACCATTCCATCCAAGCCGTATGACCCTGTACCGAGTAATGGAGCAACCGGCGTTTCTCTGCTTCAGATTCTTAGCTGGGGTGCTATTCCCGGTGCAGAGTCCTACAATGTGTATTTTGGTACCGATCAGACATCAGTGCAGGCCGGAAATCCATCTGTAGCCCAAGGTAACCATACAGAGACTGAATTTACTCCTGCAGCAATAGACTTTGAGACACAATATTATTGGCGCGTCGATGCTGTATTTGGCGGAACACCCAATGTTGGTGATGTCTGGAATTTCACTACTGCAGGTCCTCAGTGCAATCCTCAATTGGCGGCTGATATCAATAATGACTGCCTTGTGAATATGACTGACCTGGCCGAACTTGCTGCAGAATGGCTGAGTTGCACCTTGATCAATGCCAATTGCCCATAATTTCACTTTTACAGTGCAGATAGAATTTAGTAAAGGGAACAGGACAACCGAAATATCCACAGCAGGTAACGGGTGGATACGGTTGTCCTGTTCCGGCATTATTTAAATATGTCTTTATAATATCATAAAAGTGTCATGATAATCTCGAAGAGTCAGCGACAAATTAATTTTATTTTGCTGTTTGTCAACCTCGTTTCTTTGCTTATTGGAGCGTGGGATACCACTGATAATTATGTTACAACCAATCCCGGCTTTGAAGATGGTTTTGCGGGTTGGTATACCGCTCGGGGCATAATAGACAGTACGATTTCCAGCGAAGGAATCAAGAGTGGAAAGCTCCCCGCCCCAAACGGTGAACGATGTGACTGGCGAAGCTATGGATATTCATCGGTTCAGGAAGGTAAGAAATATCAACTGGTTTTTGATTATCGTACCTCTGCGGGATCAACTGGACAGCCTCAAGTACGATTTCGCTTTTTCGGCGGAGACGGATTCAAAGGCGAATCCCAGATGACATTGGATCGTACCGAGGAAATCTGGCATACAATTACACTATCCTATACCTGTCCCGAAGGAGCTACATATTTTGATATCTTTTTTACTGTAAATACCTTTGGATCATTTTTCGGAAATGCCTGGCTGGACAATGTAGCTGTATTTTCCGAGATCACAGAAGGCGATCCGAATCCGATATTTTCTCCTGCCGATGGGACAATGGGCTGGTCGGATGAAGTTGTCCTGCGATGGCCCCCGGATACGAATGCGGATTCTTACCAAGTCTATTTAGGAACATCTTACGACGAAGTCGATTCAGCTCAGGCTTACTTTTTGCCGGGTGATTTTGACCAGGATGGCAAGGTGGATGTTGCGGACTTTGCAATTCTTGCTGCACAGTGGATTTCAGGGAATCCTGTGATTCCCGGTCCTGTTGCGGATACCAATGGAGACCAGGTTGTTGACCTTGTAGATTTTCAATTGGTTGCACAGTATTTTAATCAAAGCGGTACTCTTCCCTTGGTGTTTAAAGATTCGAGCTATTTACCTTATCTCAATGTACTGCTGCCTGATGATAGACAGGATTACTACTGGCGCGTTGATGTGGTTTCAGAAGGAGATATACACAAAGGAGCCACTTTGCATTTTAACAGCGAAGATTATCTTGATTACTCAATTGCTTCCCCTCAACATATTTATACGATTGAAAATAATGCGTTGACGCGTACCCAACAGGTTTTATTTCAGTCCTTGCAGGGACTTGTGGCTCGTCAACGACCGGCACTTTTCATTAAAAATTCCTCGAATGCTTTATGGCTTGACGATATAGCGGCGCGATATGGGATTGGGCATACCCGTATTGAGACTATTTGCGGAGTCTCAGGCCCGCTAAGCTGGACACTCGAGCATTATGCTGATTACTACAGCGGCTATATCCTGTGTGATGCCTATAACAACCCAGCCTCTCTGACGGCTGCTATTTCATTGGCGGCAGCCTTGCCCAAAGCTGTGGTTGTTGATGTTACCGATGAATCATTAATGACTATCCGCGGAAAACCCAAAATCGCCGATGTACGCGGCTTGGATGAAAAGTGGGTCTGGGACAACTACAAGGATAGTTTTACAAAAAAAGCAATATTTGTTCAGCGTGATGATATTATCACACACGGAGCATATCTGAGAGATTTCCCGATTGCTCTCGGTGCATTGACATGGTGGTATCCAAGTCTGACGGAAACGGAAAAAGTCTTCGGGGCTTTCCGCCGAAATATTCCCTGCTATGGCTGGGACAGTGCTGTTCGTCCCGGCGAAGATGCTGCTATAAAATATCATTCTCAGCACAGTATGTACACAGCAGTAACCGATTGGATGTTGAACCTCTCGCTTTATGCAGGGATGGCGTCTTGGGAACCGAAAATTCAGTTCAATCAACCTTGCAGTGATAATTTTTATACCCCTGAAAACGATGTTCATTATGTCGCATTTTGTATGAGTGATATGGACAACACCAATACCGTTTTTAGTGCCGATGGCTGGGCGCGGAATACAAACCGATATGGAAACAGCCATCGGGGTCAGTTTGCGATGGGCTGGGGGATGCCTGCGATTATGATGAAAATCGGACCTACGGTGATGAAGTGGTGGTATGACAATGCTACAGAAAAAGATTGCTTCATCGGGTATTGCTCCGGGCTGGACTATTTTCATCCGTCACAGTTTCCTGACCTCGATATTCACATGAGCCATCTGGATAAATATCTTCGCCTTGCTGATATTTGTACCTTATGTATCATCGATAACACTGAGGGCGGAGTACTAACCCCGGACAGTTATCGTGTCGGTTATCAATATGCATCGCTGGAGAGTTTGCGGGGTTTCTTTCTGGCTTACGATCAATACAAAGGCAAAATACTTTGGTTCAACGGGAAACCCATGGTTACGGCCCGTTATGCACTGTGGAATTCTCCCGGTCGTCAGGGCGTTAGCAGCAATGCCCGGGAACTGGCTGCCAGCATCAATGCACTTCCCCCGAATCCTTACAGTGAGAACGGTTATACCTTTGTAATCGTGCACGCATGGAGCTATGGATGGGATGAAGTGGCTGCCTGTATTGAGCTTTTAAATTCCAACGTACGGGTGATCACTCCCAATGAACTGATTGAGCAACTATATCTTCATAATCTCGGCTCATGAATTATAAGCAGGATAGAAAGTAAGCCCCCCAAGATATCTTTTTGATTGATTATTGCAGGCGATTAAGCCATTGTTCAGCTACAATAAAGAAGTCATTTATATCAATAATACAATCGCAGTTCAAATCCCCGTTACACCCTTCTGAATCTTGCCAAAAGGCCGACAAAGCGGCAAAGTCATTCAAATCGACATCTCCATCAGGCTCTACATCACCGATCAATGCTTGACTTCTATATAAGGAAAGAATTTCAGAGGCATCTAATTGCCGAGTATAGATACGAACATCGTCAATCGAACCCTGGAAATAACGTACTCTGTCAGAAAAAACACCTATGCGAACATCTTCTGTGGCAAACGTATTGATGGTTTTTTCCAGCAGTCCCGCTATTACTTCTTCCTTTCCATCGATATACAAACGGGCCTTTGAAATATTAAGATCACCGTCATTTTTCAAGGTCACCGCAATATGATGCCAGTGTCCATCATTGATTGGAGTTGTCCCGTAAATATACCCGCCCTGAACCTCCGCACGCAGGCTTCCGGTTTCATTGATACGGATAATCCACTTTCCCCCGGCTGATTGTTTGCCCCAGGAAAGGATTTCGCCGGAAAACTGTGTGGTTTTAATCCAGGCTGTACAGGTGCGGTTTCCGGTACCCGTAATGCCCTTATATCCTGTAAATTGAACATAATCGTCAATGCCATCCAAAAAAAGAGCACTGCATTGCTTTCCGGTAACCCGGTTCGTGTCATTCATGTTCATTAAAATGCCATTATGATTATTTTTTGAGACATCATAGATTATAGAACCGCTTGCCTCATTAAGCGGCCAGTGAGCGACGGGTTCCATGATCGGTTCGATGATCAGGGATGAGACACGGTCATTCCAGCCGTCATCAACAAAACAGGAGTCATTGCCGGTCTTGACAAGAACTGGCCCGACGAAATTATCATTATCATAAAATGTCACTTTATAACCGGATTGGATTTTGGCAGAGGAGGCATCATTATTCACGCCGCCGGCCGCGATTAAATCCGAAGCGGTATATGATCCTGCGCCCAGACGTGCTTTCCACCCGGTATAGTTACAATGCTGATAGAGTGTAATAGGGCAAACCACCCTGGCATTGAATGCACTGGAGCTTTCAATACCCCATTCGTTAGTATAGATTGCAATATAAAGCCCCGAAGACTTGGGTTGGATGTTTTCCAGTGTAATTTGGTTGCCGTTTGCTGTAAATCCGCCCGGACCTTCCCATCTCCATATTCCATTACCTTCGGCGTGTACTTTTAGTGAAAAGGTATCGCCTGCATCAAACATCGCCTGATCAGCTTGCAGCCAATCATAGCCGTCTTTTGACATATATAGGGAAATCGAAGTTGGCATAGCGTTACCGACCAAAGTCCACTGTTGCGAGTACTGGGTTATGTCCGGTGTGGAAAGAACTATATTGGTATTGTTTGCGGTTCCGGAATTCCGGGACCTTAATGATTTCCCTGTCAAACGGTTCTGAATAATGAAGTATCCGCTTCCTGCGTCGATCAAAGACCATTGCTGGGATGGCGAATTTGCAGCCACTTTGTAAATGACTATATTCGTATCATTGGCAGAATTATTGTTGTAAGGCTGCAGAAATTTGTCGGCCTTCCAGCTTCTGATATTGAAATATCCATTGCCCAAATCAACGAATGTGAACATTTCGGAGGTGTAAGTGGGCAGCTCGTCATAAAGCACCAGGGGAGTGTTATCGGCGGTTTGTGAATCATATAATCGCAGGCAGCGGTTTGACGCCCGATGTTTAATATGCAGATAGATCGGTGCAGCGCCGCCGACGGTACCGGCAATTTTCCAATAAGCTCTTGCCGCGGAGGTATTGTCAAGTAATTCAGCAGAAGGTGAACCGCTCGTATTACTCCAACTGGCCGGATATCGCCCTGTTGCTGCATCCTTACAGTTATCATGCAGGAATTCTAAATATCCCGTGGCAATATTAAGCCAGTGACGGTTATGATCAACCTCGTACAGTTCCACATAAGCATTCGTCATATCATGTCCGCCCCATTTCCCGGTCTGCCCGAGGGCGTGTGTATCTTTGTTGATAAATTCATGTTCCATAGCGGCAGCCATCCACTGAGCATCTTGCAGATAACTGTTATCGCCCGTTATTTGGAAGAGACGTACGGCGGCCTGAGTAACGACTGCTGTTTGATACCCCAAGGGTCCCTGATTCGTTTCATGAAAAATACCCGATGAATATCGAAGGTCAGAATTCATAAGCCAATGATATAATCGTTGACCGTCCGTATTGTAGGAATCAATCCCTGTTGCCTGATAAATAAGTAAATTTGCCAGGCATGTTGGTGCAGTCGAGCAGACAGATGCTCCGCCGGTATTGCTTTCGTGCCAGCGAATTCCGCCGTTGGGAGTATTTCCAATGCCGTTTTCACCGCTCATACAGAATACAATGACGTTTTTGGCTCGATCAAGATAAACATTTTCTCCGGTTATCTCGTATAATTCCATAAGAGCCAATGCAATCCACGCATTGTCATCGTAATATCGGTCGCCACAGTTATTGGCGCTGGCATTGTATCCCCATAGGCCATTTGAAGAACACCAAAACTGATTATGGAATACCTCTGCGTGTTCTTTGGCGCTGTCCAGATAGGACAAATCGATCTTTGCGGCAGCAACGAGGGTACTTAACATAATACCCTGTCCCCATGCGTAAGCGGGAAATGATTCGGTCAGGGATTGTTTATAAAGGCCGTCCCGCCGCAGGAAATTGCTATTGATTTGGGTCAGCGTTTCTTGTCCCCATTGCCAGAAAGTATACCCGGTTATTACTTTGGCATCAGAGGTTTGCAACAGGGTAGAAAGGATAAAAATAAATGTTATGATGGATGAGAGAGATGCATTATTCATATAACCAGTTTCCCCGCAATAGTCTCGAGATTCTTCATAAACTCGTTCCCCCTTTTAAGAAAAACCACCTGCCCCCGACATATTAATTGCCTAATCTCCATATTAATAAGTATATCATTTTTCATAGGATTGATAAATATCAAAATAATATCATTTATTGTACAAATAATGCATAAAAGATGTAATGAATCTGGATATATTCGGGATAGAGTAATATGTCCAAATACAATTACACATGGCAGGTCGGCAACCTATTATGAAGTTCATTTTAAAGAGAAACAGGTTGGTTTGAACTTGCGGTCTGATTGTTTCCGTATTACAATAGCAAGTGTAGTCCGGAAATGATCTTACAAGAAAAGAGTAGCAGATATGATTGCAGGCTATTTCAAACTTCAGGCACACCACACGACCGTTAAAACCGAAATCATTGCGGGCCTTACAACTTTTCTGACGATGGCGTACATTATAACGGTCAATCCCGACATTCTGGCAACAACAGGTATGGATAAAGCCGCCTTGATTGCTGTTACCTGTTTGGTGACAGCTGTTGCATCAATCGCCACAGGACTGCTTGCCAACGCTCCTATTGCTATGGCTCCCGGCATGGGATTAAATGCCTTTTTTGCGTATACACTTGTATTGACCAAGCAGGTTTCTTGGCAGACTGCCTTGGGGGCGGTTTTCTTGTCAGGTCTGTTTTTTCTTCTTCTGACGCTGGCGGGATTGCGTACGAAAATAGTGGAAGCAATACCCCGACCGCTGGTCGCGGCAATATCAGTAGGGATCGGATTGTTCATTACATTCATAGGCCTTCAAAAGCTGGGACTTGTCACCGCATCAGAAGCCACGATGGTTACTGCGGCACCGCTAAATATCAAAATCCTTATCGGGCTGGCAGGATTGATTGTAATGATTATACTCGAAATGAAACATGTTCCCGGCGCATTATTACTTGGTGTTGCTTTCTCGACAATTCTGGCGGCTTTATTTGGACAGATTGATCTGCCGGACAAATTGGTTGAATTTGACCTGAACATCTCCGCTGTCGCATTTACGCTGAACATTAAAGAAGCCCTTGGATGGGCTATGTTTTCAAGTATTTTCACGCTGGCTTTTATTGATATGTTTGATAGTATCGGTACGCTTTTAGCTGTTGCTCCCCATGCCGGTCTCGTGGATGAAAAAGGCAATATTGATAAGTTGGATCGGCTCCTGGTAATTGATGCGGCCGCAACCATGTTTGGAGCGGTTTGTGGAACGTCAACCACGACGTCTTATATTGAATCGGCTGCAGGAATTGAACAGGGCGGCAGAACAGGCTTAACCTCGGTTGTGACAGGGTTGCTTTTCCTCTTGTCTATCATATTTGTACCGGTAATAGGAATTATACCCGGTTACGCGACAGCTCCGGCATTAATCATGGTGGGTTTATTCATGATGAAACAGATCAGTACGATTGATTTTTCCAATCTGGAGTATGGACTGCCCGCCTTTATTGTTATAGTTATGATTGCCCTTTGCTATTCGATAAGTACCGGCCTGGCGTTCGGATTCATCGCTTATACACTGATTCAGATTCTGGCGGGTAATTTTTTTAAGATAAAATCAGCAATGTGGATTATTACATTTTTGTCTGTTCTCTATTTTTACATATGATCAGTTTCATTGTGTTATCATATCTCATGGTGTAGTTTCAAATATGTGTTTTTTCCGGGTGCTCCTATCTCAGTGTAAAATCCATTCTGTCTGTGTTTATATACAGATAAGAATGGTCGTGTAATTAAAAAACATGAAATAGGTTCTCATTTCATGTTTCAATCATCATAAATAGGGGACAACGTGACAAGATACACCATAGAACTTGATATTATAAGACTATTTGAGGCAATAAATTGTGGAGAAGACTTAAAATGATAAAAATATTCTTTCATTTTTACCGTCCGAGACGTCATTATAGATACGATGACGTCAAACAAACAACACAATTTGGAGGGCGCCACTCCCCATGTAAGTGCGCCGGAGTTTGTGAGGCTATTGACGGCAAACCAGAGTCAGATATATGCCTATATCATGAGTCTGGTGGGCAACTGCACGGATGCCGATGATGTCTTGCAGGAGACGACAGCGACCATGTGGCAAAAGTTCGGGGAGTTCAAGCCGGGTACCGATTTTATTTCGTGGGGGGTTGCGATTGCGTATTACAAGGTGCGGGAGTTTCGCAGAACGCATCGTGACAAGATTCAATTTGATGACGAGGTACTCGAAATCCTTTGCCAGAAGGCTCAGCATGAATTATTGGATTCAAATGCCTATCTTGGCAAACTTCAGGACTGCATGCAGAAACTGGATTCCAATGACTACCAATTGGTCAAGTTGCGTTATATTTCCGGGATCAGCATGAATGACCTGTCCCGGCGTCTCAATAAAACAGTACGAAGCATCTATTATCGGATTGCCAGGATTCACGGTCTCTTGATGAGATGTATCGAACGGACCATTTCATTCGAGGATCAGATATGAAACCGGAACAGTCCGTGGAAATTCAGTATTTGATGATTCGTTTTTTTGACGGGTCGATCAGTCCGTCTGAATTTGAAGTCCTGAACCGGTCTATGAAAGAAAGCGATACCGTCCGTGACTTATACTTCCGTTACCTGAAAGTCTATCTGGCATTGAAAAATGTTCGCTATCTGGACAGGTCCGGTCAGTCGGATCTCGATCTGGAGAACTTTTTATGTGAGCTGGGCCGCTATGAACATCTCGCACCCGCTGTTGCGATGCAGGCGCCATTGCCGCAAGAGGGGCCTGTTTGTCTTCAGAAGCTGCATATTGAAAAGCCCCCTTATCGGCTGAACAAGTATTCGTTTTATACCGCACTGACCGCTTTGGCAGCGACCATTCTGATTATTGCAACGATTACTTTTTTACCCCCTCGTATTATCCCTGACCCGGTCGCCCGAATCCTCGATTCTGCACAGGCCGAATGGACCCAGGACCCCCCCTCCAGAGGCCGGTCGATACTTTTTGCAGGCCCATTGAAGGTGACGCAGGGAACGCTGAAGTTTGCGATGTACGATGGGACGGAAGTGAGCCTTGACGCTCCCGCCGCGGTGGAGCTTGAACAGATTGACCGGTTGTTCCTGCATCGGGGTCAGATGCGGGCAACGGTGCCGCCGGTGGCAACGGGATTTACGGTATGTACACCCTCGGGTTCTGTTGTGGATTATGGTACCGAATTTTCGATTGCGGTCGACACGACGGGAAAAACAGTTGTCGAAGTCTTCAAGGGAAACGTAGAGCTTCGGGACAGCTCCAACCCGCTGCTTTTCAATTTGTCGCAGCGGTTGACCATCGGTCAGACGGGCACCATTGACCCGGCCGGAAAGATATCGTACCGGGATGCCTCCCGGCTTGACAATGAGTCCGAAATTCGTGTGCAGTGGGAATGTCCGGAGGCATCAGGCCGGTGGAACCGCTCGTCTTTCTGGACGAACGGTCTTGTTCGCGGTCCGGCGCTGGTGTCGGAGTTCAGGGCTGCCGATGCCCCCAAAACTATCCTTGTCGATTCCAGCGTGAGCGGTTCCGACAAGATCATCGCCCGTCGTGCGGATGTCGGGCTGTTAAGCAAGTATCCGGTGACTGTCAAGATGACGGGCGGCCAGATTCAACTGGAGCAGTTATGGGTGGGCCGTATGGGGCAGCATAATGCCGCTGAGGGAAAATGGTTGATGTCGGACGGGGAGTTGATCTTAAAGGGCAGAGACATGGTTATGCTCTTTGTGGGCGATAAATGTAAGGGTCAGATGGAAATCAGCGGCGGCCGTGTTGAGGTCTTCGGGACGGTTCGTGTAGGGTGCAACGAGGGTGACGGTACCTTTACGGACAGCGACGGTACGCTGGCGGTCAATGGGGGTACACTGACGATTTACGGCATTCTCGAAGTAGCTGTTGCGGACAGTGTTGGTGCTGTTCATCTGGATGGCGGAGTAGTACGAGCTTTCGATATTCATATCAATGAAAAGGGTGTATTTCTGGTCAACGGCGGAACGCTTGTTTTGGAGGGAGACAAAACCGAGCAGATTCAGAACTTTATTACGGCCGGACGGATTCGGAGTGAAGGTCAGGAGATTCAGGTTAAGTACGACGGGGAAGATGTTCGCGGATTCGGCCGTGACAAAACGATACTCAGTGTTATACAATAATAATGGATTGTTTTTCAGATAAGGACAGGAGAGCAGATGCGGCGAACAAGAGGTATTCTATTATTTATGGCGAGCGTTATGGGGATGACCGTGTCATTTACTACGGGAGATACGTTGACGAAGGAATTTATGCATAAGGTGAAACCTGCGGCGGCCGTAGTGGTGCGGCCGTTTGAACTGACCGATGTTCAGTTGCTGGACGGACCGTTTAAAAAGGCAATGGGTCTGAATTCGCAATGGCTGCTGTCACTGGAGCCGGATCGCTTTTTGGCGTGGTTTCGGAAAGAGGCCGGACTGGATCCCAAGGGCCGGGTCTATGGAGGCTGGGAACGGGAGACTATCGCAGGGCACAGTCTGGGGCATTATATGACCGCTATTGCACTGATGTACGGGCAAACCGGTCAACAGGAGTTTAAAGATCGAGCTGCTTATATTGTCGATGAGCTGGCCGCAGTTCAGGAGGCGCACGGAAGCGGCTATATGTCGGCGTTTCCGAACGGCAAAAAAGCCTTCGATGAAATTGTTCACGGCGAGATTCGCTCGCAGGGGTTTGACCTGAACGGCATCTGGGTGCCGTGGTACACGCAGCATAAGCTGATGGCGGGGCTTCGCGATATTTACCATTACACCGGCAATCCCAAAGCGCTTGCAGTGTGGATTCGTCATGCCGATTGGATTGAAGGGGTAACGGCGAACCTGACCGACGAGTTATGGCAGAAGATGCTGGCCTGTGAACATGGCGGCATCAATGAAACTTTTGCAGACTTATACGGGATTACCGGCGATGCCAGATACCTCCGGCTTGCTGAAAAATTCTATCATAAATCGGTGCTTGATCCCCTGAGCCGGCGTGAAGACAGCCTGTCCGGCCTCCATGCCAACACACAGGTTCCCAAGATCATCGGGGCCGCCCGTCTCTATGAATTGACTGGTCAGGATCGCTTTAAGACGATTGCAGACTTTTTCTGGACGACGGTCGTCAACCATTATTCATACGCCAACGGGGGCAACAGTGCTGAGGAATATTTCGGCAAGCCCGACCATCTGGCCGAACGGATGCACCATACGACCGAGACATGCAATACTTACAATATGCTTCTATTGACGCGGCATCTGTTTGCCTGGCAGCCGTCCGCGGCGTATATGGATTACTACGAACGGGCGCTGTTCAATCACATCCTGACGCATCAGCATCCTGAAGAGGGGGGTCGTCTGGTCTATAAAGGCTTTTTGGATATGCCTGCTCAAAAGGGATTCAGTGACCCAACCGAGTCCTTCTGGTGCTGCGTCGGAACCGGGATGGAAAATCACGCCAAGTATGCCGACACCATCTATGCGTACAGCCCCGAAAGCCTGTATGTCAATTTGTTTATTTCGTCACAGTTAATGTGGAAAGAAAAGAATATTACCCTGACACAGAAAACTCAATTACCAGTGGGCGATGCAGTTAATTTGGCTTTTTCCTGCCCTCAGCCGGCGGCATTTTCTCTGAAGATACGAAAGCCGTACTGGGCTAAATCCGTTGAAATGGCATTGAATGGAAAATCTCAAACAGTGACTCTCGGCCCGGACGGATATATTACTATCGACAGAACATTTACGAATAACGATGAAATTACATTGAAATTCCCCTTAAGACTGCATACATCAACACTCCCGGATATGCCGGATCGAACTGCTTTTCTATATGGGCCGACATTACTGGCGGCGTTGTTGGAAGAGGGACAAAATCCCCCGTCATTGGTCGCTCAGGACGCAACTGCTTTATTGGAGTTCTTTGAAAGACGTGAACCTCTCGCTTTCCATTCAGATAAGGTGGCATATCGACTGACAGAAGGCGGCTGGCAGCAGTGTGGTCTTACATTGATGCCGCTGTTTGCGATTGCCGAGCAGCCCTATACGGTGTATATGGATACCTTTACGCCCGAGACGTGGCGGCAAAAACAGGCAGAGTACGCCGCCGAACAGAAGCGTCTTCGCCAGATCGAAGCGGTCAGCGCCGATGTATTGCGTTTGGGCCAGATGCAGGCGGAACGTGACCACAACCTCAATGGTGAACGCACCAACATCGGCAGCTTTAACGGCCGTAAATGGCGTGACAGCTATGACGGCTGGTTTGAGTTTGAGATGAAAGTCCGTCCTGAAGAGCCGATGGAGATGATCTGCACATACTGGGGATCGGAGCGTGGACGACGGAAGTTTGACATTCTGGTCGATGGTACTACAATTGCCACGCAGGAATTGAACCGGAACAAGCCCAACGATTTCTTCGATGCGATCTATCCGATCCCTGTCGAACTGACACAGGGCAAAGAGAAAGTACGCGTCCGTATTCAGGCTCATCCAAACAATTATGCCGGCGGTGTCTTTGAAGTGCGCACCGTTGTGCGGGATTCAGCCAAACCAGCCGCTCCACAGGCCACCGCGGCTGGAGCACCCAGCCAACTTGCCAAAGATTATCCCTTTGAGCCGGTGCCGTTTACACAGGTTCACTTTGATGATGTGTTCTGGGCACCGCGATTGGAAACCAATCGATCGGTAACGATCCCGTATGCATTTGAAAAGTGTGAGGAATCCAAGCGATTCTACCATTTCGAACGTGCCGCAAAAGTCCTGCGCGGCGAAACGCCGGAGGATCTCTCAGCCCCGGGGCTTCCGTTTGACGATACAGATCCCTATAAAGTTCTGGAAGGGGCCTCGTTCGGATTGTCCGTTAAGTATGACGCTCAGATGGATGCCTATCTGGACAAGGTCATTGCTCTGATTGCGTCCGCTCAGGAGCCGGATGGCTATCTCTATACCACCCGCACAATTAATCCTCAAAAACCTCACGAGTGGGCCGGCACGCGGCGCTGGGTCAATGTCAAACAGCTCAGTCATGAATTATACAATATGGGCCATCTGTATGAGGCAGCGGCGGCTCATTATCAGGCGACAGGCAAACGCACGCTGCTGGATGTTGCACTCAAAAATGCCGATCTGCTGTATGAAACATTCGGCCCGGGCAAAAATGAAGATGCCCCCGGACACCAGATTATCGAGATGGGACTGGTTAAATTGTATCGCATTACCGGCAAGGAGAAATATTTGAATCTTGCCAGATTCTTTCTGGATACGCGCGGTCCCGGCAATGGCGAATACAGCCAGGCCCACCAAAAGGTTGTCGATCAGGATGAGGCGGTCGGCCATGCGGTACGCGCTGTCTATATGTATTCCGGCATGGCGGATGTGGCAGCGCTGACCGGAGATCAGGCGTATCTTCGTGCGATGGATCGCATCTGGGACAACATGGTTTCCAAAAAGCTCTACATCACAGGCGGCATCGGTGCAACCGCCAGCGGAGAGGCGTTCGGTCCCAATTATGTATTGCCGAATATGAGCGGGTATTGCGAAACGTGCGCTGCGATCGGGAGTGTCTATTGGAACCAGCGGATGTTTCTGCTGCATGGGCAGTCGCGCTATATTGATGTTGTGGAACGGACCCTCTACAATGGATTGCTTTCCGGCATTTCTCTGGAAGGGAAGAACTTCTTCTATCCCAATCCGCTGGAGTCGCGGGGCCAGCACAATCGTGCTCCCTGGTTTGGCTGTGCCTGCTGTCCGGGCAATATCGCCCGCTTTCTGGCTTCCGTGCCGGGATATGTCTATGCCAAAAAAGACAACGCGGTCTATGTCAATTTATTTGTCGGCGGCACAGGCTGGATTCAGCTGGCAGACACGAATGTAGCGTTGCGTCAGGAGACAAAATATCCCTGGGACGGTCATATAAAAATGGCAGTCACTCCCGAAAAACAGACTGCATTTGCCATACATATACGGATTCCCGGCTGGGCAATGAATACCCCGGTTCCCGGCGATCTTTATTCCTATACAGATAACACCGCAATCAAACCGACTCTGAGCGTAAACGACGCATCCGTGCCGGTTAATCCTGTCAATGGATATGTTATTCTTGATCGGCAGTGGAATACCGGCGACACCATTGAACTGGAACTGCCGATGCCGATTCGAAAGGTTGTTGCTCACGAAAAAGTCGTTGAGGATCGCCATCGCATCGCATTGGAACGCGGACCGATTGTGTATTGTCTGGAAGGGGCAGATCATCCCGATAAGCAGGTTCGCAGTTTTATCTTCAATCCGTCCTCAGAAATGAAAACGGAATACCGGCCGGAGTTATTGGGAGGAGTTCAGGTATTGACTGGCGTAGCCTCTATTGCAGCGTTGAACGATGAAGGCAAAGCTGTTGCTGCATCCGAGGTAAAAATTACTGCCATCCCATATTATGCGTGGTGTAACCGCGGGCCTAATGAGATGGTCGTCTGGCTTCCGACGCGGATCGAAGATGTTTTCGTCAAGCCGCGTCCGACGATTGCATCCCAAAGCAGGGTAACTGCATCACGCGGCAGCGGAAGGGCCGGCAATATCGTCGATCAGGTCGTCCCCAAGAGTTCACATGACAAAGACGAAGAATTCTATCATTGGTGGCCCAAAAAAGGCACTCAGGAATGGGTCCAGTTTGAATTTGAAAAGCCTCAGGCACTATCTGCCATTGAGGTTTATTGGCTTGATGATACAGGGCACGGCGAATGTAAAGTTCCGCAGTCGTGGAAGCTGATGTATCGGGATGGACAAGACTGGAAACAGGTGGTTGACGGCAATGGGTACGGAACTGAGCTTAATATGTTCAATCGTACTTCATTTACCGAAGTAATCACCTCGGCCATTCGACTTGAAATTCAAATGCAGTCCCGCTGGTCTGCTGGAATTCTTGAAGTCCGGCTGGAATAAGGAGGCTTTGAGTGGATTGAAAATACAGGTGTAGAAAACAGTGCGGCGGTAACGTCCGGCAGTGAGAAAATACCTTGCAGTAATAGGGAAAAAACCTGTTGCATTATTTTTTTTGAAAGGAGAGGTGTATGATAATACTCAGTATGGGAGGTTAGTAAAGAATTGTATGCTGTTGTAAAAAACAGTTGCCCCGAGAGGGTCAGAGAAAACATGATAACACTATTCAAGGAGTACTGATGATGAAGAAACTACTACCTTTAACACTGTTGCTCTGTTTCGTCTGGAATTCGACGGCGATGGCGCTTATCGATAATTTCGATGTCGCCCACAATTATTTAACGGATGGGCCCGGTAACTATACGGGAGTCCTGAACAGCGCAAATGCTTCGGCGCTTAATGCCTCAATCAATGCCGCGGGAAAACTGTATATTGTGTCAACGGGCAGTTGGGGCTTTGCTGACGCTAGCGGACCTTTCCTCTATAAAGAGGTGACCGGAGACTTTATCGCCGAAACCCGCATGGATCCTCCTGTAAACTTGGAGGCTAATGGCGGTGGACTCATGGTTCGTCTGGCAGATGTAGCCGCCGGAGGTGCCGGTGAAGACAATATGTTACTTTACTGGATGCCTGGCTGGGGTGTCGGCAGTCTTTTCTGGCCTACCGATAACAATGCACGCCCGGAATATGATATTACCTGGGAAGGTGAAAATGCACATTCCTATCTGAGAGTTGAACGTCGGGGTGCTAATTTTTACTGGTCCCGCAGTTATGACGGTGTGACTTGGGATGTATTACCGTCTGCCAATCCTATGGTACGTTCGGATATGAACGTAGCGACGCTGCAAGTGGGTCTCGTCCAGGCTTTCGGAGGTGGAACTGCAAGTGTTCAATATCACTACTTTTATCTTCGGGAAAAAGTTGCGACGCTTTCCGGTGCTCTGACAGTCCGTGAAGAGGGTGCAACATCAACAACGATAACCGTGGATTTGATCGGGCCGGCTCATACGGCACCGGTGGATGTTGTAATAACAGAAGTGAACGGCGATCCGAATGATCTCCTGTTGGATGGAGTTGAAAGCCCGTTGACGCTTACATTCCCTGTTGGAACAACACAGAAGACGTTTACGATTCAGGCCATTGACGATGATTTGCAGGAAGGTCCTGAGCTGGTTAGTATAACAGCGGATGTATTCAGTGCCGATTCAAATTACGACAGTAACTACGGCAATACACTCAAGATAAATGTCGTTGACAATGAAGCAGGATTACTGATTGATGAAGGGGATGGATTATATGTCGATGAAAATGGCACAATAAGCGACAGCTTTAGCATCGTATTAAGCACCCAACCGACCGCAGATGTAATCGTTACGATTTCGACTGATGGCCAAATCAATGTCACTTCTCCGCTTATCTTTACTTCGGAAAATTGGAATACACCGCAATCGGCAACAGTTACAGGCATTGATGATGTTGTTCTTGAAACCGATCCCCACACCGGCGCGATTAGCTTTTCCG
The DNA here is from genome assembly GCA_964649955.1 of uncultured Pirellulales bacterium. GTDB lineage: Bacteria > Planctomycetota > Phycisphaerae > Sedimentisphaerales > Anaerohalosphaeraceae > T3Sed10-213. Next base: position 79,095 of record CAZYQN010000002.1, read on the forward strand.
CTGCCAGCAGTGACCCTGAATATGATGGCGTTACGGCTTTTGATGTAGAGGTGACGATCGCGGAGAATGAGTGCGGCGCATGGGGATATTCCAGGTATGATGCCAATCAGGATTGTGTGGTGAACCTGGGTGATCTGGCTCAGGTTGCCTCGATGTGGATGCGTTGTACGTTCCCGCATGTAGAGGGATGTTTGGATGCACGCTGAAATGAAACGGCGTAACCGGTGTGCAAGATGAGTGATGAACCTAAAAATGGGAGAACTGATTATGAAAAAGACAGTGATATTTACATGTTTGCTGTTATCGCTATTAATGACCCCGGCGGTCCGGGCGGCGATTTTAATTGACCTGGATGCATCCGGTCTGACTGAAGGGGATCTGGCGAGTTGGACGAATGCGGGAACCGCGGGCGGTGTGTTTTTAACTGCTGACAGAGAAGATGACGAAGTGGTTGATCCGAACGCCCTTGTGACAACGATTGACGGGAAAAAAGCCGTTTTGTTTACAGACGGCGCGTGGATGCAGTCGGACGTCACGACTCCGGCGGTGCTGACAGGGGCGAACAGTCCCTGGACAGTGATGATTTGGGCGTATGCCGACAGCATCGCCGCAACCTGGGAAGATTGCCTGTTCCAAATGGCGGACCGCGGCGGCAACACGGCTCATTTCAACATTGGCGGACTTGCCTTTACAGGGTGGAATGACATTACCTATATCAATCAGCCGCCTCGAGACAAATGGGTGCATTTAGCCTGGACCTATGATGGTACGAATGTAAGAATTTACATTAACGGCTTACCGGACGCAGTTTCAGCGAAGTCTTTCAACTTTAGAGATGGTGATTATATGCGGATTGCCCGTGCGATGCCAGATCTTTATGGTAGCCACCCCTATACCGGTGCCATCGCATCGATTCAGGTACATGACGTAGTATTAAGCAGGGCTGAAGTACAAAATGCTATGGGGATGTTTGTTGAAGCCGGTTCATTGAGCCCGACAGGTCTGTCTCTGATGGAAGGCAATGGAAGCGGAAGCATTACGTTACAGCTTCTGCCGAATAGTTTGACAAATGAGGGACCGACGGAAGACTTGGAAATCACGCTAAGTTTTGCCGGTACGTACGCGGACGCGGCACTGGGAACGTCCGCGGTAGGGGCATCGTATGTGATTACCGTTCCGGCGGCAACATACAGCGACCCGATCACAATCCCGATTGCGGCTGAAGATGATGACATCCTTGAAGGTACACATAACGTTCGGATTCAGGCGGTTGTAACCGCAGGCGATCCGGCGTATCAGGCCGCTACGATTTTACCCGCAGCCGGTCTTGCGGTAACAATCGTGGATAATGATTACCTTCCGTGTCCGGGTCCCATATTTAGCAATGGTGCCTACACTGACGAATTCGACTGCCCTTGGGATTATACTCTTGGTATTACCGGAATGTGGGATGGTTTGATGAACGCCGAGAATCTATACTCTGCAAATACTGTTGGAGTATCCGGCAAATTATACATTGAATCGACCGGAAACTGGAATGGCAATGAAACCACCGGCCCCTTCCTCTATAAAGAGGTAACCGGAGATTTTGTCGCTGAAATCCATATGGATCTTCCTATAGAGTCAGGTCCTAACGGCGGAGGACTCATGGTTCGTCTGGCTGATGTTGCAGCCGGAGGCGCCGGCGAAGACAACATGTTACTTTACTGGATGCCTGGTTGGGGTGTTGGCAGTATTTTCTGGCCCGTCGATAACGGTGCACGTCCGGAATTAGATATTACTTCTGAAGGTGCAGATGCACATTCGTATCTTAGAGTGGAACGTCGAGGTGCTGAATTCTATTGGTCTCGCAGTTATGACGGCGTGAACTGGGATGTGTTACCCTCTGCTAATCCTATGGTACGTTCAGATATGGATGTAGCGACGCTGCAGGTCGGTGTCGTTCAAGCATTTGGATCAGAAGGTGCCAGTGTTCAGTATGACTACTTCAAGCTGATACCGACCAGAGGGTCTATCAGCGGCACGCTGTATCTGACCGAGAGCACCGGTGACGCCGGGTCGGTTCAACTCCAACTGGACACCGACGGTTTCCCTGCTCCGCTGGCAGACATTCAAGTAACGCTGAATGCAGCGACTGTCGTAGGGGCTGATCCGAATTCCGATCCGAATGACATCAGGATTGGGAACTCTCCGCAGGCAGTGCCCTACACCTTTACCATTCCGGCGGCTCAGTATGACCAGCCTCAGACCATTGACATTGAGGCGGTTATCGATGACATTCCGGAGCCGGATCAGGAGTTGACACTGGTTGCACAAATTGCCAGTACCGATCCGAACTGGAACGGGCTGTTCATTGCATCGGAAGCTGTGATTACGATTTTTGAAACCCCGGGCTTATTCCTGGATGCAGGAGATAGAGTTACGGTTGCTGAGGGGGGTACGTATGATATGTTTAGTGTACGGCTGAAAATTCCGCCGTTGGCTCCCGTGACGGTTGATATTACAGATGATTCTTCCCCCGCTCAGGTGATTATCATCCCTGCCCAGTTGAGCTTCGACGAGACCAATTGGAAGACCCCTCAGGCAGTTACAGTAACTGCAGAAGATGATTCGACACTCGAAGAAGATCCCCATACAACAACACTGAGTCTTACTGCCGCAAATGGAAATGAGTATGACGCTCTTGCCCCGTTAACTGTAGAAGTAGTGATTCTTGAGAATGAGTGCGGTGCATGGGATTATCTCTGGGCGGACTTCGATGAGGATTGCGATGTGGACATTGTTGACCTGAGTAAATTGGCTGCAGATTGGCTGGATTGCTCAAAACCATATGCCCTTGGTTGTATCGATTACCGATAATTAAGGCAATTTAAGGTGATATATGGGCCGGGAGAGTTCATCTCCCGGCCTTTTTTTCATTAGAACAACGATTGAATATAATTAATACTAACTTGCCTATTTATCTATCTCGTAATTATCTAAAATAATAACGTATACAGATAAAGTATATCACAAAGTAGAAATAATAAAGGCTCGTTTTTTACAAATATTTATGGATTAGATTTGACATCTGTGGACAAAATGATATAAAATTCATAGATGATTGTATGTGGGTAAAAATATACTTGGAGAGTCACGAATGCAATTGTCAGTCAAAGACACGGCCAATCTGTTGAATGTGTCTGAAAAAACCATTTACCGTTGGATCAAACAACAGGCGATACCATTTTACCGCATTAACGAACAGTTCCGTTTCAATCGGTCTGAATTATTGGATTGGGCCACATCGCGCCGTATACAGGTTTCCCCTCGGATTTTTCAGGAAACAGAGCCGGTCAAGAATCCTTTACCAAGCCTTTCGGAAGCATTAAAGGCTGGGGGCATTTCGTATCGCGTTGGGGGGAACGACAAACCATCTGTACTGCGTGCGATCGTCGACATCTTAAAACTGCCGGAAGAAGTAGATCGCGACTTCCTCTATGAGGTGCTGTTGGCCAGAGAAACTCTCGGCTCTACGGGCATAGGCGACGGAATCGCCATTCCCCATGTTCGTAATCCGGTGGTTTTGCATGTTTCCAAACCGAGTATGACCTTATGTTTTCTGGATCACCCCATTGACTTTCAGGCGATTGACAACCAGCCTGTCAGTACGTTTTTTACACTCATAAGTCCCACGGTACGGGCACATCTGCATATGTTGTCGAGATTGGGTTTTGTATTGCAGAACAAAGATTTCAAAGCAGTTTTGAAGTCTCAGGCTTCACGAGAAGACTTGATGGAGGCCTTGTCTCGCGCTGAATCCGCTCTTCCCGCAGTAAATTCCAGCGGCGCTGATGGCCATGACCAGTAAGGTTTTTTAATATCTGTCCGGTGCAAGTAAAAGGATTGATCAATGCCTTTAACCCTGATTATGATTGCAATAGTGCTTGCCGCTGCCAGCGGAGTGCCGGGATTGTGTCTGTCCCACACAACCCTCCGGGGGCAGCGTTTGGCCGCAGGGATTATGGTTATCGCTTCGCTTCTTGGGCTGGCGGGAGCAGGATTTGGGTTGCTTTTTGGACAGTCTCAGGTATCAGGTTTTCCCTGGCCTGCAATGGGAAATTCTTTTGTGAGCATTGACGCCTTGAGTGCGTTCTTTCTTGTTCCTGTTTTCCTTATGGCGGCTCTCGGTTCGATTTATGGATTAAGCTATTGGTCGCAGACAAACAATTCTGAAAACGGGTGCAAACTTCGCCTTTTCTGGGGAACACTCATATCCGGTATGGCGCTGTTGGTCATCGCAAAACATGCGATGGCATTCCTGTTGGGTTGGGAGAGTATGGCGCTTTCTGCTTTTTTTCTCGTTGCAACTGAAGATACCCAGGAAGAATGCCGCCAGGCGGGCTGGATATACCTGATTGCAACGCATATCGGCACACTGACGCTGTTTGCTATGTTTGCTCTCTGGCGATGGGCAACAGATTCGTACTTTTTAGAGCCGGTTGCTGTTGATGCAATAAGCTTAAAAGTAATGAATATTCTTTTTTTTCTGGCATTGATCGGCTTCGGTCTGAAGGCGGGAATAATGCCGCTGCACTTCTGGTTGCCCACGGCACATGCCAATGCCCCCAGTCATGTTTCAGCAATATTGTCGGGGGTTGTAATTAAAATGGGCATTTATGGACTGGTGCGTTTTTTGTCGCTTTTGCCGGAGCCGCCTTATATTTGGGGCGGTTTTATTCTTTTTCTGGGAGCAGTCAGCGGATTGCTTGGCGTTGTATTTGCAATTGGCCAGCACGATCTCAAACGGCTGCTGGCGTATCACAGCGTTGAGAACATAGGCATCATCTTGATGGGCTTGGGGGTGGCAATGCTGGGCCGCTCAACAGACCGGCCGGAATGGATTGTACTGGGGATGGCGGGGTGCCTGTTGCATGTCTGGAATCATAGTTTCTTCAAATCGCTGTTGTTTTTATGTGCCGGCTCTGTAGTCCATAATACGCATACACGTCAAATTGATCATCTCGGCGGGCTGGCTAAAAAAATGCCGTGGACCGCGGCAATGTTTCTGGTTGGTGCAATTGCCATTTGCGGTCTTCCTCCTTTAAATGGTTTTGTCAGTGAGTTGTTTGTGTATTTGGGCCTGCTGAAGACAATGAACGCGGAGGGGGCGATTGGATCGACGGCTGTCTTTGTGGTGCCGGTACTGGCTATGATCGGTGCGTTGGCCGTGGCCTGTTTTGTAAAAGTATTTGGTGTCGTCTTTTTGGGAAACTCCCGCACCGCCGCCTCAGCCCATACCCATGAATCCCATCCTTCTATGCTGGCACCGATGGGGATTCTCGCCGCCGCTTGTGCATTTATTGGGTTGGCTCCGTTTCTGATACGTCCAATACTCGATAATGCTATTGCAGGATGGGTCGGCGAATCGAGTCTTACTCTTCAAAGTATTGGGACTTTAGCTCCGCTCCGTGCAATCACCGTAGCGGCGATGGCACTGGTTGCTTTAACGGTACTTTTATCGTTGCGTTTATCACTTCAAAGTCAGGTTTCACAGGGAGTCGGCACATGGGATTGCGGCTATGCCTGCCCGAACAGCCGAATTCAGTACACCGCTTCATCGTTTGCCCAGCGGATCGTTGAAATGTTCGGTTGGGTACTCAGGCCGCGTATGCATCCTCCGAATCTAAAAGGGGTGTTTCCGAAAACCACAGAAATGCACAGTCATGTAAACGATCTGATGCTGGATCGGCTGCTTGTTCCGGTCGGACGATGCATAGAACGGGGATTTGACTGGTGTAGCCGGTTCCAGCAGGGGATGATACAGCATTACCTGCTTTATATTCTGATTACAGTAATTTTAATGTTGAGTACACTGATACCGTTTGAGGAGTTCTTCACACGGCTGTTTTCACGATGATATCAATCGCCTGCTGGAAAATCAGTCAGGAAAAAAATAGTCTAAGGATTTGAAAATGTTAAGTGTGTGGTTGATACTTGCGGCGGTTGCCGTGTTAATATTGAGTGGTTTGCCGGCGTGTCTGTTTTCATCGCGTTTTTCGGCAGGGCAGCGGTTGACATCGCTGCTGGCAATGATGGGCAGTGTGATGGGATTGTTGGGTGTTGCAGTATCGCGGAGTGAAACGGTAACACCTTCGTTGTCTTGCTCCTGGTTTTTGCCTTGGGGTCAGTTTGCTGTTGCCGTCGATTCTCTCAGTGTTGTTTTTCTATTGCCGGTATTTGTTATTCCGGCACTGGGGTCAATTTACGGCCTTAGGTACTGGAAACAAGCAGAGCATCCGGAAAACGGCCGCTCACTGGGGTTGTTCTATGGGGTACTGGCCGGTTCGATGGCCTTGGTAACGATTGCACGCGATGGCGTTCTTTTTCTGATTGCTTGGGAAATTATGGCCATTGCCGCTTATTTTGCGGCCACCGCCGAAGATGACAATCCCGAGGTTTGCAGGGCAGGCTGGATCTATCTGATTGCAACACACATCGGAACGCTTTGTCTGTTTGCGATGTTTGCTCTTTGGTATAGTACCACCGGTTCGTTTAGTCTCGATCCCGCCCCCAAAGCCATCCCGACGGATTTGGCCGGGGCTGTTTTTATTCTGGCTTTGATCGGTTTTGGATTCAAAGCGGGATTTATGCCCCTGCATGTCTGGCTGCCCGGCGCGCATGCCAATGCGCCCAGTCATGTGTCGGCGGTGATGTCGGGGGTGATGCTCAAGATGGGTATCTACGGCATTGTTCGTATGACTTCGCTGCTTCCTGTAACGGAGGTTTGGTGGGGGGGCACAGTACTGGCTGTCGGGGCGATGACCGGCATTCTCGGTATTGCGTTTGCCATTGGTCAGCAGGATATCAAACGCCTGCTTGCTTACAGCAGCATCGAAAATATCGGCATTGTTGCGATGGGACTGGGATTGGCGCTGCTGGGGCGTTCTCTGGATCGATTCGACTGGGTGATATTGGGAGTGGCAGGTGCATTGCTGCATGTGTGGAATCATAGCCTTTTCAAATCCCTGCTGTTTTTCAGCGCAGGTGCGATCATTCATACAGTCCATACCCGTGATATGGATAAGCTGGGAGGGTTGGCTGGAAAAATGCCGAATGTTATGCTTCTGTTTACTGTAGGAGCGGTTGCCATTTGTGCTTTACCCCCGCTGAATGGTTTTGCCAGTGAGTGGTTGTTGTATATCGGACTGTTTCGCACCCTTGGTGTTGGTGTTGAGGCCGGCTTCCCGGCGGCGGCTCTTGCAGCGATCGCCCTGGCGATGATAGGAGCCTTGGCTGTGGCCTGTTTTGTCAAGTTGTTTGGAGCAGTTTTTCTGGGTGCTCCTCGCAGTGATACAGTTAATCATGCCCATGATGCACCCCCGACGATGACCATTCCCATGATGATACTGGCTGCTGCGTGTATAGCGATCGGCATCTTCCCGATGATGACATCAGGGCTCCTTGAAGAAACGGCTATGTCATGGGCGATGCTTCCGGATGCATCAATCACAATTGCATCAACAGCCCCTCTTGGATGGATTACATCAATGGGACTGGCGATTGTATTGTTGGCGGGGTTAACGGCAATTGCCGTAAAGATACTTCCGCGAGTTAATCTCATCAGCAAAGTCGGCACGTGGGACTGCGGCTATGCCCGCCCGACCGGGCGAATACAGTACACAGGTTCATCCTTCGGTCAAACGCTTGTTACTTTGTTTTCTTTTGTCCTCTGGCCGAAGGTGTCAGGGCCGGCTATTCGTGGGGCCTTTCCCTCGGCGGTGCGTTTTGTTTGCCTTGTCCCCGACACGGTTCTTGATCGATTGATTCTGCCGCTGTTCCATTTTGCAGGCCGACATTTGCCTTCGCTTCGTATTTTGCAGCAGGGGCAGACCTATTTATATGTGCTTTATATCTTAATTGTTGTTATTATGCTTCTTATTTGGGGTGCGATTGGGATTTGATTATGATTGAGAAATTTATCCATATAACATTGTTGCTGATTATGCCCCCGCTGCTGCTGGGCGTGATCAACAAGACAAAGGCGTGGTTCGGTGGGCGTAACGGTCCGCCGCTTTTCCAGCCGTATTACGATTTGATTAAGCTGATGCGCAAAGGCATGGTGATCAGCACAACCACAACATGGGTCTTCCTGGCAGGACCGGTCATTACATTGGCCACAGTACTGGTGGCCGGTTTATTGGTACCGATCGGCAGATTTAATGCCCCGATTACCTTCATCGGTGATATGATCCTGTTTGCCTATCTGTTCGGACTGGCCCGTTTTTTCACAACTGCCGCCGCGCTGGATACCGGCTCAGCCTTTGAAGGAATGGGGGCGGCTCGTGAAGTTACATTTGCCTGTTTGTCCGAGCCGGCGCTGTTTTTTGCCCTGCTGGTGCTGGCAAAGGTATCAGGCGCGTTATCGTTGAACGAAATGCTCCACGGTCCTGTAGGCGGCTTTTCAGTATCTGTTGCCGCTCCACTGGTTCTTATTGCGATCGGCCTTTTTGTTGTTCTGCTGGCCGAAACCTGCCGTATCCCCGTTGATGACCCCAATACACATCTGGAGTTGACGATGATCCACGAGGTGATGGTGCTTGATCACAGCGGGCCGTTGTTCGGCGTTATTCTCTATGCCGCTGCAATGAAAATGTTTGTTCTCGGCGCCTTGCTCTTGCATGTGGTCTTTCCCTTCCAGACCGGGCAGGCATGGTTGGATTGGCCGTTGTTTGTTCTGGAACTGTTGGGGCTGGCAGGGGTTATCGGGATTGTGGAGTCCGTGATGGCGCGTCTTCAGATGCGCCATGTGCCGTATCTGCTCATCGCTGCAATTTTATCTTGCGGCTTTGGTTTTATCCTGTTGGTGAGGTAAAGACAATGACCAATCTGCTCAATGCTGTGCTTGTGATTGTTCTGGTGATAAATCTGTTTGCCCTGGGAACAAGCCGTATCCTTGCGGTTATTCGCATCGTTGCCGTACAAGGCGTTCTGCTGGGCATTATTCCGCTGCTGGTGCATCAGCATATTACATTTCCGGCGGCGTTGATGGCAATCGCGGCAATCACCCTTAAAGGCATTATAATCCCTGCCATTATGATTCGCGCGCTCCGCAGTGCCCAGATCAAACGGGAAGTCGAGCCGCTGATCGGCTTGTTGCCGTCGATCATACTTGGTGCAATGTCAACCGCCTTCGCGCTCCTGTTTGCCGGCCAGTTGCCTTTGTTTGAATCTCACGAAGGGATGTTGCTGGTTCCTACATCCATCGCCACCGTTCTGGCTGGATTTATCCTCTTGGTTACTCGGTATAAAGCGATTAGCCAGGTCATCGGCTATCTGGTATTGGAAAACGGGATATTTATCTTTGGGATGCTGCTGGTTGAAGCAATGCCCTTCATCGTCGAGATGGGGGTCTTACTGGACCTGTTTGTCGGTATCTTCGTAACCTGTATTATCGTAAATCATATTAACCAGGCGTTTTCCTCGATGGATACACGCCGGCTGGTTTTACTTAAGGAATAATCCATGGCGTATGTAATGTTTCTGTTTCCCTTGGTAATGGCTGCTGTCGCAGCGGCGGTCCCTTCCAATCGTCTGCGTCCGTGGCTGCTGCCGGTAACGGCGGCGGCACATCTGGCGATGACTGTATTCGTGCTGATTCGGCCCGATGCAAGAGTTTCTGCCGCATGGTTGGTGCTGGACCCGGCCGGTTGTATTGTTCTGTTGGTGGTCAGTACACTTTTTTTGTTCTGTTCGTTTTACGGCGTAGGCTATCTTCACTCCCGGCAGGGACGTCCCAATCGCATCTTTTGTGCCTGCCTTCTTGGCTTTTTAGGCATTATGAGTCTGGTCACGTGGTCTCACCATCTGGGCCTGATGTGGGTGGCGATTGAAGCGACAACCTTGGTCACTGCTCCTCTGATTTACTTTAATCACACCCAGCGAAGCATTGAAGCCACATGGAAATACCTCATCGTCGGTTCCGTTGGTATCGCACTGGCGCTGCTGGGAACATTCTGTCTGGCCTATTCTTCCTTGCAGGGAGGCCTTGAAGCGACGCTGTCTCTCGAAGAGCTGATACAACATGCCTCTCAGTTATCCAAGCCCTGGCTTCATGCCGCGTTTGTCCTGTTACTTGTAGGCTACGGCACAAAAATGGGACTGGCCCCGATGCACACTTGGAAGCCGGATGCCTATGGGGAGTCGCCGGGAGTCGTTGGAGCCATTTTCGCAGGCGGTGTTACCAGTTGTGCTTTTCTTGCGGTTCTGCGCATTTATCAGATCGGTTTGATAGCGGGAGAACAGGCTTACAACTCACGACTGCTGATGTTTATGGGCTTATTCTCAATGGCAGTGGCCGGTATCTTTATGGTCGGCCAGCATGACTTCAAGCGGATGCTGGCCTACTCCAGTGTTGAACATATGGGGATTTTGACGCTGGGTTTAAGCATCGGGGGACCTGCCTTATTTGGTACAATGCTGCACATTATGACCAATGGTATGACCAAAGGCGTTCTGTTTCTGTCCGCCGGCAACATTCACCGCGCCTATGAAAGTAAAAGCACCGAACAGGTATGCGGGGCGATGCGTCGGCTGCCGTTATCGGGAACTCTGTTTCTGGCAGGATTTCTGGCCATTACCGGGTCGCCTCCTTTCGGCCCGTTCATCAGCGAGTTTTCAATTCTTAATGGAGCGTTCGATGCCGGTCATTTTGCATCGGGCGGGGTGTTTTTATTCTTACTATTGGTTGTTTTTATAGGAATGGGGGCAACTGTACTGAAAGTGGTCCAGGGACGTGTCCCTGATCAGGCAGTCAATACCCCGTATCGTGACGGTCTGTTGACGGCGGCGCCGGTTGTGGTTCTGATGGGTTTTGTGTTATTACTGGGGGTATTTATCCCCGCTCCGCTGAATGCATTGCTTAACGATGCGGTTCATTTTCTGGAGGGCAAACCATGACTCAAAATGATCTTGGCTTTACGGCATTGACGAATGGCCAGGCAGTACATTTAAGTGATATCCCGAATATGCCGCTTGAAAGTTTTCAGCAGAGCATACTGAATTCTGTCGCCGCAGGCTGCCGTGTCTCTGCATTGTTCGGAGCATTGGATCCGCAACCCGGTACGACACAGCTTTATGTTGTTCTTGCCGACGATCGGCAAAACCAGCTTTATATAAGTCGCAGTAGCATTGAGGGCTGTCAGTATCCGTCACTGACTCCCCGTTGTCCGCAGGTGCATATGTTTGAGCGTGAGATAGCCGAGCAATTTGGACTAAAGCCTGTTGACCATCCCTGGCTTAAGCCGGTTCGATTCCGGCGGTCTCAAACCGGCACCGATGCATGGCAGCGTCCCGCCGGAGATCCGATTTTGCCTGCGGTCTGTGATTTTTTCCGTGTCGAAGGCGATCAGGTTCATGAAGTAGCCGTCGGGCCGGTGCATGCAGGCATTATTGAGCCTGGCCATTTCCGTTTTCAATGCCACGGCGAGCGTGTTTTCCATCTTGAAATTTCACTGGGCTTCCAGCACCGCGGCGTGGAAGAAGCAATGGTCGGCGGTCCGACAGCCAGATCTATTCACTATGCCGAAACGCTGGCCGGGGATACCACCATCGCCCATACGATGAGCTACTGCCAGATACTTGAGGCGCTCACCCGCTGTCAGAAAACCGCCCGTGCCCAGATGATTCGCGGCATTGCGCTGGAGCTTGAACGTTTGGCCAACCACATCGGCGACCTCGGTGCTTTGGCCAATGACGTGGGATTTCTGCCGACTTCCAGCTATTGCGGACGTATTCGCGGCGATGTGCTCAATATGACGGCGGTCTTATGCGGAAGTCGGTTTGGCCGCGGATTGGTTCGTCCCGGAGGAGTGATATTCGATATCGATCAAACGCGGGTCGCAGACCTTCAGCGTCGGCTGGATGCCGCCGAAAAAGACACTACAGTAGCCGTCAATCTGCTCTGGGATACTCCCTCGGTCATGGCCCGGTTTGAAAGCACAGGTCCGCTGCCGCAGGATGTTGCTGTCGAATTGGGTATTGTAGGACCCGCCGCTCGCGCTTCAGGATTGTCTCGTGATGTTCGAAGCGATCAGCCTTCTGGTATCTTCCGCTTTGTCCATCTGCCCGTATCGTCTTGTGACACCGGTGATGTCTTTGCCCGGGCATTTGTCCGATGGCTTGAGATTCGCCGGTCTTTTGCATTTATTCGGGAGCAGCTCAGTGCCATTCCCGCCGGCCGGCCATGCATGTCTATTGGAGATATTGCACCCGACAGTGTTGCCGTTACGCTGAATGAAGGCTGGCGCGGCGAGGTCTGTCATGTTGCTGTCACCGACGGGCAGGGCCGGTTTACCCGTTACAAAATCGTTGATCCGTCATTCCATAACTGGACGGCGCTGGCCTATGTACTCAGAGATCAGGAAATTTCAGACTTCCCCTTGTGTAACAAAAGCTTTAACCTGTCCTATTGCGGACATGATCTTTAAAAGTGATAGAACCGTGTCTTCTGATGCACGGATGAGGAATAAAAAATGTTTAAAATAATTTGTGCCCGACTCCAGCAAGGTCATCGAACATTCACGTATCCCGACGGGCCGACCCCGCCGCTGCCCGACCGGTTACGAGGCCGACCTGCTCTTGATACAGCCAAGTGCCTCCCGGAGTGTCGTGTGTGTACTCAGGTCTGTCCGACCGGCGCTATCACAAAAACAGACAAACTTCAGATCGATCTTGGCAAGTGCCTTTTTTGTGCTGAGTGTGCGGCGGCTTGTCCTCAGCAGGCTCTTACATTCTCAGGCGATCATCGTCTTTCAGTTCGCCATCGTCAGGACTTGCTCGTTACGCAAGATCACCAAACTCTTCGATTGGCGGCGGCGATGGATGCAGAAATCAGGAAATTATACGGCCGGTCGCTGAAATTGCGACAAGTCAGTGCTGGCGGCTGCAATGCCTGTGAAGCCGACACAAACGTGCTGGGGACTCTTGCCTGGGACTTGGGACGATTCGGCATTCAATTCGTCGCCTCCCCGCGACACGCTGATGGCCTGCTCGTTACCGGCCCGGTGACTCGGAATATGCAGCTTGCGCTGAAAAAGACGTATGACGCAGTTCCGGATCCCAAGATTGTGATTGTCGTCGGGGCGTGTGCAATTTCAGGCGGCCCTTATATCAACCATGACCAGGTCAATAACGGCGCTGAGGCCGTTGTTCCCGTGGATCTTTATATTCCCGGCTGTCCGCCTCATCCCCTGACGATACTGGATGGCTTGCTTCGCTTTTTGGGTCGCCAGAATGCCAAAGCCTTTCAAGCCGAACACGGCCAATAAAAAACAAACAATCGGTAGTCGGTCAGAGGTGTCAGTGAAGCCGCATTGATAAACGTGTCATTTTTAGGAGAAGCTAAAAGATGAACACTGTTATAACAGTATCAATGAGATATTCTAAAAGGTGGGCAAAGTGTCTTGTCGTTGGGGTGGCAATACTTGCCCTCTCTGTGACACTGGCCAAAGCGGCATCGCAGGCTGTTCCCTGTTTTCGCATTCAGGTTGTCGATGACCAGACCGGGCGAGGCGTTCCGCTTGTGATACTCAAGACAGTGAACCGTCTTTCTTATGTTACCGATAGTAATGGCATTGTTGCCTTCAATGAACCGGGATTGATGGATCAAACCGTCTTTTTTCATATCAGCAGTCATGGTTATGAATATCCTGCCGATGGGTTTGGCTACCGAGGCAAAGCCATCGATATCAAACCTGGAGGCCGGGCGGTCATAAAAATTAAACGGCTCAACATCGCCGAGCGTCTGTATCGTATTACCGGACAAGGCATTTATCGTGACAGCCTCTTGACAGGCGACGCCGTATCGCTGGCAAATCCCGTTTTGAATGGACAAGTGTTCGGGCAGGATTCGGTTTGCGTCTGCCGTTATAACGATAAGCTTTATTGGTTCTGGGGCGACACAGAACGTCCCTCTTATCCGCTGGGGCATTTTTCCACTGCCGGAGCGACATCGCTTCTGCCGGCACAAGGCAGTCTGGACCCTTCCGCCGGCGTTGACCTGACCTATTTTGTCGACGAAAAAGGATTCAGTCGCAAAATGGCCCCGCTGCCGGAGTCCGGCTTGGTCTGGATTCAAGCGCTTATGACGGCTCGGAACACCGCAGGAAAAATCCGTCTGTTGACCCAATATGCCCGGCTCAAGAATATGTCCGAAATTCTCGAACGCGGACTGATGGTTTTCAACGATGACCGTCAGCAGTTTGAACCGATCCTTCGCGGCGATCCTGAGGTGTTTCTGTTCAATGACTTGGGGCATCCGCTCTCAGTTCGTAGCGGCCCCAATGACTATTACTATTTTGCAACGCCGTTTCCGCTGGGGGTACGGATGCGCGCCAAGACAGACTGGAATACAATCACAGATCCCAATCAGTACGAAGTGTTCACGGCTCTGTATCAAACATCGTTGATTTCATCGTTTCGATGGGTTGCTTCCAATCGTCTGCTCGATGCCGCCGGCGGCAACAGGGCCAAATTAAAGAAGGAACTGACAAAAGAAAAACAAACATCCTGCAGCTTAACCGACATAGAGACCGGCAAAACCATAATCCCGCACGGCGGCTCGGTGTATTGGAATGAATACCGCAAAAAATGGATTATGATTGCTGTTCAGCAGGGTGGGACAACTTCCTATCTGGGCGAAGTCTGGTACGCGGAGGCCGACACTCCCGTGGGTCCCTGGAGATACGCCCGTAAAGTCGTCACGCACAACGCCTATTCATTCTATAATCCCAAACATCATCCCTACTTCGATCAGGAAGGCGGACGGCACATCTATTTCGAAGGGACCTACTCGCATACATTCTCCGGCACTGAGGAGAAGGCCACCCCTCGTTATGACTATAATCAAATTATGTATCGCCTCGATTTGGCCGACGCTTGCCTGTTTCTGCCCGAGCCGGTCTATCGCATTCGTGCGGGACAGGGGCGGCGTTATTATCATCTGGGTAGTGCGGTCGACCGTATAAAAGATATTTCCAATATTGAAGCAGTTGCCTTTTACGCCAAAGCTCCGGATAGAACTTCCGAAGGACAAATTGCTGTATATGAAAACACTGACTCCCGGGGCCGCATCGTCCTGACCACCGATCGTCCCGACTCGACCTCTGTACCGGTGTTTTTTGGATTGAGTGTAGACGCCCAGGCTCATCCTGCCGCAGTTGAACTTTTTGCATATCGTCACCGAAAAACCAATCAAGTCTGTTATTCCGTTCAGGCATTGGACACAGCCGATTGGGAAAAATCTCCCAAGCCTCTCTGTCGGGTCTGGAAGGACGATTCCAGCCTCTCTGCCGCAACAGTGTCGTTGTGGGATCAAGCCTCAAATACCTGGCAGGGACCCCCCGAAATCATTTTGGCGGATTGGCAGGCGCACCCCTGACACGCTCCGGAAAAAGCTGTTATTGTAACCGATTCTGAGTTATAATGCCCGCCTGTACCCAATGATGCGGTATTGACGTTTCGCGAAAACGCAGGCAAAAGGCAGGCGATTATGAATGACATACAAAAAATGACGTTGTTGCGGATTGCAAAGCAAACCGTGGAAGCCGCGGTATCAAGACAGCCTGTCCCCGGCGTAACATGCGGCGATCCGGAACTGAACCAGCCGCGGGGTTGTTTTGTGACACTCAAAAACGGCGAAAAGCTCCGCGGGTGCATCGGTCAGTTTGAACCGGACAAACCCTTGTGTGAAATGATTGCCCAAATGGCCGTCTCCTCCGCTTGTCATGACCCGCGATTTACAGATGACCGGATTACCCCGGCAGAACTGTCCGAACTGGACATTGAAATCTCTGTTTTGACGCCGATGCAGAAAACCGATAATCCTCTGAATCTCCGGCTGGGTATCGATGGCATCTATATCACCGACGGCAGGCGGTCAGGTTGCTTTCTGCCGCAGGTAGCCTCCGAAACCGGCTGGAATCAGGAGGAATTTCTTGGCTACTGCTGCACCCATAAAGCAGGTCTCGCCTGGGATGCTTGGAAAAAAAAGGGTGTCGATACCTACCTCTTCAGCGCCGACGTTTTTGGGGCACTCTGGGATGAGATTGAAAATTGAATCTGCGGTTTCTCTGCGTTTACTCTTATGGGATTAACAAATGCAACGACTTGAAAGGAAAGATGGAATGAAGTGCAGCACCGATTGTATCTTGACTGTTGCGGCAATGTTGATAACGAGCTTTGCTGCGATAAGTTGTGGACAAGACCAGACATCCCAGCCTCAGACGCCTGCTAAACAGATCAAAGCAACCTCCGGAAACCCGCTTTTTGACGGTTGGTATGCAGACCCCGAGGCAATCATCTACGGTAAAAAATACTGGATATTTCCCACATATTCCGATGAATACGACAAGCAGCTCTTTTTTGATTGTTTCTCATCTGAAGACCTTATAACGTGGACCAAACACGAGCGTATCCTGGACAATAAGAGTATAACCTGGGCAAAGCGGGCAATGTGGGCGCCCGGCGTTATTGAAAAAGAGGGCAAATATTATCTCTTCTTCTCCGCCAACGACGTTCACCCTGATCAGGTCGGCGGCATCGGCGTTTCCGTTGCGGACAAACCCGAAGGCCCGTACCGCGATCTGCTCGGAAAACCTCTCATCAATGAAATCGTCAACGGCGCCCAGCCCATTGATCAGTTTGTCTTCAAAGACGACGACGGTACATACTATATGTATTATGGCGGCTGGAGGCACTGCAATGTCGTCAAACTCAACGCCGATTTTACAGGTATTCTTCCCTTTGAAGACGGATCGTTTTATAAAGAAATTACCCCGGAACGCTACGTTGAAGGCCCGTTCGTTTTTAAGAAAGACGGGAAGTATTACTTTATGTGGTCTGAAGGCGGCTGGGGCGGGCCGGACTACAGTGTCGCCTACGGCATCTCCGACAAACCTCTGGGGCCCTTCAAACGCATCGGCAAAATTCTCCAGCAGGACCCACAGGTTGCCACCAGCGCCGGCCATCACTCGGTATTGCATATACCCGCCGCCGACAAATGGTACATCGTCTATCACCGCCGTCCGCTGACTGAGACCCATCACAACCATCGCGTCACGTGCATTGACAAAATGGAATTTGATGAAAACGGAATGATTAAACCTGTCAAGATTACCTTCGAAGGTGTTCCTGCTCAGCGCATTCCGGAGTAAACAGGCTTTCTGGTATGAGATCAAAGTTAATGCCTATAAAATGCCGAATAGGCGGGAGTGTTGCCTTGCTGGCAGGTATTATGGCTTGTCTGTCGGGCTGTGCAGCAGCTCCGGCAAAGTCGTCGCTGGCATCGGGGCAAAGGATGTCGCTCAGCGATCCCAATGTACTCGCCGAATATGTACAGAACGAGCCGTCTGTACGGCAGGTGACCCGGTGGAACAATCCTTATGGCGACGGGCTGGTCATCGATACGGCCAACTATCGCATCTATACGACCTATATGGAACCGCTGACGTTGCGTCAGCTCCCTTCGTTTCTCGAGTCCGCCTTTCGAGCTTACCAGAGTCAGCTTCCCCAACCCCTTGAAAACACACAACCCTCGATTGTCTATCTGTTCGCAGACCGTCAACAGTGGGAGGCCTTCACCCGTGATACGACCGGCCCGGAGGCCGAGGTCTATCTGAAAATTCAGGCCGGTGCGTACGTTACAAAAGGAATTTGTGTGGCCTACGACATCGGCAGACGCCAGACATTTTCAGTGCTGGGCCACGAAGGCTGGCACCAGTTCAACCAGCGGTTGTTTGTATATCGCCTGCCGAGCTGGCTGGATGAAGGCATCGCCACCCTCTTTGAAACATGCCGGTATGAACAGGGGCAATTTATCTTCAGCCCTGCGTCCAACGTGATGCGGCTCGGTACCCTCAAACAAACACTGTTGACCGGCCAAACCATTCCCCTGGATCGACTGCTGCTGCTCAATCCCGGCCAGATACTGACCGGCTATAACGGTGATCCCGACGGAACGCCTACTTTTTACGCTCAGGTTTATGCACTGGTGCGGTTTCTGCGGGAAGACAATTACGGCATTCGTCTGCGGCCCTACCACGCAATGCTGCTGGGAGCCGCTCATGGCGATTGGCCGCTGGATCAGGCGCTGCTGGATGCCGCTGCGGATCGGCGCATTGCCTTGACGGTCGGCTGGAATATACGGGTTTCGCGGGATTTGTTTGTCTATTATTTCGGTGATGATATGAGCACGATGAATGCCCAGTATGAAGCGTATTGCCGTAAGATTACCTATCCTGTTCGGTTAAAGCAGTAAAAAGGAAATTTGTAAATGCAGCCGATTCAGTTCATTCTTGCCTCGGCATCTCCGCGGCGCCGACAGCTTTTGCACAAGGCGGGCTATTGCTTTAAAGTTATTCCCTCCGCTATCGATGAAACGGCGTTTGAGACCGGCAATGTCGATTCGGAAACATTATGCAGACAGCTCGCTTTGGCCAAGGCTGACGATGTTGCACAACAATATCCCCATCGGTTTGTTCTCGGAGCCGATACCGTGGTTGACTATGACGGCCAGATCATCGGAAAACCCGACGATGCCGCCCACGCCGAAGAAATAACCCGCAAGCTCTTCAGTAAGCCTCACAAAGTGATTACGGGTGTTGCACTGGTCTGTGTAATTATAAACATCAAAATCGTCGAGGTCGATACTACTGTGGTTTATCCCCAAAAACTGTCTGAAGCTCAAATCGCCGACCATATCGCCGGAGGCAACTGGCAGGGCAAGGCCGGCGCCTACGGCATCCAGGAAACCGGCGAAACCTTTGTCCAGCGTATCGAAGGTTCCTTTACCAACGTTATGGGTCTGCCCATGGAACGCGTCCAGCGCCTGCTGGCTGCATTAGGCATCCAGCCAAAATAAAAAGCCGGCCTGTGAAGACCGGCTCTCGATATGTTTGCATACATTTGTTTACAAACCGCCGAAGATCGTCCATCGCCCCGGCTGACAAGATCGTCTTTATACAGGGCGTAGATGTCGCGCAGGGCTTCGGCATCGCCCCGGTTGAACCGCATCATCAGTCGTTTTTCCTGTATCATAAACCCAGCCGTATTTTTTTTATAGAATGCAATCGATTGTCTGCAAATAAGATAGCCCGGGGGGTGGTTTTCGTATAGAAAATTTCATTTTTCGGCATTTTTGCATAAAAAAAGCCGGTCGAAAAGACCGGCGGAGTAAAATTCGACTGGTGCTAAAAATCTCTGTGCTAATGTCTGTCCATTAAGTCCATCACCTGTTCAAGTGTAATATCTATCGGCAAAGCAGGGTCATCGGACAGTTCCTTCATTGCCCCAATGACAAACTTTTCAAAATCCTCTTGATTCTCGATTGCAACATCGGCACCTAATGAAAGTGTGACATTTGCTTTCGTACCGTCATTCATCCGATAGACAAGCGTATAGACATGTTTGAGCTTTTTTGGCGGCGTCTGTTCCGGTATATATACGGCCCATTCATAGTACTTTCCGTTTTTTTGTGTAGCGGTCAAGTGCTTTCCATGCCATAAATATTCCTGGCTGTTGATTGTTGTTTTGAGGGCATACACCTCTGCTGGAAGCTGTGGGGCGGGGCTGCCAAAATATAACCCTTCGAAATATTGAGATTCCTGTTCCCGATCTTCCAGTAATTCATTTCGCCAGCACATCAGCAAAGAATTGTCCGGAAGTGCAAACAGAAAATATAGTTGCAGATAGACGTTGGACAATCCACCACTGATTCTTGGATACGAATCTAAATTCTTTGCTGATTCTATGGTGTTTAAGGCAGTGAAGCCGGTGAGGTCTTCGATCTGGAAGACCGAATCCGCAATCGGCACATTCATTTCAACGGTATCGAATTCACATTGTTTGAGCCATTTTTTGCCGTTTTCTGACTGCCAGATGAATGCTTTTGCCATTTGACCGGTATGCGGCGACAGCCAACTTTGCATTTTAAGCTTCATTGGCACGAAATCAGCGATGCCTTCCCAGAGATTGTAAACTTCGCCATCGATTAATTCCTGCCTCCGGATACGGTAAGAGTCGAACATTTCCGGCTGTCCGAAAATCAATTGCATCATTCCTTCTATTGTTCTGTGTATTGACAGATTTCTCTGGAAAACGGATACATGGAAATGAGTGTATGTTTTTTCCCGATGGTCGATGAAAATGATGGTGTTTCGCCCATCAAATATTTCTTCAGTCAAATAAACGTCGAGCGTACCGCCGGATGCGACATAAGAGGGTCTGATTGAACGCCATCGATTGTTCTCTGCATCGATCCAATGTTCAATCTCAACCGGTTCACTGTTTTTATATTCAGGAAAGAACATCTTGCCTTTGATATGCAATGACCTGGCGGAGTGGAACAGACGAGGGACGTCACTCATGCCGTATGCTTTGGCCGTTCCATCAAGGGGAATATTTTGGAAGTGCATAAAAAGGCCGAGAGCAATGACAACAATCGCCGCGGCGGCATATTTATAGGTTTTTCTCATAAAGTTACTCCAGGATTTCAGCTTACCCGTGTTGTTCATTTGGGATTGCACGATCAGGTCGTCTATCCGCCGATCCAACTCGGGACTGGCTGAAGTTTTCAGGTTTTTGATCAGAAGGTCTATTTTATCTATCGGTCTCATCGTAATTCTCCATTCAGGAGTGACCGCAATTTATCAAGGCCGTAACGATACCGGCCCTGGACGGTATTGATTGAAACGTTCTGCAGAGAAGCGATTTTTTTGAACTTGAAATCGCTCAAATGCCGCAGCAGGATAACCTCACGCTGTTCATACGGCAGTACGGACAAGGCATCGGCAATCTGTTGTTTTTGTTCCTTGGCTAACAGCGAAGATTCCGGTGATTGTCCGTCGCCGATTCTTTCGGCCAGTTCCGCATCCGGCACTAAAGCCGGGGCCTTGTGTTGGACGTGAAAATAGTGCCTGGCCGTATTGGCTACTGAAGTTGTCAGGTAATGCCGGAGATTTTGTGTGATTTTCAGACGTTCCTGCTTTCGGATCAACTGTGCATAAACATCGTGTACCACATCTTCTGCAGCCATTCTGTCATATAAAAGAGCCGCGGCCAGGCTGACAAGATCGTCTTTATACAGGGCGTAGATGTCGCGCAGGGCTTCGGCATCGCCCCGGTTGAACCGCATCATCAGTCGTTTTTCCTGTATCATAAACCCAGCCGTTTTTTCTATAGAAAGCAATCGATTGTCTGTTAATAGGATAGTCCGGGGGGTGGTTTTCGTATAGTAAAAATCATTTTTTCGGCATTTTCCATAAAAAAAGCCCGGACTGCATGTGCAAACCGGGCTTGGGGTTCCGTATGTGGCGTGTTATAGTGCGGCGGGCTCTGTTTTCGGTTCGATGGCTATTAAGTCTTCATAGGCCATTTCCGTGACGCTTAGGTCGCCGAAGATGACTTTGTACGTGCCGCTGTCGGTTTTCCAACGCAGCAGGACGGCATTGGTATCGCCTGGGGTAACGGATTTGCCATAATAGGCGGGGTCTTTCAGTTGATAGGTCAGCGACATATAAAACATTCCAGTTGATAGAATGGATTTGGACCACGCCTCGGATTTTTTGGCAAATTCCTCCGCCTGTTTTTGAAATTGGGCTGCTTTTGGGAGAAATTCCCGGGCTTTCTTTGCGGCTTCCTCCTGCGATAATCCTTTGAACTGATTTGTGATTGATTCCTGAACCTTCATTGCGATTTCCTCTTGGGATAATCCTGTTACCTGATTTGGATCAAGGTTGAAGTTTTCCACAAGAAATTTATCGCTCATGGCTTTTATAGCCGGTAGCATGCTGTTGGCCAGTGTCATGGCATTTAAATCATCCGGGTATCGGCCGGTCAGTTCTCGGTATGTCTGCAAACCGGCGATGGCCGATGGTTCATCCGCTTTCGTCATCGCGGTATGATCTGACGGAATATTCGGTTCAGATGCCGCCGCATTCGCATCCAAATACTGTTGGGAATCATGAGCAATGAAACCAATGTGTGCGACCCGCGTTTTACCATTATTCGTATAGTCCATCATTCGCCCTTTCGGCAGGGCTATATAATCGGACGGGATATTCGGTTCGATTACTGCTGCATTCGCATCCGAATACCACTGGAAATCATGAAAGACAAATCGCATGTGGGTTTTTCCATCATTGACGTCCTCCTCGCTTTCCAATTTGACGGGATAGCCGGTTTCGACATTAACCCACAGACGGGAGAATGTTTTTTTGTTGGCGATTGTCGGGTCGGTGGTTTCGAGTCCTTCGACCTCGATGCCATCGATGATCGTTTTGCCAATAGATTTATGTCGAGAATTGACCACGTCCTGAACCCATTCTCTCGGATCCTTCTGTTTCATATCGAACAAGTACTTCTTATTGCTCGCTTCATCGTTGAGTTCAACTTCCAAATACATTTTCGTTTCCGGCCAAACATAAACTACTTTATTCTGGTTGGGCAGTTGAAAATAGATGAAGCCATGCAGACCGTACACGTTGATTTCCATTTTCATCCTATTATCGGCGGTCATCCAGCAGGCTGCATCCATATTCGTTGGAAAACTGGCGTCGGGTAAGGATTCTCCCGTGGTTGTTATCTGTATCCGGTAGCTGAAGGCGCCGGCTCGCTGGACGCGCTGGACAACATCGGCCCATGCGACCCCGGCTCCGTCGATTGAAATCCCGAACCAATCGATCCCAATAAGTACCGCAACTACAACAATCGCTGCGGCGGCAACTTTTACTATGTTTTTCATAAGGATTCTCCTGACAAAATTTGGTTTTGGTTTTTGTACGGTGTCAGAAGAGGTTTCGATTCGGCTCATGACGCTGTTGACAAAGAAGTCGCCGGAGGGAATCGCCTGGGCCAATTGCTCCAGTTTGGTTTCAATGTTTTGTTCCGGGTTCATCGGTTAATCCTTTATCTGGTTTCGCAAGTGATGGTGTGCCCGCGAAAGCTGTTTGGTAACGGTTCCGACGCTGCGGCCGGCAATCTCGGCGATTTGGCTCACCGTATGGCCGCCGAAATACCGCAGCAGCACGACCTGTTGTTCTGATTTGCCAAGCTGCATGACCAGCTTTAGAAGCTGCTCTTTGTCGGCATCCAGTCGGCCATTGCCCTGATGGGCGGGCAGTTGACCGGCGGCATCAAGTGAAACATCCGGCCTTTTTTTGTCGGCCATATCCAAAGCACAGCGGTGAACGATCTTCAACAGCCACGGGCCGAAGGCGTCCGGCTTGCTCAACCGTGACAACTGCCGGTAGGCCCGGACAAAAGCCTCTTGAGCGGCATCTTCGGCGCTATGGTAATGGCCGAGAATATGCAGTGCCGTTGCTTTGGCCGGTCGCTGGTACCGACGTACCAGCTCTGCAAAGGCATCTTTTGAGCCGTCTAAAACCTCTTTGACTAATTCTGCATCCGATAATGTCACCGAAGGCCTCCGGTTGAGGACGAAAAATATTTCACATCCGTTATTATAGACCGGCTCTGCCTGAAAAATGCGACAAAAAAATAAAAAAAGCCGGATATGAAGTATCCGGCTTAAAGGCACAGCTGATATGCGGACCAGGCTATTGAGACAGGAGTTTTAAGAAAGCCGCCTCATCTTTAACGAATTCCACATGGCCGTCGAGAAAGCCCACGTAGATTCCATTCTCCCACGTCTCGTAGGCTTCGTAAATAACTATAACTGTTTGGGGGCTATTCTGGTGATGTTCGGGCTTGACCGGCTTGATATACACATAGCCGTTGGGAACATCAGGCCGTGCGGGATTGACCAGCAGTTCCGGTTCGATACCTTGTCCCAAAAGCGCCTCCAGGCTTTCCGGCCATTGGTCATTTTTCTCGCCATACATAAAACAGGCGATCAGCATTCTTTTAATGTTCATTGCCGACTGACCGAATCTCGTCAACTGCGCGCCCGAGTGTACAGCCTGTGCAGCGGGGTCGTCAATACCGATTGTCGATTCGGACTTCGGCTTATTTTCGGGCTTGACTTCCGGCTCAATCTTGACCAGTTCCTCATAGTCCATTTCCGCCACACTCAAATCACCGAAGATGACTTTATATTTGCCGCTGTCGGTCTTCCATCGCAGCAGGACGGCATCTGTATCCTGCGGGGTGAGCTGAGCGCCGTAATAGGCCGGTTCATATTTGTTCTGCGACAGGTTCGCATAAAACATACCCAGCGACAGGATCGGCGACATCAGTTCCTGCGAGAACGTTTCCATGCCGTCCTGTCCGGCGGCCCGGGCGGCCTTCATTTTCTCGCCGAAGGACTCCGAAACCTCCGAATCCCTGAGCTTTCTGGTCATTGAGGAGGTCAAATCCACCAGGTCGAGTTTTTCGGGGTACATCCCAAACACATCGATATAAACCCGAAATCCCTTTACGGCCGCCTCTTCGTTCATTTCCGGCATTTTCATACTTCCGAATTCTTTATAGTCATCTGGAATGACGAATGTAAACGCATCGGCTTCAACAGGAAAATCCCATTGAAAATCGCTGATAACGATGTCGATTTTCATCTTTTCACCCATGGACATGGACACTTCCGATTGTATCGGAAGCCAGGTTCGGGCGTCTACCCATAAGACCGCCCGGATATCGCCGCCGACGCCGGCGCTGTAGGCAGGGTCGGTGGTTTCAAATCCCTGTACCTTGATTCCGTTGATTTCGGATTGTCCGAGGCTGGTATAGTTACAATTCATCATCTGCCGGATCATTTCGCGAGGATCATTATTTTGCTTTTTGGTTTCCTCAAGCAATTGGTCTGTTAATTCGATCTTCTGATAGATCTTCTGCTCCGGCATAACGGAAACGATAATCTTATCATTCGGCAGCATATAGGCCAGTTGTGTGATATTTTGCGTGGTTCCGTCAGGCAACTGGACCTGCATATGATTTTCCATTTTCATCCCGAATTCCGTGGAGATGATAATGGTGCCCTCAGATGTCATCGCTCCATCGATCGGTTGGCCGGTCAGTTCTCCCATTCCCGACATGGTCATACTCATCGCATACATAAACGTCCGGGCCTGTTGCACTTTTGAATAAACATCCGCCAGTGCAATGCTGCCGGTCGTTCGATTGAACAGCAGGAAGGCGGATACGCCGATCACAAGAACTGCGGCAATTGAAAGTTTTTTCAGTGAATTCATAAGAAATCTCCTTTTCCCCTCAGCGGGGGGTAATGTTTGGCTTTGTGCTTGTTCCATTCGATTCAGAGTTTGACGAATCAGTTCATCCGAAGGCCCGGATGGAACAGAAATGCCGCGAAGCGCCTCGATGGCATGATCAAATTGTTCGTTTTGTTTATTCATAGGTCGAACTCCGAACTTCCTCGTTGACGTCGGCAGGAAAAAGACGCTGGAGTTTTTCTCTGGCTCTGGAGATTAAGACGCCGACATAGCCGGCCTTGACATTTAATTCTGATGCAATTTGACGGTAACTTAAATCATTGAAAAGCTGAAGGCAGAACGCCTGCGCCTCCAGTTCCGGAAGATCGGCAAGGGCCTTTCGTATCCGATCGGAAAGTTCCCCGTTATTGGACGACTTAACCGGATCGGTGATGGCATCGCTGTGCTCACGGTATTCCATTTGCGAAAGAGCCTCTGCGTTTCGTATCCGGTGACGGAGCAGAGAAATAGCTTTATGGGTCGCTAGTCGATTCAGCAGTGCGGGCAGATTCCGGATGTTCTCCCGCCGACTGATCTCGACTGCTGCCACAAAGACATCCTGAAAACAATCGCTCGTATCGGCTTCGTTGTTCAGCAGCCGATACGCTGTTCTCCAGACCAGTGGTCCATGCTCGGTTATGACCGATTGCCAATCCAAAAGATAAGTCCCTCGTCTTTCCAATGATTTTGCCGCCGTCATCCTGTTTGTCGCCGCAGTGAGGGGATTTATTACATAAATTTTAGGCTTAACGGCCAAAAAATGCTACGACTATTCCGAAAATGATAAATAGATGCCTTGATAGATGTTAAAAGTTCGTTTGGGTTCGAAAAAGCGGGTTTTTGCCATTTTGATTTGCCATTCAAAGTATTGGAGAGTAAAATTCACGGAAATGGAAATCTTCTTATTGTGTATAGGAGAATTGACAATGAAACGATGGATGTTGTTTTTGTTCGGGATGTGGGCGGTACTGTTGGCCGGATGCGAAAATCAGGGCGGGACTGCCCGGCGGACAGTGACATTTCAATCGGATGCCGATAGCGTCAAGGTGATGTCATTTAATGTTCGATACGGCACGGCGAATGACGGCGAGAATCATTGGGACAAGCGCAAAGACATCGTCTTTGATACAATTGCCGGACAGGGTGCGGATGTTGTCGGAGTACAGGAAGCACTCGATTTCCAGATGGACCAGATCGGAGGTGCGCTGCGCGGCTATGCCTCAGTGGGTGTCGGCCGTGATGACGGCCTGCGGGCAGGTGAATGGTGCGGCATCTTCTACCGCAAAGATCGTTTCACCGCTGCCGATTCCGAGACATTCTGGTTTTCCAATTCACCCTGGACGCCGGGTTCCAAACATTGGGGCAATCAAATAACCCGCATCTGTACGTGGGTCAGACTTGTTGAAAAGAAAACCGGCAGGGCCTTTTATGTGTTTAATCTTCATATGGATCATCAGTCGCAGCCCTCACGGGTTAAGAGCGCCGAACTGTTGGCTCGCCGTGTGACCGCTCGTGACCCCAAAGACCCGGTGGTTGTGACGGGGGATTTTAATATGGGGCTGGACAACCCGGCGATGCTGTATCTGCGGCGGCTGGGCTATCCGAATGCGCCGGTTGAGTTGCTGGATACCTGGCGGCTGCTGAATCCCGACACCAAAGAACCGGCGACGTTTCACGACTTCAAAGGGGGTATCGAAGGTGTTAAAATCGATCATATTCTTGTCGAGCAGGGGACTGAGGTTCTGGATGCTCAGATCGATATGAGCCATAAGGAAGGCCGTTATCCGTCGGATCATTACCCGGTGACGGCAACCTTGAAATTGTGGAACAAACAGTGATACCTTAAATTGATCGGAGTGTCAGAAATGAAGCGGCTGTTATGCGGGAGTGCAGGGATATGTATAATTGCAGTGGGGCTTGTTGCGGTCGGGTCTGTGTTTGCCGTGCCGAAGGTTATCGAGAGTAATGAGTTGGCCCGACGAAGTGCTGACGATCCGCGTGTACGCACTTATATTTCGCCGACCCGGATCTTATGGCAAAGCGATATGGGTGTAGAGAATGCCGCTTCCTTGCTTGTAGTCCGCGACGGACAGGCTTCACTTGCCGCGGCCAATCCCTGTGTGCTTCGCAGCAATGGCGGACATCATCCCGGTATTCTGCTGGATTTCGGTGTTGAGCTGCACGGCGGTGTTCAAATCACGGCTTGGAATACAGAAAAGAATCAGCCTGTCCGGCTGCGGGTGCGATTCGGTGAGTCGGCCTCTGAGGCGATGAGTGAACTTGGCGGCGAGAAGAATACCACCAATGATCACGCGGTTCGCGACCAGACAGTGCTGGTTCCCTGGCTGGGTTCGCATGAAATCGGCACTACCGGTTTTCGCTTTGTCCGCATCGATTTGGCCGACGAGAACAGTATGGTTCAGCTTAAGACAGTGCGGGCGGTTTTTGTCTATCGCAAGCTGGAGTATGTAGGCTCTTTCCGCTGCAATGACGAACGGCTCAATAAAATCTGGCAGGTCGGCGCCTACACGGTGCATCTGAATATGCAGGAGTATTTGTGGGACGGCATTAAACGCGATCGTTTGGTCTGGATCGGCGATATGCATCCGGAGACAATGACAATCCTGTCGGTCTTCGGGGCCAATGAGGTGGTGCCCAGAAGTCTTGATTTTATCCGCGACCAGACGCCGCTGCCGCAATGGATGAACGGCATCAGCTCATATTCCATGTGGTGGGTGCTGATCCATCATTCGTGGCATCAGTTCACCGGGGATAAGGCATATCTGGAGCAGCAGCGAACCTATTTGGTAAAACTGCTGGAACAGCTTGCCGGGCATGTGGGGGCGGATAACAAAGAGACTCTGCCGGAAATGCGGTTTCTGGATTGGCCTTCGGAGGGCAATGCGGAAGCCGAACATGCCGGGCTTCATGCGCTGCTGGTGATGACGCTTGAGGCCGGCAGTCAGTTGTGTCAGATTCTCAATGAGCCGCAGGTCCGTCAGAAATGTCTTGATGCCGCCGAGAGCCTGCGTAAGCATGTGCCTGATCCGGCCGGCAGCAAACAGGCGGCAGCGTTGTTGACGTTGGCCGGTTTACTCGATGCCGTTGAGGCCAATGACGATGTGATGGCCGTTGACGGGGCCAAACGGATGTCCACCTTCTACGGTTATTATGTAC
The DNA here is from genome assembly GCA_964649955.1 of uncultured Pirellulales bacterium. Taxonomy (GTDB): domain Bacteria; phylum Planctomycetota; class Phycisphaerae; order Sedimentisphaerales; family Anaerohalosphaeraceae; genus T3Sed10-213. The sequence continues at coordinate 107,471 of CAZYQN010000002.1, forward strand.
TGCGTGCACGAGCGGCGGCGGACGACATTGAGGAGACATTGAACTGCATTCGTCAGTATTGGGGCGGGATGCTTGATGTGGGGGCGACGACGTTCTGGGAAGATTTCAATATTGAATGGCTGGATAACGCCGGTCGAATCGATGAATTGGTTCCGGCGGGCAAAGAAGATATACACGGCGACTACGGCGCGTACTGTTACAAGGGCTTTCGGCACAGCCTGTGTCACGGCTGGGCATCGGGACCGACAGCGTGGCTGAGTGAAACGGTGCTGGGGATCAAAATACTTGAGCCGGGGTGTGCCGTCGTAAAGATCGAGCCGAAGCTGGGCGATCTGCAATGGGCCGAAGGGACGTTTCCGACACCGCATGGGCTGATCAAAGTCCGTCACGATAAAAATGAAGACGGTTCCATCAAAACAACCGTTACTGCGCCCGAGGCGGTTAAAATCCTTCGTCCAGAAAGTCTGTAACACCCGGGTACGGTGAATACTTATTTCGGCGGCGATCAGAAGCAATCGGCAGGCAGAAATCAGCTTCTGCCTGCGCCGGTCTTGAAAGCGACAAACAGCGCGGTGGGAATCATAATCAAATCCCAGGAAGAGAACGTGCAGGCAAATGCCATTTTCGAGGTCATTTCTTTGCCTGTTTTACTCTGGGTTGCGATGACATATTTAATATAAGCCATATTTTGTGCAACAGCATTCTCCCTCTGTTTATCGCTCCATTCTTTTAACTGTGCGGCTGTCAGTTCACGCAGGTTTTCCATTTGGGCATCACTGAGATTTGACGGTTCACGCCCGCCGGTCTGCATTTCGATGATAAACTGTCTGCCCTCGCTTTCCTCAATTTTCCCCAAACCGATCAGCGAGACACAGGCAATCGATGCCATTTGATCTTCGTCGGAAAGATATTCGTTCATCGTATCCGGCATAATGAACTTCGTACGGCCTTCGGTCATCTGCTGCTCATATAAGCGGTTCAGTTCCGGAAGAACCGCCCATTGGCTGACCATATATTTGCCGCAGAAAATCGCACCGATGCCGAGCACCACCGATATTATGCCCAATCCGGCGTTTCGGTGTTCGGTGTAGAGGGTCAGGCCGTACGCCGCCGCGCCGGCGGTAAAGATGGAAAATATGCCGAATATCCAGCCGCTGACAGAAGCGATCCATCCCCATAAAGCGCCTACGAGCAGTGCCGCTATAACCGATGTCGCTAATGCCAGAGGAATCCGCAGGGGCAGGGGAATATTGTCCAAACCGAATGTCGGATGCGCAGAGGAACCGCCCTTTGTATTGGCCTGTATGAGTGTTCTGGCGTATTTCTTTTCCCATGCGGCCCGTGCCTGAGCCAGCACCAGCGGGTCGGGGCCGGATTCTGTATATTCAGGCTTTGCGGCGGCTGCTGAGGTTTGAGGCGGTGCGGTATTCGGGGCCGGGACTTCTTCGATGAGTTCCAGATTTTGCGTTACGGTGATAGGTGAAGGGACTTCGCTGGGGGTGTTGCATTTGTTACACCGTACGCGACGGCCTGCATAATCGTCCGGAACGCCGAGTTTTTGCGAACACTGCGGGCAATAGTACTTTATCATGGTTATTCTCCTTCGAAACCTGACAGGGCCTCCAAGCGTGACACACTATCCCGTCTTTTATCCCCATCCAATGATTAAGAATAATGATTTTAAACTAATTTGTCAAACATTTATTTTTAGAATTCCAGTTTGAGGTTTTGTTCAAACCAATGATTTTACTTTGCCGTAAAGGCGTAAACGGCTCCATCTTCGCAGCCGAGCAGTACACGATTGTCAGCAACGGCAGGGCCGGCGGAGACCGCTTTGCCGAGCGTATAGGCGAATACCTCTTTGCCGTCGGCAAGATCAACGATATAGAAACGGCCGTTGTCTGAGCCGAAGACGACTTTGTTTCCGCAAACAACGGGCGAGCTGTCGATGGCGGCAGTGGAAGAAAATGTCCATACTACTGCTCCATCCGTTCGATTTAAACAATACAATGTTTTGTCTCGTGCGCCGAAAAGCACATACTCGGCTGTTACCGCCGGACTGGTCAGGAAGGGGATATCTTTTTGACGGAATTGCCAGAGTATTTGGCCATTGGACTGCCGTGCGGCAATACAAAGTCCTTCGTAGTTGGCGGCATAGATAATGCCGTTTTCAATGGCAGGGGAGGCGGCCATGTACGATTCGATGTCGATGGTGCTTGTTTTTTGCGGATCCTCGAGCGGAACGACGTAGAGATTGCCGTCGCATGAACCGAATATAGCGGCGTTATCGGCTATGGCGGGGGATCCATTGATGTAGTTTTGAGCCTCGTGTTTCCAGAGCAGGGCGCCATCGTCGGCATTGAGACAGTAGAGGAAATTGTCGTAGCTGCCGAAGACGATGCGGCGTTTTTGGCCGGCAGGGTCGATGAAGGTATTAGCTGAGCCGATGATTTTGCCGTTGGTTTGAAACGTCCATCGCTGGCGGCCGGTGTCGGCGCTGACGGCATAGAAGGTGCCGTAGGCTGAGCCGATATAGACCGTTCCATCGGTAACCAGCGGAGAGGCTTCCAGAGCGTCGTCGGCAGTAAATCGCCATTTTTCCTGTCCGGTTTTCAGGTCTACGGCATATACATTTTTATCCATTGATGCAATGAAGACTATGCCGTCGGCTACGGCGGGGGTGGATTTAATTGCGTTGCGGGTTTCAAACCGCCAGGACAACTTCAGGGCATCGGGCAGGGAGCCTGCGGCCAGGCCCCGGAATGCTGAGTCGCCGCGGAAGACCGGCCATTCGTGGGTGCCGAACGAGACAGTTCGGGGAGCCGTTGGTGTGGCGGGGGGCATATTCTGCTTACTACGGTAGTAGTAATTGATGAAGGCGATCATCGCCGTGACGGGAAGAGCGATGATAAAGAACGGTACCAGAACACGATTGAGCGTACCCATAAGACTCCTTTGGCTTATATTACGGCTAACTTTTTTCGCAATAAGTAGTTAAGAGCCTGCCTATTGGTGCTGGAACAGGAGTAATCGGTCTATTTCAATAGCTACAGGTCTACTATTATTTGTATTTTTGCAGATTTCGCAAGTTTTTATTTGCTGACGGGTTATGGAATATCTGTCGGCGCAACTGCGCGCAACTGAGCGCAACTGAACACAACTTGGCGCAACTGGTATGCAACTGAGCGCAAGTGTGGGGCAACTTGACGCAAGAGACATCTAACTGAACGCAAGTGTTTTTGTTGTATCATTATCATTTGAAAGAACTTACAGGGGAAATCAGTATATTTTAAGCACGAAAAGTAAAACAGTTCGGAGTTTTTGAGTTTTTTAGACACGATTTACAGGGTTTTTAGACGGGATTCACAGGACATACAGGATTCCTATAATTTTATATTTCAAATTGGATATTGGTGTTGCTCAGTTGGTGTTTTTTTCTTCTGTTGTCAAATAGCCCTGTTCCTCGAAGCCTTCTCGCTTCGGAGGGTATTATACTAAGAAGTTTGATAAAAATCAAATACAAAGTGACATGGATAAATCAAAAATGTGGAGTGTGTTGGGACAGAATTAAAAAGAAAAAAAAGCGGATAACATTTGACATGACGATAAATATTATATATAATCAGTTGAAATTTTGAAATGGATTTGTTTTGGGAGGCTTTTCGACGGGGACCAGGCCGGGGGGCAACCTAAAACGGAAGATGTTTTTTTAGAATGGGAGTTAACTAAGAGGGGATTATCTATGAAGGATTCCGGCGTATTGGGCATTCTGTTGGCGATTTTTTGTATCAGCGGAAATGTGTTTGGGGTATTAAGCGGGGGCGGGACAAAGGAACATCCTTATCTGATCCACTCGCGGGCGGATTTTGATGAGTTCGCCAATCCGGCCAACGCCGCACTTTATTGGACCAGCGGGAAATACACAAAGCTGATGTGCAATCTGGATATGTCGAGGACCACCTATACACAAGCCCCTATTGCCCCGGATACAAATAGTTCCAGTTCGGTATTTCAAGGTGCACAATTTACCGGAGTTTTTGACGGCAACGGCCATATCATATCTAATTTGACCATAAACCAGCAGGCAAAGCATTATATTGGCTTGTTCGGTTTTGTTGGCTTAGGCGGACAGGTGAAGAATCTTGGGGTTGAAAACGTTAATCTGACTGGTTCCTTTCACGTCGGTGGTCTGGTGGGGTTGAATAGTGCTGGAATACTAACCTCCTGTTATGCGACCGGTTCGGTCACCGGTAGCGCCTATGTAGGCGGTCTGGTGGGGTCGAATAGTGCTGGAATACTAACCTCCTGTTATGCGACCGGTGCGGTTACCGGAACGGACTCTTTTGTGGGCGGTCTGGTGGGGTACAGTCACGAAAGTGCGCTTACCGTCTGTTATGCGACCGGTGCGGTTACAGGAAAGAATTTTGTCGGTGGGCTGGTGGGGTCGAATTTCCGCGGTCCAATTACCACCTGTTATGCGACCGGTGCGGTTATAGGAATGTGGACGTTTTATTCTGTCGGCGGGCTGGTGGGGGATAACGGGCTGGTGGGGGATAATAGTAACGGCACTATCACCTCCTGCTTCTGGGATATCCAGACCAGCGGTATAACCGTTGGGGTTGGATCCGGTCCATCTACCGGTGTAATGGGGAAAACGAATGCAGAGATGAAAACTCTTTCTACTTTTACCTCGGCCGGCTGGGATTTTTCTGGCGAACGCACAAATGGCCTGAATGACTATTGGCAGATGGAAGCCAATGATTATCCTCGCTTTCCAGTTTACACCTGGACACTTGGGGGTGAGGGCACTTCCGGCAATCCTTATAGGGTTGTTACTGCCGCCGACTTAGGCAAGGTCTGGTTAAGGCCAACCGCTCATTACCGTCTTGTCGGCAGCCTGGATTTATCTGGAATAGAATGGTCTTCGGCAGTCGTACCATCCTTTTCAGGCGTCTTTGATGGGGATGGATTCGTTATTTCCAATCTGACCATAAACCAGCCGACTGTGGATTATATGGGTTTGTTCGGATGTGTTAACTCAGGCGGCCAAATCAACAATCTGGGCGTTTATGTTACTATAACCGGTCGCTATAATGTCGGCGGACTGGCGGGGAGAAATGAGGGTTCTATAACCACCTGCTATGCAACCGGTAGGGTTATAGGAACGGGCGGTGTCGGCGGGCTGGCGGGATCAAATAACGGCTTTATTACCTCCTGCTATGCGACCGGTACGGTTAAAGGAATGGGCCATGAAGTCGGCGGGCTGGTGGGGAGTAATTACTACGGCTCAATTACCTCCTGTTATGCCACCGGTGCAGTTACAGGAACGGGTTCTTATGTCGGCGGGCTGGCGGGGTCTAGTTACGGCTCAATTAGCTCCTGTTGTGCGACCGGTGCGGTCAATGGAACAGGCATCTATGTTGGCGGGCTGGTGGGGCACAATCGGGATTCGATTACCTCCTGTTATGCGACCGGTGCGGTTACAGGAAGGGATTATGTTGGCGGGCTGGCGGGGTATAATTACAAGGGCTCAATTACCACCTGTTATGCAACCGGCATGGTCAACGGAGAGGATGATGGTGTTGGCGGACTGGCGGGTGATGGCTATTCCGGTACGATCACCTCTTGCTTCTGGGATACAGAGGCCAGTGGGCAGGCATACAGCAATGGCGGAATGGGCAAGACGACGGGAGAGATGAAGACGCTAGCAACGTTTGTGGATGCGGGGTGGGATTTTGAGGAGACGTGGGCGATTTGTGAGGGGACGAATTACCCGCGCTTGCAGTGGCAGATTCCGGCGGGGGATTGGGTGTGTCCGGATGGGGTGGCGATGGAGGATTTGGATTATTTTGCGATCCGCTGGCTGATGGCGGATTGCGCTGCCAATGGTGATTGTGACGGGGCGGATCTGAATCGTGACGGCGTGGTGAGGCTTGAAGATATGTCAATTTTGGCGGCTCAGTGGCTGACGGGTACGCCGATGGTTCCGGAAAGTTTCGGGCCGGAGGGGATGGAATGGGTGTCTATTGTGAATGATCCGGGCATTGAAGGCCATGAGGGCTTTAGCGGGTATATGAGTAAGTACGAAGTTACCAATGCGCAGTATTGTCAATACCTCAACGAAGCGCTTGCTACGGGGGATATTATGATTACCGGCGATTATGTCTCTGCTGCCAGCGGATTGAATCCCGGAGTGGATTATCCGGGTCAGTCGTATTACACCATGACGGGAATGGGACTTAACATGGGAGCGACCAACGGCGGAGCGTCGCGGATTCATTATACGGGAGGTTCATTTACGGTGGACAGCGGATTTGAGAATCATCCTGTAACGTGGATTACGTGGTATGGGGCGATGGCATTCTGCAATTATTACGGCTGGCGTCTTCCAACGGAATGGGAGTGGCAGGCGGCGGCGGATTATGATGGCAGCTATATTTGGGGTTTTGGTGCAACCTATAATGATGAACTGGCGAATACCTACTATGACTATGGATTGGTCTATCCGGACGGTACAAGTCCGGTGGGTGCCTTCGGCACCTATGGCTATGGCATGGCGGATATATCCGGCAATGTTATGGAGTGGACAAGTGATGTTGTTCTTCGCGGCGGCGGATGGTATTCTACAACCTTTAGTGTTTCATATAGATTCCAGAGTGTCTCGAACTACTGGCTTTATGATACAGGCTTTCGGGTGTGCCGTTAAGTCAGCAGGAAGCTGTTGAGAGTTTTTCTTTAGTGGATTGCTTTAGAAATTGGAAATAGAATAAAAAGTTTCATTTCCTATTTCCAATTTCTTTTTATCTTTTTAAACTTTGATTTTTCAGTATAGGCATTTCTGTCTAATTGGCAGAGTTATACAACTTTAGTTTTGTTTATGAGTTTTCTGTAAATCATTTCTATAAAACAACATATGCTCTCTTTTAGTTGTCTGGCACGGTGTTTGCATTTTTGTTTTTCAGAGAGAAAAAAATGACAGAATTTTTTGAGAAATGGAGGTGCATTATGTTGCTGAGTAAACGGTTTCCATTCTGGGATATCGAGCGGACGCTCGATGAAATGAATCGTGTGTTTGATGTGTTCGGCGGGCCGTTGGGGCTTCGCAGTATGCCGAGCGGCGCGTTTCCGGCGCTGAATGTGTATGACGGCGGAGACAAGCTGGTGGTGACGGCGGAGACTCCGGGCGTTGATGCCAAGGATATCGAGCTGAGTGTGGTTGAGAACAGCTTGACATTGAGCGGTAAACGGCACAGCGAATCCGAGGACAAGGATGTTCAGTATTATCGCCGTGAGCGTTTTGACGGAGAATTCAGCCGGACGATTACGCTGGCGGAAAAAGTCAACCCCGACGGCGCCAAGGCCAGCTTCAAGAACGGTATTTTGACGATTGAGCTGCCCAAAGCGGAAGAGACAAAGCCGCGCAGTATTCAGGTGCATATCAACTAATCTGACGAACATTGACTTGCTAAAGAAATTATTATGGAGGTGATTGTTATGACAGATAAAGAATTAGCCAAGAAGAATCCGTCCGCTGTGACGCGGCGCGAACATGAACCAGAGCGTGCGGTGTTTGTACCGGCTGCGGATATTTGGGAGACGCCGGAGGCAATCGTGCTGCGGCTGGATATGCCGGGTGTAGAGCCGGATGCGGTGGATGTCAAGGTCGAGCGCGGAACGCTGATCGTTGACGGTAAAGTAACCAACAATCAGAATGCGAAGGTGCTCTATGCTGAGCAGCGAAGCGGCGATTTTCATCGGGAATTTTCGCTGAGCGATGATTTGGATACGAATGCGATTTCCGCCCGGATGAATGCCGGTGTTCTGACGCTGACGGTTGCCAAGGCCGCAAAGGTTAAACCTCGCAAGATCGCAATTGCCGCCGGATAATCCGGACCGTAAGGCTCACATACAAAGCCGCCCTAATGGGGCGGCTTTGTATTTCAACAGGAAATTGGATATTGTAGATTTTATATTTGTTAATATTTCTTAAATCAGGTAACTTTACTTGTATTTTGGGTTGTTTTCGGCTATATACAAAGACATAAAAGCATTACCTGTAATGCGGAGCCGCTTCGGCGAGGGTTAACCCTCCTGCCCGCTTTGCGGCAGTTCCCCTTGTCCGGGGGAGCGCTATGTTGAGAGTTGTTCAATAAGACGAAAGGCAAGAATGGAATTATCAGAATTGCGTGCTTCTTTGGAGAAGCTGGAGGCTCGGGTCGCAGAGATCCGGGACTGGCTTTGACCTGCCTGCCAAACAATCCTCGCGTCAGGAATTAGAACAAGTGATGGCCCAGCCGGGCTTTTGGGACAATCCGGATAAGGCCCGCCAAATCGTATCTCAAATCAGCGGTTTGAAGGCCGTCATTGAGCCGGTAATCAAACTTGAAAAGACGATGAGCGATACGCTTGATCTGTTTGCGCTGGCGGAGGAGGAAAAGGACGACGAGACGCTGAAAGCCGTTGAGGGGGAGCTGGAGATTCTCAGCAGGGAGTGCGACCGTATTGAGGTGGCGGGGATGCTGAGCGGGGCGGACGATATGCGGAATTGTTTTTTCAGTATTCATGCGGGCGCGGGCGGCACGGAAAGCTGCGACTGGGCGGCGATGCTGCTGCGGATGTATACGCGATATTTTGAAGAGAACAAACTGGCATACGAACAAATGGATATTACCGAGGGTGAAGAGGCGGGAATCCGTTCTATCACGCTTCGGGTCAGCGGGCCGTTTGCATTCGGGAAGCTGTCATGCGAGACGGGTGTGCATCGGCTGGTGCGCATCAGTCCGTTTGATTCGGCGGGGCGGCGACATACGAGTTTTGTGGCAGTCGATGTGATCCCGGAATATGACGACGATGTGGAAATCGAAGTCAAAGATGAGGATATTCGACTGGATACCTATCGGGCCGGAGGAGCAGGGGGGCAACACGTCAACAAGACCAGTTCGGCGGTGCGCATTACACATATCCCGACGGGGATCGTGGTGCAGTGCCAGAATGACCGCAGTCAGCACAAGAACCGGGCGGAGGCATTCCGGATGCTCAAGAGCCGATTGTATATGCTGGAACAGCAAAAGCGCGACGCGGAGCTGGCCAAGATGTACAGCAACAAGGGCGAGATCGCGTGGGGCAACCAGATACGCAGCTATGTGCTTCAGCCGTATCAGATGGTCAAGGATCATCGTACCGATTTCCAGAGCGGTAATGTGAACGCGGTGCTGGATGGCGATATTGAGGCGTTTATTGAGAGTTATCTGCGGTATCGTGCAGAGAAGAAGCATAAGGCGGCAAAGTCTGAAGTCAAGAGTGAAAAGTAAGACGACAGGGGCCAACCTATGGAAAAACAAAGGACTGTTTCACGGCGGGAGTTTTTGAAAGCTGCGGCGGCGGGTGCGGCGATGTCTGCCTTCGGCGGCTGTGCGGGGGCAGAGTCATTGCCTGCGGCGGGGGCACGTTCCCGGCGGCAGCCGAATATTATTTACATCCTGGCCGATGATCTGGGGTATGGAGACCTGAGCTGTTATGGGCAGAAAAAGTTTTCGACGCCGAATATTGACCGGCTGGCGAAAGAAGGGATGCTGTTTACGCAGCATTATGCAGGCAGTACGGTCTGTGCGCCATCGCGATGCGTTCTGATGACGGGACTGCATACGGGGCATTGCCAGATTCGGGGAAATAAGGGGATGCAGCCGGAAGGGCAGCACCCGATGAAGCAGAATACGGTGACGGCGGCGCGGCTGCTTGAGCAGTGCGGATATGTGACGGGAGCGTTCGGCAAATGGGGGCTTGGAGGGCCGGGCAGCAGCGGTGAGCCGAATAACCAGGGATTTGATATATTCTTCGGGTATAACTGCCAGAGCCTGGCGCATCATTATTACCCGACGTATCTGTGGCGAAACCGCGAAAAGGTAGTGCTTGAGGGTAATGATCCGGCGGCGCAAACGGGGCAGTATGCTCCCGATTTGATCGTTGAAGAAATGCTGGGCTTTGTGCGTACGCATGCGGGCAAGCCGTTTTTTATGTTTGTGCCGATCACGATTCCCCACGCAGAATTGGCAGTGCCGGAGGATTCGCTTGTCAAGTACAAAGGGAAGTTTGCGGAAGACAAACCGTACGTCAATACGAGCGGGCGCGGGTATGGATCGCAGAGTCACCCGCGTGCGGCCTTTGCGGCGATGGTGGAGCGAATGGACGGATATGTTGGGAAGCTGTTGGCTCTGCTGAAGGAATTGAACATAGACGACCGTACAATCGTGATGTTTTCCAGCGATAACGGGCCGCATCTGGAGGGAGGGGCGGATCCGGACTTTTTTGACAGCAACGGACCGTTGAAAGGTTATAAGCGCGATCTGTATGAAGGCGGGATCCGTGTACCGATGCTTGTGCGATGGCCGGGCAAGATCAAGGCAGGCAGCAAAAGCGAGCATATCAGTGCGTTCTGGGACATTCTGCCGACATTTGCAGAATTGGCGGGTGCGGCGGTGCCTATCGGGATAGACGGGATATCGTTTGTACCGACGCTGCTGGGGTATCGTGATAATCAAACGCAGCATGCGCAGTTGTATTGGGAATTTCATGAACAGGGGGGCAAGCAGGCCGTACGGATGGGCAAGTGGAAGGCCGTGCGGCTGAATGCTATGCAGTCGCCGGACGGACCGGTGGAGTTGTATGATTTGAGTAAGGATATCGGCGAGAAAAATAATGTGGCGGCACGGAATCCGGAAGTCGCGGCCCAGTTGGCGGCACGGATGGAGATATGCCGTTTACCGAATCAAGATTTTCCATTTTTTTCCAATGAACAGTAAAGGATGATGCAATGAGTAAGCGACTGATGGATGTTCAGGTGCAGGCGCGTCAGGCGGATGCGGCACTTGTGAAAACCGAACTGCTGGCAGTGGGGGTATTTGAAGAAGGGCCGTGCTGTGCGGGGGGGGAAGTCATCAATAAAAAGACCGGCCATTTGCTTGAGCAGCTAAAGTCGCTGGGTGATTTTGAGGGCAAGGCTCAGACGACGGCGCTGCTTTACGGGGACGGGAAAGTGGCGGCCAAACGGATACTCTTTGTGGGTCTTGGCAAGCGGACAAAATGCACTGCCTTGACGCTCTTTAATGCGGCGTCGGCAGCGGCGTCAAAGGCGGTTGAGCTGAAGGCCGGGACGCTGTCGGTGATGCTGTATTGCGGCGGGGAGAAGGCGGAGCTGTCTTTGGAGCAGGCCGGGCAGGCAATGACCGAGGGGATTTATTTCGGGGCTTATCGATACGATGAGTATCTTGCAGGTGACGACAAGAAACGGTTGGTCAACCTGTCGGCGACGATCATCAGTGAGGGGGAAAAGACGGCGGTACAGCTGAAAAAAGGTGCAGCGCAAGGTTCTGTGACCGGCGCGGCGCAGATGTATGCCAGGACGATTGCCAATCGGCCTGCGAATGTGATCACTCCTGCTGTGCTGGCCGCGGAGGCGAAGAAGCTGGCGGCCAGGTTTGGATCGCTGAAATGTACGGTACTGGATGACAAGCAGCTTGCGGCCAAGAAGATGGGCGGCATTCTGGCGGTGGGGCAAGGGTCTAACAATCCGCCGCGGCTGATCGTCCTGCAGTACAAAGCTCCGAAGGCAACGGCCAGAACGGCAACAATCGGCTTGGTGGGCAAGGCGATCACGTTTGACTCCGGTGGGATATCGCTTAAGCCCGGCGAGGGAATGCATGATATGAAATTTGACAAGTCGGGCGGGATCGCAACGCTGGGAGCAATGCGGGCGATTGCACAGCTTAAGCCGAAGGTCAATGTCATCGGGCTGATCCCCGCGGCGGAAAATATGCCGAGCGGAAAGAGCTATCGACCCGGCGATATTATTACCACCTACAGCGGAAAGACGGTTGAGATACAAAATACGGACGCCGAGGGACGGATGATCCTGTGCGATGCGATCGCCTATGCCAAGACGCTGGGGTGCGGGACGATTGTTGATATTGCGACGCTGACGGGAGCCTGCGTGGTGGCGCTGGGGCAGAAACGCGCCGGCGTGATGGGCAATGATGATGCGTTGATTGAGCGGCTTAAAAAGGCCTCCGAGAAGACCGGCGAGCGGGTCTGGCCGCTGCCCTGTGACGATGAGTTTGTCGAGGCGATGAAGAGTAAAATCGCCGATTTGAAAAATACCGGCGGCAGGTGGGGCGGGGCGTGTACGGCGGCGGCGTTCTTAAGTCAGTTTGCCGAGGGGGCCAAATGGGCGCATATTGATATGGCGGGCGTCGGTGTGTGGGGAGCGGATGAGAAGGCGGCGCCGGGATCGATCGGTTTCGGGGTGCGGCTGCTGACGGCATTTGTGACGGGATTTTGATGCGGCTTTTCTATGATATCCGGTGTTAAGGCACAAATCGCTCCGGCTTTAGCTTCGCATTATTCCGACAAGGGGATGGGGTGGCGTCAGGAGTATCTGCTGTATTTTCTGGCGTGCCTGATCGGCGTGCTGGCGGCGTTTGCAGCAATGGGATTTGACCTGCTGATCCATTGGACCGAAGCGGTGTGTTACGGCTCGGACCATTTATCCGGAATTTATCAGGGGCGGATGGTATTTTTGTTTTTGCTGCCGGCGTCAGGCGCTCTGCTGGTCGGATTGATCGCCCGTTTTTATTCGCGTGAGGCAGTCGGGCACGGGATACCGGAAGTGATCGATGCGATTGTTCGCCGCGATTGCAAAATCGGATTTCATGTAGCGCTGGCACGGATGGTGACAGCGGCCCTGACCATCGGTTCGGGCGGTTCGGCGGGGACAGAAGGGCCGATCATTCAAATCGGTTCTTCCATTGCCTCTTCGATGGGGCGTCATTTTCATGTAGTTCGTCATCGGCTGCCGGTGCTTATTGCCTGCGGCGCAGCGGCGGGGCTGTCTGCGATTTTCAATGCTCCGATTGCGGGGGTGCTGTTTGCGCTGGAAGTGTTTCTTCGCGATATGAATTTCAAGATTCTGTCGCCGGTGCTGATCGCATCCGTAGTCAGCAGTGTGGTGATGTCCACTCTGCGGGGCAAGCATGGGGCCATTTTCCCGCTTTATGATTTGACGGCATATTCATTCAGTTGGTATGAGCTGGGCAATTATATTGTTCTTGGTTTAGTCTGTGCGGGAACGGCTGTGGCGTTTATTCGTGTTCTGGACACTTGTGAGAATTTGTTTGAACGTGTAAAGACTCCTCTTTTTGTCAAGCCTGTCATCGGAGCGCTGTGCGTCGGTCTTGTAGGGCTTCTGACGCTGGTGTTGACGGGACAGGGCACGGTCGGCAAGCCATTGATTTACGGTCATGGCTACTCTTTTATCGGGTATTGCCTCGGGTCTCATTCGGCGGCGGGTTTTATGGGGGTCAATTTGAGTGTGTGGCTGATGCTTGTGCTGATCGCGGGTAAAATCATCGCGACATCGCTAACGCTTGGAAGCGGGGGATCGGGAGGCATTTTTGCGCCGTCGCTGTTTTTGGGGGCGACCACCGGGTATGCGTTCGGTCTGCTGTTGGAGATGTCGGGAGTGTATATGGAAATCAGCCCGGCGACCTACAGCCTTGTGGGGATGGCATCGGTGATGGCGGCTACAACGCATGCGCCGATGGCCAGTATCGTTCTTTTGTTTGAAATGACGCAGAATTACACGATCATTCTGCCGGTGATGCTGTCGGCGACCATTGCGCTGCTGGTCGGGCAACGGCTGTGCGGTTATTCGGTGTCTTCACTGCGTTTGCATCGGCTGGGTGTTCGGTACGGACTTCATACCAAGACGGCTTTGCTTCGGCGATTTTCGGTACGCGATATTATGACGCCGGGAACTGTGGTAGTGTCCGGGACGATGCCGCTTCAGGAAATCATTCTCAAGACAGCCGAAGAGAATGTATCGGATTTTATTGTCGTCGATAAGAACGGGCGCTATCGGGGATTGCTATGCGAAAAGGATATGCGTAATACGCTGGTTCATCCTCAGGCGATCCCATTAATCGTCGGCGAAGAATTAGCCCATTGGGATGTGCCGGTGGTATCGGTCGATGATACATTGGACCTAATACTCGACATTTTTGCTCACCTTGAGGTCAACAGTCTGCCGGTAGCCGACCGTGCGGATTCGACCCGATTTGTCGGGATGGTATCGCGTTTTGCACTGATGCGGCTGTATATGGATGAGTTGCAGAGCGGGGGGTAATACTTCCATAGAGTCAAGATAAGAACTGAGAAACCGCCTGCGGCGGGGATAAAAATGGGGGAAAGCAGGTTTTTAATTTTGTCGATTTGAGCTATAATAGAAGGCTCTTTTAAGAGGTATTTTTGTATCTGTAACAGGGGTATATTGCCCCCGGACTTTTGTGAAAAATTGTGATAAAGGTAAAAGCGACAATGGTAAACGAACAAAGTCCACATGTGGACACACAGCGTATTGAAAAGGCCGTACTGGAGATACTATCGGCAGTCGGCGAGAATCCTCAGCGTGAAGGTCTTAAGGATACTCCGCAACGGGTGGCGCGGATGTATGCCGAACTTCTGGCGGGAATGAATCATGATCCGAGTGAGCATTTAAAGAGCGTGTTTCATGAGAAATATGATGAGATCGTGCTTTTACGGGATATTCCGTTCTACAGTATTTGTGAGCATCATTTGATGCCGTTTATCGGCAAGGCACATGTGGCGTATCTGCCGGCCGGTAAGGTGCTGGGCATCAGCAAGCTGGCACGTGTGGTTGACACCTTTGCCCGGCGGCTTCAGCTTCAGGAGCGTCTGACTGACCAGATTGCCGATTTTCTGATGCAGCAGCTCAGCCCGCAGGGGGTGACTGTGGTGCTGGAGGCGTCACATAGCTGTATGACGATTCGCGGGATACGCAAGCCCGGAGCGATGATGGTGACCAGTGCGCTTCGCGGAATTTTCAAGAAAGACCCTCGCAGCCGTGCTGAGGTATTGACGCTGATGCATGTGGACAGGCCATAAAACGATGCATCGTTTGAGCCGACAAGTACGTTTTTCGATCAATCCTTTTGTGCCGGTACAGACAGGATTTAATTCTTATGCGTCCAAGCCGTGCGGAGCAGGATTGAGTTATTACCTGGCTCTGTGGGTAGAATTAGCCAGTGCGCTGGATCCGGATACAGGGTTTGTGGTAAACGTATCGCAGATCGATCGGGCTGTGCGCAGCGAGGTAATCGGGTTGTTTGATGCGGCGGTCAGGGAGGCGGCTCATGCGGGGCGTGGACTGAGTGTATATGATCTATGTGTTTTAATGCGGACAGTATGGAGTCAAATTGCGCGGGTGTTTTCGTCGATGCGGCTGGAGCGGCTGGCCCTTGAGCTGAATCCGTATCGAACGATTCAACTGAATACGGAGGAAAGCGATATGTACTGGTTCAGTGAGAAATTTGAGTTTGCGGCAATGCATCGGCTTTGGAATGCCAAGTATGATACGGCGGCAAATATGGATTTTTTCGGGAAATGCGCTAATCCAGCCGGCCATGGACATAATTATGTGATCGAGGTTACGGTTGAAAAGCCGACCCGGCCGGAAGCGGAAGATTGGGTTGCCCGATTTGAGCAAGTGGTGGAAGATGCATTTTTGTCATTGGTAGACCATAAGAATCTAAATGTGGATGTTCCGGGGTTTGAAAAACTTAATCCGACGGTGGAGAATTTGTCGTCTTTCGCCTGGTCGCGACTACTTGGGAAGTTTACTGACTGTAGACTTGTCCGGGTGACCGTTTGGGAGAATGACAGAACTTATTGTGCGTATAGTGAATGAGTCATTTTCAATTACAGAAAAGAAGCCAATAAAGCTCTATTTACATTATAATCATCCAGTGACTTTATTATAAATCCTTAGGAAGCATAATATTATCAGATATTGAATGTGCAGTTTAGAGTGGATTATTATCGGTCCAAGATGAATCGTTAATGGTTGTTTTTATTATTTGAACAAATGGAGTCGGTTTTCTAAAGTCCTGCTAATATTTCGGTAACTCTTTACCGATATTTATGTTAGAGTTCTTCCCCTTCAGTGCGGGCAGAGATGATACAAAAAGTCAAAGGCCAAACGAGTCCGAACTTGTGGCCAAATTCGATAACTAATTGAAAAAAAATAACTTAGGGGGAACGGCTGAGTCCAATCGGCGCAGCCGACAGGTACGGAGTATAGGTATTAGAGGTCCTTATGCATCTTTCATTTGACTGGCTTATCGGGCAGTATTCATTCCATAAATCTAAAATTTAAAGAGATTTACGATGAAAGTGACTGTGGTTGGCGTGGGGTATGTCGGTTTGGTTGCGGCAGCATGTTTGGCCGATGGCGGCAACCATGTGACCTGTGTCGATAATGACAGGAAGAAGATAAATGATCTGAATGAGGGTATTATACCGATTTATGAGCCGGGGTTAACCGAGATTGTCAAACGTAATAAAGACGCAAAGCGTCTTGTATTTACAACGAATCTCAAACAGGGGGTGGATAACTCTTTGTTGATTGTTTTGGGGGTTGGCACTCCCAGCGCTCCTGACGGCTCGGCGGATATCTCAGCGGTGCTGAACGTGGCAGAAGAGATTGCCGCCGTGATGAAGGATTATAAGATTATCATTACGAAAAGTACCGTGCCGGTCGGAACACATAAGGTCGTCAGTGACCTGATCGCTTCCAAAACAGAAGTGCCGTTTGACTATGTCAGCAATCCGGAATTCCTGAAGGAAGGGTCGGCGGTTGAAGATTTTATGAAGCCGGACCGGGTTATCATCGGAACCACCAATCCTGCAGTAATGGAGTTTATGAAGGTGCTGTATGGTCCCTTTATGCGGAAGAGCAGCCGGATTTTGTTTATGGATCCGGCCAGTGCGGAGATGTCTAAATATGCGGCCAATACAATGCTGGCCACACGCATTTCGTTTATGAATGAACTAAGCGCTTTGTGCGACTCCTGCGGGGCGGATATCGAACTGGTGCGTGCGGGATTGGGCAGTGATTCTCGCATCGGCAATGCATTTTTGTTTGCGGGAGTCGGTTACGGCGGAAGCTGTTTTCCCAAAGATGTGCGGGCGATGATTCACATGGGCCAGCAACGAGGCGTTCCGATGACGATTGCTGAGGCGGTGCAAAATGCCAATTATACTCAGCATCAGCGGTTTGCCGATAAAGTGCTGGGTTATTTTAAAAGTCGGCAGGGGATACGTTTGGGAGTGTGGGGATTGGCATTTAAGGCCCGTACCGATGATACACGTGAATCGCCGGCGGTTTTCTGCATTAAGAAGTTTATAGAGGCGGGGGTGGAGATCACAGCGTTTGATCCGGAAGCGGTGTGCCCTGAACTGGAGGGCAAGATACAGCGTGTGAACAATGCTTACGATGTATTGAGCGGGTCAGATGCGCTTGTTATTTTTACAGATTGGCAGGAGTTCCGAGCGCCGGACTTTGATCTTATTGCTCAACAGCTTAAGCGGCCGGTTGTGTTTGACGGCCGGAATCTCTATAGTCCGACCTTTGTCAAAAAGCAGGGCATCGAATATTACAGTATCGGCCGGCCGTAGATTTTAAAAAAGAACAGATGCAAGATTTCAAAAAGAAGATATTGGTTACGGGGGCGGCGGGGTTTATCGGGTCGCATTTATGTGAGCGGCTTGTTGCCGAGGGTTGGCGTGTCGTCGGATTGGATAATTTCGATCCGTTCTATGAGGCCGCGATCAAACGCCGTAATTTGACGACGCTGCTCGGTTCGGCTCAGTTTGAGCTGGCGGAAGGCGACATTCGTGATGCCGGGTGTGTAGAGTCGATCCTTGGTCAAGGCGGGTTTGAGGCGATTGTGCATCTGGCGGCCAAGGCGGGAGTGCGGCCGTCGATTGAGGACCCGGTCGGGTATATGGATGTCAATATCCACGGCACGGTGGTAATGCTGGAAGCAGCGAGGAAGTACGGTATTAAGAAATTTATCTTTGCGTCCAGTTCAAGCGTTTACGGCAACAATGAAAAGGTTCCGTTTGCCGAGACGGACAGTGTGGACAATCCCATTTCGCCGTATGCAGCGACCAAAAAAGCCGGAGAGTTAATCTGTCATACGTACAGTCACCTTTACGGTATCGGAATGACGTGTCTGCGTTTTTTTACGGTGTATGGGCCTCGTCAGCGCCCGGATCTGGCAATCCATAAATTTGCACGAAAAATCGAGGCCGGGGAACCTATCCCTGTTTTCGGGGATGGTTCGATGCGGCGTGATTTTACGTATATTGACGACATTATTGACGGTGTGACGGCCGCAATTGAAGCGTGCGGAGACTATGAGATCTATAATCTCGGCGAATCACGACCGGTGCGGCTGGATGGACTGATCGCACATCTTGAAGCTGCATTGGGCAAGAAGGCTGTACTAAACAGGCTGCCGGAACAGCCCGGTGACGTTATTCAGACGTATGCCGATGTGGATAAAGCTATGCGGCGGCTGGGGTATCAGCCGAAAACGGAATTGTCGGCGGGGCTTACGCGATTTGTACAATGGCTTCGTGATGAAAAGGATCGTGAAGAATGAAGAAAGCACTGATCACGGGCATTACCGGTCAGGACGGCTCATATTTGACGGAATTACTGCTGGCCAAGGGCTATGAGGTCTATGGCGTTATCCGCCGGAGTTCGAGTTTTAATACAGACCGGATTGACCATTTGTATCAGGATCCGCATCTGCAGCCCAAGCTCCGGCTGCTGTACGGTGATCTGACTGACGGCGGGAATCTGTCGCAGATCCTCAATGATATCCAGCCGGATGAGGTTTATAATCTGGGGGCCCAGAGCCACGTTCGTGTCAGCTTCGATCAGCCGATTTATACGGCGAATGTCGATGGACTCGGGACACTGCGTCTGCTTGAAGCGCTAAGGATGATGAAACATCCACCGCGTTTTTACCAAGCCTCCAGCAGTGAAATGTATGGCAAGGTCGTCCAGACGCCTCAGACCGAAGCAACACCATTTTATCCGCGCAGTCCCTATGCGTGTGCGAAGGTTTATAGCTTCTGGCAGACGGTTAACTATCGCGAGGCGTATAATCTTTTTGCGGTTAACGGCATTTTGTTTAATCATGAGTCCCCGCGACGCGGTGAAACATTTGTGACCCGCAAGATCACGCGGGCGGCGACGCGCATCAAACTGGGGTTGCAGGATAAACTGTACCTGGGCAATATCGACGCCAAGCGCGACTGGGGCTTTGCGGGCGATTATGTTGAGGCGATGTGGCGGATGCTTCAGCACGACAGGCCGGATGATTACGTTGTGGCGACGGGTGAAACGCATTCGGTGCGGGAGTTTCTGGAGGAGGTGTTCGGGAGTTTGGATCTGGACTGGCAGCGTTATGTGGAGATCGATCCCCGCTACTACCGGCCGACTGAGGTGGATCTGCTATTGGGTGATGCGAGCAAGGCCTGGCGGGACTTGGGGTGGGAGCCGAAGATCACCTTTCGTGCGCTGGCCCGGATGATGACCGAGGCGGATATGGCGGCGGCGGAACGTGAAAAAATGATTAAAGACAGCGGGAAATGAACGTAAACAACCACGATTATTCTTTTTGGACTGACAAGCGCATCGTTATCACCGGCGGGGCAGGTTTTTTGGGCAGCCACTTGCAGCGACGGCTGCTGGAGCGAGGCGTCCGGCCGGAGCAATTGCAGATTCCGCTGGTTGAAGATTATGATCTGACCAAAGAGCAGGATGTTGTGCGGATGTATGAACAGATGCGTCCGGATATTGTGATTCATCTGGCCGCCGAGGTAGGGGGGATCGGAGCCAACCGCGAGAATCCGGGACGTTTTTTTTATGCCAATATGGCGATGGGGCTGCATCTGATCGAGCAGGCACGCCGTTTCGGACTGAAAAAATTTGTGCAAATCGGAACAATCTGTGCGTATCCAAAATTTACACCGGTTCCGTTCCAAGAGGAAGACCTTTGGACGGGTTATCCGGAGGAAACCAATGCTCCTTACGGTATTGCCAAAAAGGCGCTCCTGGTTATGCTTGGGGCATACCGTCAGCAGTATGGTCTAAACGGCATTTATCTTTTGCCGGTGAATCTTTACGGTCCCGGCGACAATTTTCATCCCGGCAGCAGTCATGTGATCCCGGCGTTGATCAAAAAATGTATTGATGCGATAGACGAAAAGCAGAGCTTCATTGAATGCTGGGGTACGGGCAGTGCGTCGCGTGAGTTTCTTTATGTTGCCGATGCTGCGGAAGGCATTGTGCTGGCGGCGGAACACTACAACCGTTCGGACCCGGTGAATCTGGGGGCGGGCTTTGAGATTACGATCAAAGCACTGGTTGAAACGATCGCCCGACTGACGGGATTTAGGGGCGAGATTCGATGGGATGTAAGTAAGCCCGATGGACAACCGAGGCGATGCCTGGATACCGAGCGGGCGATAAAGGAATTCGGGTTTAAGGCCACAACTGACTTTGAGAGCGGCCTGAAAAAAACGATAGACTGGTATCGTGCCAACAAAAATATAGTGAGTTTACAGGATGGATACCGCTAAGACATTTGCATTGATCGGGGCCTGCGGATATATTGCACCGCGACATCTTCGGGCAATCAAGGAGACCGGTCATCGGCTGGTTGCGGCATTGGATAAGAATGACAGCGCCGGGATCATGGATACTTATTTTCCGGATGCGCATTTTTTTACCGAGTTTGAGCGGTTTGACCGGCATATCGAGAAGCTTCGCCGAAAGGGAGAGCGTGTTGACTACGTTTCGATCTGTTCGCCCAACTATCTTCACGACGCCCATGTGCGGTTTGCTCTGCGGATCGGCGCTGATGCAATTTGTGAAAAGCCTCTGGTCGTTAATCCCTGGAATGCTGTTGCCTTGGGCGAGATCGAGCAGGAGACCGGCCGCCGCATCAATACGATCCTGCAGCTTCGTCTTCATCCGGCGATCCAGGGTTTAAAAGAGCGTGTGGATCAGTCGGCGGGGGGCAAGGTGTTTGATGTGGATCTGACTTATGTAACTGCCCGAGGCCGATGGTATTTGACGTCATGGAAGGGTGACGAGAGTAAATCCGGAGGAATTGCCACGAATATCGGGGTGCATTTTTTTGATATGCTGACCTGGATATTCGGGCCGGTACACAATACAGTTGTGCATCTGTATGAGGCAACCAAAGCGGCGGGGTATCTGGAACTGGAAAAGGCCCGTGTCCGCTGGTTTTTGTCAGTAGACCGCGATGACCTTCCGACGCCGCCTGTGCCGAATAAACCGGCGACGTATCGCTCGATCACCGTGGACGGTCAGCAGGTGGAATTTTCGGAGGGATTTACCGATCTGCATACGGAAAGCTACCGGCAGATCCTGGCCGGCAACGGTTTTCGCTGGCAGGAGGTGCTTGCGTCATTGCAGATCGTCTATGATATCCGAAAGAGTCGACCGACAGGGTACAAAGGCGACTATCACCCGCTGCTTGTACGGCTGAAAGAGGAATCCTGATGGCGAATCCATTTGTGCATGAAACGGCCTGTGTGGATATGCCCTGTGCAATCGGGGATGGGACGAAAATCTGGCATTTTTCGCATGTGTGCGCGGGTGCGACAATCGGTCGTGCATGTATTCTGGGGCAGAATGTATTTGTTGCAGGGGGGGCGGTGATCGGTAATAACGTTAAGATCCAAAATAATGTATCGGTTTATGACGGCGTTACACTGGAGGATGACGTCTTTCTGGGACCGAGCTGTGTATTAACGAATGTTTCCAATCCGCGCAGCCAGGTCGTACGACATGATCTTTACGAACAGACGCGAATTTGCCGGGGTGCGACGGTCGGGGCCAACGCGACGATCGTGTGCGGAGTCACGGTTGGGCGGTATGCACTGATCGCCGCCGGTGCGGTAGTGACCAAGAATGTGCCGGATTATGCGCTGATGATGGGGGTGCCTGCCCGTCAGCAAGGATGGGTCAGCCGGCATGGAATTCCATTGCATGCGCCTGATGCTGAAGGGATAATGACGTGCCCGGAGACAGGTTTTCGATACCGACTTTCACCTGACGGTTTGCTGAAGTGTCTTGACCTTGATGAGACGCAGCCGCTGCCGCCGGAATTGGCGGTCGGCAAAAAAAAGTATAGAGAATACAATATATAAAAAAAGGATTTATTATTTTAACGGAGTGTAAAATGCAAGTCCCCTTACTTGATTTAGTTGCACAATACAAGACAATTAAAGAAGATGTTTTGAAACAGATCGGCGAAGTGCTGGATACCCAGCGGTGCATCGGCGGGCCGAAGGTTGAGCAGCTTGAAAAAGAAATCGCCGCCTTGTGCGGCTGTCGGTTTGCCGTCGGCGTATCGAGCGGTACGGATGCCTTACTGGCATCGCTGATGGCTTTAAATATCGGGCGGGGCGATGAGGTGATTACGACGCCGTTTACATTTTTTGCTACGGCCGGCTCAATCGTTCGTGTGGGAGCCGTGCCGGTGTTTGTGGATATCGATCCCAAGACATACAATATTGACCCGGCAAAGATCGAGTCGGCGGTGACGAAAAAAACCCGTGCAATCATGCCGGTGCATTTGTTCGGGCAGGTGTCGGATATGGAGCCGATCAATGCGATTGCTCGTCGGCATTCATTAGCGGTCATTGAAGACGCCTGTCAGGCGATTTCCGCGACCTATAAGGGGCAGAAGGCCGGGGCTATCGGGACGTGCGGAGCGTTCAGTTTCTTTCCGAGCAAGAATCTCGGCGGTATCGGGGATGGGGGGATGGTTGTGACCAATGACGAGGTGCTGTACCACAGGCTTTTCATTATGCGTAATCATGGAATGGAGCCGAAATATTATCATCAATGCGTCGGCGGGAACTTCCGGCTGGATCCGATTCAGGCGGCGGCTCTGCTTGTCAAGACACCTTTGCTGGACAAATGGTCAGAGGCTCGTCGTAAGAACGCCGCTTATTATACAAAGAAGTTCAAAGGATCGGCAATTGTGACGCCGTTTATTCGCGAAGATTGCATCTCAATTTTCAATCAGTATGTGATACGTGTGCCGCGCCGCGATGAATTGGTCAAGCATCTTGGGAAAAACACAATCGGCTGCGAGGTGTATTATCCGGTTCCGCTGCATCTGCAGGAGTGCTTTGCTTATCTGGGCAAGGGAGCAGGCAGCTTTCCTGAGTCGGAGAAAGCCGCCGGTGAGGTGCTGGCGCTGCCGATCTATCCGGAATTGACAGATGCGATGAAAGATTATGTTGCGGAAACCGTTTTGAGTTTTATCGAACATTAGAAAAACAGTTTTGATACCGGGTTTAATGAACTAACCTGAAGGATTATCGGAGAATTTTATGAAAAAGAAAACAGTGAGTCTGGAACAGAAAATTGCGGATAAAAAAGTTGTGGTCGGGATATTGGGTTTAGGCTATGTCGGCCTGCCGCTGGCACGTGAATTTGTCAAAAGCGGCGTTCAGGTTGTCGGTTTTGACATTGATGCTCCAAAAGTCAAGAAACTAAACGGGGGGCAGAGTATTCTCAAGACCGTACCGCATGAACAGGTGCGGGCGATGGTCAAGTCCAAGCGATTTCGAGCCACTGCCGATATGTCCGAGATTCGCAAGGTTAATGCTGTTTTAATCTGTGTTCCAACACCGCTGACGGCCAATCGCGAGCCGGATATGCAGTTTGTGGAAAACAGCTGCCGGACCATTGCCAAATATCTTCAGCCCGGACAGCTTATCTCGCTGGAAAGCACCACGTACCCCGGCACGACGCGTGAATTGATGAAGCCGATTCTTGAAGCATCGGGGCTCAAGGCCGGCAAGGATTTTTATCTGGCCTATTCCCCTGAACGCGAAGATCCGGGCAATAAACACTTCAATACCCGAACGATTCCCAAAGTCGTCGGCGGGCTGACTCCGACTTGTGCAAAACTGGCCCATGCCTTGTATTCACTGGCCATTGAACGAATGGTTCCTGTGTCCTCGGTAGAGGCGGCTGAGGCGGCCAAGATTCTTGAAAATGTCTATCGCTGCATCAATATTGCGATGGTGAACGAGCTTAAAATGGTTTTTGACCGTATGGGGATTGACGTGTGGGAGGTTATTCGGGCAGCCAGTACCAAGCCGTTCGGTTTCCATCCATTTTACCCCGGTCCGGGGCTTGGCGGTCACTGTATTCCTATCGATCCGTTCTATCTGACGTGGAAGGCGCGTCAATACGGGATGCCTACGCGGTTTATTGAGCTGGCCGGAGAAATCAATACGGATATGCCGCATTATGTTGTCCATAAGGTAATGGAGGCTCTGAACGACCGCAAGAAGAGCCTCAATGGGGCCAAGGTGCTTGTTCTCGGTTTGGCTTACAAACCTGATATTGACGATGTTCGTGAATCCCCTTCTTTGGAGCTGATTGAATTACTGGCCGAGCGCGGGGCCAAGGTTGACTACAATGACCCCTATTTGCCTCAGACGCACAAGATGCGCGAGTACGATCTGAAGATGAAGAGCAAACCTCTTTCGGCTGCAATGCTGAAACGTTATGACTGCGTCCTGATCTCGACCAACCATAGCGATTACGATTACAAGTGGATTGTTAAGAATGCCAAACTGGTAGTAGATTCGCGGAATGCGACAGCCGCTGTCAAGTCGGGCCGCAGCAAGATCGTCAAAGCATAAAGAAAAAACAAGGTCTGTATTACTCTATGACTGAAAATAACAAAACAATTCGATGATATGGCACTCTAAGCTTATGTGAGGTGTAATAAGGGCTGCCATTAAAAACGTCAGAAGGTTATCGTTTAATTTAACGTTTTTAAAATGCATGGGAGGTAACAATGAAACAGGTGACAGTGTTTGGCGTGGTGGTGTTGATAACAATGTATGCAACTGCTGCTATAGATGTGTTTCCAGTGTGTACGTCATCGGGCAACCAGCGGTATCCGACGGTCGGCGACAATGCTATTATCTGGCAGGATGAACGCAACGGCAATCGGGACATTTATGGGTATGATCTGATCACGGAACAGGAATTTGTCATTTGTACTGCATCGGGTCATCAGCAATACCCGAAAATATCGGGCAGTATTATTGTCTGGCAGGACGGGCGCAATTCGTCAATGACGGGCAATGATATCTATGGTTACAATAGACTCTCACAGCAGGAATTTGCGATCTGTACCGCTTCCGGCGGGCAGCAGTTTCCGGCGATCAGCAATGGTATTGTGGTCTGGTATGATACCCGTAATTCTGCAACCGGAAACGACATTTATGGTTATGACATCGCCG
This sequence comes from uncultured Pirellulales bacterium, assembly GCA_964649955.1. Classification (GTDB taxonomy): domain Bacteria; phylum Planctomycetota; class Phycisphaerae; order Sedimentisphaerales; family Anaerohalosphaeraceae; genus T3Sed10-213. The sequence goes on from CAZYQN010000002.1 coordinate 132,707, forward strand.
GTGAAAGTGAATTTGTGATTTGCGATGATGAAGGTTCCCAAGTTCGCCCAGCGATTGACGGCAACTGGGTAGTGTGGCTGGATAATCGCAGCGGAACATATCAGCTCTATGGTTGTCAACTTGTATTGCCGGCGTCGCTGATCGGATATGAAATTGTTCCGTTATCGCCGTCGGGTTATGAACAGGGGTACCCGTCCATCAGCGGGAATATTGTTGTTTGGCATGAACAACGCAGTGAGGCGACAGGGTATGATATTTACGGTTTCCGGCTGGATACCCGCGAAGAGTTTTTAATTTGCAGCGCAGCCGGCTGGCAGATCAATCCGGTGGTTTACGGGGACCTTGTGATCTGGCAGGATGAGCGCAACGGCAATACGCGAACGGATATTTTCGGCTATGATTTTTCGTCAGGCAGTGAATTTATTATCAGTGCGCCCAATGCAAATCAGATCAATCCATCGGTTCGGAACCGTCTGGCAGCATGGCAGCACAATGATGATATCTATGCCGCCCGGATGCCGCTGCCGACGGTTATCTCGGTGCTTGTGCCCAACGGCGGCGAAATGCTGCAGGCGGGCAGTGAGTTTACAATCGAATGGCAGACCGAAGGCCCGGCCCTTGAACAGGTGCGTATCGCCTTTTCATCTGACGCCGGGGACAGTTGGCAGGTGGCAGAGCCGAATGTGCCGGACAGCGGGACGTATGTATGGACAGCGCCGGATGTGAATTCTCAGTTCTGTCTTGTACGGATCAGCGATATCGGCGGTACCGGTGCGGCGGATTCGTCGGATGCGGTGTTTACGGTATTCCGATGCGATCCGTTATTGACTGCCGACCTGACAGGAGATTGCCGGGTGGATGTGGAGGATTTTGCCGTTATGGCCGAGCAATGGCTTCGCTGCGGTAATCTCTATGATGAGAGCTGGTGCAGTAAATAAGAAAGCGATTGTGTGATTTTATCGGAACGATAACCTCGTAAGAATGTTTCAACAATTTACCCCGTGCACAGGAGTATATGCTTCTGTGCACGGGACACTTTGAATTGCACGATCCCGGCAAGTTTTCAGAAAAATGAAATATAAACGGTCGCTATTTTCTATCCTGATTCTTATTTCTGTGGGAAGCGGCGTATGGTCTATTCGTTCTTCCATGCAGCAACGGTCGGTTTACGATACGCTGTATGAATGGTTTTGCAATCATTTCGTCGATACGGGCTTTCCAAGGACTTCCGGTCATTTATCCCTGCGAGAAGAAACCTATAAAACGATCATTCTATATGACGAACAGCCGATAGCTGTTTATTGCTACAGTCCCGACCAATCCAAACCTTATATAGCGCCGTTATCGTCGCCCTCAGGTTTTGTTCTAACGCGGGCAGTGGAAGAAGCTAACTTATTAGACCACCCGCATCATCAAGGTGTATTTTTTGCATATGGTGATGTCAATGGTGTGGATTTTTGGGGTAATCAGACCACGTTGCCGCAAATTCGCCATGTAGAATTTTTATCAAAAAAGAGTCAGCCGGATTGTGTTAGCCTGGAGGTATTGCTGCATTGGGTATCTCCGCAAGGAACACTCCTCTGTGAAGAGCGGCGGAGTATGCGGTTTTATACCGTTGAGGATGGGTACTTAATAGATTTTGATATACACTTACAGGCGAAAGAAAATGCCCGGTTTGGGGAAACCAAGGAGGGATTATTTGCGATTCGGGTTGCGGACTGGCTGCGAGAAAAAGGCGGACGTGGATGTTTTTATAGCGCTTCAGGAAAACGAGGAGCCTCTGCTATATGGGGAACGCAGGAATCCTGGGTGTGTTTGATTGCTGTTCGAGATAATAAAGCGGTTCTGCTGGGGATACAAGATAAATCCGAATCAGAAACAAAGGCATATTGGCACGTACGTGATTATGGTTTATTTGCAGTAAATCCTTTAGGGCGTTATGAATTCGAAACGACTCGCGGAATTGCCGATGCCCGTCAGCTTGATATTGTTTTAGCTCCCGGTGAAAGCCTTTCTTTTTGCTACCGTATTAGTCTTTTTGAGCTCAACTCTATGTAATTTTTGCAGAAAAAGGGCAAATGCAGATTTTTTATCAAATCATTCATTATATTTTAGAAGTTACCTATTACTTAGACGTTTACTTTGGAGGTAATTTCTCGTGAAAATTTATGGGACTTTCAATATTATCGTCGGATCGTTCATCGTTATATTCGCCGGTTTTGTGGGATGGTTTGCATTTGGCACGGATACACCGGATTCCGACGCCGTACCGGCTGCAGTCCGGCCGGTGAACTTGACTGTTGCCAAACCGACAGATAATGCCGACAGTCGACCGAGCTTAACGGAACAGATTGCCGATGACGGAGATTTGGATGACAGACTTTTTGCGGAAAGACAGGACATCGTAGAACCTGAATATGTCAATGAGCCTTTTACGATCATTGAGCTGAGTTCCCAAATTTCCGGCGAAACAACCAATCTATCGAAAACAATAAATGATATTGATACGAATTCCGATGATCGCTTCAATCCGATGTCTTTTGCTACGTCTCCATCTTCTGTTACCTCTACCGGCGGCTCTGCGACATCTGTGACCGGCAGCTCTTTGGGTACAACAACGGGTGGAGCAGCGTCAGGCGGCGGGAGCAGCGGTTCAGGCCAATCCGGTTCTCAAACACAGACTCCGACGTCCCAAAATCCAGTTTCGGATAATCCGACTACGGGAGGGGGCGGGGAGCCGACCGAAGATATAATTGATGCGACTGTGACGGATTGGATTACCAAAGAGGGTATACGCGCGGGGTACCTGTTTTATTACACTCATCCCCGGTATGCTGCAATCATGAAGAATGCAGGTATGAATACGGTTATTGTTAAAGGGTGGCAATTCTATCTTGCTCAGATGGCAACAACATTAAAGGCCTATCAAACGTGGGCAAAGACGTGTAACGAAAACGGGCTGCATATGATTGCGGCCTTTAACTGGCAGCCGCAGGAAGAGGTATTTGCCAATTGCCGGCCGGTGATGTTTGCAGACGGCACTGAGGGTATTTTTCCCTGTCCGCTGGATGAGTATTTCTGGCGTGAACATTTGACAAACGCCGCTGTCAAGATCGCTGAGATATCGGTAGAAGATTCGGTTTCTGTCATTGATGGATTGTTTTTAGACATGGAAATGTACCGAACTGAAGAACTTCCACATGCGCAAAGAAGTTATTCCTCCACTACGTGTTTTTGTGACGTCTGTTTCTCGCGGTTTATCAACGAATTTGCCGGGTTTAAATCCTTACCTCCTGTACGCATCGACAGACGGCAGGCCTGGTTGACACAATACGGCTTACTGGCAGACTATCGGACCTATCAGATTGCCCAAGTGGAAGCTAAAGCGGGAGAATTGAAGAGTGCGGTTCGGGCGATCAATCCAAAACTCCTGTTTGGAGTTTACCCGGCGATTACAGATTCAAACTGGGTTCTCCAGTCCGTTATGCGAACATTCGGCAGAGATTCTTATCCCGTTATTTCTTTTTCAACCGATACCTATGGATACTTATCCCCCCTGGGAGCCGCACGAATTCCCGCGGATCTGCCCTCGTATTTTGAGAAATACAACATAAACGGATATTATGCCGCCGGTTATATGTTCCGTAAATATACCAGCTCAGAAATCCGAACCGCTATCATTCAATCCTGCCAGCGAAGTCAGGGGTATTGGCTGTATAAGATGCCTCAGTTGGTTGAGCCTGTAATCCCGGCCGGAGAAGAACTTGCAGGCGGGACTCAGGCAGACTATCTGCAGGCCATTAAAACCGCCAATGCCAATCAGCGAACATGGTGAGAGGATAAATAATTACAACAGGATGAAGCATCCCTCATTGAAGATCAATTTTTTGTGGGCGTTTTTCGGAAACGCAGTGTCGGCGTTTTGTCTGTGGCTGCTGCTGGTAGTTCTGACAAAAACGGCATCGGTCGAGGTCGTGGGGCTGTTCGGGCTGGCTCAGGCTGTAGCACTGCCGGTCAGTATGCTCTTTAGCTTAAAGCTTCAGCTTGCCAATGTTACAGATGCACGCCATGAATACACCAACGGTCATTATATTGCCATCAAAATTATCACTTCGGTGCTAACGGTTATTACTATTGGCTTGATAGGCGTTGTCTTTTATCCGCTTAAGACCGCTGCGGTTATTTTTGTTCTCGGTGTTGGCTATGCGATCAATGAGGTGCGAGAATACTTTTTGTCCATTATGCAGAAGTATGAGCGTATGGATTTAATGTCACTTTCGCGAATCGGACAGGGTCTTTTGTCACTGGCGCTGTTTGGAGGGGTGTTTTGGCTGACAAAAAGCCTTGTCGCTGCCATTTTCGGCATTATTGCGACACGGCTTATTTTGCTGTTTTGCTATGATATACCCACTTCTGCCAAGCTTGCCGTCGAGCACTTGGGCGGGGCATCTGCAGGATTCCGGCCCCTCTGGGAACGGGCTATGCTGTGGCGGCTGGTGCGTCTAACGGCGCCACTGGGACTGGTAGCCTGGTTAGGCACATTGTTTACCAGTATTCCGCGGATTGTGATGGATGAGGTATCCGGCCGTGATTCGGTGGGCTACTTTACGGCGATGTCGTCGCTGCTGGTTGTCGGGACGATGATTACCTCGGCGATGGGGCAGACGACCAATCCCCGGATGGCAAAATACTTTATTGAAGATCGAACGGCGTTTTCCCTGCTGTTTTTGAAACTGCTCGGCATCAGCGCTGTGCTCGGGGCGTCTGCGATTGTTCTGGCGGTTCTGTTCGGTAAACCGATTTTGACTTTTTTATTCACCGCAGATTATGCGCAGCACAATAATGTATTTATTTTAGTCACTTTCGCCGGCTGTATTCTTTTTGTCTTCCATGCGATTAATTCTGCGCTGACCAGCACACGGCAGTTTGCCGTTCAGCTTCCAATCTATGCGGCTGCCGCCGCTGTCTGCGGGGGATGTTCATTGCTTTTGATTCCTCGCTACGATATGATTGGTGCTGCCTGGTCGTTGATTATTTGTTATGTTGTCGGAAGTCTGGTTTGTTTGGTGTTCATAATCAAAGCCTTAGAAAGAATACCTTTAAAAAAATAGGTCAAATGTATGCTTGAGAATATTAAAGGGGATTTTCTAAGAAGTAATTATTTCAGAAAAAAAACAACAAAGGCAACGATTCTAAATATTCTATTCAGAACTCTGCAGGATTCCGGCTTTCGAGCGGTTTTTTTCTACCGTACCGGTCGATGGTTCAGAATCAGGAAGATGGGCTTGATTGCGGCATTATTAGAACGTTTTATGAGACATCTGAGTCATTGTTGGATTTCAACTCTAGCCGATATTGGTCCAGGTTTTGTTATTGCTCATGTATGCGGTATCATTGTGCCGCCTGGTGCTGTTTTTGGAAAAAACTGTGATATACGGCAAAATATTACTATTGGCGGAAATTATGGAAAGAAAAATGAAGCAGGGCGAACGAATCCAAGTATTGGCGATAATGTATCAATAGGAGCCGGTGCCGTTATCTTAGGTCCGATATATATAGGGTCGAATACAATTATTGGAGCCAACGCGGTGGTCACAACAAATATACCCGAAAATTCAGTGGTATCGGCTTTCCGTGGTGAGGTGGTTGCCCAGCGAGCAGAGGATGGAAGTATCAGGCGAACAGAGGATAGGTTTACACTATCGCGCCGTGAGATTTATGAAAGACTGGAGCTATTAGAGCATAAAATTGATGATCTGAAGAGTCATTTTGGAATAGAGAATAATGATGCCTAAATACAAAGACATCGTGTGCTATTTTATGCTGACTTATTTCACTTTGTTTCTGGTAAGTATCGCACAGGCCATTCCGGAGTGGGTATCTCAGGAGGGGATTCGTGCGGGCTATTTGTATGTACAGCATGATCCCAGTAACTTTTCGGTCTTGAAAGACATCGGGCTAAACTCGGTCATTCTCAAAGAGTGGCGTTTCAAGAAGGATATGTCCATTCAAGATGTATATGACTGGAATATTTCCAAACGAGGGTCTTTGGCTCAATGGGGATCCTACTTAGAGCAGAACGACATTCATCTTCTGCTGGCGTTTAACTGGGGGTCGCATCCGAGTTATCCTTATCGCAGGGCAGTATTTGACGATGGAGCGAAAGATACAGCTCCATGTCCGCGTGACCTGTTCCTGTGGAAGACGCATCTGCCGGCAATTGTGCAGGGGGCGTTCGATAACGCAGCAAGGCATCATTATACGATAGATGGTATCTGGCTGGATGCTGAGTTATATTTTGCCTCGGACGCTAAAAAGAATTATTATAAAAATTACAAAGGAAACAAGTGTTGTTTCTGCGATAATTGTTTCAGCAGTTTTTTTTTATTACAGGGTATTGAAGGAGAGAATTTCCCTCCGGCGGCGCCCAAAGATCGGTATCGATGGTTAAAAGAGCACAATCAGTTCGAAGCGTATCGGAAGTTCCTGTCGGTTGAGGTAGAGACGCTGGCGGAAGAGTTTGCGGCTGGGGTACGCCGAGATAAAGACGACCTGCTGATCGGGCTGTATCCGAGCGTGTTTATTGAGGAGGATTACAGCGATTGGTTTTTATTGGCCATTGCGAGAGGACTGGGCAGCCAAGAACAGCCGGTTTTAATCTTTGAGACGACGACATACGGCTACTACGGACGTAAGGGACATACGCGAATTCCCGATAATCCTGAAGCGGTATATACCCGGGCCGGCGTTGACGGCAAATTTGTGGCCGGATATCTATTGCGGCGTTTCAGCCCACACGAGATTGAGGAAAATCTGTATTATGCCCTACGCAAAGGGTCGGGATACTGGATGTTCCGGCTGCCGACGCTGTGGGGTGAGGCGGGAATGGAAAAAGATTTGTATTCCGGCAATCCCGACGACTATTTGAAGGCGATCAAGAGGGCGAATACCAAAATTGACAGTGAGAAAAGATCTACAGACAGGCCTAAATAGCTTGTGTTAGACAGGAAAGCCATGGAGATATTTTATGTTTAAGAGTGAACTCCCCCTAGTTACAGATGAGAATAATATCCATCATTTGACTAATTTAGATGTTGTCGGGCGGGGGTCCAATGTTCTTTATTTAGTTGCCCTGGTGATAACAGGTTTTTTGTCGACCGGACTTCAGTATGCCTATCAAGGTCAAACGGACAGAATTGCTCTCGGGTTTCAAATATGCTGCAGTTTTCTTATACTTATTTTTTGGCTGATGCGGAAGTTTTTAAGTCCGAAGCCGCACAATATTCTTTCGCCGGACGTTTTTTTTGTATCATTTTTTTGTGTTTTCCATTTTGCCTATATCGCCTTATATTCCCTCGGTATGGCACCCTGGGATCCTGAAACTTTTTGGGTTCCTGAAAAGGTGATTCCGGCAGTCAGTTTTTGTGTGTGGTGTTTGATTGTTTTCCTGATCGGGTATGAAATAGCGGGCGGTCGCTATTCGTATTATCCTGTCAATCCGGCGGTAGAAACTTCTTCACCCGTATTGCTTTTAATCTCCAAGGCGTTGGTTTTACTGGGAGCTTCTATGTTTTTCGGAGCCATTCTTGCCTTGGGTGTCGGACAAGTCCTGAGCGATTATCAGCGAATGCTTGATGTCGGTATCAGTTCACCGCTCGGGAGGCTTTTCTGGTTTGGGCAGAATATCGCGCTCATCGGGATAGTGATGTATTGTTGTGCCAGCGGTGTTCTCTACAAAAAGCATATGACCGGCTTATTTATGGTAATTGCATGGTTTTATATTGTATGTGTTCTGCTGCTTGGTGACCGAGGGGGTTTTATTCAGCTTTTTATTGTTCCATTGCTGGCTTTCCATTACTTTCAAAAAAAAATCAAGCTGAGTTGGATTGTTGTAATGGCCATTTTGATTGTCAGTTTCAGCGCGGTTGTCGGTCTTGCACGCCAGTCGGTGTTCGGAAGCGTTGTGCAAATGTACAAGGAATATAAGGCTACTGAACAAGCTGCGACTTATAATCCCGTGGTTTATTCACTGATAGAATTCGGAACTTCAATCAAGACAGTGGTGATCGCGATGGATCTTGTGCCGGAACGATATGAGTATTGGAAAGGAAAATCTTATCTTGATTCTATGACTCTTCTTGTACCGAATATTATTCCCGGCCTGATTCGAACCAGTCAAGGTATCGGAGGCTGGCTGACCGAAAGGGCTTTTGGAAGTTTATGGGAAACGCACGGCCGCGGGGGGTCGATCGCAATGGAAGCCTACTTAAATTTCGGTTTTTTCGGCGGTATAGTATTGTTCGGATTTCTGGGGTATGTGCTACGATGCATCTATGAACGATTTTTAGTTCATCCGACCTTTTTGCGAGCCGTCTTTCTTTTCGGGGTGATGGCCGGCTATGCCCTATGGATGCGTAACTCTTTCAGTACATTTGTACGACCTGCATTTTGGACGATATTGACAGCGTATATCGCAGTTATTCTGGTACGTCCCAAAGACCTTTCTGACGGTGACTATCCTATTGCGCGGTCTAATGAGATTCACGAGTAAATGCGACTTGTCTTTTTTGATTTCAATTTAAACTTCGGCGGCGGCCCCCAGGGGAGCGTTTATCTGGCCCGTCGGTTGGCTGCGCATCACGAGGTTCATGTTATTGATGCGTATGGTCAATGCCAGGCTTACATAGAGGCGGTACGAGCTGCGGGGATTCGTCTGCATGTTCTTAAGCCGGAGGGGGGACGCGCATATATCGGGGGGCGCGGTCTGGGACGTGTGGCGGCGTTTTGTCGTTGGCTGCCGGAAATGCTTGAACTGCGACGAAAACTGGTGCAGCGGCTGATTGAGATCGAGCCGGATGCAGTCTGGGTGAATAATGAAAAGTCGCTTGTTCTACTGGCGAGCAGTTATAGAGTGTCGCGTATTCCCAAGGCAATCTATATGCGGGGATGGAGTACGATCGATCAGCTTTCGGGTTTGCTTAGATGGCTGATGAACCATAAGGTATCAATGGTGATCGCTCATGCGGCGGCGGCGATTGAGGAATTAAAAAAGGCGGGGATTCCGGACGATAAGCTTTGTTATGTACAAAATTGCATTGATGTGGATGCCTTGAAAGCAGAGGCCGAACAAGGTTCTGCGGACACTTTGCCGGGGATGGACAAGTATCCGCGGCTGCTCCTGCCGGCGGCTCGTTTAACTCAGCAAAAGGGTCAAGCAACAGCCGTGCGGGCAGTGATACGGCTCAAGCAGGCAGGTTTTGACCCGATATTGTGGCTGACAGGGGTGACAAGCGTTGGGGTTAAAAATGATTACGAGGAAGGTCTTAAAGCCCTGATTACAAAACATGGCCTTGCGGACAATGTATTTCTGCTCGGATGGCGAAGAGATATGGCTGCACTGGTCAATGCTTGCGATATTGTGGTGCTTCCGACCTATACCGAGGGTTTTCCGCGTGCTGTGTTGGAAGCGATGCACTTGAAAAAGCCGGTATGTGCGACGCCGGTCGGCGGGGTTCCGGAAGCCGTTGAGGATGGGGTGACTGGTTTTTTGTTCGGGATAGAGGACGATGCGGCACTGGCCGAGAAGATCCGTTTGCTGATAGAGCGGCCGCAGGTGCAGGAGAAGATTGTCGAAAACGCATCCCGGCTGGTTTCGGAGCAGTTTCTGGCAAAGACACACACCGAGGTGATTATTAAATTATTCGAGACGATTGCACAAAAGAGAAAGGTATAGGATGGCCTCCCCTTTAGTCACAGTGAGCAGTGCCTTTTATAATACGGGTCCGCTTATTTTAGATATGATTCGCTCAGTATTTGCGCAGACGTTTACAGATTGGGAGTTGCTGCTGATCAATGACGGTTCGACGGATAATACGCTGGAAATAGTGCAATCGGTTAATGACCCGCGTATACGTGTTTACAGTAATGAATGCAATCGCGGCAGAGCCTTTAGCTTGAATCGGATTACAGAGCTGGCCTGCGGCAAATACATCGCCCGGATGGATTCAGATGATATATGCAGCCCGACGCGCATTGAAAAGCAGGTTGCACTGCTGGAAAGCGACCCGCAACTGGATGCCGTCAGCACCGGATTGATATATCTGGATAAACAGGATAATCCCATCGGCGATATGATTTGTCCGACCGACCATGAAAATATCTGTGCGACGCCTTGGCGGACGTTTCATTTTGCTCATGGTGCAATGATGGCCAGAAAAGAGTATTTTATGAATACTCCCTATCGGGAAGATATTCCAATGGCTGTTGATTTCAATATGTTTCTTCGATCGCATCAGTACAGCCGCTTTGGAAACGTTCCGGAACCGTTGTACTATTATCGGCTGGACAACTCATTCAATCTGAAAAAACAATTTACGGCGCGTAAGTACTCGGCTTCATTTTTGTATGATTATTACAAACAACATGGTGATTTATCTTCAGCAATTCAATATGCCGCTAATCAATACCTTAAATTTATCGTAACGCTGATTTTATTTGCATCAGGGCAGCGGAAAAGGTTGATGGCAAAACGATTTAAAACGCTGGACTGTGCAACACTAAATATGTATCAGGATGAAATCAGGTTTATCAAATCTTTTCAATTGCCATTGAATACTGAAAATCCTTAAGACAAATTGATTTATTGGACTGCGAGTGAATTATGAATCGGAGATGTTTCTAAGAATGAACCTGAGATTCCTCTAAATGAGACGAAAAATCTGCATTTTGACGACGGTAGCATTGTCGATAAGAAGTTTTTATCGAGGGCAGTTGGCGGCGCTTCGTGATGCTGGGTTTGAGGTGACAGTAGTGTGTGCTGAAGAAGCGATGTTGAGGGAGCAATTGCCGGAGAGAGTGCGGTATTTTCCGGTGTCCTTTTCCCGCGTCATCAGTCCGTTTGCAGATTTGGTCGTCTTATGGAAGTTATTTTGGTTTTTTCGTCGGGAGCGTTTTGACATTGTTCAGTACAGTACCCCCAAGGCATCGCTGCTGGGGGCCATTGCGGCCTTTACGGCCCGCGTGCCGATCCGGCTTTATCTCTTATGGGGGCTGTATTATGTGGGACAAAAAGGAATCAAATATAAGCTGCTTAAAGGCTTTGAAAAGGTGATTTGCCGGCTCAGTCACAGAATTATTCCAATCTCACATGAGATGATTGATTTTGCACTTAGTGAAGGGCTTGGAAGGAAAGACCAATACGAAATAATACTAAATGGAAGCTCCTGCGGCGTTGATCTGGAGCAGTGTAATCCTGAGAGATGGGCGACGTCACGGAGTCAAATACGAAATCAGTTTGAGTTACCGGAAAATGGGATTGTTATCGGTGTGGTCGCCCGGCTGACCGGCGACAAGGGCATCAATGAATTGGTACTGGCCTTCGACAAGCTTTCAGAAAAGGTTGCCGAAGTGTATTTGCTGCTGGTCGGCACACAGGAAGAAAAGGATCGATTGTCATCAGAGACCGAATGCATAATTCGGGATAATCCGCGTATTCGGCTGGCCGGGTGGCAGGATAATCCGATTCCCTTTTATACTGCGATGGATATTTTCTGTCTTCCAACCTACCGGGAGGGATTTGGTGAGGTCAATCTGGAAGCGCAGGCGATGAGTTTGCCGGTGGTGTCCACAGATGTGATGGGGCCGCGGGAATCCGTGGAGGATGGGGTTACCGGCTTTTTAGTTCCGCCTAAGTCGGCCGAGGCCGTTTATGAGGCATTGTTCAAATTGGTTTCCGACACGTCTCTTAGAGAACAAATGGGCGCAAAGGGTAGGACGCGGGTACAGCAAAGGTTTGATCGACGTGAGATCATCAACGCCGTTGTGCGGCATCGTTTGTTACTGCTGGAAAAGAAGGAATGAGTCTTGGCGGTATCCGGTAAGAAACCTAAGCTCTTGATCGTTGCGTCGGTGGCCTCGACACTGTGGGTATTTTACAGGGGGCTGATTAAGCGGCTCTATGAAACAGGTTTTGATGTAACGGTAGCGGCTTCAGATGATTATGATCTAAACCGATTTGTGCGGGAGTGCCATTGCCGAGTGTTTCCAATAGATATCAGCCGGCGTATTGCTCCCTTTTCAGATTTAAGGTGTATTTTGCGATTAAGGCAATTTATACGCCGTGAACGTTTTGATTTGGTCCATGCTCATACTCCTAAAGGCGGCCTGATCGGGATGACGGCATCATATCTGGCCCGTGTGCCCATACGAGTCTATACGATGCATGGATTGCCGATGGAGACGGTGACCGGGGTTAAACGAGAGTTGTTAAAACGGGCTGAACAACTGAGTCTTCAGCTTTCTACCTGCCGACTTATCGTCAGCCGAAGTCTTTCTCGGCGGGCGATCGAACTGGGTTTGTGCCGAGAAAACGATTATCGGATATTAGGAGATGGTTCGGCCTGCGGCGTGGACAGAAGTCGGTTTTCCTCGGCTATTCGGACACCACAGAGAATCGCTCAGGCACGACACTCTTTAAATCTTCCGATTGAATCGGTCGTCATCGGTTTTGTCGGGCGTGTTACGCCGGACAAAGGAATTGACTGTTTGCTGGATGCATTTGAGTCTATTCAAATGAAACTTTCTGATGTGTACCTTCTGATTGTCGGTAACTTTGACAAACTGGATTCCCAGACTTATCGGAGAATAGAATCCAGAATTAGTTGCAATTCAAGGATTCGATATCAATCATTTGTGGATGATATTATTCCCTACTACAGTGCGATGGATATGCTGGTTTTGCCCTCAAAGCGCGAGGGGTTTAATTATGCATTACTGGAGGCGGCGTCCTGCGGCCTGCCGACAGTTGCTACACGGGCAACAGGGTGTATAGATGCGGTTGTTGAGAAACAGACGGGGCTTCTGGTCGATATTAATGATTATGCCGGGCTTGCGGATGCAATTGACAGATTGGCAGCATCCGGACAGATGCGGTTTGAGTATGGCGTTTCAGCTGAAAAAAGAATTATTGACTACTTCAGTGCTGAACGTCTGATAGAGGAACATATCAAACTTTATCACGAACTTATGGACTGAATGAGCGGGGACAAGATGAGATATGTTATTTTGACAAATGACAACTTTTTTTCTTTTACAGTTTTGAAAGACTTTTTAGAAAAAAATAAAAGCGAGATAAAACTTATTGTCTTTTCATCTGCATTAATCGGTAAACGCGGAACTGTGGAATCAATCAAATGGTCGTTGGTTCATACAGGGTTCAGGCACACTATATTTAAATTATCGGTTTATGGTGTGTTCAGGTTATTGCGTACACTTTCCAAAATATTCCCTTGTGTTCCAAATCATTATTCGTCGCTCCTTTGGGTGCAGAAAAATCAGATTGATTATACTATTGAGGATAATATAAATAATGAACAGATAGTAGAAAAGATAAGACAGGTCAGTCCCGATCTTGTCATATCAGTAAGTATGAATCAGATTGTCAAGCGCGAACTTCTTAATATTGCTTCTAAAGGGAGCATTAATGTTCATTGTGCGCCGCTTCCGAAATATGCCGGCATGAGTCCTTATGTGTGGGTTTTGGCCAATAATGAAAAGTATTCTGCTGCAACAATCCATTATATGGAAGAAGGACTTGATGAAGGTGACATCATTGTCCAGGAAAAAGTATTTACAAAAGAAAATGATTCTGCTTTTTCTCTGTTTTATCGCTGTTGCATAACGGCATCGAAACAATTAACACGAGTCGTTAAAGATTTTGAAAATGACAAAGTAACATCTCTAAAACAAGATCTTTCTCAAAAAACGTATTTTTCGTGGCCGGATAAAAATTGTATCAAAAAGCTAAAATCAAATGGTTATCGATTAGCCACCTTAAAAGATTTTATTCTTGCTGTTTTCAAACAGAAGTCCCGTCTTTGAAATCAAATTAGTAATTCATGTATAGTTAATGTAATCAAAACAGAATATCAGGACAAATAGTATCTTCAGAAAATGCTGACTGCGAACTCTGTATTCTATGAAAAACATAAATTCATACAAAACTGTATTCGTCTGGGTATAAAATAGAGGCAAAAAATGGCCACGTCTAAAAACAGACCGTTTATATTTTTCTTTCTGGCGATAATTCTGGTCAGTGTGTTTATGTTTATACTGGAATGGCATAATCGCCGGGTTCCATCGCTATCGGTAGCGGCCAACAAGGGCATCGCATCGTTGTTTACGCTTGAACAGCGGCTGGTTGCTGTATTTCAGGATGGTCGAACTTGTGCCTGGGATTGGGATGGCCCCGAGGTCAAGCAGGCGGATTTTACCGTTGGTTCCGGCCGTGCAATCCCATTAACACAGACATTATTTGCTGCGGTGACACGTACGGGAGACAGGCGGCTTTTAACGATTTATGACCTTGAAACAAGTAAAAAAACCAATGATCTTACCGCGGGGTGGGAAGAATATGACATCTTCCTGAGGAATTCACCCGGCTGTAAGATGCCGACAGTTGTTCGCCGAACAGGAGAACAGAATGACACCGTTGATGTTGAGTTTGTAGCCGTGAATCTGGATGCCGAACTTCTTCGTCCTCCGGTTACCGTGTCGCTTCATGCAAAAACACAAACCTTGCGTGACTATGCCGTATCCGACGGGGGGGTCATGTATGCTGTTGGGACAGATAATGCCAAGGCCCGTTTACTGGCATTGGATTTAAATACGGGGCAGATGCTTTGGGATCAACGGTGGGAGGATACGGAGGAGTTGACGACGGTGGCCGTTTCTATTGATGGACAGACTGTCTGGGCTGGCGACCGCAATGCACAGGTGCTGGCCGCATCCACTGCGGATGGCCGCCTGCTCAATAAATTTTCGCTGCTCAAGCCGGGCGAGAAACGCACCGTGACCAATGATTATTCCGTACTGAATCTGGTTGTCAGTCCTGATGGTCGAAGGCTGGGCTGCACTGTGGCGCCGATTGCATATGTTGTCGATGCCGCGGAAGGCAGTGTGACACATCGTTTTTCAAGGCATAAGGTGGTTTCGAAGGTTGCCTTTTCACCGGACAGTCGCAAAATGGCTACTTCTGATCTTCGTGCCGACGGAAAAATCCTGATTTGGACGCTTGAATAGTGGAATTATTGTTTTTTCAATAGAGATCGGGATATTTACAGATTTATTATGGTCGATGTGATACTAAAGCGGCTGCTTGATGTTATTTGTGCATTGTTTGGACTCATTATCTTGTCTCCGGTCCTGCTGACAGTGGCTGTACTGATACGCATCAAGCTGGGTTCGCCGGTACTTTTCAGGCAGCAGCGGCCGGGTTTGAATTGCAGACTCTTTACAATGTACAAGTTCCGCACGATGATTTCCAAAACGCATGATAAAAACGGAAAACAATTGCCGGATGACCAGCGACTGACGTCTTTCGGTCTGTGTTTACGCGGGACGAGTCTTGATGAATTGCCTGAATTGCTTAATGTACTCAAAGGAGATATGAGCCTGGTCGGGCCGCGTCCGCTGATGGTCAAATATCTGGATCGCTACACATCTGAACAAAACCGTCGTCATGAGGTCAAACCCGGCATTACCGGATGGGCACAGATCAATGGACGCAACAATATTACATGGGAAGAGAAGTTTAAACTGGATGTCTGGTATGTCGATCATTGCTCATTCTGGCTGGACATCAAGATTCTTGCTCGAACCGTATGGTCAGTACTGGCTCGTCATAATATTGCAAAGGAAGGTCATGCCACTGTTGATGAATTTATGGGAACACAAAACAGCCTGACGAAGGAGAGGAATTCTGCCTCGGAAAACACGGCAAACGGAGAAGCGGATTTATTTGATGAGGTGTAGGAGAGACGTTGAGGATTTTTTAACAATGAGAACATTTAATACGAATTATTTCAAGTATTGTTTGCAGTACTTGCTTGTATTTGCAGTAATTACGGTTGGAAGACCGGTATGCCTCTATGCCAAAGAACCTGTTGATTACATTAATCCGATGATCGGCGCTTCGACGTCTACGGAAGCGGCGGGGGTGCTTCACGGTCTGGGCAAGACGTTTCCCGGCCCGGCGACGCCTTTCGGTCTGGTTCAGCTCAGCCCGGATACCATCACCGGCGGGGATAACGGTCCAGGCTATTCGTATCATCATACGACGATTGAAGGATTCAGTTTTACCCATATGAGTG
The DNA here is from genome assembly GCA_964649955.1 of uncultured Pirellulales bacterium. Taxonomy (GTDB): domain Bacteria; phylum Planctomycetota; class Phycisphaerae; order Sedimentisphaerales; family Anaerohalosphaeraceae; genus T3Sed10-213. The sequence continues at coordinate 148,855 of CAZYQN010000002.1, forward strand.
GTATTGGCTGGTATGGCGATCTGGGGAATTTTCTGGTTATGCCGACAACGGGCGCACTTAAAACAGCCTGCGGCCGCACCGATGTTCCTGATGAGGGGTATCGTTCGCGTTTCAGTCATGACTCTGAAATCGCCCGGGCGGGATATTATGCGGTGGATTTATTGGATTATAAAATTCACGCCGAGCTGACAGCGGCTCCGCATGCGGGGATGCTGCGTTTTACCTATCCGTCAGCCTCTGATGCCAGAATTCAGATCGATCTGGCCCGCCGTGTCGGGGGGACCTCCACCGAGCAGTACATCAACGTTGTTGATGATTATACGATTGAGGGATGGATGAAATGTCCGCCGGAAGGAGGCGGTTGGGGGAACGGTGACGGCAAGGCCGATTATACGGTGTACTTTTATTGCAGGTTTAATATTCCGCTTAAAAAATTCGGCGTCTGGAAGGCAGATATTCCCGACGACTGGGTGCGGAAACGCGAAGAGGTTACAAGCCAGAGCTACCGCGATCGTGTTTCCAAGGCCGAAGTACTTTCAGGATGTCGCCGGATGCAGGGTAAACATCTTGGCTTTTATGTCGAGTTTCCGACGGAGGATGGGCAGCAGGTACTTGTCAAAAGCGGCATTTCGTTTGTCAGTACCGATGGTGCTCGTAAAAATCTGGAACAGGATATTCCCGATTGGGAGTTTGACGAAGTTGTACGCCGGGCACGCGCGTTATGGAACAATGCGGTTTCGGGTGTTCGGGTTGACGGCGGCACGGAAGATCAGAAGGCAATATTCTATACCGCTCTTTATCATACAATGATCGACCCGCGATGTGTATCGGATGTTGACGGTTCTTACCGAGGAGCGGATGGGAAAAAGCACACGACGGAAGGGTTTCAATACCGCAGCATTTTCAGCGGATGGGATGTGTTTCGAAGCCAATTCCCTTTGCAGACGATTATCAATCCTTCGGTAGTGAATGACGAAGTCAATTCGCTGATCCAATTGGCGGAGTTGAGCGGGCGGAACTATTATCCCCGCTGGGAAATTTTGAATGCATATTCCGGCTGTATGCTGGGCAATCCTGCTGTTTCGGTTGTTCTGGATGCTTTCAGCAAGGGTATTGTCGGATATGATGTACAGAAGGCCTATGCCTTCTGCCGCAATTCCGTGAATACATTTGGGAATCAATCGCTGGGGTATTGTCCAGACGATGTTTCACGAACGCTTGAATATGCCTATACCGATTGGTGCACGGGGCGATTTGCAGAGCTGTTGGGCAATGCTGAGGATGCAAAAGAATATTATGGGCGATCCATGGCCTACAAAAATATCTATAATCCGGCGATCAAATGGGTTCAGGCACGAAAAGCCGATGGACGCTGGAGCGACTGGCAAGGCAAAACCGTCCATGGGCAGGGATGTACCGAAAGCAATCCCTATCAGCAGGGATGGTTTGTGCCGCAGGACATCTACGGATTGATTGACCTTTTGGGGAAAGATGAATTTATCAATGAATTGACGACGTTCTTTGAGAAGGCACCCTCCGGGTTTACATGGAATGATTATTACAATCATGCCAATGAGCCGGTTCATCAGGCGGCGTTTATGTTTCATTATGCGGGTCTGCCGTGGCTGACTCAGAAGTGGAGCCGAATTGTTTGCGAACAAGCCTACGGAACAGGTGTTGACGGCCTGTGCGGGAATGAGGATGTCGGTCAAATGTCAGCTTGGTATGTACTGGCGGCCAGCGGGCTGCACCCGGTGTGTCCGGGAGACGGGTTGTATATGCTGACCAGTCCGCTATTTGAGCAGGTGACGTTTACTCTGGATCCTCGGTATGCAAAAGGGCAGACGTTTTCAGTGATCGCTAAAGATAACTCCGACAAGAATCGATATATCCAGTCGGTTCAGCTAAACGGCAAGCGATTGGATCGTTTGTGGATTCGGCATGACGAAATCTCGGCGGGGGGGACGCTGGAATTTCAAATGGGAGACACCCCGAATAAGACACTGGGCAGTGATGCGGCCAGTCTGCCGCCGCACTACGGCTTGAAAACACGTGCGGGGTAATTGGACATTATGATCTCATATACGCACATTAAAACGCTGATCTCACAGCATGGTTCGCCGTTCTATCTGATCGATCGGGAGCGGTTTGAGCGGAATTTTGAGGCGCTTACATATGCCTTTCAATCCCGCTATAGCCCGTTTATTCTCGCGTATTCCTACAAAACCAACTATATTCCTTATCTGTGCCGTCTTATCAATAATAGGGGCGGCTGGGCGGAAGTGGTTTCGCGAATGGAATACGATCTTGCCCTGAGAGTCGGATGCGATCCGGGCCGCATTATTTTTAATGGGCCGGTCAAGCGAAGTAATGATATTGATGCGGCGTTGAGCGGCGGGAGTCTGGTGAATTTGGACTCCGAGGCGGAAATCGATGCCGTTATGAATTATGCGGGCCGTCATCCGGATAAAACCGTTCGCATCGGGCTGCGTATCAATATCGGCCTGTCGGATGAGGCGGGAGTATCGCATATTCAGAACAGTTTGAAGGTTGGGCGCTTCGGCTTTGATCCGTGCGATCTGGACACAATACAGAAAAAACTATCCGCACGAAATAACATTAAAGTCATCAGTCTGCACGGCCATACCTCCACGACCGACCGCAGTGTATGGTGCTTTGAGGTGATAGTACAAACGCTGGTGGGTATTGCTGAACATCTTTTTCCAGATACGATTGAGTCTATTAATATCGGTGGGGGGATGTTTGGTGAGATTGCTCCCGAACATCGCTGGTGTGATGTACCGTCATTTGAGGAGTATGCTGAGACAATTTGCGATGTTTTGAAGAATAGTACCTGGATTAAAAGTCAAAAGCCCTCGCTGGTGATTGAACCGGGCGTAGCGATGGTCGCCAACGCTGTCAGCTTTGTAACGCAGGTAGTCAGCGTCAAGCGAGTACGGGACAAGACGTTTGTAACCGTGGACGGCAGTGCATTTAACAGCAAGCCGACGTTTCACAAGCTCAATCCGCCGTATGAAGTTCTGTCGGCTGCTAATGCTGTCAACTCCGTTGAAACTTTCGATGTCGTCGGATCGACGTGTATGGAAAAAGATATTCTGCTTGGCGGGATTACGGCACCCCTGCCGGCCGTGGGCGATTTTATTCGGCTGAACAATGTTGGAGCGTATACGGTGGTGATGACGCCGCCGTTTATCAATCCGGCGCCCGCGATATTGGCCCAAGAAAGTGATGGAGTTGTCTGTGTCCGTCGTCGCCAGACCCTCGAAGATATTATTGCAGGCTACGCTTGATAGAAGAATTATGTAGAGGATAATGTCAATTGAAAATCAAGAATGTAACGATCCTCGGTGATCGCGTTCGCCTGCGTCCACTGGCAGAGTCGGATCTGCCGCTGCGTGTGCAGTGGTATAACGATCCGGCAGTGCGAAAGACGCTGACGGTAACTGAGCAGTTTAATCTGGAAAAAACGCAAGAATGGTTCAAGGCGATCCAGGAAAATGGAAGTCGCGTGGATTTTTTTGTCGAGACGCCGGATGGAAAGCCGATGGGTGTGACCGGTCTTCTGCATATCGACCGGATTCATGCAACCGCCGAATGCTTCTGCGTTATCGGTCAGAAGGAATTCTGGGGCGGGGGGTTGGGTACGGAAATTCATTCGGTGCTGATTCAGTGGGCCTTTGAGCATCTTGGGTTGCAGAAAATATGGGCGACCATTCGCACAAATAATCCGGCGATCTATAAGATTGTGCAGAAACTCGGTTTTCAGATCGAAGGTACGCTGCGCCAGGAAATGCTGCTGGAAGGCGAACGCCAGGATTTGTATCGGATTGGCTTGTTGAAGGAAGAATTTACTCCTTCACATATCTATATGCAGGTAAGTCAAGATTAAAAAACAACGTTATTCAGGAAATCAAACATTGAAGATTGAAACAGTTGCAATTCTCGGGGCCAGCGGAACGGTCGGCAGTCTGGTCGGCGGTGTTCTGGCCCAAAATGGAATTAAGGTTTATTTTCTCAGCCGAAGTATGGCCCGTTCACAAAAGGGACTTGAACGGGCAATCGCCCAGGCCCGTTCGGAGACCATTGCCAAAAACATACTCTGCGGCGACTACGAAACACTCCTGCCGCAGGCCTGTCAGGAGGCAGATTGGATTCTCGAATGCGTGGCTGAGGATATATCTGTCAAGCAGCAGATGTACGAGCGGATCGAGCGTTTCCGAAGCCACGGGACAATCATCAGTTCTGTAACATCAAGCCTTGTGCTGGAGGAGTTGCCCAAAGGCCGCAGCGATGATTTCCGGCGGCATTTCCTGTCGACGCATTTTTACAACCCGCCGGGTAAGATGCTGGCCTGCGAACTGTGCGGCCAGAGCAAGACGGATCCGGCGATTGTGGACTATATGGCGGAGTTTCTTAAGACACGGCTGAGACGGGCGGTGAGTCTTGTCAAGCCCACCGCAGGATTTGTGGGCAACCGCATTGCTTTTCTTCTTTTTTCGAGGATTACGGAACTTGCAGCCGAGTACGGAATCGAAATGATGGATTATCTGATCGGTCCTTATACAGGGCGGATCATGGCGCCGCTGGCGACGCTTGATCTGGTGGGATTGGATATCCATGAGGCGATTATCCATAGTCTTCAGCAAAATGTCTCGGATTCGATGCATGCCAAGATCATTTTGCCCAAGTACGTTGAAGCCATGATACAGGCCGGACATCTGGGCCGAAAGACACGGGATAAAGGCGGCTTCTATAAACGGCTGGAAAGCGGCAAGAACGTTTATATCGATCCGGCGACACTGGAGTATATTCACGCTTTTGAACCGCATGTGCAGTTTGTCGAAAAAGCCAAAGAGTGTATCCACATCGGGATGTATCGTCAGGCGTTTGATACTATTTTGGCCGCTGAGGGGGTTGAGGCGGAGATCGTCAAAGAGATTCTGGCGACGTATATTGCCTACTCGTATATGTTGATCGGGCAGGTGACGGATGAAAAATACGGCATTGACGGCATCGACCGTGTGATGACGACCGGATTTAACTGGGCCGGGCCGAGTATGCTTGTGCGGATGATCGGCGGCAAAGGCAGGGCGATTGAACTTCTTGAATCGCAGAAGCTGATGGTTCCCGATACCTTGCGGGCAGACACGGCCTGTGAAAGAAACGTCTTTAATGTCGGGAAATATTTCCCGGCGAGATAATTAAAAATACAATGGAACGTTGATAATGAAAAATGTATATATTCTCGGGGGTTATCAGACCGATTTTGCCCGAAACTGGGCCAGAGAAAACAAGCACATCTGTGCGATGATGCGGGAGGCTTATGAGGGGTCGCTCGTGACGACAAAGATCGAGCCGCAAGATATTCAGGCCGCATTTGTCGGTAACTTCGCCGCTGAGTTGTATTGCATGCAGGGGCATTTGGGGGCGTTTTTTGTGGACTTTGATCCGCAATTTAAAGGACTGCCGACAGTGCGATTTGAGGGCGCCTGTGCATCCAGTGCATTAGCAGCGCTGTCGGCGGCTGCCCACATTCAGGCGGGCCAATATAACTGCATCGCATTGGTCGGGACAGAATTGATGAAGACGGTTTCACCGGCCCAGGGCGGCGATTATCTCGGCACGGCGGCCTGGTATGAACGCGAATCGGCGAACATTGAGTTTCCCTTCCCCAAACTGTTCGGTAAGCTGGGCGATGTTTATGAGGCCCGCTATGGTCTAAATGATATGCATCTGGCGAAGATTGCCTCCATTAATTATGCCAATGCCCGCAGGAATCCGAATGCTCAGACGCGCGACTGGTTTATGAGTGTCGACCATGCCTGTCACAAAGGACAATACAACACGACCATCACCGGCCGTATCAAGGTCACCGACTGTTCGCAGGTTACCGATGGGGCGGTGTGTCTCTATCTGGCCTCCGAGGCATTTGCGGCGGAATATGCAAAGCGGATCGGACAATCTCTTGAAGCCATTCCGTACATTAAAGGCTGGGGTCATACCACCGCTCCGATAGAGTTTATGACCAAGATCGCCGATTCGGAAGGCAATCCCTACGTTCTGCCCTGGACGCGGAAGGCAATTGTTGATGCTTATGCCCGTGCGGGTGTGAAAGACTGCCGGCAGCTTGACGCGATTGAAACACACGACTGCTTTACCACTTCGGAATATATGGCGATTGACCACTTTGGCTTGACTGAGCCGGGAGAATCATGGAAGGCGATTGAGGAGGGTGTGATTGAGTTTGGCGGGAAACTGCCTATCAATCCTTCCGGCGGGCTGATCGGCTGCGGCCATCCGGTCGGGGCCACCGGCGCACGCCAGCTTCTGGACGCCTTCAAGCAGGTCACAGGCACAGCGGGGGACTATCAAGTTGAGGGCGCCAAAACTGTTGCTACGCTCAACATCGGCGGCTCAGCGACTACCAACGTCTGCTTTATTGTCGGCCGCTGAAACGCGGCAGATTTCTGCATTTGACCATACAAAAATACCGCCGGCTCGAGTGAGTCGGCGGTATTATTTTCATCGCATCCCGCTAATCGCATTCCATATCAAAATAATGGCGGGCGTTGTTGTAGGAAATGTCTTCGACCATTTTGCCCAGCAGCGATATATCTTTCGGCCAGAATCCCTTTTCGACTTCCTCACCGAGCAGATTGCACAGAATCCGCCGGAAATACTCATGACGGGCGTAGCTCAGGAAGCTGCGTGAATCTGTCAACATGCCGATGAACCGGCTCAAAAGCCCAAGATTTGACAGGGCGTTGATCTGCTTGATCATCCCGTCCATCTGATCGAGGAACCACCAGCCGGAGCCGAACTGCAGCTTGCCGGGGGTAAGGCCATCCTGGAAATTACCGAGCATCGTAGCCAGTACTTCGTTGTCTTTCGGGTTGATGTTATACAGGATGGTCTTTGCCAGTGTACCCTGACTGTCGAGTCGATCCAGATAGCGGGATAGCGGCAAAGCCACATCAAAATCGCCGATGGAATCGAATCCGGTATCCGGTCCGAGCGCGGCAAACATGCGGCTGTTATTGTTGCGGAGGGCGCCCATGTGGAACTGCTGGACCCAGCCCTTCTGGAAATTCATCAGGCCGAATTCCACGAGCATGGCCGATTTGAACTGAGTGCATTCCTGCTCGCTCAGTTCTTTTTTGGAGCGGAGCTTTAGAAAGATTGCCCGAATCTGGCTGTCGGTATAATCGGCGGCATAGGGCTTATCCAATCCGTGGTCGCTGACGCGGCAGCCGTTGGTGTGGAAATAATCCTGCCGCTTGCGAATTGCCTCGATATACTCGTCAAAGTTCGAAATAGTGAAATCGGTCAGTTCGGCCAGCTTGTCGATCCACGTGTTCAATGCATCGGGGGTGTCAATGGCCATCGCCTTGTCAGGCCGCCAGGCGGTATGGACTTTGATGTCAAAGCCGCTTTTACGAATGGCCTGATGATGTTCCAGACTATCCAGCGGGTCCTCGGTGGTGCAGACGAGTTTGACATTCCAGCTTCGCATAATATTGCGAACGCTAAACGGCTTGCTGTGCAGCATTTGGCCGCAACGGTCATAAATATCGCGGGCGGTATCGGCGTTCAGAACCATCGTGGTAATGCCAAAGGGGTTTTTCAGTTCCAGATGTGTCCAGTGATACAGGGGATTACGAAGACATGCCGGAACCGTCGCGGCCCATTGCTGAAACTTTTCCCAGTCAGTTGCATCCCCCGTGCAGTACTTTTCCGCTACGCCATTGGTGCGCATTGCACGCCACTTGTAGTGGTCGCCATAGAGCCATATCTGCGTGAGGTTATCAAATTGCTTGTCTTCAGCGATCTGGCCGGCCTGAAGGTGGCAGTGATAGTCATAAATCGGCATCTTGGCCGCATGGTCGTGGTACAACCGCCGTGCCGTCTCGTTGAGCAGCAGAAAATCCTCGTGCATATATGCCGTTGCCATGGTTGACCTCATCTGCATTTTACGGTTGATATTTCAGTGTTCCTATTAGACGACATAGGTCGACGCCGCGGTATCGCCGCCGCGTCCGGTCCAGTTGGTATGGAAGAACTGGCCGCGCGGCTTATCGACGCGCTCGTAAGTGTGAGCGCCGAAGTAATCGCGCTGGGCCTGCAGCAGATTGGCCGGCAGACGCTCTGCACGATAGCCGTCAAAGTATGCCAGTGCCGCGCTGATTGTGGGCATTGGAATACCGAGGTTGACCGCCGAGACGACGACGCGACGCCAGGAGTCCTGCGCCTTGACGACTGCTTCTTTGAAGAAGGGATCGACCAGCAGATTGTTCAGTGACGGATTTTTCTCAAACGCGTCCTTAATCTTGCCGAGGAAGACTGACCGGATGATGCATCCGCCGCGCCACATCAAAGCGATGCCGCCGTAATTCAGGTTCCAGCCGTACTCGGCGGCCGCAGCCTGCATTAACTGATAGCCTTGGGCATAGCTGACGATCTTGGAGGCATAGAGGGCCTGCCGCAGGTCGTCGATCATAGCTTTTTTGTCTCCATCAAATTTTATATTCGGTCCGCTCAGTACCTTCGAGGCCGCGATGCGTTCCTCTTTGAGTGCCGACAGGCAACGTGCAAATACTGCCTCCCCGATCAGTGTCAGCGGCTGACCGCTGTCCAGTGCGGCTACGACGGTCCATTTGCCGGTGCCTTTCTGGCCTGCAGTGTCAAGGATAAGATCAACCACTTCTTTGCCATCGGCGTCTTTGTAACCTAAAATATCTCGAGTGATTTCAATCAGGTACGAATCCAACTCCCCGGCGTTCCACTCGGTAAAGACCTTGTGCATCTCGGGATTGGACAGTCCTAATCCCTGCTTCATCATCTGATAGGTTTCGCAGATCATCTGCATATCGCCGTATTCGATGCCGTTGTGAACCATTTTCACAAAATGGCCGGCGCCGTTTTCGCCCACCCATTCGCAGCACGGTTCGCCCTTGTCGGTCTTGGCGGATATTTTCTGGAAAATGGGTTTGACGTGAGGCCAGGCCGCCTTTGAACCCCCGGGCATGATTGACGGGCCAAGCAGTGCGCCTTCTTCGCCGCCCGAAACGCCCGTGCCGATGTACAGCTTGCCCTTGCTTTCGACATACTGCGTGCGGCGAGTGGTGTCGGGGAAGTGGCTGTTGCCGCCGTCAATCAGAATATCACCGTCCTGCAGATGCGGCAAAACAAGCTCAATAAAATCATCCACCGCCTTGCCTGCCTTGACCATAAACATGACCTTACGCGGCTGTTTCAGGGTAGCGACCATCTCTTCGATGGAATGGCAGCCGATGATGTTCTTGCCTTTGGCGCGACCGTTCAAAAAGTCGTCTACTTTTGAAACTGTACGGTTATAGCAGGCTACGGTAAAACCTTTGCTCTCCATATTCAGGATGAGGTTTTCCCCCATAACCGCCAAACCGACGACTGCAATATCCGCTTTAGTCATTTTCATACTCCTGTATCATATACTGGTTTATATATTTTTTTGCTATCGAAATTTCTCTTTCCATGCCCATAAACCCATGCCGGGGTTTGGGATGAAGAAGATGTTTTCATCGTTTATACGATTATATCCCATTTTAAGTTTTTTGGGATCATAGCCCTGCATCATTGTTTTCAAGTCCGCGTACCGGAAATTGACCGATTCGATTTCCTGACGGCTGATATGGCCGGGGCAATAAGTAATCCAGAAACGTTCCTCAGATGATCCATGAATCAAATGGGCGGCGGCACTGAGATTGTTTTGCAATTCAGCGTGCTTTTTTGTCAGTTCCAGTACACGATTCGTGCCGACATAGCCGTACTTTCGAATCAGCCGGTCGATTTCTTTGTCTTCGCCGAATTCCTTCAGCCCCGGCGCCAGTACGATAAGCTCCCCGTCATCGGCCATTGCCATTCGCGTTCGATAGATGCTCTTGTTGCCCAGCCATGTGCTTTTAAATTCTTCGGGATCCAGATAGACCACTGCCTTTTGGATTGGTTCATCAAGCATCTGGAAGTTGACTTTCAGTGCCAATTCGGCGGCTTTATTAAAACACTCGAGTTTATCGCCTATGAATAATCCGCGCGTGATTGGTCCGTTTTCGGAACTGCCGACAACCGTCAGCACATACACAATCGGCAGATGCTGTGCGAAATGCTCATCGGCATAATTCAGCACACGCCGCACCGGAGTGTCAGCCCGGCCCATGATACGTTCCATACCGTAGACAGCTCCGAGAAAATGACTTTTGTTAATACCTTCAGCGCCGCCGGTGCCGACAAAGATGTTTTTGTTGTGATTGGCCATGCCGATAACTTCATGCGGTACCACCTGCCCGATAGACAGAATCAAATCAAAGCCGCCTTCTACCAAAAGCCGATTGACTTGAGCAGGCCAATCGTAATCAAGTATGCCTTCACTGACCTGATGGACAAACTCACCCGGTACGCGCCCCAGTGTTACCAAGTCGCTGCGCCAGTTGTGTACGCGAAACAGCTCCTGAGGAATATCGCCAAACATCCGGCGGATTTCGTGTTCACTCATAGCAAAATGAGTTCCCAATGCCGGCAGAATATCCGTCATTGCGTTACCGTAATACTGCCAGGCCAGCCGCGTCAGATCGCCCGCCCGCGAGTAGAATCGAGTGATGTCCGGCGGGATTGCCAGTACTTTTTGCTGTTTGCCCAGTTTGCCGAGAGCTTCATACAGACCCGCTTTCAGGTCATCAAGGCTCAAATTGTCCTGTGGATTTCCACGCTGATAATAAAGCATATATGTTCTCAGTTTTTTTCTGCGGCGTTTCTTTCAGCAGATAGCTATGAGAGTCCGCAATGCAGGCATTCTTGTAAAAACTGGCATAGCGCCTTTACACGCCGCTGAAGGCGGAGAATCCTCCATCAATCGGGATGACAGTCCCTGTAATAAATTTTGACGCATCACTAAGCAGCCATCTTACCGTACCGCACAACTCTTCGGCCTGTCCGAATCGTCCCATAGGGGTATGATCAAGGATGGTCTTTCCTCGCGGAGTCAGCTCGCCGGTTTTTTCGTCGGTCAGAAGAAAGCGGTTCTGCTGGGTCAGGAAGAATCCCGGAGCGATGGCATTGACACGAATTTTTGTGGAATAGTTTTGACACATATGGACGGCCAGCCACTGGGTAAAATTGCTGACTGCCGCCTTGGCCGCCGAATAACCGCAAATCTTAGTCAGAGGGCGAAAAGCGTTCATGCTGGATACATTAAGAATATTACCTTCTTTTTGCTGGGCAAAATATTTGCCGAAAACCTGCGAAGGCAAAAAAGTGCCCAGGAAATTCAAATCAAATACCCCCCTCAATGCTTCACTGGGTAAATCGAAGAAGGGAAGTTGATCAGTGGCCGTTGCTTCCTTTTTATTGCCCCCGGCACCGTTGATCAGTACATCTATGCGTCCCATTGAATTAAGCGCACAGGCAAATGCCTCTTGGATTTCCGCTTTTTCCAAAACGTTTATCCGCAGAGGCAGGGCATACCCGCCCGCATTCTGAATTCTTTGGGCCACTTCATTAGCCCGAAACTCATCATAATCGGCAATGCATACCTTGGCACCTGCCGCAGCTAAATCTTCCGCCAAGGCTCCACACAAGACGCCGGCACCGCCAGTGATCACTATTCCTTTTCCATTGACGCTAAACAAATCATTCATCGACCTACCCTTCATTTATAATTTGAAGTACTCATCTAAAATAGCACATGCCATGAGATTATTTTTTATCATTTTCAGCATTAAAATGCAAGTTATGTTTTCAAAAAAACAATGAAACGATGATTTATGGAATATATAGACAAAATCGGATATAGAAAAAATTAAAATTAATAGAAAAAAACTTGTAAAATATCACACTGCGAGATAATTTGGAGCAAAGAGTATTTTTCAGGAAATAGCAGGTATGACCAAGAGTCCCATAGATTCAAAAAGCGCAGGCCAACGCAATGAAAAGCTGATTTTATCTCTATTGCGAAAACACGGAAGTTTATCACAGACCCAGCTTTGTCGTTTGGTGGGTATTGGCAGTTCTACTGCAAGTACAATCGTTGCCCGTCTTCGTGATAAAGGATTGGTGATTGAAAATCGCGGCCTAAGCGAAAGGCGTGGGCCAAAACCCATCATCCTAAGTCTAAATCCCGTTTGTTACTATGTCATTGGAATCGAAATTAATCCGAGCAGTGTGATAATCGGCATCTTTGATTTTATTGGTCAGATGACCGATAAATTGCATATTCCACTGGGGGTCAATCATTCCCCCGAACATGTCCTTGGGCTGATCTGTGAACGGCTCATAAGTCTTTTGGATAATCGTAACATAAGCTCAGAGAATATTTTAGGTACAGGAATAACACTCAGCGGTTCGGTTTTGCCTGGCGGTATAATTCACCTTTCAAGCCCATTGGGATGGAAAGATGTTCCCCTTGGACAAATGCTTGCCAAACATTTTCAATTCCCAATCAAGATTTACAGCAACCGTGTTCGCCTGCTGGCCGAGATTGCCGCCGATCCGGAACTTGCATCTAAAAACATTCTCTACTTAAATGTTGCAAATGGCGTTGGGTCAACAGTTTATATGAATGGTCGATTGGTTTTCGGCGCCACAGGCCGTTATGGGGAAATCGGGCATAATATTATAGATGCTAACGGACCAGTCTGTGGCTGCGGTCATCAGGGATGTCTGGAGGCGCATATCTCCGGCCCAGCGCTGGTTGCCAAGATTGAACGCGATGTACGGAATGGCGCTCAAACTATTTTATCAAAAGGACTTATCGATAACCCGACCCCTGAAATGTTACTCTCCGTCTGGCCAGATGCGATTGCTGCACATGATGCTTATGCGATGATACTCCGGGACTATGTTGCCCAACGGCTCAGCCGATGTGCCGCTGATGCAATAAACAGCTATGATCCGGATGTATTGATATTAGGGGGGTATGTGAATCTTCTTTTTCCAGAGGATTTCGCCAAATCAATCCGTCTGGAGATGAGTAGAGGGGTCTATGATAATTCAGTGCGGAAGATTGAGATTCGTGCCGCTAAAGCCGGGGAAGATGCACTTATTTACGGTATCTCTGTGGCAGTCCTTCAGGATTTGCTTGAGACTGCTTGGTGACCCTTTTTACGGTTGAAATCGTTCTTTCAAAGGCTATTATTGTTATGGAAGAGTGATGAGTTATTCATAGAAAATTTTATAAAAAGTAAATGCAATAGACATTTCAATCTATTCGTTATTAATATAAATGTAATTATATTGGGTTTTCAAAAAAAAATACCAAAATCTAAAAATGGATGGATATGGCTATGTCAACGACACGAAGATCATTTCTTAAAGTTGCTGCAGTATCTCCTGTAATAATTCCCTCAACCCTTTGGGCTGCTGAGGCATCCGCCAATGACCGAATTACTATGGGATTTATCGGAATGGGAAAACAGAGTCGGGGTTTGCTGGATTTGTTTATGTCTCGCTCGCACGTCGTAGCAGTCTGCGATGTTGATACCACCCGGCGGGAAGATGCTCAAAAGAGAGTAATGAATTACTACTCTCGGTATCCCGATCAGGGCAAAGCAGAATGTGCTGCCTATGTTGATTTCGAGGAATTGCTGGCGCGAAAAGATATAGATGCAGTATGTATTGCGACACCCGATCATTGGCACGCATTGATTACTTTAGCGGCACTTCGTGCCGGCAAGGATGTCTATTGCGAAAAGCCTTTGACGCATAATATTTCAGAGGCGGTGGAGGTTGCCAGAGAAGTTAATCTTCGAGGGCGGATTTTGCAGACCGGCTCGATGCAGCGATCCAGTCGCGAATTCAGGGTTGCCTGTGAACTGGCTCAGAACGCAGCGATTGGTAAAATCCATCGTATCGAATGCAGTTTCGGGGACCCCGGAAGACCCTGTGACCTGCCCGAAGAGCCGATGGAACCGGGTCTGGATTGGAATATGTGGCTTGGCCCTGCTGCAATGCGGCCCTACAATTCAGAATTATGCCCTCGCGGAATGCACGATCATTTCCCGAATTGGCGCAACTACCGGGAATTCGGCGGCGGAATGGTAACGGACTGGGGGGCACATCACCTTGATATCGCTCAGTGGGCACTGGGAATGGATGAGAGTGGCCCCGTTGAAATACTTCCTCCGGACAACAAAAATGCAAAACGCGGTGCAAAGCTGGTGTATGCAGATGGTGTTGTGGTCGAGCATAAAGATGGTTTCGGGGTGGATATCTTCGGTGAAAACGGCCGGATTCAGGTCAACCGCGGAAGGTTCTGTTTCACGCTGGGCGACAAGGTTATCGCCAAGTTTACCCAGAGGGAAGACGGCGGAACCCTCGAATCAAAACTGTCGATGGTCGAACGCGATTTTCTCAAAGACGCCAAGAAACGCCTTTACAGAGTTCGTGATTGCCATGTCGGTGATTTTCTTGAATCCATGGTTTCGCGTCAAAAGCCTATTACGCACGAAGGCGTCGGCACCCGCTCTGTCATTTGCTGTCATCTGATGAATTTGGCGTATTATCACGGCCAGGTCATCAAGTGGAATCCGGCGCAGAACGCCTTTGCAGGTGGAACCGGAAATCCCGAGTGGCTCGTCAGTTCGCGTCGTGATTATCGCAGCGTATAAAAAAGATGTGTCGGGCAACGGCGATGATCCGATGGGTCCAGTTAGACTATTCACAGCGTGTTAAAATCGTTTTGGAGATTTGAATGGATCGCAGGAATTTTATAAAGCTGGCTGGTCTGACCGCAGGTTCACTTTTTATGACCGGCGGCTGTGCAGGGGTTGGTCCTGTGACGCGGGGACGGAATAACAAGCCTAATGTCCTGCTGATTTGTGTTGATGATCTCAAACCTACACTGGGATGCTATGGCGATCCGTTGGCCAAAACCCCCAACATTGATCGTCTTGCCGCACGCGGAACGACGTTCGATTTGGCATACTGCAATCAGGCTGTTTGTGCTCCTTCGCGGTACAACCTTATGCTCGGCAGTCGTTCGACTTCTCTGGGGCTTTACGGACTGGGTACTCCGTTTAGAAAGATCATGCCTGAAGCGGTAACGCTTCCCCAGTATTTTATGCAGCATGGATGGAAGGCGGAAAGTGTTGGAAAGCTTTTTCATGTGGGCCACGGCAATACGGGGGATTCGGTTTCCTGGAGTTCAGAGCCTCATTATGAACCGGTGGTGGAATACCGGCTGCCCGAAAATTCGGCAGGGGGGCGGCTTACACGCGAAGAGGCGTTGTTCACCAATCAGCAACTGGATCGGATCGGAAGTCTGCCGAGAGGACATGCCTGGGAAATAGCTGATGTGCCGGACAATGCCTATGCTGATGGACGGATTGCCGAGGAAGGTATTCGTCGGCTGCGTGCGGCCAAAGACCATCCGGATGAGCCGATGTTTTTAGCGCTGGGTTTTGTCAAACCTCATTTGCCCCTATGCGCGCCGAAAAAGTATTGGGATATGTATGACCGTGCGGTTTTCCCGTTGGCAAAACGTCAGACACCTCCAGAGGGTGCTCCGGCTTTTGCCAATAAAGGGATGATTGAGATTGACCAGTATGAACCCGTTGTGGGGCCGGCGCCGCTGAATGAAGACCTTCAGCGGTCTTTGATTCACGGGTACTATGCAACTATCAGTTATATGGATGCCCAAGTCGGGCGTGTTCTGGATGAATTAGACCGGCTGAAGATGACAGAGAATACATTGATTCTACTCTGGGGAGATCACGGCTGGCATTTGGGCGACTTGGGGTACTGGACCAAGCATACCAATTATGAACAGGCCAACCGTATTCCCATTATTATTTCAGCTCCCGGAATCGGCAAATCTGGAGTACACACTCGTCAGCTTGCTGAAACGGTAGATATTTATCCCACTTTGGCTGAACTTGCAGGACTGCCTGCCCCGCTGGGACCGCAACCGATGGACGGCATCAGTCTTGTGCCGGTGCTTCGCAATCCGGCTGTCCGGATCCGGGATCATGCATATCATGCTTTTCCGCGGGGTCAGCGGGTCGGGCGGGCCATACGCACCGAACGGTATCGGTTTATCGAGTGGAAGCGTCCGGGAGAGTCCGCTGATAAGGCAATTCTGGAATTATATGATTATGTAGCGGATCCATTGGAAAGCCGAAATCTTGCCGCATCAAAGCCAGAAGTTATTGCCGAGCTTGCCGGTATCCTTGCCCGTCATCCGGAAGCGAAAGCGCCGCGTTAATGATCGGCGAATAAACCGTTTCTCTTGTCGAAAAGAGGGTATTATTGACCCTCTCCGTGCGGACATATCGATTAATGTTTAACGGTGAATGGCCAATCGAATTCTTCTGTCGTACGGATTCCCTTTATTTTTGCCATCTGCTCACGGTCAAGCCCGCCCTGATCGATGCCATCTTCACCGATGATATAGACAGTATAGCCCCCGCTATCGCGAAGACTATAACGGATCGGTTTTCCGTCAAAGGGATCGAGGTAAACCGTGTCAAGAAACTCCGGCACCAAGTCCTCCAGCGAAGCAGGCAGAGTTTTATGCTTGAGACGGTAACGTTCGATCGCCAGTGCCGTTTCAGCGCACAGCAGACCTCCCTCAACACGCAGGTTGATTTTAGTGACCTTGAATAGTGTTGCATTAACATGAAGAAGCCAGTGAAGTTTGGAATAACTGATCAGCTCTTTTTCAATCCGGTTAAAAACGTCAAGCTGTTCATGCAGCGGCAATCGGGCGGCCTTACTCTCCTTTTCTCTGAATTCGATGATCAGCAAAGCATCTTGATATTTTAGCCCTGAAATGGAATAGAAAAAAAACAACGGCTTGTCCCAGAAATTACCGACCACTGAATAACCAAGCATTTGGAGCTGTTCGCCAAGGGGCAGCTCAAGAGTTTCAGGAATGTAAACACATTCAGATATCAGGGCTTCCGGGAATGTATCGATTTTCCGCATCCAGCAAACGCGTTGCTGAAGGATAGCCAGTTGTTCCTCAGAAAACCCGGTGAGATTCAAACTGTTTTCAAGCCCGGCGGCAGCTATTGCTTTGATAGACATGCTGACTAAATGATTGATTAAAAAGGGTTGCTCGGACAGAGCGTTTGTAAGTCCTATACAGGTTTGTGTGGAGTCAAATAACTCGTCTGTCTGTCCTGTCTGGGCCAGATACAGATTCCGTTCGGTCAATAACTGGGCTGTTTTTTTCAATTCTGATAAATAGTTTCTGGTGAACCCGAGTATATCAAACGAGCGTGGAAACAAACATCGCTCAATCCGACCGGCTTTGTCCAGCAGGGCAAGGCAGTCTTTGTTCTTCTCCAGCGAAGACCGAATTGCATCCATTACCTCCTTTGGATAGGGTGGCACATCACCCCGCGGTGTATAACAGCCTCGTACCGGCAGAAACTCTTGTTCGGTCTGATTGGGATCGATGTAAAGCCTGAATGCCTGAATATAGACATCTGCGGCATTCTCGGCTCCTTCAGGCAGTACATATCTTTTTTTCAATTCAGGCATCGAGACCGGAAAACCCGCCTCCGCCAGTTCCCGGATCTTGCGATTATAGGCCGCCTTATTTTTGATATAGTACAATACGACGGGTGAAAAAAGGAATACCCCCAGTGACGCAAGTGCCGCCCAGAGCATCCACCGCTTCCATTTCTTCTGTTTCGGTTTCATCATCAATGTTTCCGTTCTCATTGCCGTTTTGTTCTGGACCGGGCTTTATGCTGAGCCTTTGACAGGGCATCAAAAAGTCCCTGTTGATCCTCGCCGGACGGTTGATCCGCTGCCGTTGGTGCAGTGAGGGTTTTATCTTCGACGGACATAAGATGCGATGGTTTGGCCTGACGCAATGCCTTCAAACCGACCGGCCTTATATGTTTCAGGCCGCTTTGGACTTTGCGGGCAATCGCAATATCCCATTTTACGGTTGACAGCAATCCGGTGCGGCGCTGAAAAATTTCCAATAAAAACAGTATTATCGCAAGAACAATAAGATAAGGTGCCAGCGCAAAGATTTGTTTTTTAGACGGTAAGTCATTCCAGATTTCTGCAACGTCGATCCGTTCCTTTCCGCCGGTGGAGCGGGCAATCCCGGCCAGCAGCTCGGCCGCCTGCTGACGATTTGCCGGCTGAAATTCCGGCGAATACGGCAGGGCGACCGGCGGCAGTGTAACCGGCACCAAGCCGGGAACTTCCACCGTTGATAAATACGTCCGTGCCCCCAGCAGCGGTAATTCCAGCGTCAATGTATCGGGGTCTTCGTAATTCATTTCCCTTGTTTGTGAAAGCGGAGTATCGCCGGTATATCCGTAAAGCGTTGTCACGTGCGGATTTTTCGTGATAAGCTGTTTTTTGCGTGATGGACTCAAATGCAGCTGAATGCGGCAATTTCCGTTTTGAACCTGCTGGGTTAATGCCATTTCATCGCCGAGTTGTCCCTGCTCGCCCGCGGTCCACCTGGCCAAACTTGACAGAAATTTCCCCAAATCCGGCCAATTGACGATGTCGCCGGTAAAGGGACCGTCCACCTGCGGTGTATAGCAAAGCGTTCTGCCGATGCCGGACTGCCAGGCGGCGGCAATAGGCGCCTGATACTCATCCTTTGAAATGACACACAAAGTTGCGCCTTCCCGTAAATAACAAAGATTGTAGCCGCCTATGGTGTACGGGATATCAAATTGACGGCCGGTGACAGTCAGCATTGAAGAAAGGCCTTCAACGGGCGTGGGAGTCTCAAGAAACGAGCTGCGGGCGACGACAAAAGTGTCCTGTGCAAACAGTCGCGGCAGTTCCTCCGGACTTTCGGTAAAGAAGCACCGCCCCTGTCCGAGTGCGGCAATCTCTTCAAGCAGAGCAGCATCTACATCGGTAGGTTTGCCCAGCCCGATGACACTGACCGTGATGCCGGCATTGGTGCATTCGGCCAGCAATTCGCGATACTGGCCCGGCTCTTCGGAGTCGGCGGCATCAGCAAACAGGATAATGTGTTTTGTCTGCGGCTCTGCCGAGAGAACCATTTTGGCTGCATGACTGAGAGCCTCATATACAAAAATACCGCCGCCCATCGATTCGATTTGCAATATCCTGTTGCGATAAGCAGCCGCCTTGGAAACATCCGACAGTTCGACGATCAGATGGGCGCTGCTGTCCACGGCTAGTACGCCGAACTGATCCATCGGCGAGAGCATGTCCAGCACCTCAACCGTCGCCAGGTTTGCCAAGTCCATTTTGGTTTTGCCGAAACCGACCGGAGCACCCATGCTGCCGGAACGGTCCAGTGCCACAACAATGGCCAAAGAAAGCTTTCGATGCTCCCTGCGCAGCTCCATCGAAACCGGCATAATCGGCTCCAGAGGTGATTTAAAGTAGCCGCCGGGCCCGTACGCATTTTTCCCGCCGGTCATCATTAGCCCGGTACCCGTTTTTGTCACCCATTCGGCGATATTTTCCATCCCGACTGTGCCAATCGTATTGGCCGGAACATCTTCAAGTATCATCCCCTGATAGCTTGACAGCCGTTCCAGAGAAAATTCCATTTGTACCGGCGTCTGTATCTCAATCGTCAGTCCCGATCGAGCCAGCAGATTTCCGAATCCGGAATCCGGCCGCGAAGACAGACACAGCAGGGGCTTGCGGCCCCGAACGCCGATAAGTATTTTTGCGGTATTATTTTCCAGTATCGGGTCCTGTCCGGCTCCCTGGAGGTTAACGGTATAGGCAAGGGTTCCCGGCTCAACGGCCTGATCCCGAAATGTCAATCGTGACAGGCCCGCCGGAATACGGCGGCTGCCTTCCGAAATGACCTGGCGGCCGCGTTGAAGCTGATACACCACTTCCTGCGAAACCGGGGATTGAACCCAGACGGTCATCATGAAGGCTTCTCCGGGCTCAACCGTGGAAGGCGATTGTACTTCTGAGATAGCCAGATCCATTGCACCGGGGCGTTCTATCAGGCGATAGTCAATCGAAATCTGTCTGCTTACAGCCGAAAAGACCGCTGAGGAAGGATCCGTCCCGGTCCGGCAGCCGTCGGTCAGCAGCAGGATTCGTCCGGGGCTGTGAGGCGGGATCAAAGAGACGGCCGTTTGAATCGCTTCAGCAAGATGCGACGCATCGGGATTGACTTTGCCGGTAAAACCCTGAAAAGTACTGCCGTGTGTGATCGGTTCGACGGTTGCTTGTTCTCCGAACGATACGATTTCAAGGCGGTTTCGGGTTTTCTTGTTTTTCTGAATCAGTTGTGTGATTTCCTGATGTCGAGTGTCTTTGTCTTCCGGCATCGATGCACTGCGGTCAGCGACGATAACAACTGTTCCCCGCCGGGACGGTAATTGAATAAGCGGACCACACAGTGCCAAAATCAGCAATCCCGTCGAAAGCATCCGTAATCGATGCATCAGCGGCGAGGGAAACTTTAAGAGCCATAAAGATACAAAAGCAGGGATCAGCAGCAGCAGCCAGACAGGCTCTTTGAAAATCATGCGTTCCCTCCTGTGATTCGTGATGAGATCAGATAGTGATGCAGAGCCATAAGAACCAGTGCGATCAGCAGCAGTATCCCGTCCCAGGGACGATACTCCCACCGGAACAATGAGGCCTGATCCGGACTTGCTTTCTGTGTAACTCGACAGCCGCGCATATCCGACTCCGATGCAGAGACCGCATTGACTGCAAACTCATATTGAACAGTATCTATTGTAAGTTGATAACGTCCCGGAGTGTCTGCATGAACGACCATTTCTGAAGCAGGATTTTCGTAGTCCTGCCGCTGACCGTCCGGCGTGATAACGCGGGCTTTTAAACAGTTTGGCGGAAGTTTAACACTAACTTGCGAACCGAGTCGATAGTTGGATTGTTGCAGGCCTGTCAGTTCCCGCTGTCTCCAGTGGATCAGGTTCCAGAAAAAAATCGGCCAATTCGGGGATTGTGTTAAGGTTGATAGTTCAGAATCCAGGTAGAGTCTAAGATGACGGCCGGTACCTGTGTTCTGTTCCTGCTCCAGCAATGTGGTATTGCCCGCAGAAATGATGGGCACAGACCGACTCTGGGCACTGCCCGCCGACCAGATTATCCCGTCCAGATTCAAACCTTCCGTCAGCGGATGATTGCGATTCATAATGAACGGCCCTATGAAAGCGGAGGTTTCAGAGGCGGACTGAATACGCAGTGACCAGAGCAAGGGATCGTTCAACTCCGGCAATGAACTGTCCGAAATCAGCAGATCCGGCGATTCTTTAACCCGGTGGGCAGCAGGGATTGCGTCGATGGCCCTGGTGATGGAGGAAGATAAACCGGCATCATTTATATCGATAGACGTACGGACCTTTTTATTTTCTGATTTTAATAGAATAACGTAATTATCGACGGACAGGGCATCATCATTTAGGGTTGCCGCCAGGCTCATCTCTGCCGGAGGTTCAAGGATCAGTTGAAAAGGTTCGTTGGGTGAAATATCGACGGATCTGTTGTACACCTCTGTTTTACCATCCAATGAAGCTACAGTCAAAGATACGGCGCGGGTCCTGTCGCTGAAATTGCCGACGGTCAGCATACATCGATCATGCCCGTCAACGCAGATTCTGTCCGCAAACAAAAAACCTGCATTATCAAAAGGTTTCCCAAGCGACCAATATTCTATCGGGCTGTCGGAGGTAAGGGTTTCGAAGGGATGGTCGGTGATCACAAGAATACGTGCTTTTTGATCGGCCAGCTCTCCCGCCAGTGCAATTGCCTTATCCAGCTCCGCAGAGGGCGAATAACATCGCCATGAATTAAGCAGATCAGTCACTTCGCTGCTGCTGCTGATATCACGTGCCAGCATTATCGGCTGTTGGCCGGCAAGAATGAAGGTCGCACGAAACGGCTCTGATGCCTTCAGGTAACGGTGTAATTCCTGAATTGCCGTTTCACGAAATGTTGTATCTGTCCCTGCCTGCATCGAGAAAGAATCATCGAGTACAATAACCAGCCGGCGAATATCACTTTTAGATCGCAGCAGCGGTCCCGCGGCAGCCAGCGACAACAGCAGTAAAGCAGCAAACTCCAGTATGAACAGCAGGGGAGTTTGCAGACGATCCAGATTCAACCCGCCCTGTTTGTGCCGCTGTTGATGGGTCCACAGCATCAGGCTGGATACGTAAAATTGCCGGAAGCGATTGCGCAGCAGATAAATTGCCGTCACGATTGCCAGTGAAGACAAGGCTGCCAATGCCGGTGTAAATTCAAACAGGACATTCATAGAACCGTTAATATCTCCGCAAGAATCAGTTCGTCCGGCTTCCAGTTGGTCGTCAGAGTTTCGGCAATCAGTGTTCGCATGACTGCTCCGGTCTGACTGCACAATCGATTCCAGTTGGATTGGTGACGGGACAGATTTTCCTCATACCTTTTTCGTGCAAGAGCATCCACATAGATATCCTGATACTGATGGGTCTCGTAATCCAGCAAACGGATATTACCGCTTTGGGGCGGATGGATTTCTTCGTCGGCCAGTAATTGCACGATGATGACCGCCGCTGCCTGATCGGACAGCATGGACAAGACCGCATGGGGTTCGCCCATCCACAACAGATCACTGATAAAAACCCGTATGGATCGCGGTTTCAAGGCCGGCATGGCCAACCGGAAGGAATCGGCGCAACTGCCGCAAAAGTCAAAATCCAGTCCTTCCCAAAGCACCGGCGCCAATGTGCCGTTCTCTATTTTGTTACAGATAGTTCCCGCGTTCCATATCTGATAGGTGTAACTGCTGTTTCGAGCGGCCTGACTGAGCAGTGCCGCCAGTCCCAGTGTCGCATATGCTTTTTTCGTTTCCGGCAGTGTCATGGAACGTGACCCGTCAATGATAAGGTCCAGATGCGGCATCACCTCATTGCGGTACAGTTTTACCGACAGCTTGTTGCTGCGGGCATAAGCGCCCCAGTCGATCCGACGCAGGTCGTCGCCGGGGATGTATTCACGGTGATCCATAAATTCCAGAGAACTGCCGCAGCGGTTTCCCACTTGGCTTCCGACTAGTCCCATCTGCACCTTGCGGGGAACCGTCAGGCCGTAGCGGATACCGGCTTGTTGGCCTTCAAGCAAAGCATGTTTTTGTTCATTGTTCACGGCGAGATCACTCTTTGTCAGACAGCGGGGCTGGTTGTGCAGGCTCGGCCGGAATATCCAGGGGTTTGAATCCGCGAATCTGAGAAATAAACCAGGGAATGTTCAGTACGAATACGGCCAAAGCCCAGAGTATCGTGAAAGTCAGGGTTATTCCCAGAGTTTTCTTTTCAATAAATACGATCAGAGGATTGCCCAGGTACCAGACCTCTGGGATGCGGTCAACGTCGTGATGAATGAATATCCACGCAAATAGAAACGGTCCCAGGCTGCCGACCGCCAGCAGGATCATAGCAATGGTAATAGTGACAACATTAGAGGTCTGCGGCGAAAAGAACAATCGACGTACAATCAGTGCCGAAAGGCCGTAGCAGATAAGGTACAGGCATGAAGACAGGATCATCAAATGAACGTCTTCTGATAATACCCTGGTAATAGTCGGGCTGACGGTGCTGGCCAGATAAAATCCGCCCAGCGTCAAAAGAAGCATAATTGCTGAAAACAGTACGCCTCCGGCGGCTCCGCTGTAGAAAAAAAACAGCGGTATTCGCAGCAGACGGTTTTTGGGGATCGATCTTCTTATCCGTACTCCGTACGATTGCCGCTCAGAAAGCGAAATAGTAAAGCTCAGACTGAACAGGATAAGCATAGGGATCAGCCAGACCAATGCGATTTCCCTTTCACCGGTTTTGAGGAACCACAGCAGACAGCAAGCCGTCGTACATACCCAGATAAGAACAAGATAACCGCGTATCGCCGGTGCCCGGTTGGATGAAGGCGGGGATATCTGAACCGCTGAAAGCACAAATAAAAATCCCATCGCCAATAGGATAAATCCCCCGACGGTCAGTGTGCCGGCCCAGAATTCCCAGGTTCCCATCAGGCTGCCGATGCCTGTCCTGAGCAATTCCATTGACAAAGATCCCATCAACGACATGACCATAATAGCTCCGCCGATTCCGAACAAAAACCGGATTCCGCGCGAGATCAGACCTCCCGGAAAACACGCCAAAAGCAGTGCCCCCTGGATGGTGAGAACAACCACCAGAAAATTCAATCCCATCATGATAAAAATAGAGGGCAGATCAACGCCTCGCAGCAGGTACGTCAATGTCAGAAACGGCATCGAGGCACTGAAAAGCAGCAGAGTCAATCCGATTCCCGCCAGCGTTTTACCCCAGATGATGGAGTATGAATTCATGTTGGTGATAAAGAGCAGGTCGATTCTCCCTTCGGTACGCTCAGCGGATAAACGCAGTCCGAAGATCGCCGGCAGACACAGCAAGCATACGGCCAGCAGTGCAAACAGCAGGAACGATAGCAGGGTACGTCCACCGTAAAATGAATCGGATGTAAACTCACTGAAGACCATACCGATACCGATGATGACCAGTTGGGCCAACAGGAACAAAATGAGCATCCATGTCAGTATCCGCCCCTTTACGGCCTGACGCATTTCTTTTACCGCGATAGGATTGATAAAGTCTCCCAAACGATCATAAATAGCAGTCCTGACCATTAGCTTAACTCCCCTTTGGTGATAGTCATGAAGATATCTTCAAGTCCTGCCTTGAGCTGCTTGTATTCAACAACAGCTATGCCGGAGCGGATCAGTTCCGTCAATACCGCGCTGCTGTCTTTCTCGTCGCCCTCAATATCGGCTTCCACCCCTTTTCCGACCAGCCGGGTTTGACTGACGCCGGGAATTTGCAGTAACTTGACTTGGAGTTCTTTTTCAGGACACAATGCACGAATAAATACTCGGCAGTGAACGACGTCTTGTTTGGCGATATCGTCAAGCAGCCCTGCCTTCAGCAGGTGTCCTTTCTCAATGAAGATTGCAGAATCGCAAATTTCCGACAGCTCCGATAGAATATGCGAGCTGACTAAAACCGCTTTTTTCTGCTCGGCCAGTGCCTTGAGCAACTCGCGCAATTCAATGCGTGCCCGCGGATCCAGACCGGCGGCTGGTTCATCCAGGATCAGGATCGGAGGGTCATGCACCAGGGCACGAGCAAGGCTGACCCGTTGTTTCATCCCCTTTGATAACTCGTTGATGTATTTACCGCGAATTCCTGTCAGGTTGGTAAAAGTCATGATCCCCTGCAGGACAATATGACGGCGGTTGCAGCGGATATGGAATGCACGGGCGAAAAAGTCAAGGTAATCTTCAATCGTGATGTCTCGGTGTTCCGGCAGAGAATCCGGCATAAAACCAACCACCCGGCGGGCGCGCTCAGGATATTGATGTACCGAGATCCCATCCAGAAAGATATCTCCGTCTGTCGGTTCGTCAATGGTTGCCATGATGCGCATCGTGGTTGTCTTGCCGGCTCCGTTGGGACCGACAAACCCCACGATCTGACCCGAGGAAAAACCGAATGAAATATCATCCACGGCCCGCGTGGTTTTAAAATGTTTCTTCAGATTTACGGCCCTAACCAGCATCGGTGCCTCCCTGACAGATACCGTACACCACGGATTCAAAGGTTTCTGTTTTTGATTTATGCAGAGACTGTTCGATGAACAAAGGCTCTTTAATAAGAGCGATATAGCAGTTCGGCTGCAAATATGGGATCGGTTCTTTGATTAATGCATCGATTCCCCAGTGCCAATCTCCCATGAATAATATTCTGAGAGTTCGATTATTCTGCATCGGAAATATGCTTTGCGAATCCACCCGCTGCATCAGTATCTTGGACCCGGGCGCGATATTATTCGCGTTATAAACAACTCCTTCCCTGTCAGCGTAGTAGAGGGATTCTACCGAAGTCCCGAAACCGTTGAGGACCTCACACTGCCCGGAGGAGGTTTCTGAGAAGACGAGTTTTTCCCGCCGCATCTGACTTTTTCGTAATAAAAAGTGCGACGGGATTCGTGCGGTCACCCAGCCGGAGGACAGATGTTGCTCGCTGGTCCAGTCAACGGTTCGTCCGCTTGTTCCTTCACGGTAATAGTTATCCTGATTGACCTGTGGAGTACATTCGGTTTCATACTCAAAGTGGAGTCCGTCCTGCGGCGTCAGCGGGCAATAATAGGCTGCAATGCCGATAGAGGAAGCCAGATTTTCAGACTCGTTCAGGATCGTCAGAGATTGTACTCGGGTAAAACCTTTCCAGCCTTCAGAGAATGCGGCATATCCAAACACGGTAACACTGGCAATCACCGAAAGCAAAGGAACAGTCCAGAACAGCCATATCTGCCGTTTTTTACGGCTCAAAAAAAATAAATTGGCTGGCCCTATCAGAACGGCAAAAATAAGTACGATCAGCAAAAGCCCGCGGACGGGTATTGATAAATTCTCGATCACCGGAAACCAGTCGTTGGCTTCTTTAATTCCTTTGGATTGCTGGAGAGAACGTGAAGAGACCTCCCAACTGTCCTTGAGTAATTGCCACTCCGGTTTGCCCCAGGTGTTGATATCCTGACGGCTTGTTGTCATGAGGGTTCCGAATCCCGGATAAGCCGTCCTGAAGAGTCCTTCGGTCAGCACGAACGGGCAGGCCTTCTCATCAAAGCGAGCCGGGCCTGCCACACACAGGTTTCCGCCGCACCGCACATATTCAAGCAATGCCCCTTTGACTCCGCTTGCAAGAGTGTTCCATTCATTGGCGGAAAGCACAATCCCATGGAATCGTGAGTAACTCAGCCAGTCCTGGCTCCACTCGGAAACAGGAAATTCTGAAAGAGCCAGACTGAAGTTATTGGGGGTTCTGTATGAAGATCGTCTTTCTTCTTCGGTGTTGAACGCCTGCTCCAGCCCTTTATTGACGTCGTCAAATCCGATGTGACGGCTAAGCAGGATGCAATAGTGCTCTGAATACTTCCAGCTGGGAATTTGGCAATGATTGACATTTACCGCAGAGAGAACTTCCTGCTGATAGCGGCCGTCGATTACAACACCGATACCATCCCCGTTCATACGCAAAGGCGGTTGAAGAAGAGAAACTGTAGCGCTTGAACCGGCCGGAACTGTGACTTGCCGCATAAGCCGCCGGATGTGATTGCCGTATCCGTGAGCATTGTGCGGAAGGATCAATTCGACAGTATGATCGATAGTACCGGAATTGCTAAGAGTGACTCGGTAATCCATATAGCCAAACGTGCTTTCACCTCCGGAACTGACAGGAACAGAAACCTGCAGCGTCATATCGTCGTACCGCGTGGCGGCCGAAACCGGCAAAAGGAAAATCGATGTAAAACCCGCAAGTACGGCGGCTCTGTAAAAAAAGTGGCCGAAAAACTTATGCATTCGCAGCCTCCCCGAGAGTGATATCAGCAGGCAGACGAATCCCTGTTTCGTCCAGAGTTGAGATAAGCTGGGTGATCAGCGATGCGGTATTGACCACGTCGAAACGTGCTTTATAGTTCAGAATGATCCGGTGATTGAGGACCGCTGAGGCGACGGCGCGGACATCTTCAAATCCCACGGTCGCACGTCCGCTAAGCAGGGCCTTGGCTCGGGCCGCCTCTGCAATGGCGATGGCGGCACGGGGACTGGCGCCGTAAGATACATAAAGACGGACCGGGTCGATGGCTTCCGAAGACTCCGGATGAGTGGCCGAAACCAGCCGCGAGATATAGCGTGAAACGGGTTTGGGCAGAAAGATACGCTCCATGATTTCAAATAGCATGGCGAACTGTTCCGGCTCGACCGTCCAGTCCGGCATCGGTGCTTCGCCGCGGCGCCGACTGGAAATAATGGCATCCATCACGCCGACATCGGCACAGGAAACATTCAGCTTGAACAGGAAACGGTCCAACTGTGCCTCCGGCAGCGGATACGTGCCTTCCAGTTCGATGGGATTCTGCGAGGCTAAAACAAAGAACGGCTGCGGCAGCGGGCGGGTTTGCCCCATCAGTGTTACATGGCCTTCCTGCATGGCCTCCAGCAGAGCTGATTGAGTCTTCGGTGAGGCCCGGTTGATTTCATCGGCCAGAAGAATATTGGTGAAAACTGGTCCCGCCTCAAATATCATTTTACGCCGACCCTGTTCATCTTCCTGCAGGATATGAGAGCCGAGAATATCGCCGGGCATAATATCCGGTGTAAACTGAACACGGTTAAAAGTAAGCTTCATCATTTGTCCGAGGGCTTTGACCAAAGCGGTCTTTCCGACTCCCGGTACGCCTTCCAGAAGGATATGTCCCCGGCTCAAAAGCCCGATAAGCACCATCTGATGAAGTTCTGTTCGCCCCAGAAGGATGCGATCCAGTTGATCAACGATTTTTCCAGCAAGCGCAGCGGCAGGCTGCAGCTCCGCCGGTTCAAGCAGTCGATTCGATTTCTCACTTCCCATGAAATCTCCCGTCTTTTTAAGTTATCCCCGACACATCGATATCGATAGAGCGTCCGTGATCCGTTCACGTCTTATTGGGGTTCGCTGTTCCGTTCAAAATACTCTTTTACTGCGGCCTTGTGTTTTGGCAAAATGACCTGCTTAACGGCTTGTCCGCTTCCCGCCTGAGCCGATTCCAATCCGCCGGAGGATGAGGAAACCTCGCCGTCCTCTGTACTCGGTGCCGAAACGCTGACCCCCACAAGCTGGGAATCTTTCAGAGAGGACAGTGACGCCGGCGGCAAAAGCTGTTCCTTAAACACGGTATCGTTCTGACTGCTTGGATCTGCCCAAACCATAGGGGCATCACCCCGGCCGCGGTCGATCCCCCAGTTCGGATTGTTCATATAGAGTGCGATAGCATCTTTGGCGCATTGGCCTCCTTGGCACACCGAAAGCATTGCTTTTAAGCCTTCCGCATTACATTGTCCGGATTTTTGGCACATCTGCAGCAGTTTCATCTCAACAAGCTCTCCCGTACAGATACGGCCCATGCACTGCGACAGTTCGGCCTTTCGGCCTTGAAGTGCCCCAAGCAGTTCTTGGAGCTGTTCGGGACTGAGTTGGCTCTCTTGCAGACACTGAGCAAGCGAACTGCTTAAATTTCCTTTTAATGCGGTATTCTGTTCCAGTAAGGACTGGGTCATTTGGGCCAACTGGGAAAGTGCCCCTTCCAGAGCCTGCGGTTCCAGCTCCGCTGCTGTTTCATTGAGTGCCTGTGCCAGCGTTTCGGCTTGAGCCAAGGTCTCTGTTTCAGCCAGCATTCCCACGGCAGCTTCTTCAGCCGTTTTTTTGAGTTGGTCCTGCAAATGGCCCAGGGCCTCCCAGGTCTTAACCGGGTCCCGTCCCAGCGCCGTCTCATGGACCTGGTCGATTTTTTCCATTGTTGCGCTGGCGGTTTCCTCGGAGACTATCGCTTCTTCCTGCAGTATTTGAATCTGCTCTTTTATCTGTTGCGATTGTTCATCGATCTCCAGTCGTCCGGCCGTATGGGTCGTGATATAGCGCTGCGGTACCCAAAAACCAAATCCCAGAAACAGCAGTGCCGACACAAAAACCAAAACAGGTCGCCAGCCGTCCCACCGCATCCGGGGCAATTGAAGGGCTGGCATATACGATGCCCAAGAACCGATAGGGGTTTCCGACGAGGTCATCAAAAGACCGCCGCAATAGTTTGACTTGTCCAATACCGAATCAAGTGCAGCGGCAGAGGGGATGCTTGTCAGCATTCGTATCAGGGAATACAGCAAAGCCCCTGACAGGGCGGCGGCAAAAGTGATATGGACGGCCAAACTATCCAAAGAGTAGCCGAATAAAACCCGAAGAGATAAGACCAAAACTCCAAATACAAAAGCTAAAAGACTTATACAGGAAATGGCATAGCGCAAAAAAAGCAGCGCCGCAAGCTGATTTCGAAACCTTCTGGTTGTAGAATACCACTCGCCCATAGTCAAAGAAGTTTTGGATATCATTTAAGAATTATAGCGACAATAGCATACTCTATTTAAGACGTTCAGATTTGTCAAATGTTCCGTAAGTTTTTTTCACATCTTGATATTTTTTTCATGAACCTAAGTATCAGCAAATAATAGTTTTATCTCTTTTTGGCGAAGTAGTGTTTAAAGAGGGTGTCGTTGCGGGTCAAGACTTTGGCAGTTTATCTTTGTCAACAATCTGATCAATTGTTTTTCTTATCTGGTCCCCCTTATCGTTCCAGTTCCCATATCGACCAAATTGAGGACTTTTTTCTTGTGTCCGATAACAAATTTGAAAAAAACAGTACATTATCTGCCCTCTTTTTGTAAACTCTTCAATGTTATTTATTTATCGTTTTACTTGAGAAGATAAGAAGATGTATAATATCAAGAAAACATCTTGTATTTTGATCCTATTGGGGGTTTTTAAAATGGATAAATCTTCATAACAAGGGCTTTCTCGTCAATTCTTCGGGGGAGGGAAAATCTGTAGAACTCGGTCTCGGCCTGCTGGTTTCCGTTTAGTTATCGTGCTACTGTAATCAGCAACTTTGACAAAGATTGAGTTTCCGTTTTGCTTCCTTTTAACTTTATGAATCGACTGGATAATAGGATTGCCCTGATAGATTTTCATGTGATCTAAGTATTTAATATAAAAGAATATATATAATATAAGGCGGGTCGTGAAGAAAATATTTTAGAAAATTTTAAAAATAAGCTTGGTGAATAGTAATATAATATGTATAATTTAAAAAAGTGTAGGAGAGTGTTCCGG
Source organism: uncultured Pirellulales bacterium (assembly GCA_964649955.1). GTDB lineage: Bacteria > Planctomycetota > Phycisphaerae > Sedimentisphaerales > Anaerohalosphaeraceae > T3Sed10-213. The sequence goes on from CAZYQN010000002.1 coordinate 179,571, forward strand.
GAAAATCAGAGAGAAGATTATTCGATAAACAGGAGTGGATTTATGAAGGCCAAGAAGGGTTTTACCTTAATTGAATTACTGGTGGTTATTGCAATTATTGCCTTGCTTCTCGGGATTATTTTGCCAGCTTTAAAATCGGTTAAAGAACAAGCCAAACGTATGGTCTGTATGTCCAACTTAAAACAAATCGGGCTTGGAACATACTTTTATTCCAATGACAACAAACAATATCTTCCTGACCCGTGGGTTTTTCAATTTGGTAACGGAAAATTATGGAATGCGAGGCCTCAGGTCAGACCAAACATTGAGACGGGGCAGCTTTATTATTACTTAGAGGTGAAGGATGTGTTTTTGTGTCCCAGCACTCCTCAAGAGAAGGATTTACACCCGAAGAACACAACCGTGTGGGGATTTAATAATGTTGATCCTCCTATGCCTTGGTCTTACACGATGAATCTTCAGCCGAATCATTCGTTAAAAAAAGATTATATTCGAACGGATGAACTCAAACGATCCCCCCAGCTTATGGTTATGATTTTCGATCAATATCCTATGGATTTGTGTGCATATGATAATACTGCAACTTTAGTTAGTAAAGTGTATACAGAGGGCAATGATTCCTTAACCGATTATCATCACGGCTCGGGGACTCTTTTGTATTATGATTTGCATGTTGATACCATGTTGCGGACCGATTTCCTTGAAATGTTAAGTACAGAAGGAGGCACTTTAACTTTATTTGGAGGGTACGTAGGAAAATATTGGTAAACAGAAAAATGTATGCGGACGGCCTGTTGTAGACAGTGTATTTGACTAAATTGTCATTTTTTATGGAGGACCATATTATGAAAAAGATGTTGTTGATGGTGGTAGTAACATTATGTTTGACAGTGACAGCTAATGCAGTAATTGTTTATGATTTGGGAGCGGATTGGGAGAAAGGCCAGCCAATAGGCAGCGGCGGCGCCAATCCTAATGGCGTATGGAGTTACGGGTACAGTACGGAACTGACAAAAGCCGCATTCTCAGAAAACACCGGATATGATGAATGGGATGCTAATGCCGGTGTATGGTGGGCTGCTCCGGGAACCTGGTCCCTGATCTGGCACAGCTTTAGTCGTACGGATGGCAATGGAAGTATTGATCCGGGTGATACAGTGATTCAAACCGGTGTGAATAATCCCGGTGTAAACGGTGTGATTCGCTGGACGGCTCCCGCACAAGGTGTGATAGACATTAATATGATCATTGAGCAAGGCTATGGAAACTCGTCAGGTGCTTTAGTGCTGAATGATACTGTTCTTCAAACCTTTGATGCCCTTGCGGTCAAGAATGATACCCATAATTATTCGGCCGAGAATATTTCGGTTGCCAAGGGCGATACCTTGGACCTCGTAATTGTCAGCGGTACTGTATATTCCAGTTTGGTAAAAGTGAATGAAGTAATTACTTTTACCGTGTCGACACTGCCTCCTGCAATGGATATTGTAATGCAGCTGGATGCCGGTGCGGGCGTGACAGATTCAGAGGGTTCCCCCATTGCTCCGGGACAGGTTGTTAATGTTTGGGAGGATCAGGCGGGCGGTTCTCTGGATGCACAAGTTATGTGGGGAAATCCTACTTTGGAAAGTGGGACCTTTCCGAATGGACAACACAATGTGATCCGGTTTACCGGGGATGATGGATTTGTCATCTATGATTTGTCCGATCCGAATATGTATCCGGAAGGTTATCCCGGCTCGGATCCTAATTCCGGGGCGCCGTTGGATTTGGAGACCTATACAATCTATGTGGTAGGAAAGTTGAATCAGGAAACAAATTTCAGTCAGGTCTTTCTCAGCAACTATAGCCAATCCAATGGATATATACTGGGAATCTCCGATACACTTCCGGATCATGTTAAATTCTGGAGTTCGATGGTTGGGGAAATACGGTCGAGTGGTGCGATCAGTGATACCAATCGGTATTACCTGCTTACTGCCACAATCGATAATACATTTAAAAAGCGTCTCTATGTAAATGATTGCATGGAAGATGAGGCAACAGCAATATCTACTTATACAAAAACTACCGTTGCCAGCCTGGGTGCCTTAGGGAACGGCAGTCAGTTTCTCAAAGGCGATATTGCAGAGATTCGGGTTTATAATGGTTTTATAGAGCCGACGCACTTGGCGATTGTCAATGAGCTGGTAGACAAGTATGGCCTGAACCGCGAATGCCTCGGCGGACCGAATCCAGATAGGGTCAGTCTGTCAGCGTTGACTCTTTATGGTGCAACAGATACAGGTGCGCTTCGCACACAAGAACAGTGGAATACTTACTATCCAGACGATCCCTGGGATATTACACTGACGGACAAGTCCATTGCCGAATTGCAGGCCCTGACTTTTGATCCCAATGATCCATTCCCCGAAGCATTAAACGTTGCCAGCAATATGAGTATTTTTGAAAACCTGACCAAGGGGCAGACCTATACTTATACCTATATGGTACCCACGCCTTTTAATTATGAAAACCGCTACTATGGGATGAACTTTTACTTTGACAGCGCACAAACTCTGGGTGGAAATCCAGGTATCTCCGTTCTTGCCAATATGACGGGCGTGGGCGAGACTCCTGAACCGTTCCAGGCCAACAACAATGCTGTGACTATGGGTTGGCCGTACCCGGCGGTAACTCCCGGCGCAGGTACGTTGATCTACAAGGATTTTGTGAAGGGGCTTTCGGTAACGTTGACGGATTGGGTGGTCTATCATCCGGATGTCTATGGCCTGGATATGGTAAGGCCTTATGTTTCCGGCGTCTCGAATGGTCCCGATGGGTCTCTGGACGTTGTTGGACAGTTCACTTTGAGAGTTGACCCCTATTTTCCAACCTGTGAAGACATGATTGCTATGGGCGGCGAATATTTACCAATGGATTTCGACAAAAATTGCTATGTAGACATGGATGATTTTGCCCTGTTCGCATTGCAGTGGCTCGAGTGTAACGATCCTGCGAATGCAGATTGCACAATGACGACTCCCTAAGTTGTCCCTATATGCCCTGAACCAGCCCCGCCGATATTATTACGGCTGGGCTGGTTTTCAATAAATTGCTGTTGTTTTTAACGTGGGTGTTTACAACAATATATTCAATTATTTTTGGAGGATCGAAAGATGAAAAAGATGTTAGCAAAGTTGGTAGTGGTTTTAGCAGCGGCAAGCGTATCCAGTGCTGCGGTCTGGGATCTCGAGACGGACTTCTCTAAAACGACTAATCCCGTCGGAGCGTGGTCGTGGGGCGTTTACTTGGAGGATGGCGCCGGCGATTTTTATGCCTGGGAGTATTCCCACGAATGGCAGGCTGATCCAGCGATAGGCTACTGGGGCAACGCGGGCAATAACCTGGTGCCCGGCGTCATATTCTTCTCAAACGAGCAAGAGGCATTTGCATTCGGCAACCAGTGGTGGGCTCCGGATGCGGTGATGTTGCATCCGGCCCAGTGGGGCGATAAATATGCTCCGCTGATCCGCTGGACGGCGCCCAGTGACATGACGATTTCAGTAGATGCCCTTTTCTACGGATGTCAAAACGATGTCTCCACCGACGTTCATGTCGTACTGAACGGCACGATGTACAATGGGACAGATCCCGACTACATTCCTACCTTTACGGGTTCTCTGATGGATGGGATTGTTGAGGGCAACTATGGCTATGCTCCTCTGGGTATCCTTCCCACCGAAACAACGAACAGTGTGGCCTACAATGCCATACTGACCCTGACGGCTGGCGATACACTCGACTTCGTGGTGGGGTATGGCCCGGACGCTTTCTATGGCGGCGATCTGACCGGTCTCAGCGTAACGATTGCAGAAGTTCCCGAACCGGCTACAATGAGCTTACTGGCTCTGGGAGCCCTGGCGATGCTG
>CAZYQN010000002.1:183581-221847 GCA_964649955.1 uncultured Pirellulales bacterium
AGTTCCCGAACCGGCTACAATGAGCTTACTGGCTCTGGGAGCCCTGGCGATGCTGCGTCGCCGTCGCTCATAGTCAACAGCGGGGTTAGTGATTTTGGGATATAACAGATAAAGGGGGCAGGGAAACCTGCCCTTTTTTTGCATAAAAGTGTGTAATGTTTGATTTTGTTCGGCGGGGGAGAGCTGTTGAGTTTCTATATGTGTTCTTCCTGAGAGATTGAATTGTTAGAGGGGGACTTGCTTTTATGAATCGATAACTTTTCGCTTTATCGATGCACGATTATATGCAATTGTTTTGAGGGATGTATTAATTCCAATGAAATAACATTGACAAAAAGAATGGTTATATAATAATATAAAATCAGCCGTGTTTCTGTAGCGACACAGTTTTTGTAACCAGCGGGAAATCGATAAAACGTGTGTTTAAATGTTTATAGAACTATAATCAAAGGATGATAGCGAATGGATTCAGCGATCTTGTTTGGTGTTTTTACTGTTGTGATAGCGGGTTTGCTGATGGGCAGCGGCGGTTGGCCCATAAAATTGATGAAACGCTTTCGCTATGAACATTTTGGATTCATTTCCTCATTGTTCAGTTTGTTCATTGGTCCCTGGTTCGTAACGCTGGTTTTTTGCCCCAACGCAATCAATGCCTACAAAAGCATCGATCCTCTGATTCTCATCAAATCGAATCTCTTTTCTTTGTCGTGGGGTATTGCCAATGTACTCTGTTTTTTATGTTTTTTGCGTATCGGTTTTTGTCTTACAGGCGGCATTCTTACGGGAGTGGGGGTTACGCTTGGCGTGATGCTTCCGATGGTGTTCAAGGGAACGGGATTATTCAGCAATGCTCCTGATTTGATTTCGCCGGCGGGTCTTACGGTGCTTGGCGGCGCCGGTGTAATGGTTCTGGGTGTGATTTCTGCCTCTCTGTCAGGGTTTGGCCGCGACAAAGCCCTGAAAAAGGTACAGAATACTTCCGGCCGTTTTATCGTAGGATTTATTATGGTGATTTTGGGGGGCATTCTTTCCTGCGGCATCAGCTTTGCGTTTGTCTATAGCCAGGGGCCTATTGTTGAAGCGATGAAGGCACAGGGCGCAGGCGACATCCCGGCCAATTTTGCGGTTTGGGCCGTCGGCCTTTGTGCCGGAGGGTTGGTTAATGTTTTATATCCCGCCTGGCTGATGACCAAAAACAAGTCATGGAAGGCATTGTCAACATCATGGAAGGAATTGTGCCTGTCCATAGTTATGGGTCTTAGTGCGATTCTCAGTCTCGCATTGATGGGCAAGGGGATGCTGATGCTCGGCGCTCTTGGCGCCTCGGTTGGATTCGGCATCCAGCAAGCCATGCAGATGATCGGCGGTCAGGCCGTCGGCTTTATCAGCGGCGAGTGGAAAGGGATACATGGCACGCCGCGCATGCAGATCTATGTCGCCATTGCGCTGCTGATTCTGGCGGCGATAATCATGGCATTTGGCAATACTTTGGCATAGGTGTGTCATCAATCCTATGGAAAGGGACGTCTTGTGAGAGTATCCTGGTTTATTGTACTGTTGATTGCGTCTGTGATGCCGGCGCTGCTGGTTGCCGTTGAAGTCAAGCCTGAAGAGATGGCAGATGCCGGACAGTTTATGTCCGGGTGTTTTGGTCAAGAGACATATGCAGAGCCTGTGTTTTCATTTTTGTACGACGGCAAACCGTCACAAGAACTCCTCAAAAGCTGGACGTTCAAGAAAGAAACCTTTTGGCAGGATGAATTTCGCAAGCAAACGATCCTAACCTATACAGACCCTGCGACGAAGCTTGAAATTAAATGTGTTGCCGTTCAGTGGCTGAACTTCCCCGTTGTGGAATGGACGGTCTATCTTAAGAACACCTCCGGCGTCAAGACCCCGATCATTAAGGACCTGCGGGCGATTGACATACTGCTGAACCACCCTGAAAAGGAATCTGTTGTTCTTCATTCCATCCGCGGGGACAGCAATTCCATGCGCAGCTTTGAAGTACGGCAAAATGAGATGGGTGTGGGTGCGGAGCTGAAATTTGCACCCATCGGCGGCAGGCCGACGAATGGCGAGTGGCCGTACTATAATTTCAAGATGTCCGACAAGGGCGTGATGATGGCGGTCGGCTGGCCCGGCCAGTGGTCGTCTTGCTTCAACCGTGACGCTGCCGGTTTAAGGCTTAATGCGGGTCAGGAGCTGACGTACTTTGTGCTTTTGCCGGGTGAAGAGGTTCGCACACCGCTGATCGCCATGCTGTTTTATCGGGGGGACTGGATTGGCGGCCAGAATCTGTGGCGGCAGTGGATGATCTGCCACAATACGCCCCAAAGGAACGGCAAACGATTGACTCCACCCCACTTGACGGCGTGCAGTTCGTGGCAGTTTAGCGAGATGGAAAAAGCTAATGAGCAGAACCAGAAGGATTTTATTGACGGCTATCTTAAGCGGGGGATCAAGCTGGATTACTGGTGGATGGATGCCGGCTGGTATGTGGGGGCCTGCGAAAAGGGCTGGTATAGAGCGGTGGGAACCTGGGACGTGGATAAGGCTCCGGACCGGTTTCCAAATGGTCTGCGTCCCATCAGCGACTATGCACACAGCAAGGGAGTTGATATCGTCGTGTGGTTTGAGCCGGAACGTGTTCATGCCGGAACGTGGCTGGCGGAAAACCACCCCGAATGGATATTGGGCGGCAAGGACGGCGGTCTTTTGAATCTGGGCCATCCGGATGCCTGGCAGTGGCTGGTGAACCATATCGACACGATGATCGCCGACGAAGGGATCGATTTGTATCGTCAGGATTTTAATATGGATCCGCTGAGGTACTGGCGCAGCAATGACGCCGAAGACCGACAGGGCATTACGGAGAACAAACATGTTACAAGATATCTGGCCTATTGGGATGAGCTTCAGCGGCGTCATCCGGGTATGCTGATTGATTCCTGCGCCTCCGGCGGCAGACGCAATGACCTGGAGACCATGCGTCGGGCGGTTCCGCTGCTGCGAAGCGATTATGTCTGGGAACCGGTCGGAAACCAGGGGCAGACCTACGGGCTTTCTCTCTGGCTGCCGTTTTACGGAGCGGGCTTTACTTCGCCCAAAGATTACAGCGCTTACAGCCATCGCAGCCTGATGTGTCCGCACCAGACGATGATTTATGATGTCAGAGCCGATCTGGATGACAACCTTCTGATAAAACTATACCGGGAATGGCTGGATGTGGCTCCGTATTTTTACGGCGACTTTTATCCGCTGACATCGTGGAATCTGTCGGAGACAGACTGGATCGCCTGGCAGTTTAATCAGACGGGCATCGGCGGTTTTGTCAGTGCGTTCCGTCGAAGCCAGTGTCATTTTCTCAGTGCGAGGTTCAGGCTCAGTGGCCTCGACCCTGACGCTGAATACCGTATCGAAAACACCGATACGACCGAGTCGATGATCCGGACGGGGAACGAACTGATGGAAAAAGGGCTGCTGATTAAAATCCCCGAGCAGCCGGGCGCGGTGATCGTAAAATATACGGCGGTGAAATAGAGGTACATTCGCGGTGTTGGGTTGATGGACTTTTCGGTGACTTTGCTGAACCATAAAAATGTCTAATCTAAGGAAAACATGCATGTTTATGAATGTAATACAAAAAATCGTCAGGCCGGGAAGTCTGTTCAACCGTTCGACCCTATTAGTCCTGGCGGCATTGACCGTGCTGTCGGGTCTGAGTTTGGCGGATTTTATGAGCGGGCTTGCCAAGCCGCATGAGGGACGCAGCCGGCGAGAGACCTCCACCCACAAAATCAATGCTCAAGGGGAATTTGATCCTGACGGTGAGCCGGACCCCAACAGCAATAAGGACAATAGAAATCTTGAGCCGGGCGGCACGAGGGTTCTCATGGATGTCAAAGGTCCCGGTGTCATCACACATATCTGGATGACGTTTTTAGCGCCGGAGCCGCATAACTGGGCCAAAGAAGGCTCTGCCAATCATCAGGAAATGCTTCTTCGGATTTACTGGGACGGCAGTGACAAGCCGGGCGTGGAAGCCCCGGTGGGTGATTTTTTTGCCAATTCCTTCGGGAAACGAAGTGAAGTGCTTAGTCTTCCGGTGGTGGTGGAAGATGCCGATTCTTACAACTGTTTTTGGCATATGCCCTTCCGAAAATCCGCCCGCATGGAAATCATCAATCAAAGCGATAAGCCTGTCAGTTTGCTCTATTACAATATTGACTGGATGGAAAAAAAGGTTTCGCCCGATGCCCCCTATTTCTATGCTCAGTACCGGCAGGAGTATCCTGTGACTCCCGGCAAGGATTACCTGATTTTGGAAACACAGGGCAAGGGCCACTATGTCGGGACCGTGCTGAGTGTACGAACCCGCAGTCCATCCTGGTTCGGAGAAGGGGATGAAAAGGTTTATATCGACGGCGAAGAAAGAGCCTCGATCTGGGGCACCGGCACCGAGGACTACTTCTTGAGCGCCTGGGGCCTGAAAACCACCAGCACCCCCTATTTCGGCACTCCCTATTTCGATCAATGGGGTATTGTCGGCAATCATACAAGCGCCTACCGGTGGCACATTCATGATCCGTTCATATTTAATACCGGCATCAAAGTGATGATCGAGCACTATGGATGGATAAGCCCCGATGAAAATCCCGAATATAAAACCCATAGCTGGAACGAACGGGAAGACGATTATTCCAGTGTGGCATTTTGGTATCAGACGGGAGAGCCGACATTTAAGGCCCGCGCTCCGCATGCCAAAGAGCGTAAACTGCCGAATCTGGACCGCATAATTTCGGCTAAGGATTTTACCGGTGCTAAATACCACGGCGCCGGGACCGCCATCACACAAACGCTGGATCATCTGTATCCGGCTGGTCATTTGTTCTACGCTCCGGCCGAGGGTGTGGGTGGATTTGTGGAAATTCCATTTAAGGTCGAGAAGAAAGAACCTAAACGGCTGCTGCTCAACATGACACGATCTGGCGATTACGGCCAATATCAGGCGTACCTGAACGGGACGAAGCTGGGCGGAGTAATCGATCTGTATAATGACAAGCTTGACAGCTGGGAATTTCATTTATTGGATTTTTGGCCGGAACCGGGCGACTATACCCTGCGGCTGGAATGTGTCGGCAAGAATCATTTTTCGGCAGGGTACAAGATGGGACTGGAATCGGTTCGTTTGCGGGAACGGCGTCCGCGGGTTGTCACATACGGTCATGAGAAGGATAAAGACTGGAAGACCGATCCGAAACTTTACAGATAATCGTGAGTTTAATTGAAAGTGAACGCAATGTCCATGAGAAGAATATTGCATATTATAATTCCAATAGTAGTTTTTGTTGCAAGCTTTTTCAATGCCTATGCAGACAAAGTGGTTCCACCTGCTATTTCTGCACCTCCGGCCGGCGTGGAGGCGGATTATGGATGGTATGCAAGCCAATATAAGGATCATGGAAAATTTACCCCCATTGGGCCGGCGGGTGATCCGGCGGATATAGCCGTATCTGCCAATGGACAACTTTATTCCTGCTCGAACTTGGATGGATACCATACTGGGCAAGGACTGGAACCGTTGCCGGGGATTACGCCGAGTGTTATGCCAAATGCCCTGGTGTTTGCTTTGTTTGAGGGAGGTAAAATCATTCCCATGGGACAAGGTGAGCCGGTACGGCAGTCACTGATGGATGATTGTCTTCCGATCGTCTTGTCGAACTGGCAGCATGGCGAGTTTTTGATTCGACAGACTGCTTTTGCTCAGTGTTTGCGCGGAACAGAGATTATCACGGGAAACGAACGGTCACTGGCTTGGGCGGCACTGGATATCATCAATCGTGATCAAAAAGAAAAAGAAATTACCCTGTTGGCCTTCTACTCCGGGGATACGGAAAATCCCAACCCGGCCTTTCGATTTCATCAAGGGGTTGTTTTTTCCGGCGATAGTGCTATTTTCAGTGCTGCTGTACCTCAGCATTTCACGATGGAATTTTCGAAGGTTTTTCCCTTGTCTGTTAAAGTTGATCAAGAAAATCCTCTGCAACTGTTGCGGAGCTGGGAGGGAGTATTCAATGCTCTGGTAATCCGCGGTAAAATCGCCGCTGGTCAAACCGTTCGCTTAATTTTAAATCGGGTGTTTGACCCGCAAGATACCGTTTTCTGGGAGGTAAAAGCAGAGGGTCCTGACGTTACGGCAGAGGAACTGACAAGAAACTCTTTCGAGCGGGAGCTGCAAATCGTAAAACAGGAACATGCCCGCCGAGCCGGAGCGATTTCACCTTTTGAAACGCCTGACCGGATATTGAATAACATCTATACCAAAGCCATGCTGGACGGGTATTTTCTCACGCGGCGCTGGGATAAACAGTATGTGGTATTTGACTCGGTGATCTATCGTTGCCAGTGGGATGATGGCTGTGCCAAATGGATTTATGCGCTGAACTTGATGGGTGACCATGAGACTGCCGGACAATTACTGGATACGATCTTTGCCCGTCAGGGTATGAACAAGCCGACCGGCACCCGGACCTTTGAGGGTTGTTTTTCTGATTATACCAACACCAAAGGCGATCAGGCCCGCGATTATAAGCTGGCGTCCTGGACCAGCGGCCCCGGTTGGGCCTTATGGACCATGAGTCAGCATGCCCGGCTGTCCAATGATCGAACATGGCTGGAAAAACATAAGCAGCAGATTTTGGATGGTTGTCAATGGATTATTCGCGAGCGAAATTTTTCCCGCGAAAAACCCGATAATCCCTGTGCCGGGCTGATTTGGGGACGTTATGTATGTGATTTGAAAAAGGATACTGATGGTTATTTCACTTATTCGGATGCCATTTGTCATTTGGGCCTGAACAGTATAGGTCGGTTACTGACGGATTGGGGATACTCCGAAGGATCGGAGCTTTTAAAAGAAGCCCATGCCTATCGTCAGGATATTCTTGCGGCTGTTGACCGGTTTACAGATAAATCTCGTGATCCCTGGTACGTCCCCTGGATTTTACATCGCCCGGAATTTTTCCATCGTTATTTTTATGATGTCTGCGGCCCGATCAATCTGGTGACCGGCGGCCTGTTAACGGCGGACGATGAACGGATTAGCCACATCATCCGCTGGACTATTAATAATATCCATCACGGCAGTTTGGAGCATGTGATTACCGGAGATAATTCGCTCGGTAATTTGATGGGCGGAACATGTTTCTATACTCAGGATATTGCGGTATCATTGCTGCACCGGGAACAAGTGGAGGATTTCCTCAGGATTCTCTATTCGCTTGCGACCGCGGCGATTTCGCATCAGACCCTGACGACAACGGAATGGGGCGATAACACTCAGCCGCACATTCATTCTATTGCCAGTTTGATTCGCATAGTCAGGACTATGCTGGTCGAGGGACGACAGGACCGTCTATATTTGCTGCAAGGGACCCCGCGCCGATGGCTGGATCAGGGCAAGATAATCAAAATCCATCAGGCTCCGACGATCTATGGTCCATTATCGCTGACTTGTCACTCCGATGTCGCCAATGATAAAATTAATATTTCACTGAATCTCCCGGAACGTATCGGAAATACACCGGTCTATCTGAAAACCAGATTACCGGTTGGATACCGGATACAAAGTATTGTCCTTAATGATATGAAACACACAGATTTTCACAATGAATGGATCGTTTTACGAAATGTCAAGGGACACTTGCAAATTGTAGTAACAGTTACTCGTCAATAACCGGATGTCAAATAAATAAGACGATCGAATGCTGTAATGCAAGACCGCGTCGGTGCCGCCAGCGGCTTTGCCTTAGGCTGAAGATATGTTTGTGCAATTGACTCATTTAAAGGATGAATTAAAATAGCAGTGAGATTAAATGAGTTCTCCTCTGCCCGGTGTCAGGGCGATATATTGAGTTTGAGGTGAGTGTATTTGCAAGTGTTCTTTAAATAATCCGGGATCGCCGGCGTGTTCGGCGAAAAGCCCGAAGTGACCCGGGATACAAATTTTTGCTTCACATTTTTTAGCAAGTTTTGCAGCTCCTTGTTCTCCGAGATTGCCGAATTTCGGATTAATACTGGGAACCAGTATTTCCGGCTTGAAGTCTATGGCAGGAGCCAGCCGTTTTTCATTCAGCGCCGTATCTCCCGTGAAATAGACGCTGCGGTTTTCATCGTGGACGATAAATCCGATAGATTCCGGGCATAAGTCTCCGTGGTCTGCATCCGTGGCCGTAATTGTTATACTCTCGCACTGCATCGAGGTTCCTGACGCGATGAGTTTGTGAGGTATGTCGCGAGCTATTAAAAAAGGCTCGCAGGATTTGCCGGCGATGACGGTGCAGTTTGGATTGTTATGGATAATAGTGTCGAAACTATCGACATCCAAATGGTCCGGATGTTCGTGGGTGATAAGGTACAAATCAGTCTGAAGTTCCTGTGCGGCAAGCGGGGCTAAACTGAGGCGGCGAAATCCCGCCAGGCGTTCGACACAATCACTTAGATAAGGGTCTATGCACAAAATCCGGTTTGAAGAAAATTTTAACATAAACCCGGCCCCCCCGAGCCAATAGACTAAAATTTTATGTGGGGGGACGCTCTCTTTTCTAATGTTTTTTACGGGATATTGCATAGCATTACATTTTCCAAAAGCGATTTATGGTCATTGGAGCTAAAAAAGCCTCGCAATATAATTGTAATACAATTGACATGGGGATAATATGGTCGGCTTTTAGCGGTGTCAAGTGTTTTACGCTTATTTTTTATAATATCCCGTCAGGGCGTTCTTTTCCAGGCTGGCATTTCCTCTGGGCATATGCGTAAAATTGAAGTTCTTCGACTTCTATGGTTGTCTGGCGATCGACTTGATGTTGATGAAATCAGGACTTGGTAGCCTGATGATTTGATTTTTTAGTCTGATGCAGTATTTTGCCGACGCTTGAAAGATGAAAGCGAAGGAAATTTTCTGCTTCGATGAGATCGCCGTTGTGCAGCGATTCGATGATATTTCGGTGGATTTCGGCGCCTTTTTTCAATCCAAGATCATCAATCGCAGTAATTTCGGTACGAAATTTCGAGAAGAATGAGGTCACAACATCATTGAAAGACAATATAGGATCAACGCCTCCCGTTTGCAAAAGCGTTCGATGAAACTCGGCATCAAGTTTTAAATATTCATCCCGATTATTGGTTTGGTCAATTTTATTGCATAAAGATAAAAGTTTCTTGTAGGTCTTTTCGTCATTTCTGATCGGTTCCATTGCGTATTCTAAAGAACCAATCTCAATTACCATGCGTGTTTTAAGCAGCATTTCTTTGGAATAATTATCAATCAGAAAGTGAAATCCCAGAATTTCTGCAACTCGTTCCATATTAAATGGACCTACAGTGAGTCCTCTGCGCGGAGCCGCTTCAATAATTCCCAGAAAACTCAGTGCTTTGGTCGCTTCCCGGACGCTCACACGGCTAACCCCATATGTTTCGCAAATTTCCTGTTCAGTTGGAAGCCTGTCACCTACCTTGAGGTGATTGTCTTCGATATAACTTCTAATCTTTGCCACTACCAAATCGCTTAGATTTTTTTTAGATAAATTATGTTTTTTCAAGTGACACCTATTAGTAATATGATATAATAATAAAATCAGTAATCGAAAAGACCCTTTTATGGCTTCTTATTAACTTTTGGGATTGAAACTTTATTTAGACCCGTTTTTAAAAGGTTATTATAACTATTCTTTTAACTATTAAAAGCGAAAAAACCAGCGTATCCTAACTCAAATAAAAAAAATGACACTTGATGTCGGTTGTGAAAATGTGTGATGCTGGCCAAGCTATCAAAAAAAGGTCCGGTAATACCTAAAATAGGAAGCAATTAAGTTCTATATCTATATCTATTATGGGTTTGCCGTGTTATCGAAGTGTCAAAATATGGTGATATCACGCTGAATGTGGTCCAGTGATTTAAGATTGTATGAAAGAAGCAATACCGAATAGTGAAGGTAAGTAGCAGTTTGATAATGGACACCTCGATTTTTTACACAATAAAAGAGGAGAATTACGCCTCACTTCTTGTTGATGTAGGGTGCTTGATTTTGTTCATCGTAATGCGTGAGTTTTCGAACGCTAGGGTTATATGGTTTATACGGCAAATTCGTAATATGCAATGTCATCAGGCCCATCGGTGGTTAATATTATTGTGAAAATTACACAGTGAAAATGTCGGGTTTCAGGATTTAGTTTCTCAAATCAATGATATTTGGAGATTTAAATGGGATTATGTCATAAGCCAGTCTGGCCGGATGCATTGAAAAAATTTTGTGTAGATGCCATGTTGAGGGCTGGAATGCGGGAATCGGATGCCTCGATAACGGCGGATGTGTTGGTGACAACGGATACTTGGGGTGTTTATACGCACGGCACCAAGCAGGTGCGTGGTCTGATGAAGAATTATCGTGATAAGCGTATGGATATTGCCGCGACGCCGGAACTGGTGAGCGAAGGGCCAAGCTGGGCTCAGTATGATGCCCATCATGGGATGCCTATGGTTTGTTCCGTTGAGGCGATGGAAACGGCGATTTCCAAGGCCCGGCAAACGGGTATGGCAATCGCGCTGGTTCGCAACAGCGGCCACTTCGGCGGTGCGGGATACTATGCTAATATGGCGGCCGAAAAAGGGATGATCGGGTTTGGTTTTACGAACGTTGATCCGGGGGTTGCGGTACCAGGCTCCCGCGTTCCGGTGATGGGGACAAACCCTATTGCGTATGCAGTGCCTGCGGGTAAAGAGTATCCTGTAATGCTTGATATTGCGACCAGCGTCGTAGCGGCCAGCAAGATTTATGCGGCAAGGGATACGGGTAAACCCATTCCCGAGGGCTGGATCGTAGATAAAGACGGCTTGCCGACCACGGATCCGGTCGGGTATCCTGAGGTCGGAGCACTGATGCCGATGGCAGGACACAAAGGGTACGGCTTTGCGCTTATGGTTGAGATATTAACCGGAGTGCTTGCCGGCGGAGCATTTGGCAATCAGGTAACCAGTTGGGTGATGGAGAAGTCTGAGCCGGTAAATCAGTCGCATTCCTTCATGGTCATCAATATTGGCGCCTTTATGCCCATCGAGCAATTCAAGCAGCGCATGGACCATTTGATCCGGTTTATTAAGGGGTCGCCGAAGGCAAAAAATGCCGACCGGATATATCTTCCCGGCGAAATGGAATGGGATGCCAGAGCAACGGCACTTCAGTCGGGAATGGTGCTGCCGGATCACGTGATGGTGCGTTTGCAGGGGCTTGCAGATGATTATGGACTTTCCATCGAGAAACTTTATCGATAACCGTTCACTGTTTTACGAAAGGGTGAGAGTACCGATATGTCTGATAAACAAAAATTATTGGCAACGTTGAAAGAAACCGGTGTTGTTGCTGTTATTCGTGTGGATCAGCCAGGCGATTTAATCGATATCAGCAAGGCACTGTGTCAGGGCGGGGTGAAATTTATTGAGATCACGATGACCGTGCCCGGTGCACTTTCGATCATTGAAAAGGCCGCCAATGAGCTTGTACGCGAGGAAGTCTATATTGGTGCGGGCACGGTGCTGGATTCCGAGACGGCTCGATTGGCCATTCTTGCAGGTGCAAGTTATATCGTATCGCCAGTCTTTCGGGCTGAAATCGTCAAGACCTGCAAACGCTACAATGTGGTTGTCACCCCGGGTGCGGTTACGCCTACCGAGGTATTGAATGCCTGGGAGGGCGGCGCTGATGTGGTCAAAGTATTTCCAGCCAATCACATGGGTGGCCCTCAGTATTTTAAAGACCTTAAAGGGCCGTTCCCGCAGATCGATATTATGCCGACAGGGGGCGTTAACCGTGAAACTGCTCCGCAGTATATCAAGGCGGGCGCGTGCGCATTTGGCGTCGGGGGTGATCTGGTCGGCAAACACCTCGTTCAGGCCAGGGATTTCAAGACCATTACGCAAAATGCGAAAGACTTCATTGAGATTGCCAGAAAGGCCAAAGGATGACTGTTGCCTGTCAGAATGACTTTCAGAATGTGAGGCTTCGACTGCACAGGTAAAGTTTTGTGCAGGGTATTGATAGAAAAGCGGTATCGTAAAGACTGTGATGAGATTGTTGCACGAAAGGGATATGGTTATGTCTGTGGACAAGAAAGCCGTTTTTTTTGGTGAACTATTGATGCGTTTGGGTACGCAGCGGTTCGAACGTTTTGTACAGGCCCGCCAGTTTGAAATAGGGTATACTGGAGCAGAGGCAAATGCCGCTGTCTCTTTATCCAATTATGGCTTACAGACCTATGTTGTTTCGGCGGTTCCCGATACGGAAATTGGACAGGCCTGCATTAATTATATCCGACAGTATGGAGTCAATACGGATTTTGTGATCCGAGGCGGCAAGCGTCTGGGCACATTTTATCTTGAAACGGGGGCTTCACAGCGTCCTTCCAAGGTCATTTATGACCGTGCCGGAAGTTCGATCACGGAATTGAAGCCCGGTCGGATAGACTGGAACAGCGTGTTCGAAGGAAAGCACTGGTTTCACTGGTCCGGCACTGCGCCGGCCCTGAGCGACAGTATGTCCGAAACGGTCAGGGAGGCCTGTAAGGCCGCGAAAAAGAAGGGGCTGACGGTTAGTTGTGATCTGAATTATCGCCGCAAGCTGTGGTCGCCTGAAAAGGCTAAGGCTATTATGAGCGAATTGATGCAGTATGTCGATGTTTTAATCGGCAATGAAGAGGACTCGGCACTGGTCCTGGGGGCAGCGCCGAAAAATGTGGATGTGGCCAAAGGGATCCTTGATGTGGAACGGTACAAAGAGGTTGCCGGGCAGATGCATGACAAGTTCGGTTTCAAGTATGTCGCGACCACGCTGCGCGAGAGCCTTTCGGCGTCCGAGAACGGTTGGTCGGCAATGCTGTCCGACGGCAAGCAGTGCTATGTGAGTAAATCGTACCGTATACTGATTGTGGACCGTGTAGGCGGCGGCGACTCGTTTTCGGGAGGCTTGATCTACGGTTTGCTGATGGGGATGGATTGTCAGCAGACGGTCGAATTTGCGGCTGCCGCTTCCTGTCTGAAACATTCCATTCACGGAGATTTCAACCATGTTTCGCGCGATGAGGTTATGAGTCTGGTTAAAGGAGACGCCTCAGGCAGGGTACAGCGTTAATCTATTCGGAGAGATAAACCATGATTTATGATATTTTTGAAAACCTGGAGTTGTACTGCAAGAAGGGCGAACCTCTTTATGAGGCGATTGCCTATGCCAGAGCGTTCGATCTGTCCAAGGCGGACGGTATTTATGAGGTGAAAGGCCGGGATATTTATGCACGGGTTTTGTCTTATGAAACGGCGCCTGCACACAAGCGGTTTTTCGAGGCCCATAAGTTTTATCTGGATGTTCAGATACTGCTGGAGGGGTGTGAGCGTCAGGATGTCGTTCTGGCCGAGGAACTTGAGCCGCTGGAGCCTTATGATCAGGACAAAGACATGGTCAAGCTGAAAGCTCCTCATCGCTATGCGTCGATTGTTATGGAGCCGGGTAAATTTGCCGTCTTTTATCCCCACGATATTCACAGGCCGAACTGTGATCTGGACGGCACAAGCAAGGTTAGAAAAATATGTATGAAAGTTCGTATTTAAAGAACGTCTTGCAGTCATGCCTGCCATATCGCTATGATGACCAATAAGACTTATTTGCCTGACGAAAGGGAGATGTGATGAATCAGAGGCTTCTTGACGTATTAAAGAAGGTAAAAAAGAAGGTAGAGATATATACCAGTGTTGACGGGACAAGCGTTCTGGTGCTGCCTTACGGTGGAAGAATATTGGGTTTGTTTGCCCCGAACAGCGAAAAGAACTTCTACTGGACCAATCCTGTGCTGAATGATGTCTCGAAAGCCGAAGCGTTCTTTGCAGGCGATCAGTGGCAAAACACAGGCGGAGACCGCACCTGGCTGGCGCCTGAAGTCGATTTTTTCTTTCCTGAATTTCCAAGCCTGAATACCTATTTTCAGCCCCGTCAATTGGATCCCGGAAATTATCAAGTGATCAGAAAGGATGGCAGGGTGGCCCTGGTCAATGAGTTGACCGTTCTGCCTTCTAGATCGAAGCGTTCAATTGACCTGGTTATTACCAAGTCTTTAGGGCCTGCGCTGAACCCTTTGCGGTACGAGCGAAAGGTGGAATGGCTTTGCGATGTGGATTACGCAGGATATTCGCTGAACACTCGCTTGGAGATGTCCGGAGAGGCTGCAAAAACGGAAGATGTTGGCCTTTGGAATCTTGTTCAGATGCCGCACGGCGGTGATTTAATTGTTCCCACCTACGGAACCGTCGAACCTAAAGTTTATTTCGGAGAGGTCGATTCTGATGACTTACTCGTCCGAGAGAATCTTTTGATATATAAAATGCGGGCTTTGGGTCAGCATAAAATCGGAATCCGGGCGGTCGGTACGGCTGGCAGAGTCGGCTATCTTTATCAGGCGAACGGCGAATGGGTTCTGATCATTCGAAACTTTTTTGTCAATCCTTCGGGAGAATATGTTGATATCCCCTGGACGGATGTTGAGTATTATGGTTTTTCTACTCAGGCGTGCAATATCAAAAGTGAGCTTGGTGAATTCAGCGAGCTGGAGTATCATATTCCGGCAATTGGCAAAAGCTCCGGCTGTAATTATTGTGAAGATACTGCCCAAGTTTGGGCGTTTCGAGGCAGCGAGGAAAACATCCGGTCGATCGGCAGACTACTTTTATCTCCTGCCATTTAAAGTTGTATTAACATAGGTAGAAGCAGACTTTTGATTGCACGTTTTCTGGAAGGTGATAATGTTAGATTGCGGATTACGACCATAAACCTCTCGCAAGAATAGTCTTATGATTAAAAGATGAGGCCTAATATAGGGTTGGGCCGAGTGATTTTTTTATTTATATTTTCTCTAATAAAGCATATAAAGACATAATATGGCATGAAATAAACATGAGTTGTTCTGGATTTAAGGTGTTTTTCGAATTTATATTATAATAATATTAAAAATCATTGACAAGACCTATATTGACATTATATAATAATATTATTATTTCGTTTTTACATAAAGAAATTGATTAAGAAAACTTATGATTTGAGTATGGTTGAGTATCGGGATAATTTTGATATAAGGCAATACGGATCTCTTTTGATCCTGTATTTCTGCAATGAAATAGGGGCGAATGAAAAGGGAGTTAATAATGAGAGTTGATATTCAGACGGTATCTGCTAAAAATCAAGAAAAAGCTTCTGCATTGAGAGTGGTTCCTGTACGCTCGGAAAAATTAAAAGATACGGAAGATGTATCGAAAGGGATCAGTGCAGATCATAAAAAGCGTATGTTTCGGAAAATGCTCGTTTTGAGGCATTTTGAAAAGACCGCACATGACGGTTTTTTGAATTCTAATGTTCCGGGGCCCTGTCATGTCTATATTGGTGAAGAGGCAACAGCGGTTGGTGTTTGTGAGGCCTTACAACTTGAAGATTATATTGTCAGTACTCACAGAGGACATGGTCATTGTTTGGCAAAAGGCGCCAGACCGGATCGTCTTTTGGCGGAGTTGTATGGCAAGGTGGATGGATACTGCCAGGGTCGAGGGGGGAGCATGCATATTTTCTCTAAAGAGCTTGGTATTATCGGCACGAATGGGATAGTCGGCGGCGGTTTACCATTGGCGTTAGGAGCCGGAATGCATGCAAAATTGAAAAAGAGCGGCCAGGTGTGTGCATGTTTTTTTGGTGATGGTGCTGCTAATCAGGGAACATTTCACGAATCGCTGAACTTGGCTGCGGTACAAAAACTGCCTGTCATTTTTGTTTGTGAAAATAATCTTTATGCCACAGCCACAAAAGTTGAAGAAGCAACACTGACTCGGGATTTTGCAGAACGAGCGGCCGCCTACCGGATACCCGGTTTTGTTGTTGATGGGAACAATGTTCTCGAAGTCTATCAGAAGGCGACTGTGGCGGTTGCCCGGGCGCGAGCGAATCAGGGTCCGACTTTGTTGGAGTGTAAGACCTATCGGCATAGCGGTCATTATGTAGGCGAGGATTCAAGTGGTTATCGCCCTCGGGTGGAGCTTGAGGCATGGCTTGAAAAGGATCCTATTGAGATGTTTCGCAGACTTTTAAGTGATGAGGATATTCTCGATGTGGATGGAATGAATGTTTTGGAAAGCGAGGTTATTGAGCAGATAAAAGAAGCCCATCAATTTGCTTTGAATAGCCCGTTTCCGGATCCGAAAGATGTTTTGAATAATGTATTTGTCGATTGAGAAGGATTCTACTTTGAGAACAATTAGATATCAGCAGGCAATTAGTGAAGGTTATGCCACAGCAATGCGGGCTGATGAGAGTACCTTTATAGTTGGTGAAGGCATTGGCGCGCGCGGCGGTTGTTTCACAGAGACCAAGGGTTTATATCAAGAGTTCGGAGCACATCGTGTTATTGACATGCCGATCTCAGAGTCTGCCTTTACCGGTTTATGTGCCGGAGCGGCTGTTTGTGAAACACGAGCCGTTGCCAACTTGATGTTTATTGACTTTACACTCGTAGCAATGGACCAAATTATCAATCAGGCTGCAAAGATACCATACCTTTCGGGAGGGCAGTTTCGGATGCCTATGACGATAACGGGTATGTACGGTATCGGCGCTTCGGGCGGGGCACACCATACGCAGCCGCTTTATCCCTGGTTTATGTATATTCCCGGCATAAAAGTGGTGGTGCCTGCCACGCCGCGGGACGTCAAGGGGCTGCTGGCCAGTGCTATTATGGACGACAACCTGGTAATCGTTTTGCATCACCGTTCGCTGGTTAATATCAAAGGGCCTGTCGAAGAAGAGGATTTTTATCTTCCTTTGGGAGAGGCCGAGGTTGTAAGAGAGGGTAAAGATATAACATTGGTTGCAGCCGGGGTAATGAGGCATCATGGAGTTAAGGCAGCAGAGAAGCTGGAGCAAAAAGGCATCTCTGTTGAAGTGATCGATCCTCGCACGCTTGTACCGCTTGACAAGGAAACGATTATTAATTCCGTGAAAAAGACAGGCAGGCTGGTCGTGGCCGATGAGGGGTATTCGCCCTGTGGGTTCGGCGCCGAAATAATTGCTATGGTCAATGACGAAGTATTTGATTATCTGGATGCACCCATGAAGCGTGTGTGTACCTTAAGCGCTCCGACACCGTACAGTCCGCCGCTGCAGGATGCACTGGTTCCGGATGTTGATCGTATCGCGGATACAATCGCACGAATTAATGACTGACTCGGTCAAGACGAGAGCAAGGGAGTATTTTGAATGAAGATAGATCTTGGCGGCAAGACGGCAATCGTAACAGGGGCTTCCAGAGGCATCGGGAAGGCGATTGCGGAAATATTCCTGCAGAACTCTGCAACCGTGATTATTGCGGATATTCTCGAAGAAGTGAGCAAACGTACGGCTGAAGAATTATCTGCCAAAGGGATTTGCCGGTTTATCAAGACCAATGTAGCGTCTGGCGAAGATGTAAAAACAATGATTGAAACAGTGGTTGCTGAATTCGGCAAAGTGGACATTTTCGTAAACAATGCCGGGACCAATGTCAGTGCGGATCCCAAAGACCGTACGACGATCGATAAATTTACCCGGGAAAACTGGGACAAACTTTTAGATATCAATCTTACCGGCGTATTCAATTGTTCGCAGGAAGTTTCACGTGTAATGATCCGTCAGCGATCCGGAAAGATTATCAACATCGGCTCCGTTCTCGGGAGTATTCCGGCTCGTAATCAAATCGCATTTGTTGCAGCCAAGGCCGGCGTCCATAACATGACCAAAGCGATGGCTCTGGAGCTGGCGCCGTTCGGGATCAATGTGAACGGCGTAGCGCCCGGTTCCATTGCGATGGATATCAATCTGTTTGATAAGCAGAATGATCCAAAACAAGCTGAACTTCGAGAACAAATGCTGTCTCATGTGCCCGCAGGCAGATTCGGCAATGTTGATGATGTTGCTAATGCGGTACTGTTTCTTAGCGGTAATGAGAGTAATTATATAACCGGACACATCCTGACGGTTGACGGGGGATGGACATGCGGTTACGCCCGGAATTTTTAATGTCCAGTGTCCGTGATATTTCTATGACAATAGAGATGATATTCTGCACGATGAATATACCTAACAGCGATGCATAAGTGGTGTGCACTGAGTTTCAGAAAAAGATGTCAATGGGTCTCTCGAAATCCCGGCGGGCCTTCGTTAAAAATAGTGGTGTCGTTACAATAAAAGGCGGCGGTACAGGCGGATATTGCTGATTTTTTTAAGGATGAAAGCATGGCGGACTCAAAAAAAATGAACGGACAAAGAGTGCTTGTGACGGGTTCCGGAACGGGGATCGGCCGGGAGGTTGCATTGGAATTCGCCCGTCGGGGTGCGGATGTTGCTTTCCATTACAGTCACAGCGCTGACGGCGCAAAAAGCGCTGTCGAAGAATCCTGCAAACTGGGCACAAAAGCAAAAGCGTTTCAAGCCGATTTCACAAGTGTTCAGGAGGTCCAAAAACTTGGTTCACAGGTGATCGATTACCTTGGCGGCGTTGATATCCTTGTCAATAATGCCGGCATTACAATGAATAAGCCGTTTTTGAAAACGACGCAGGAGCAATTTGACAAGCTCTACAGTGTCAATATCCGTGCTCAGTATTTTTTGACGCAGGTTATAGTCAAAGACATGCTGACTCGAAGCCGGGGAGCGATATGCAATATCACGTCTGTCCATGGCCTGGCCGGTGTGCCTGAACATTCAGCATATGCCGCTATGAAAGGCGCAATCATTGCGTACACGCGGTCCTTGTCGATTGAGTTGGCGCACAAGGGCATTCGGGTCAACGCCATTGCCCCGGGATGTGTGGTCGTAGAAAACTACTCTAAGCTTCAGGGCTTTACGTTGGAAAATCAGAAGAAATGGGCCCATGACAGCATCCCTGTCGCCCGACATGGCAACCCGATTGATATTGCCAAACTGGCGGTGTTTCTGTGTTCGGAGGACGCTTCTTTTATCATCGGCCAGACGATCGTTTCCGACGGCGGCACCTGTGCGATGATGTCCTTGGTGTCGGATTTCCGTGCAGAGTCGGAGGCCCAATTCGGAATAGGGTATATCTGATGCATGTTAAGTCATAAAGTCCCTGAATGGATGGATGTCAACAGGACAAGTCCTTGGATTAAAAATCGAAAATTATTAAAGGAAGTTTATATAATTTGGGTAAGCGGTGACAGTTGTGTGGAATACGTTGGATGGAAAATGAATGAGCAGGAGATAAAAATATGACCGTCCCTTTCTTTTCAGAGGGAACTGGAAGAATTGGGTGAAACAGCAGTGTTTTTAACTTCGGATACCGGAAGCTTTGTCGGCGGTCTGATTATCTATGCAGATGTTAAGATTCTGGCTTTTTTATAAAATAGTTCATAAACCAACATTAATGAAAGAAATAAAGATGCTGAAACAATTTATCACCCTGTCCGCTGGCCTGTCTTTGCTGTTGCTGACCTCGCAGTGTACGATGGCATTATCCGTATCCGATGCCGATTTGCATGAACGGGATCAATGGGTCGCGGCCAAATTCAAAGGCCAACCGGTTGAACAGCCCGGCAGACCCGGTCTGGTGGTCTTGCAGAATTACGGCGGACCGGTGCAGCAGAATGGGAGCAAGGGGCAGCCGATACTAAAGATTGCCAATACGGTATATACTCGCGGCCTGTATTGTCATGCTCATAGCAGGATCATTGTACAACTGCCCGGGCCGGGAAAATCATTTACCGCACAAGTGGGGATCGATACCCTCGGACACTACAGCGGCGGCAGTGTGATCTTTATTGTTGAGTCGCAAGGGAAGGAACTGTGCCGTTCGAATATCAAACTGCGCGGCCAAGCGGCGGAGGCGATCAAGGCGGACTTGCAAGACGCGACAGAATTTACCCTCATCGTCAATGACGGAGGGGACAACATTAACAGCGATCAGGCCGGTTGGGCTAATGCAAAGGTTACGCTGGCGGACGGCAAGGAAATCTGGCTGGGGGATATGGAACTTATCAATGACCAAAAGCAGCCTTATAATTCCCAGCCGCCTTTTTCCTTTACGTATGATGGTCAATCCTCGCGGCAGTTTCTGTCGGATTGGAAAACGGTTCGTAATTCGAAAAAAATAGACACACTTCGTACCGGCCATACGCTGACCTATACCGATCCTCAGACCGGTTTGCAGGTTCGTTGTGAAGCGGTGGAGTATCAGGATTATCCGACGGTGGAGTGGGTTCTTTATTTCAAAAACACCAGCGATGTCGATACCCCGATCATTGCGAATATCCAGGCGATGGACAGCGAATTCAGCCGCGGTTCGCAGAGTGAATATGTCCTGCGTTCGATAAGCGGGGACAGGAATACGGCTGACAGTTATCAGCCCTTTACTGAAACCTTGTCCGCCGGCAGCGTGAAAAAACTTGCCTGCACCGGCGGTCGACCTACCCAGGTTGCTTTCCCATACTACAATATTGCATGGGCCGAGGAAGGGTTGATCTATGTGCTTAGTTGGGCCGGTCAATGGAATGCCGGCTTTATGCGGGATGAAGGTCTGGGACTGACGCTTACCGGCGGGCAGGAACTGACCCATTTCAAACTGCTCCCCGGCGAAGAAGTTCGCAGTCCCTTGGTGGTGTTGCAGTTTTACAAAGGCGACTGGCTTCGCGGGCAGAATATCTGGCGTCGCTGGATGTACAATCACAATCTGCCCAAACCCAACGGAAAATTGCTCCAACCGCAAATGTCACTCTGTAACGGGAACTTTTTTAATCCTTCTTTGATGACCGTTGCCTCTACGGAAATGGAATTTATCAAGCGGCATGCGGAAGCCAAACTCGACATCGACGTGTGGTGGCAGGATGCCGGGTGGTATCCGTGTGACGGCGTCGGCTGGCCGAAGACCGGGACTTGGGAGCCGGACCCCGTCCGCTTTCCCAATGGCATTAAAGAGATCAGCGATTTAGCCCGTTCATTCGGGATGAAGACCATGCTCTGGTTTGAGCCGGAACGAGTGGCTGCCGGTACCTGGATAGCCGAGAATCATCCCGAATGGATCCATGGCGGCGCTGGCGACGGTCTACTGAAATTGGGCGACCCGGAATGCCGGAAATGGCTGACCCGGCATATCAGCCGGCTGCTGACCGAGCAAGGCATAGATTTGTATCGTCAGGATTTCAACATCAACCCGCTGCGTTATTGGCGCCAGGCCGATAGCGAAGACCGGCAGGGCATTACTGAGATCAGGCATGTCGAAGGTTATTTTGCCTTCTGGGACGGATTGCTTGCAGATCATCCGGGCATGCTGATCGACTCCTGTGCCTCCGGGGGCAGACGAAACGATCTGGAGACGCTCCGCCGTGCCGTGCCGTTGCTGCGCAGCGATTATTACAGCACTACCAATGGCCAACAGGGCCACACCTACGGGCTGTCCTTCTGGCTGCCCTATCAGGGCGCCCCTGTGATATATTCGAAAGAGACATTGACTGACTACTGGGTTCGCAGCAGTTGGGTTTCGGCCTTTACCTTCGGCCCGGATGTCGCTGGTATGGACATGGTCGATTGGAAGCGGTGGAAAGAGCTTACGGACGAATGGCGGACGATTGCTCACTATTTTCTTGGGGATTATTATCCGCTGACATCCTACAGCCTCCGGCACGATGTCTGGATGGCTTGGCAGTTCAACCGGGAAGATCTGGGCGAAGGTGTGGTGCAGGCGTATCGGCGGCCGGAATGCTTTTATGAATCGGCCCGGCTGACGCTGCATGGTCTGGAACCGGACGCCCGTTATATGATTCGGCAATCGGATGATAAAGGGGTCCAGCGTATGACCGGCCGGGAACTGATGGAAAACGGTCTCAAAATCACTCTGGAGAAGAAGCCGGAAGCCGTCACGATTATTTACAAAAAAATTTAACAGGCGGTTGCGGCGAGTTTCGACTGTCTGTTGTTTCAACCTGAATAAGAGTAAAGGAGAAATCAAAAACATCATGTTGACCAGCAAAGAACGCATAACACGTATCCTGAAACGAGAACCGGTGGACCGGATCGGTCTGTTTGAAGCTTTTTGGGCGGATACTGCCAAACGATGGGCCTCGGAAGGCCATTATAAAGATCCGAATCTGGAAGTGGGTAAAATCGGGTCGGAACATAAGCACAAACCGATGCTGATCGAGGATCATTTTGGTCTGGACCTGAGGCGATGCCGGGCGCTGGAACTCATTGCCGATCTTGATGCGGGGGAACAAATTGTAGAAGAAACGGAAGAGACTAAATTGGTCCGGGATGGCAATGGTGCATTGTTACGCTGGCATAAAGCTCATTCCAGTACACCCGAACATGCAGATTTTGCGGTGCGGGAGCGTTCACAATGGGAAGAACTCATTAAACCCCATTTGCTGAATACCGCTCTTTACTCACGCCGGATTGATTTCGGACTGTATCGTGGTATGAAAGAAAAGTGTCAAAAAGAAAATGTCTTTTTGACCTGTGCCGTAATTGCCGCTTTTGATCTGATGACGCCGATGTGCGGCCACGAATATCTGCTTATGGGTATGGCGCTCGATCCGGATTGGTTCCAGGATATGTGCGAGGTCTATACCACTTTGAATATCAATTTGTTGGAGATATTGTTCGAACAGGAAGGCCTGCCCGATGGCATGTGGATATGGGACGATTTGGGTTTTAAGAACAAACCATTCATGTCACCTGCCATGTATAAAGACCTGCTCTTTCCCGCTCATCAGCGGCTTTTTCAATGGGCACACTCCAAAGGCCTGCCGGTTATTATGCATTCCTGCGGCTACGTGGAACCGTTAGTGCCTGCCTTGATTGAAGCAGGTATTGATTGTTTACAACCGATGGAAGTAAAAGCAGGTATGGATCTGGTAAAACTAAAGAAGGCGTTTGGTGATCAAATCGCGTTCATGGGCGGCATGGATGCTCGTACGCTGGTATCCAACGATCTGGCCGCAGTGCAGGCGGAGTTGGAAACGAAGCTGCCTGCGGCGATGCAAAACAGCGGTTATGTCCTGCAGGTGGACCATAGTGTCCCTTATCAGGTCGATTACGACACCTACAAATTCTTTGTCGAAAAAGGTCTGGCAATGGGCACTTACAAATAAATGGACAATCTATCTGAGTACTTGTGAACTTAATTAAGGAAACCTCTAAATATTTGTCTCTTAAGGTTTAAAACGCAATTTACATTTTCAAAGAAGACGGTATTTACCGTAATGACTCAGGAGAAACGAATGAAATTAGTACGGTTTAAAGATAAAACGGGACGCATCGAAAACGGGATTCTTGAACAGAATACGATATTAAAAGTTCAGGGAAGTTTCCTTGGCGAATGGGCAAGAACAAATGAAACAGTAAACGTTTCCGACATTACCCTGCTTGCTCCTATTGTCCCAAGCAGTATGCTGGCCCTTGGACGGAATTATAAAGCTCATGCCGAGGAGGGAAACGACGACATTCCGACGGCCCCGGCTCTCTTCATTAAGGCTGTGTCCACGCTCAATGATCCGTTTTCACCTATCGTGCTGCCGAAAATGGCTCCCAATGAAGTGGACTATGAAGCGGAACTGGCCGTGGTGATCAAGAAATCCGCCCGGCATGTCAGCGAGAAAGAAGCGCTTGATTATGTGCTGGGTTATACCTGCGCTAACGATGTCAGCGCAAGAGATTGCCAGCGTAATGATGTGCAGTGGGCAAGAGGAAAATCGTTTGACACCTTTGCCCCGATGGGGCCGTGGATCGAGACCGAACTGGATCCGGGCAATTGCAAAATCTGCTGCCGGGTTAACGGGCGCCTGCTTCAAAACGCAAATACGTCGTTAATGATTTTTAATGTGCCGTATGTCATCAGTTACCTGTCTCAGTGCATGACCCTTTTGCCGGGGACCGTCATCCTGACAGGTACCCCTGCCGGATGCGGATTCGCCCAAAAGCCTCCTCTGTGGCTGAAGGCAGGGGATACGGTAGAAGTTGAAATCGAGGGAATCGGCATAATAAAAAATCCCGTTATCCGGGAAAATGGAAAGTGATTTTAAGCGTAAAGCAAGGAACGAAAGAATTAAAACATAAAGAATCCTGAAAATGAGACTGCCTGAATATTTTTAAGGAAAAGAGAATGTCTAAAGTTGTTGTCACGGATTACGCGTTTAATGATTTGCAGATCGAAAAAGCGATTCTGGAGGCCGAAGGCCTTGACGTTGTCAGTCAAAAGAAATTTGAAGGCAAAGAAAAGCTGATGGAGCTTGTTGCCGATGCGGACTACGTAATTACCCAGTTTGCATCGGTCGATGTGGAAGTGATCTCAGCTATGCGTAATTGCAAGTTGATCGTTCGCTATGGGATCGGCGTTGATAACGTGGATTTAAAAGCAGCCGCAGACAGGGGGATTCCGGTTTGCAATGTCCCGGATTTTTGTACCGATGAAGTTGCGGACCACACGCTGGCGATGATACTTGCATTGACGCGCAAGATTATTCCCTGCTGGGATGTCATTCGCAAAGACAGGAAATGGACCTTGCCGGTGCCGGTGGACAAAATGTATGTTCTTCGTGAAATGACGGTCGGCCTGGTTGCTTACGGGAAAATTGCGCGGCAGGTAGCCTTAAGACTGAAGCCGTTCAAGTGCAGAGTTCTTGTATTTGATCCCGCAGTGCAGCCGTCGATCATCGAAATGGATGGCTGTATTCCGGCCTCCCTTGATGAAGTGATTTCCAAAAGTGACATAATTTCATTGCATTGCCCCAGCACGGAGAAGACCCGGTTTATGATCAATAAAGACTCCATCGGAAGAATGAAGAAGGGCGTTCTGCTGGTCAATGCCGGTCGCGGAGATTTGGTTAAAGGCGAGGATTTAATTGCTGCGTTGCAGAATGGTCAAATCGGGGCCGCGGCAGTTGACGTGACCAATCCGGAGCCGATCAATATGGACAGTCCTCTGCTGGATATGGACAATGTTATTATTAACGGCCACATTGCTGCTGCCAGCGCAAGCGCTGTTTATAATTTGCGAAAAAGCGCTTCTGAAACAGTATTGTGCGCCTTTCGGGGGCAGAAGCTGCCGAATGTGGTTAATGGCGTCAAGAGCTGAGTTGCTGTATTGAAGAAGAGGATGGACGTGAAATGGTGGGGGACGTATTTTAGGCATCGCAAAATGAACATCTTTTCATTGCGGTTACTATCGCGGGAGCATGGATGAAATGATAAAGGAAATCAAACTGCCTCAACTGGGCCAGACCATGGAAGAAGGAACGATTGTTACAGTCCTTATCCATGAAGGCGACCTGATCGAAAAGGGAGACGTGGTCTTTGAGATAGAAACGGATAAGGCAACGCTTGAGATGGAATCGCCGGCTGGAGGATATGTTAAAAAAATTCTCGTCGAGCAGGGCCAGACTGTTCCGGTAAATGCCCCGTTGATGATATTGGGCGATATGGATGAGGATGTTGATCTTGATCCGGCGGCTTCAGCTGTATCTCAAAACAGTGCTGAATCAGCAGCTGTTCAGCAGGATGCGAAAGGTTCGGCGGTAAAAGAGCGATGCGCCGGACGATGCTCATCTGCAGGCAAAACTCATGCCTGCTCTCCGCGTGCCCGAAAAACAGCTCAAGAACTCGGGGTTGATATTGACTCAATAAGTTTAACGCCGGGAGCTTCAAGGATTACCGAGGCCGATGTCCTGAAGACGGCCAAGACGGGTCAGGCTCATCAGACGCCGGCGCCGACCTGCTCGCTCGGACGGAAGGTTCCTGCAAGCCGTCTACAAAAGATTGTCGCCGAAAAGATGGTGCAGTCAAAAAGAGAGATTCCGTGTTTTTATCTCAATATTCAGGCGGACGTGACCGATCTGGTCAATCACCGGCAGAGATACAATAAAGTATCGGATGTTAAAATCTCTTACAATGATTATCTTATCTGTGCGGTATCGATGGGCCTTCAGAAGTTTCCTGTCATGACGGGCCAATATATAGATGGTTCAATATGTACAGCCAGTCAAATCGATATTGGCCTTGCCGTTTCAACGGATGAGGGTCTTGTTGCTCCTGTTATTAAGGGTGTGGCTCATAAAAAAATCAAAGAAATTGCCATTTGTTGCCAGGAATTAATTGCACGAGCCAAGGCGAATAAATTGAGCCTTGACGATCTTAAGGGCGGGGTCATTACCATCAGTAATCTTGGAAGCTGCGGTATTCGTTCGTTTATTCCTATCGTTGTTCCGGGCCAGACGGCCATTTTAGGCATTGGCCAAATCGCCGATACATGTGTGCCGATGGAAGGGAATATTTTAGTAAGAAAAATGATAGATATGACGTTGGCAGTTGACCATAAGGTTGTCAATGGCGTTGATGCTGCAATGTTTTTGAACTATGTTAAGCAGCTTTTGGAAAACCCTGAACTTTTTAATCGGTAATCCGGACTCTGAAAGAATTAGAATCTTTAATGTTATTTTCAGAAAATATTAGAGTGAAAAGGCAAAACACATTGTTCAGGGGCTTATCTGTTGAATAGGCGTCAATACGCGTGAGAGCAAAATTTCAAAAGGTGAAAAATGAATCATACCCTGTTAACAGCCATAACGATAGTGTTTGTGTCGCAATTGTCATTTGGAGAGCCGGTCAGTCTTAACAGTCTGTTAACGGACATGCTGGACCGTTCGCAGATTGCAGAGTTTCCGAAAATCGAGTTTGAATGCAAACAAGTCAGCAGCTATGACCGCAGATCGGTTACCCCGGGGAATATCGAATGGTTTCACAATTACGACTGGTCAAATTTCATACGCTGTGACGAGATTGAAAACAGACGGGAATGGGTCTTGATGGATACTACGGGACCTGGCGCTATTGTTCGCTGGTGGATTACTGGATTTAAACTGGGCGGTACGATCCGGGTGTATCTGGACGACTCCGATAAACCGGTTTTGGAAGGCAAGGCGGATCAGTTGATCGGCGGGGATTTGTTTCTTGGTGAACCTTTAAATGCGGTCAGGTCCAAAGGCCGTAATTTGTACCTTCCGATCCCTTACAGCCGCAGTTGTAAGATTACCTATGACGGTCCGAATACAAGCGAGACCAACGATTTCGATGACAATTTTTATTATGCGATCAATTATCGCCGGTATGCTGAGGGCACGACGGTAAAAACGTTTTCAATGGAAGATTTTGAGGCCAATAAAGACCTGATTTCAAAGGTTCAACGCGACTTATTGATGCCGCAGGCCAATTACCTGACGCCGTCACGCAGCATCGGCGGCGACCAAAAAGTCTTAAAGACCCATGAATATATCGAAAAGGCGTTTACCGGGCCGGGTGCGATAAGCCGTCTGAGGGTTCGAATCCGCAGTGAAAATCTAAGCCAGGCGATGCGTTCTACGGTCATCACTGCCGCATTTGACGGTCGGCAAACGGTCTGGGTTCCGGTGGGGGAATTTTTCGGGACGGGGCTTGGCCTTAATCCCTATAAAGGCTGGTGGCGGCAGGTGGAGGATGATGGCTGGATGAACTGTTATTGGCCGATGCCTTTCAAAAACGACGCAAAAGTGACGATTACGAATTACGGCCGCAGCGATGTGAGTGTCGAAGTCGACGATATTGAAATTGCCGATTGGCAGTGGACTGACAGAACGATGTATTTTCACTCGGCCTGGAGAGGACAGAACGACATCTCTGTAATCGGAGCGGATAGGAATAGAATGGAGGATTGGAACTATATCACCGTAAACGGCAAAGGAGTTTATGCCGGCGATACGCTGACTGTGTTCAACCGGATTAATAGATGGTGGGGCGAAGGGGATGAAAAGATATTCGTTGACGGCGAAACCTTTCCTTCTCATTTCGGCACAGGTTCCGAGGATTATTTTGGATATGCGTGGGGCTTATCTGAATATTTCACGGCACCGTTCCATGCTCAGCCGATAGGCACCGGTAACGACAGTGTGAATCATACGACAAACACTCGGATCCGAGTGCTTGACAAGATTCCATTTAACCGCTCGATCAAATTTGATATGGAACTGTGGCACTGGCTTACCACAACCATTGATTATGCAACCACTACCTACTGGTATGCGTTCGACGGTGCTGAACACAACGGCGAACGATCCATTGATACAATAACCGAGAAAGTCGGCCGTATTCTACTATCGATAGAGGGCGAAACCGCTCAACTGCGGAGAGTTTCCGGCGGGTACACTGAAGTCCAAACGGGTCAATGGGGACTCAGCGAAGGAAAGCAGCTCTGGTGGCGAAACGGCAGCACAGGCGATGTGCTTGAACTTGCTGTTCCCGTGAATATGGCCGGCCGGTATGCAGTTGTTGCACAAATGAGTACCGCCTGCGATTACGGCCGGTTCGGAGTCCGGCTCAATGATAAAGAGCTGTCTTCCTCACAGGATTTTTACGGCAGCGACGGGGTTTGGCTAAAGAAAATTGAGCTTGGTACGCTTTGGCTGGACAGCGGCGAGCATATCCTTTCATTTACGATTCTGGACAGGAACCCCGATGCAAAGCCCGGAAACATGCTGGGAATCGATACGATTGTCTTAAATAAGGTCGATTGAAACTGAGCCTATGGGCGAAGAATATTTGATCGAAACAATGGCAAATCGAAGGCAAATTTGGAAATACGAGAAAAATATGAATCACATTTTGTTAACAGCCATAACGATACTGTTTGCGTCTCAATTATCATTTGGAGAACCGGTCAGTCTTAACAGTCTGTTATCGGAGATGCTGGACCGTTCGCAGATTGCAGAGTTTCCGCAAATCGAGTTTGAATGCAGGCAGGCCAGCAGCTATGACCGCAGATCGGTTATTCCCGGCAATGCGGCATGGTTTTATAATAACGATTGGTCTAACTTTGAACGCTGCGAAGAGGTTGAAAACAGACGCGAGTGGGTCTTGATGGATGCTAACGGGCCTGGCGCTATCGTTCGCTGGTGGATCACCGGATATAAATTTAATGGTATGATCAGAGTTTATCTGGATGGCTCCGATAAACCGGTTTTGGAAGGCAAGGCGGATCAGTTGATCGGCGGGGATTTGTTTCTTGGTGAACCTTTAAATGCGGTCAGGTCCAAAGGCCGTAATTTGTACCTTCCGATCCCTTACAGCCGCAGTTGTAAGATTACCTATGACGGTCCGAATACAAGCGAGACCAACGATTTCGATGACAATTTTTATTATGCGATCAATTATCGCCGGTATGCTGAGGGCACGACGGTAAAAACGTTTTCAATGGAAGATTTTGAGGCCAATAAAGACCTGATTTCAAAGGTTCAACGCGACTTATTGATGCCGCAGGCCAATTACCTGACGCCGTCACGCAGCATCGGCGGCGACCAAAAAGTCTTAAAGACCCATGAATATATCGAAAAGGCGTTTACCGGGCCGGGTGCGATAAGCCGTCTGAGGGTTCGAATCCGCAGTGAAAATCTAAGCCAGGCGATGCGTTCTACGGTCATCACTGCCGCATTTGACGGTCGGCAAACGGTCTGGGTTCCGGTGGGGGAATTTTTCGGGACGGGGCTTGGCCTTAATCCCTATAAAGGCTGGTGGCGGCAGGTGGAGGATGATGGCTGGATGAACTGTTATTGGCCGATGCCTTTCAAAAACGACGCAAAAGTGACGATTACGAATTACGGCCGCAGCGATGTGAGTGTCGAAGTCGACGATATTGAAATTGCCGATTGGCAGTGGACTGACAGAACGATGTATTTTCACTCGGCCTGGAGAGGACAGAACGACATCTCTGTAATCGGAGCGGATAGGAATAGAATGGAGGATTGGAACTATATCACCGTAAACGGCAAAGGAGTTTATGCCGGCGATACGCTGACTGTGTTCAACCGGATTAATAGATGGTGGGGCGAAGGGGATGAAAAGATATTCGTTGACGGCGAAACCTTTCCTTCTCATTTCGGCACAGGTTCCGAGGATTATTTTGGATATGCGTGGGGCTTATCTGAATATTTCACGGCACCGTTCCATGCTCAGCCGATAGGCACCGGTAACGACAGTGTGAATCATACGACAAACACTCGGATCCGAGTGCTTGACAAGATTCCATTTAACCGCTCGATCAAATTTGATATGGAACTGTGGCACTGGCTTACCACAACCATTGATTATGCAACCACTACCTACTGGTATGCGTTCGACGGTGCTGAACACAACGGCGAACGATCCATTGATACAATAACCGAGAAAGTCGGCCGTATTCTACTATCGATAGAGGGCGAAACCGCTCAACTGCGGAGAGTTTCCGGCGGGTACACTGAAGTCCAAACGGGTCAATGGGGACTCAGCGAAGGAAAGCAGCTCTGGTGGCGAAACGGCAGCACAGGCGATGTGCTTGAACTTGCTGTTCCCGTGAATATGGCCGGCCGGTATGCAGTTGTTGCACAAATGAGTACCGCCTGCGATTACGGCCGGTTCGGAGTCCGGCTCAATGATAAAGAGCTGTCTTCCTCACAGGATTTTTACGGCAGCGACGGGGTTTGGCTAAAGAAAATTGAGCTTGGTACGCTTTGGCTGGACAGCGGCGAGCATATCCTTTCATTTACGATTCTGGACAGGAACCCCGATGCAAAGCCCGGAAACATGCTGGGAATCGATACGATTGTCTTAAATAAGGTCGATTGAAAACGAAGAATTGAAAGTTATTGCAGTCTTGTTTCGTGTTTTTGACAATTGAAATTTCAATGACTCCAATGCAGGGTCGGAATAAACAAACTGGAGAATAGAGATTTATGGAAACGAAATTTTGGCCTTTTGAGTTCCCGGGCGCCTATTGGCTGGATACAAAGGAAGATGAAGCGGTTCTGGATGTGCTGCATCATGGGTCGCTGTTCAGGTATTACGGTTTGGGGCCGGCAAAATACGTTGACCGATACGAAGCGCAGGCCAGGGAGTTTTACAAGTGTAAATATTCCCTGGGGTTAAACAGCGGCACCGGGGCGCTTACCGTTGCGATGAGTGCCTTAAATGTCGGGCCGGGCTGCGAAGTTATTGTCCCGTCATTTATGTGGGTAGCTTCCGTCGGCGCGATCATCCAGAACAATGCGATTCCCGTCATCTGTGAAGTGGATGACACGTTCTGTATGAATCCTGCCGACCTTGAAAATAAGATCACCTCAAAGACAAAACTTATCGTTCCTATCCACATGGCGGGATGCCCGTGCAACATGGATGGAATCATGGCGGTTGCAAAAAAACATGGAATTGCGGTTCTTGAAGACTGCGCTCAATGCAATGGCGGGACGTATCATGGCAGGAAAGTCGGAACCTTGGGCGATATTGGTATTTTCAGTTTGCAGCTTAATAAGAACATGACCTGCGGAGAAGGCGGACTCCTTCTGACGAACGATGAAAAACTGTATCACAAGGCCTTCAGCGCACATGATATGGGATTGATCCGTGTTGGAGGCCGGTTGGCGAAGCCGGAGCCGTATGCATTGAACTGGGGCCAGGGAAGAAGGATGACAGAATTATGCGGAGCGATTGCGTCCGTACAGCTTTCCAAGCTGCCGGATATTCTTGGCCGAATGTGCGCTTCGAAGAGGCGGATAAAGGAAATGCTGTCAGATGTGCCCGGTCTTGGGTTTCGCCGGCTCAATGACGCCGACGGGGATACAGGGCCGTTTTTAATTATGATTTTCGAGAACGAAGCAAAGGCCGTGACGGCAACGAAGAAAATGACAGAGGGCGGACTGCACAATACATTTCGTATCGAAAATTACGGTCTTCACATTTATTACAATATTCCGTCGCTTGTCGACAAAGTGCCCCTGAGTCCTTCGGGAAATCCATGGAACCTGCCGGGCAACCAGGACAGCAATTACAACTATAACAAAGGCGCCTGTCCCGTCAGCGACAAGTTGTTTGCACGGTCGGTTCTTCTCCCTATACCCTCGGTTTTGACGCCCGAACAGGAAAAAAGGGCGGTGGAAGTCATCAAGGCATCGATCAAAAACGATTAAGTCAGGAAACACCTTCTGTGAAGAAGGTGACTGTTTTGAAACATGAATCATTGTTATAATTGATTTGCAGGAAGCTTTTATGAAGAAGCTGAGAGCCGGAGTCATTGGAACGGGGTATATTGGTCCAGCGCATATTGAGGCGTTAAACCGGTTGGGCGATGTAGAGGTTGTGGCATTGGCGGAAGCATCTCAGGATTTAGCGGAAGCGAAGGCCGAACAGCTTCATGTTGCTCGGGCTTATGGTGATTATCAGAAACTAATCGCTGATGCGGAAATAGATGTCATTCACAACTGTACTCCGACACATCTTCATTTTCAGATCAACAAAGAGATTATTCAGGCCGGAAAACATGTCATCAGTGAAAAGCCATTGGGTATGGATACCCGGCAATCCGCCGAACTTGTCAGGCTTGCGGAAAAAGCCAATGTCGTCAACGCCGTTAATTTTAATTACCGCTATTACCCGTTGGTTCAGCAGGCCGCGGTGATGGTCAAAAAGAAGGAACTTGGCGACATCTTTTCAGTTGAAGGGTGCTACATGCAGGATTGGCTGCTGTACAATACAGACTGGAACTGGCGGCTGGAACCCAGGTTCTCCGGAAAAAGCAGGGCGATCGGTGATATTGGTTCTCATTGGTTTGATTTGGTCCAGTTTATCCTGGGCAGGCGAATTGTTCGGGTTTTTGCCGATTTAATTACGGTCCATAAGGTACGGAAACAACCTAAAGTTCAGATCGAGACCTTTTCGGGTAAAACCTTAAAGCCCTCCGACTACATCAATAGAAAGATTAATACCGAGGACCATGGACATATTCTGCTGGAATTCGAAGGGGGCATCCGAGGGATGGTGTGTGTCACGCAGCTTGCCGCCGGGCGAAAAAATCACATCGTATTTGAATTGCTCGGCACCCGAAAGGCGGTATGGTGGGACCACGAAAGACCCAATGAATTGACCGTTGGCCATCGTAACGAACCCAACGAGCTGGTGCTCAAAGAGCCGCTGATGCTGGACAAATCGATTCGTGATTATGCGCAATTCCCGGCCGGCCATAACGAAGGATATCCCAGCGCAGTGAGAAACTTTGTCCGAAACGTGTACCGGTACATCAGGAATCGAAGAGGGAAGATTGATTTTTCGACATTTGAAGACGGCCACCGGGCAAATGCGATTGTAGAGGCCGTACTTATGAGCCATAAGAAAAGAAAATGGATTACCGTAAAATATTAATTCACGATGATGTTCCGAAAAGGTTCGAAGCCGGCATACTCTTTCCGGTTTTTGATCAAGACAGCGGCTTGTTTTAATTAGAATGGATAACGATATGCAGGGTATCAGTTTCAATCTGTTAGCAGCAGCGATACAGAGAACCGAATTTGCTCTATCGCCGGTTGATATTGCGATTATTCTGCTGGCAATTGGAGGAGTCGTATGCGTCGGGTTGTGGGCTTCGAGGCGGGTTCAGAAGACGACAAAAAGTTATTTTTTGGCATCGGGAAATATGCCGTGGTGGCTGGTGGGGGCAGCGTTTGTATCGACGAGTGTCTCCAGCGAGCAGATTGTCGGGACCATTGGGGCGGCTTATGAAAATGGAATGGGAATTGCCAACTGGGAATGGTTTACACTGCCGATATACACCTTGGTAATTGTCTTTTTCATCCCTGTCTATCTGAAGAATAAAATCACGACAATTCCTGAATTTTTACGTCGGCGTTTTGGTGATTTTTGCGGCAATGCATATAGCTGGATCATCTTGTTTGCGTATGTTTTTGTTTTTCTGGTGCCGGTACTTTATTCGGGAAGCCTGGCGATACACCGGTTGACCTCATGGAATTTCTATGGGGTCTTATGGTGTATGGCGGGGATTGTTGGGATTTATACCATCAAGGGCGGCTTGGGATCCATTATGTGGACGGATGCCGTTCAATGTGTAATGTTGGTAGGCGGTGGGGTGTTGTTGTTTTTCTTGGCGTTAAGTCAAATACCGGGCGGATGGAAGGCGATGGAGCAGGCCAATCCGGAACGGTTCCATCTTTATCTGCCGCCGAATGATCCTATCGCTCCCTTTACCGGACTACTGTGCGCAACGTTTGGCGTTTTTCTGTTTTATCAGTGCAGCAATCAGGTCATGGTGCAGCGGGTTTTATCGTCGCGTTCGACGTGGGACGGAATGATGGGAATTATTTTTGCCGGATTCATCAATCTGGCTCGTCCGCTGGTAACGTGTTTTCTGGGATTTATTGTTTATCACTGGATCCATAATATGAATATGGATGCACCGTTGAAAAATCTGGATTACACATTTCCCTATGCCCTGACGCATTTTGCACCGTCGTGGGGATTGCGGGGAATCGTATTGGCAGGTTTTCTGGCGGCGGTCATGTCAACGATCAGTGCACTGACAAATTCGACGGCAACTATATTTTCGCTGGATGTTTATAAGAAATTGATTCATAAAGATGCCGATGAGGAACGGGTTGTAACGGTAGGCAGAATTACCGCAGGAGCGGCGCTCATTATCGCCTGTCTGGCGGCCCCGTTTGTGGAACGACTGGGCGGAGTCTTTCTTTATTTTCAAACGGGTGTGACCTATGTGGCGACACCGTTTATTTCGGTGTTGTTGCTTGGAATATTCTGGAAGCGGACGAATTATGCTGGGGCGATCTTTGGCATTTTGGGGGGAATAGTCATTCAAACGGCCTTTGCAATTGGTTTCCCGATGCTGTTCAAGGCGGGGATTTTACCGATGAATCTGCACTGGCTGTATATCGCGGGCATTGCTCAGGTAGTGATTATGGCCGGGATTGTCATCGTCTCGCTGATGACTGCACCGCCGGACGAGGAAAAATGGAAACCCATCCTCTGGACGCCTCAATTACTGTCGCAATATGATCAGGGAAATAAGATGCCCTGGTATAAAACATTGAAGCTTTGGTATGGCATTTTTGCGGCAATTTGGCTGTATCTTTATATTCGATTCTGGTGATAACTGTGCCTTTATCAAAAAAATATGCTATCGATGTCAACGCCCCGGAGGTGCAAAAGCACAATGAAGAGGTGAGATCGGTTCTGCACGGCTATCAGTCGGATCGGCCCGTGCGAGTGCCGTTGCTGCTGTGGGAGTGGTTTGGGCAGCATGGTTGCTACACAGAAGAATATGGCATTGATTATCGGGATTATTATACCAATCCCGATCTGATGGCTCAGGTTCAGTTGGAATCAGCAAGACGAAAGCGGGAACTGCCGATTTGCGATGTGGTTCTGGGAGAATTGCCCGCAGCGTGGGAAATAACGGTGGATTTCTGGCCGGCGGTGGCGGCGGGCTGGTTTGGGTGCGAATTAATGTACCGGAAAGACTGTGTCATCGCATATAAAGGGCTGCACTTGTCACGTGAGGAATGTGATGCACTGGAAATGCCCGATCCCAAGACCGGCGGCATCCTGAATACCGTTCAATCGTTCTGGACTTACTTGAAAGAGGTCTATGAAAATAAAGTACAATTTTTGTCGCGGCCTATCGGCCGGGTCAGGCATGGCGTAGGTATTAACGGGGTATTCAGCCTGGCGCTGGACCTGCGAGGCGCCGAGTTGATGCTGGATATGTACGAAGACCCCGATTTTGCCCGCCGCTTTATCAATAAGGTGGCGGACTGGTGTGATATCCTGGAACGGACTTGGGAACGGATTTCACATCAGTATGATGTCTCTTTTGAACTGGAACGCACCGGGAATGCGCCGGGTATGCAGCAGGGGATGCCGTTTGCGGCGATGGATCATGGGATCGATATGCTTTCGGCACAGATGTATGAGGAGTTTTTGGTCCCCGTGGTCAAGCGAATCAATCGTCAGCGGGGAACAACCGCACCGACGGTGCTGCATCATTGCGGCCGGGGAAGCCATTTGTTTCCAATGGTCAAAAAGCATTTCGGGCTGACGCATCTGGATGCGTTGACCTATCCTATGGTGGATATTGCCAGGGTAAGACGGGAATTGGGCGAGGATATCTGGATTACGGCCATCGTGGATGATGGAATTATCCAGAACGGTCCGGCCGAGTCAATTCGCCAGGCCGTCGAGGAATTGATGCAATCCGGGGTCAAGGGCAATGGCCGATTTGCATTGATTGTTGGGGATATGCTTCAGGGGGTGCCGCTGGAACACCGTCTGGCATATTATGAGGCAGTCAAAGAGTTTGGCGGCTATTCACACTGATATTTTGTTTATTTATGTCAATGGTAAAGGGCAGGTTATGGAACAGATGAATGTTTTATTTGTCGGCGCTCATCCCGATGATATCGAGACCTTTGCAGGCGGCACAGCGGCGCTTTATGCCAAACAGGGAGCGGCTGTTTTTTTCTGTGTGGCGACCAATGGCAACGTTGGTTCTTCGACACTTTCGGCCGAAGAAATTGCTTCGATTCGTCATCAAGAGGCCCGGAAAGGTGCGGACATCATTGGTGCTCGGCTGATTTGGCTGGATATTGACGATGAGTTTCTTATCGATTCACGCCAGACCCGGTTAAAATTCATCGAAGCATTTCGCATTGCGCGTCCGGATGTCGTCTTTTGTCACTGGACGGAGGATTACAATCCCGACCATTCCATCTCCGGAAAAATTGTGGATGATTGTATCCATATGTCCACCGTTCCCCTTATAAAGACCCAGTCCGGGATTTGCGATAGAATACCGCATGTCTATTATATGGACACGATAGCGGGAGTGAATTTCGCCCCGGAAGTTTATGTGGATATTACCGCGACGTTTGAAACCAAGTTAAAAATGGTAGCTCAGCACCAAAGTCAGAACTCCTGGATGAAGGATGTATTCGGTTATGAAATGGAGGCGTTTTTAGAGATTCCCGCCAAGTGGCGAGGACTTCAGGCCAGTTGCCCGATGGCGGAGGCATTCAGGCCTTCCTATAAGTGGGGCCGAACTTTTCAGACGCATTATTTGCCCAATATACAAACATAGAATTTAGACACCAATAGATTTTGATTTGCCCCATTGTTTTGTACCAGGTCCGGTGATAGGGTTTTCGACCAGGTTAAAGCAAAGTTGCACATAATATCCTGTTCCTGCTTATGTGGCTTTATAAGATTTGAACTGCCGCACCCTAAAATCAATATTCAACTCGTTTTTTTAAGTTGCGAAAGAAACAACGCTTGACTCCATAAGTCCAGCGACGGCTGCTCGGCAACTCTTACAAATCGCTGCATATCCTCTGCGGTTGTTTTCCAATCAAGGGATTGGATGGTTTTCTCAAGAGCTGCCTTGCACCATTGCCGATTTACATCGATATTCTGCTCTTTCCATGGACCTTCCCGGTCGAGTGCCGATGCCGCTTTCTGGGTGATTTCCCGGAGGGCGTGCTCTTCTTCTAATTCGGATTTACAGTGGTATGACTTTAACCGTTCCTGAATGAGTAGCTTGCCAAGATATCGTTGAAATGCTGAGTTTTGGTCTTTCCCGAAGGAGTAGATTTTATCTTTAATCTTTTTGCAAAATCGCCCCGTTTTATGTAAAGTAAATGGAAATTTGTCGCAGTGCGTCTTTCGAGTTTTTACCGTATTGTTTTTCAACAAAAGAGTACTCGTGACAAGCAATGACGGGGACTATTATAATTTAAAAATAGTTATAGTTAAGAATAATGAGCCTTGACGGTTTGTTTTATAAGTTGTTTTTAATAAGTATTTTGCGCTCGTAGCTCAGTAGGATAGAGCGTCGGTTTCCTAAACCGAAGGTCACAGGTTCGAATCCTGTCGGGCGTGATTCCCCTCTTTTTAACCCCAAAACAGGACATCGCCTGCTCCCGGCCCCATGATAGCACGGCCGTAAGGGCGTTTATGCTTATGAATACGACCCCGAAAATCGCCTTTTGGCCGACAACCAGTCCGCCTCGCCCATAGCGTCGTATGGCTATGACACCCTCGGCCGCAGGAGTTATCGGACATTCGTCGGCACAACCACGCGATACAGCTATAACGGCCGGCAGATTCTCGCCGAATACGACGGCTCCGATACACTTTTGCGGAAATTCATTGATGGCCCCGGCATCGATGAGCCGATATGTATGCTGATGTACAATGCCCAGGGCACGGAGACGGGGCGGGTTTTCTACCATTTCGACGCCCTCGGCAGCGTGATCGCTCTTTCACAATATAATACCGGCAACGGCTATGCC
>CAZYQN010000003.1:0-112942 GCA_964649955.1 uncultured Pirellulales bacterium
AGCCCCCGCCCTGACCTACGTAAAACAGCAACTCACCACCGCCTGGACACAATAACCCCGACAAAGAAGCTGCCATTCCGAACGCAATGAGGAATATGTCGATTCAAAAAAAATCTTAACTTAATTCGTCAATAAACAATGCCCATTTGTTTTCTTATGGGTCGTTTCCAATACATTTACATTTCGGCGATTACTTCTTATACAAATAATCACTGCCAAGAGGACAATACAATTCTGCATCTATATCAACACAAGATGGCAGAGATGTACCCAAAAAATTAGGATCCCCATAAGCATATTGTTTTGGGGTAAATAACGTGGAAATATCAGGTGAATATTTTACTATGTTTTCAATTTTAATATAACAATATTCATCACCACGATTATAAAGAAAAGGAAACAGACATTGCGTACCATCTGTAAAGAATATCCATATCTGATCAGATAACTCCGGAGCGGACTGAGCTATAGAAGCATCCTTTATCATTTGCATTAATTTTGGTAGTTTATTAACATCGAATATTTCTTTTTTCTTTGCCATACCAAGTTGGTAATGCAATCCATTCATTTCTTGTCCAAGATATGGAGACTCGTATGTGACTATTGCCCAGTGCGCTGTTTTTTCTAAGTCTGAGAGTGAACCTCTCTCCCAATCTGCCTTCGGACAGACTCTTACTTTCCCGGTTTCATTAATTTCTTTACGATATAGATTGCGATATCGGACCAAGTCCATTATTTCATTGGCAGATTGAGAACACCATGTACCGTCATCTGCCTTTATGGTATAATTTCGCATCAGTTCGGTATCACATTCAAACACACTTCCTGTGCCGTCTTCAAAAGCAATCCACATTTGATATTGCATTGGATTTGTGAATGGATAATTTTCTCTCTCTGAGTCATGTCCGAAAAGAAATGCTATTCTCGCCGCCTCTTCGCTGAAATCCTCTTTATCTTTGGCAAGATTAAAATCGAGTTCGGAAACTGCTTTGGAAATCACAAGACCGGTTGCTTTTTTATTTAAGTCAGATAATTTTCCCTTTCTCCATTTGATTTTTTCAAATACGATATCTTTCTTGGGCTGACGATCAATCTGATGGACATGAAGCCATTCCAGAAAATCACCAAGTCTTTCTGAACAGCGAGCAGCTTTTCCGGCAATTATCACTGGAGAACCGGCATTATACAGGTATGGGAAAACGCTCCCGGTACCATCCTCAAAAGCAATCCAGAGTTGCTCTGGGAGATTCGGAAGGATGTCTTCGGGGCCAGCCACTTCTTCATCCGCAGATTTGATCAAGCCAATAATCTGCTTTGCTCTTTCGCTATAGTCTTCTTTATACAATAAATTATTATAAATAAGACTCGGCTCAGTATTGGTAAGAATAACAGCAACAGGTTCTTTCTCCAAATCAGTAAACTGTCCAATTTTCCAGTTGATTTCATTAAGTGACACGCCTTCTTTTTGTTGGCATCCAATACATAGAGTTGTTAATAAAGCTAAACTTATCAAACCTTTCATTTTACACCAGTCCTTTCTGCTTATTGAAATACAACACGGGACAGTTCTATCTCTGCCGGCCACCACTGAAGTGTATTGTCCAAATATCCGTCTCTATCGCGGTCAAGTCCCCACAATGCATATTGCTCTTGAGGTATTAAATCGCTTGTCACCAGCGCATTCTCAAGATTCGTTGTCCGATGTCGCTTGATTATTTTCGATAAACCACTGGG
Source organism: uncultured Pirellulales bacterium (assembly GCA_964649955.1). Lineage (GTDB taxonomy): Bacteria > Planctomycetota > Phycisphaerae > Sedimentisphaerales > Anaerohalosphaeraceae > T3Sed10-213. The sequence continues at coordinate 1,735 of CAZYQN010000003.1, forward strand.
ATATCCTTCCAAGAAATTTTGGGCGCCGCCCGATGTAACATCAATGGTATTACCCACATAGACGTGAGTATAATGCCCAGATGCATGACTCAAAACCACTCCCCTCTCGGTGCATTATTCGGATCATCATAACCGCGTATTAGGTCTTGCGTTCCAGCTTCGATGCGGGACGGTCGAATCTCGCATTTTCTGCCCCAATTTTCGAGAAAATCGGTATTCCGGTAATAGGTTTGTAATTGCAAGAGAATGGCATCAGCATCTTCATTATTTTGCCGGAGAAAATTCTTAAACTCTTCTTTAGAAAGAGTAGGCGGTTCCTTCTTCTTCTCTATATATTCTTTCTCAGAAAGTTCTTTGCGAAGCCGTTCATCAACTGCTCGAAGATATGCCCAAAAGAGCCCCTGCGATCGCTCGAGTTCCTTTCGTGTTTCATTCTCGGCATTCCATTCGTCCAGTCCTCCCTTGAGAATTTCATATAACAGGCGATCTTTCCCACGTGGAGTAATCGCATAACCATCGTCACTCAATTCAAAAGGAATTTGAATAAGTGGTTGTGGTATCAAATTATGTGAAACACTCACTGCCAAAAGGCATCGACCTGATTCAATTTTCCGACGTCCCGGCACTTCCGGTGCCAGCAAATACTCCGTTATCCTGCGAATCTGTTCCTTATCACCGTAGGTCTTTATTAGATATTTTCGGTTAGGGGAATCCGGCCCGAAAACTCCAACTCCTTCAGATATTTTTACATCCTGTTCAAATGGCACCGGTTCACATTGAACCAAACAAACAATTTTTGACCCAGACGGAGGGTCTATGAAGCTTTCGCCTTGCCAGACTGGAAACATATCTTCTTGTTTCTGCACAGCGGACTTCTGGAAGAGTTTTTTCTGTTTTGTACATGAAAACCCCACCACGACAAGGCTTACCAATAACACAACATAAATAACGGGATATGCTTTTGTTCTCATTTGACCTTCCCCTGATAGTTTTATTGATTATCCCCATAGTGACTGAATTTAACGCCACCGACATAACCCAATCCATAAACCGTCAACCGATCATCGTCTTCCGAGGTCCTATCTGTCGCACCCCATGTATTATCTAATCGGCCATTGGTACCAAAAAGAGCTGTCCGAATTCCAGTTTCCTGCTGTTCTACCTTTGCGATGGCCTGCTGAATAGTTTTACCGTCTCCGAGTTCATCAAAAAAAACAGTTAGTCCCTGAACAACCAATGTGCAAAGGTCTTTAAAACCTGGAATCCAATCATAAGAATTCTGTGTAATAGATTTAGTGAACCCCACATACAGCATATCGTGCACGGATTGGTCGTGTTCTTGTCCACACCCCTGAGCAATAGCCATGTCGGGACAGGCGGCACTGAGACAGCCAAATACATACATCTGGTCAACAAAAGCTTCGCCACGTTGAAAAATACTGCTCATATCATAGGCAAAGTCATCTAAAGGACGAGTTACATTTCCAACAGTATAGAATGGGAGAGATACGGCATTATTATTTGTATATTTTGTATATGATACTGCCCCAACATCGTAATAATTGTCTGGATCGTATACTCGACTTAGAGCATAACACTGAAATCGTGTCCGCTGAACATTTTCGACATGACTGTTGGCATGGCCAAAATATACAACTATTTTTCTTCCGTATGTACCTTTAAATAAGACATCAAGATTATCTTTGTTCACATCATAACCGGTTAGGACGACACCCCTAACTCCTCGTTTCTCACTTGCTTTCATAACTGAGAATATGGCATCTTTATAAGTTTTTATTACTTTGGCATCAGGTAACAACAATAAAACTCTGACATATTTTTCGCTGATGGAATCGGGGTCAAACTTTCGTTTAAGCAACTTTTCATATCGCTCTTCATCTTCAGGGGTGGGTGTTGTATTCCGTGATACCGAAAAAGTCGCCATAAGAGCTTCGTCAAAAACCTCGGAAGATATCTCCAGAGCCACCACGCCCGAAGGAATATTCACTTCATAAACAGGCTGCTCATAAATGTCTTTGATCTTGATGTTCAGTTCGTCGCCCAAATTGAATCCGCCAACATAATACGGCTCGTTCGGTTCGTATGCGTCGGGGATGGCTGCACAATACAGACCGGTCGAATTCGGATCTGTAATCACCTGCTCAGTAATCTCCATGCCGTAGCCGATGTTCCGGACAACCTTGACGCGATGGCTGCCGGGGCCGTAACGGGTCAAATCCACATCGAAGGCCGTGGATCCCAGCCCCCCGGTCTCCCACTGGCCAATCAAATCATTATCTAAAAACGCAGAAATCTTCCACGCGGGAACAGGATTTTCAATCGCAACCGAAAGCATCGATGCCGATTGTTCAATTACAATATTCGGATCAAAGCTCGATTGCATGCCCCAGTCCGCCATCAGTGCGTCATAATCCCTCAAATCAATCATCGTGCTGCCGGACGGGGCATTGGGGTCATTGGGGTCGATGGCCGTATGTAGATTGCACAGTCTGCAAATACGATACTCGTCAAAAACGGGCCGCAGCCAGTGCTCCGCCAGCAACGCCAAATCCGCAATATCCACCCGCTCATCCCCGTCAAAATCCGACCGCGCACAGTTTGGGTCATTGTTGCCGCTTTCATTCGGATCCGCAGAATACCCGTAATCATACGAAAACCACGCAAAATCCGGCATATCCACACGACTGCCATAATCAAGGTCAAACCGAACAATATTCGGATCGTTCATCGCTCCCATACAGGCATTCATTAATTCCAAATCCAACTCATCTACCACCCCGTCTGTAACAGAAACAAAATGCCTCAGAGCCATCCCCCTTTCGTTGGATTATTCGGATCATCATAGCCGAGCATCTGACGCTGGCCTTCTTCCCATTTTTTCATTTTCTGTTCCAACTCATTTGGGTCTTTGGCTTCGAAAAGACCGTCAAGTTTTTGCAGTTCAAGAAACAAGGCGTTATAGTCAACATTTTCAGAGTCCCTGGCCTGACGATGAAGACGGTAAATGGCTTCAATTCTGTCTTCTTCGGCCTGCTTGCGAGCCTTCCACTCTTCAAGCCCAGCACTCAGCAGCTCATATAGTGTCTTGTCTTTGCCTCTGGGGGTGATAGCGAAGCCGTCGTCGGTCAACTTGAAAGGGACACGCACTATTTCCTGAGAATTTAATTCGCGATCAATTCTGACTACTACCAAATAATCCTCGGTTTCGACATTCGAACGATTTTTCTCTTCCGGAGTGTGCAACAGGCCGATAATGCGGTTAATGCTATTTCTGTCCGACCATGCTTTCACAGGAATATACGACAAAAGCGGATAGTCACCGTATACCTCATAATCTTTTATTTCCTTACGCATTTTTTTAGTTACGACTTCCTTTGTTTCCTCACGTCTTTTTTGGATGTTTTTATAGTCTGTTTCATAATCAATTTTGTTGCGGCTGGGTTGATACATATACTGAATGATACAGACAATATCATCTCCTCCGCCTCTGAATTCGTCTGCATGACGGAGATCAAAGCCTTCCCATTTAGGATACATCCCTACCGGCAGCGGAGCGCGATACCACTTCATGGAATCGGAACGATAACGGATAAACACGACAATGCCTAACGCAATAACAAACACGCCTACCGCAACTGCGGTTATTATAATCTTTTTCATGGTACAATCTCCTTTGCCGGTGATTTTTGACCTTTAGGGAACCTCATAAGGACCAAATTTTACATTTCCGTAACCCAATCCATAAAATCTAACAGTATCGTCTCCATTATAATCAATATCTTTCCAGCCATCCCCCCACAAAGCATAACGAATTTCTGTCGGAATGCTTGCGCTTTGAAGGTATTGCACTGTTTCTCCCACCGTATAGCCGTTTCCAAGTCGTTGAAAAAACAGCGCAATGCCCTCGCTTAATTCGTCACCAAAACCGAAGAAACTCCCGTCACCAGCCAGCACTTTCTTGGTGAAGCCGACATACAGCATATCATGTGCTGCATTGTCATGGTCACCAAAGCATCCTTGCGCAACAGCCATATCTTGTGCCTTTGCACTTAAACAACCGAACACATACATTTGTTGAATGGGAACAAATGTCTGACTCGTCCTACCCCGCAAAAGGCGTGTAAGATCAATAACAACATTATCAAACCCGTCCGGCAGAAGATCGGCATCCTGTTTCGTATTTCGCGTGTGGGAAACCATTCCGACATTATCATAACTGTCCCACACATACCCCTCTCGCTTCTGATAACATTGAAGCCAGGTTCTCTGGACACCCCCGACGTTTTGGCCATCTCGCCACGTAGCGCCCACATGGCTGTTGGCGTGACCAAAGAAAACAACAATTTTCGAACCGTATGTATTGTATATCGCAAACTTCAGGTTGTCATAGTTCACATCGGTATTTTTCAGAATAATTGTTGCGTCCGCAGGCCCTCTTTTATGAATGGCATCAAGAGTCGTAAAAATCGCTTTGCGGAATACCTTGGAAACTTTTTTGTCGGGCAGCAAAACCAGAAACCGTATTACCTTGCTTTGATATTTGTCACGATCAAACTTTTGTTTCAGCAACTTTTCGTATCGTTTTTCGTCGGCGGGTGCAATCGCCGAAGACGCCGAAAAAGTGGTCATGAGAGCTTCGTCGAAGGTTTCAGAGGGAATTTCCAGTGTCACCGCACCCGCCGGGACATTGACATCGTAAATCGGCATATCATAAATGTCTTTGATTTTGAAGTTCAGTTCGTCGCCGAGATTGAACCCGCGGACGAAGTAGGGTTCGTTCGGTTCGAAGGTATCGGGGACATTTGCGAAATACAGACCGGTTGAGTTCGGATCTGTAATCACCTGCTCAGTGATCTCCATACCGTAGCCGATGTTCCGGACGACCTTCACGCGATGGCTGCCGGGGCCGTAACGGGTCAAATCCACGTCGAAGTCCGTGGATCCCAGCCCCCCGGTCTCCCACTGGCCAATCAAATCATTATCTAAAAACGCAGAAATCTTCCACGCGGGAACAGGATTTTCAATCGCAACCGAAAGCATCGATGCCGATTGTTCAATTACAATATTCGGATCAAAGCTCGATTGCATGCCCCAGTCCGCCATCAGTGCGTCATAATCCCTCAAATCAATCATCGTGCTGCCGGACGGGGCATTGGGGTCATTGGGGTCGATGGCCGTATGTAGATTGCACAGTCTGCAAATACGATACTCGTCAAAAACGGGCCGCAGCCAGTGCTCCGCCAGCAACGCCAAATCCGCAATATCCACCCGCTCATCCCCGTCAAAATCCGACCGCGCACAGTTTGGGTCATTGTTGCCGCTTTCATTCGGATCCGCAGAATACCCGTAATCATACGAAAACCACGCAAAATCCGGCATATCCACACGACTGCCATAATCAAGGTCAAACCGAACAATATTCGGATCGTTCATCGCTCCCATACAGGCATTCATTAATTCCAAATCCAACTCATCCACCACCCCGTCCCAATTAAAATCCGCCGGGCTGGAAGGGAAACCGAAACTGCCGGTAACACCTATCGGGAAGTGGCTTCCAATATCCATCTGTCCTGTATCCGGCCCATCATGGGCAGTCCCCATCCCGTCCTCAGCCATCCCATATCCGGCGTCTGTCATGGGCGACCATGGGTCAATATACAGTTTGTTTCCATTGTTGAGGGTATAAAAAGGATCATAGGGTAGTACAATGCATCCGGTATAGGGCAAATCAAGATTGGTGTGTTCATCATTGTCGCCAAACGCAGAATACTGCACATCAATCAGGGCGTCCCCTGACGACTGATAGAGGCCGTAAAAATACCCAGATGCAAAACAGCTATTGACGACGTTAACAGAGGGGACCACTTGATTGGGTTCTGACACATTCGGGTCGGTGTTGCCGCCCTCGATATACAAGCCGACGTCTGCGCCGTACAGTATCGTTCTCTGGATTGACACTTCAGGCTGCGGGTCGCTTTCCCAGTCAAGCCAGACATAGATTCCTGTTCCGACATAGCCGAAAATTCCGTAGTAAATAGAGCCATTCTGCAAAAACTGGCAATCAACAATTTCAGCCGGGGCATAAAGGTATATCCCGTCATAACAGCCGAAAGTGATGATGCGGTTTATCGGATATTCCAATTGCTCATCAATAACAATACCAATTCGGCACCCCGAAATCTCCAGATTCTCGAGCCGGGTTTTCGGATCGGCCCCGCGATGCACAAGAATACCGACATTATTATGGGCAAAATAAAGATTCGGGTCTTCCGGCAGAATCTCCACAGGCGGCAGGACAGTCGGATACTCCTCATCAGTATAAAATGCGGCCCCTCCGGTCTCCAGCAGGCCGCCCGGCATCACTTCAATCACCGAAAGATTGGGGTCTGCGGGAGCGATCAACCTCACGCCCGCAGGCATAACAACATGCCCTTCGATTTCCAGAGGCAGCGACAGAATGCGATAAGTTCCCGGCACAAGAATACACGAACCGAGCGGATTATCCAGGTCTTCAATGGTTTCCATCGCAGCCATCCTCATTGGCTCCGTATCTTCTGCGGCCAAAAGAGATTTCGTCATCACAGGTTCAGCATTATCAACGGATTTTACGGCTGCTTTTTGACTGGCAGCAGAGGTGTCTTCAAATATATCATCCGGCGAATTCGGATCAATGATCCGTTGCATGATATTAAAAAGTTCCCATGCCAGTTGATCTCTCGGATTCTCGGAAACTGCAAGCGCAATAATTGCATTGGGATCGGCAGGTATCAAAGAAGCGTCGTTGTCATAAATAGCCGCAAGAACACTCAAAACACTCTGCAGATTCTCCTGCTGCTTTTCGGAAAGTGGTATAGACCCCTCTTTAATAGCTCCGAATGACGAAAGAACAACCCAAACCGACAGAAGAAACACGCCCTGAATAACCTTCATAATAGTTCCCTTCAAAATAAATCCCTCTTTTTACTTTGACCTCCTTCGCAAGCCGATCTTGCAAAAAGGAGCGCCGCCGAAACGTGCTCCTCGTAAGCCCGCCAGAGCTTGTCAAAGACACGCCGACGGCACCCTGACTTATGGCACCGACCTCGCGTTCTTTGACGAATAAACTGGCGGTTTACGAAGAAACGCTTTTAGTTCAGTGAACTTGCAAATATTAAATTTTCACTCTTAATGATATTCAATTGCCTTTTACAGGTCAATAAAAAAAATAATCGCAAAGAAAGTTTGCTTTTTATCAAACTTCTTGGTATAATACCCCTCCGAAGCAGCAAAGCTTCCAGAGCAGGGCTATTTGAAAACAAAAGAAAAAAACAGAAAACTTCCACTATTCTTGAGTCCTTGGGTTCTTGAGTTCTCGAGTTCTTCCTCTTCGTTCTGTGTCTTTCCGTGTTTTCCGTGGTTTAATCCTCATTTCTCGCTGTCCTCGGTGCCCTCTGTGGCAAAAATAAATCCTGTATATCCTGTTAATCCCGTCAAAAACCTACGAACTACGAACTAAAAACTAAGAACTGTCCAGTAGATAGCAAGTTCTGTCAAGTTACGACATAGTAGTGCTTAGTTTGATGCAAGTAGTGTTCAGTTGCGCTCAGTTGTGCTATGTTGCGCGCGGTTGCGCGAGCCTGATAGCCCCCTAAAACCCCATTATTAAGCCAAAAACAAGGAATTTGCCGATTTTTGAAAACTCAAAAAAAGCTACATAACATAGTAGACCCGTTACTACCTTATTAGGATAAAAAAGCGGGGCCGATCCAAACCTGAATCGACCCCAAAAGAGAGTCTCACCCTCTCAAATTATTGAAGGATTTACTCAATCTTGACCCGTAGGATCCCGCCGGAAACATCCTTTTGCAATGTCGCCTCAACGCGAAGCGCTTTGGTCTTGACCGGCTCAAACGTCACGCGGTTGTACCCGTCTTTGGCCGTGCCGTATTCGTTTGTGGCCGCAACATCCTTCCACTGTCCGTCGTCGGCCAGGTACTTTAGCCGCCACGACTGCGGCACACGGCACCGCCCCGTACCGGTATCGTCAAACCAATACACGTCAAACGACGACACCGCCTTTTCCTTCTCCAGCTCAAACGATATCCACTCGGCCGTCCCCAGGTGCGGCCACCACGTAAACCGCGGAATGCTCTGGTCATTGGAACTCGTCGGCTCTTTGCCTTCTAGGATATCGGTCGAGTCGCTCTCGTTGATATGTGACGCCTTGACTCTTTCCTTCGGGTTTTCTTTCCAGACATTCGCCCCCGCACTGCCGATCACCGGAAACGCCGAAATACGCAGCCGTGCCGCCCCCATCGGGATCATCGTTACTGTTTCTTCCGGCTGGTCGGAAGCCACCGGGCTGTCCTGCAAGACACTGCACAGGCCGTAGCGGTCCAGCGTCCACTGCGGGATCTTTTTTGCCTTGGCGGTCAGCTCCAGCGGGACCGAATCAGTGGTAAACGGATAATTATCCGCCGGCCAGGCCTTCTTCTTCAGCGTAAACGATGCGGCCGGATTTTTCTCATCCAGCACAAGGCCATAGTTCCAGTCGCCGGCCGGGAATATCTCAACCGCCGGCCATTGTTTCAAATCGACATCGCTTCGCCACTTGGCATCCCAGACGGCCGTTTTGCTGCTGTCGCATTCGACATACCGCTCGGCGATTTTCAGCGAGAACGTCAGCGGCCCGTAATCCACGCTGACGCTGTTGTGATTCTTTGCCCACGTACGAACTGCCATCTGCATCGGCAGCACGTAGGTTACGGTGTCCCCGTTCTTCCACTCGCGCTCGATCCGTATAAATCGTCCCGGCTCGGCCGTAACGGCAATCGCTTTGCCGTTGACTTTCACAGAGGCCCCGCTGCACCACTTCGGCACACGAAGATAGAACGGGAATCCAACGGCCTTCGGTGTTTGCAGCGTAAAGCCGATTTGCTCTTCAAACGGATACCGCGTCGCTTCCTGGATCGTAACCGGCGTTCCGTCGCCGACTTTCACCGTCACTGTGTTCGCCGCAAACATCGCCGCACAAACGCCGTTGTCCGGCGTAGCCATCCACAGATGCTCCGTAAAATACGGCCAGCCGTGCGAATGGTTATGCTGACAGCACCGATGGCTGAGCGGATTCATCAGGAAAAACGGCCCGCTGTTCTGAATCCCCGGGCTTTTGTTCTCGCGGTCGCCCAGCACCATATTCGGCGCAACAAAATACCGCAGCGCCCGAAAGTCCGCCGTCAGCGAAGCCGGATAAGTGTTAAACGCCAGCTCTTCACAGTGATCCGCCCAGAATACATCGCCGGTGATGCCGAATAATAGTTCGTTGGACAGCATCTGCTCGACGATGCCGCAGGTCTCAATGGCCTGACGCGGATCGTCATAGCCCGGACGGCAGTTCTCATCGCTGCCGAACATCCCGCCGGGAACCTGCCCATAAAGATCACGAACGATCTTGAAATTGTTGTATGCCGCCTGCAAATGTTCAGGCTTGTGGCTTTGCAGATAATACGTCGCCGGCTCGCGGAAACACTGTGCGATGTTGACGTTGTGCCAGTTGGGCAATGTATCTTTCATCATCCAGTCAGCGGTGGTGCGGTGAATCTTTTCCGCAACCTCCAGCAGCCACGCCTCGCCCGTGCGATTGTATAACCAATAAATGCTGTACAGGTTATCCCCGCCCCGCATTTTCTGCCAGTATCCCGTCAGCATCTTCTCATCCGGCACAGTAGACTGATAACGAAAATAACGGCTCATCAACTCAAGCACCCGCCCGTCACCGGAATATTCATAATACGACTGCAAACAAAACAGCATCACCATGTTCGCCCAATAATCGCGCGACCCGTCTTCGAAGCGATGATCCGGCCCGAAATCGCCGTCCGCCCGCTGACTTTTGAGCGTCCCTTCAATCCAAACCTTTGTTTCATCGATCATGGCTTTATCATTGAGAATATACCCGATGTTGCCGTACCCTTTGAGCCAGTACGGCACCTCTTCCCAGCCCCATTTTCCTTTGCCGTCTTTGGACAGCCAGGCATTGTCTTCTTTCTCCAGCCAAATACTGATGGAGCCCAGTTGGCCGTTCAGTCCCTTGCTTTGGCGTTTGAGAGTCTCAAGCAGCCAGCCCGAGGGCCGAATCGCCCCTACCGGCAATTTGATAAACGAATCGGGTTTTAGCGGTGCCCGATTCGACATATAATAGTCATTTTTTGCCGACATCTCCGGCCCCTCCACCACAGTCACAGAATCCGCATAACAGTCTGCCATACCAAATGCTAAGGTGATTAACACAAGACCTGCATACTCCATTTTTTTCATAATCTCTCCTGTTTTCTGTTTTTTCACGTTTTCAGCATTAGAATAATGACTTTGGGGCACTTTATATTTCAAATAAATCATTGTGCTATGACAAATGAAGGTGCATTATTAACCACAAATCCAAATGAAGTCCGATATTCGCTGAAAACCACAAAAAAAATACAAATCCAGACACAATTAATCTTGAGATGCCATGGGAAAGATTTAGTAACTCTGAAATGGTGTCAAAAAAAATATCCAAAATCAAAATTTTTACAAAATTTCAGAAAATAACGCTTGCAATGTCAGGAGATTTACGGATAATAAGAATAAAAAGCTCCTTCTGCCGCCTGTGGTTGTTAGCCCTGAGAAGTTCACCGACTTCTTCCTCCTTCTGCTCCACAGGCGGTTTTTTTATTTCCTCTTTTTCAAAAAACACCGGACGTTCTTGTGTTCATTCATCAAATACATATAATAGACTTGTTAGGCCTTTGAGGAGTACACTATGGACCAAACGCCAGAACGACCGCCGCACATACTTGTTGTCGAGGATGATCCGGGTTATCAGCGTCTTTTGGAATTCTTGATTAAGCGGCTGAAATGTTCCTGTGACTGTTGTTTTGACGGCAAGGCAGCGCTCGACTACATTGCATCCCATCCCTGCGATTTGATGATTATCGATATCAATATTCCCGAACTGGACGGCTTTATGGTAGCGTTCAAACTCCGCGAGTCGGGTTACACTCTGCCGATCATTGCAATCTCAGCACTGAAACTTGAAGGGATTGCGCGAAAGGCAAAGGCGGTTGGTTTTAATGAATTTCTGCAAAAGCCTGTAGAACCGCAGGATATTCAGCGAATCCTGGATACGTATGCATTAGCGGCAAAGCGTGCGGCAGATAAAATGCAATAACGGCCGGCGTGTGATGTAATAAAAAAAAGGGGAGAGCACAATGCTCTCCCATTAACCTTGAATGGCTCTTCTCTTATCGGTTTTGCCTCTTCCCTTACGGTTGCAATTGCCTACCGCCTCGTGCTTACGCTCAACACATTGCATCGGTCAGGATTTGGCCCGCATGACCTTCTGGGTCATTTATTAAGAGCCATTAATTTCATTTTTTTTGTCTCTTACTTCCTTTATTACTACGCATCATATCGTCCGAAGGATCGGTAATTGATTAATCTTTTTTTTGAAAAAAATCCATTGCGCATTTTTGTCTATCGCGGTGATTTTTTAGTTTTTCGGAAAGTAGATTCAGCAATGGTTGCCGAGCCGAGGGCAACGTGTATAATTGTCCTGCAAACATAAATGACATTGGAGAAAGCGGCGATGCGAATTATCAGTTTAATGCATGTGGCGTTTGAAGATGCGGCGAATCTGGGGGTGTGGGCCGAGGAGCGCGGACATACGGTGGAGGCGGTGCATTTGTACGCCGGGCAGATACCGCCGGAGCTATGCAAGACAGATGCGGTGTTTGTGATGGGCGGGCCGATGAATATTTATGAAGAGGATGCGCATCCGTGGCTTGCTGCGGAAAAGCAGTTCATCAAATCGTGCATCGAACAGAGAAAACTCGTTGTCGGGGTGTGCCTGGGCGGACAACTGATCGCCGATGTGCTTGGGGGAAAAGTAACCCGCAATGCGCATAAAGAAATCGGGTGGTATGAGGTGAGGCGCACCGCACCACCTACAGGGCCTGCAGACGGGATGCTGCCGGAACGCTTTTGGGCGTTTCATTGGCACGGCGACACGTTTTCCATTCCGCCGGGTGCAGTACACATTGCATCCAGTCAAGCGTGCCCGAATCAGGCTTTTCTCTATGACGGCCGGGTACTCGGCCTGCAATTTCATCTTGAATACAGCCAGGACAGCATTGAAGCAATGCTTGTCCACTGCGCCGATGAATTGGCCGGGGGTCGGTTTGTTCAATCGGCTGAGCAGATCCGGCAGGGTTATCGCTATCTGCCGCAAATCCAGACACTGCTCTGGACGATGCTGGATCGGCTGTTCCAATAAATTATTATTTCGGCGGACAGGGCTGCGCCAATTTGACCCCTTTTGACTCCAGATAACGTTTTAAGTCAGGGATTTCAATCATCTTAAAATGGAATACCGAAGCGGCCAGCAGGATGGCGGCTCCGGCCTGAACAGCTTGGTAGAAATGCTCAAGCGTTCCGGCACCGCCCGAGGCAACGATTTCGGCGGAGGTGGCGGCTTTCATTGCTTTGATAATCGGCAGGTCGTAGCCGGTCTTTGCGCCGTCGCCGGCTTTGCTGGTCGGCAGAATAACCTGAACGCCGTAGTCGGCGACTTTTTTGGACCATTCCACGGCATCGTATCCGGTAGCGGTGCGGCCGCCATCGATATACACTTCATAGCCGGACGGCAGCGAGGCGTTGCGATCGACATCGATGGCGACGGTAACGCAGTCGGGGCCGAATTGCTTGACCATCTCGCCGATGACGGAGGGTTTACGGAAGGCGGCGCTGCTGGTGGATATTTTGTCGGCTCCTGCGGTCAGCACCGCTTCGGCCGTGGCGACATCGGAAATACCGCCGCCGACGGTAAAGGGCACCGTGGCCGCGTCGGCAACCCGTTTGACCACGTCGAGCATTGTGCGGCAGCCTTCAATGGTGGCGGTGATGTCGAGCAAGGCGAGTTCATCGGCTCCGGCTTTGCAATAGGCTTGTGCGCATTGGACGGGGTCGCCGGCATCGCGGATATCGACGAAATGTACGCCTTTGACGACACGGCCATTCTGCATATCGAGGCAGGGCATAATCTTAACAGGTGTTCTCATTTGTATTCCTTTCAAGGTTGAGCGGTTTAGCCGACTCCATTAGGTTCTATTGTAACATGCTAACGGTTTCTTGAAAGAGTTTTTGTCGAAGCGGAAGGATACTTATGCGGGACATATTTGCTCTACTATTAGGGTTTTATTAGAGGTCATTGTAAATTTCTATTTTGAATGGACTTGGAAAGACAAGAGCAGCGCAACTGAGCGCAACCGAGCGCAACATGACGCAACTGATATACAACTGAACACAACTATCTCGCAACTTGACACAACTTGCTACTTCTTGAACACAACATCGCGGTTTTTACCACGGAAAACGCGGAAAAGACACTGAAATTTAAACGCGGATTACGCTGAAAACACTGATTTAAACAAGGGGGGAAATAGATTGTTGATAATTTCGGGCGGGAGTATTATGATATGCGGCGGAAGCGGCCCGTGGAGAGGCCGTGGGAGTATTAAACGGGAGACGGACAATGATATTCACAGGGCATCCCGGCACCCACAAGTTTCGCTTGGGTGTGCCACCCCTCGATAACACAATTGTTCCTTCGTTAGCGTTCTCAAACTTGCAGAGGTCACCCGTCGCGGGCCGCAACTTTTTTTAAGATTCAGCAAAAAAAGGTTAAAAAAAATGGTAGTTTTACGGATTGTGATGGGTGGGGAAAGTGGTATGATATTGAGATTAAGAATTAACAAGAAAATCTTTTTTGCGAGAACCCATTTTGTTTTTCAGGCGATTGAGGATTGATGAGTGCATTTGAGAAACACGTGATTCTGACAAATCCAGAGTGGTACCAATTTCCTTCATTGGCATTTCTTCATAATAATAAAGAATAAGAATCAACTTTTCGGCTCGAGTAAATCCCTTGCTCAATAGATTCTTGAGATCCTGTTTCTGAGCCTCTAAAACAGGATTCTGACTTCGATGATCTTCGAGGAGGTCGATTTTATCAATTTCCTTATCACCGTCGTTTTCAGTGAAATTGTTCAACGAAATTAATTCGAACGCACTGGCCTCCCGTTGGAACTCCTGAAACTCGACTTTATTCAGTTTCATCTCATTTGTTAATTCCTGTTCGGTCGGAGGCCGTCCCAATTGAGCCTCAAGTGTCGCCTGAGCTCGTTCAAGCCGTTGAGCCCTCGACCGGACCAGTCGCGGAACCCAGTCCATACTCCGCAACTCATCCAAAATACTCCCCCGGATTCGCGGTGCACAATACGTCTCAAATTTGATTCTGCGTTCTGGATCAAAAGCGTCAATCGCATCCATCAAGCCGAAAATCCCGGCTTGAATCAGATCGTCCAAGTCTACCTTGTCCGGCAGTTTGACCCATATCCGCTCCGCTGTATATTTGACGTGCTTTAAATAATGTAACATTATCGCATTTCGACAGGACTCGGATCGTGTCTGGAAAAATTCTTTCCAGATTTGTTCAATATCAAAAATATCTGAATGAGAAGTCTTCATATCAAATAAGAAATTTTCATTTAATTATTATTAATTGCGTTAAGAAGATGAACGACCATGGATCTCATAAGAAAAAAAAGAAGAATATATAATGCACACGTTCCAGTAATAAAAACCTCTATGTAATTTTGAACAAATCTAATTGTAAGGTCCACATTAGTTACTTTTGTCATGATCAAAAGAAAACTAACTATCGTGCAAAGCAGGATTAAAAACGACAATATTGCGACTTTAATAATTTGGTTCCATGTCATTTCGTTTTTTTTCTTATTTGACATAAAACACTCTCCTTTTTAAATATCAAACTTCACATAGCTCATATAAAACAACGTGGATGTCGGGATGTATGCAGTACCCCCATCCTTTTTTTGATACAATAAAATCTTGAGGGCCTAAACTAAAGCCTTCAATTGAACAAATTAGTTTCCGGATATTATGAATATATAATCCAATATTGTATGGGCTAAATAAATAAATATCTTTTTGACCATGAATTTCTTTTGCAGTCATCAAACTATGGTTGATGCCCAAACAAGGATCATTGTCAGTTTCAATGTGAGCTTTTGCTAAATAAAGTAGGACGGTGGCGAGATGAGAAGGAATCAAGATATCGTGGGTTGTTATATACTTAGTTCTTAGGCGTATCGTTGAATGTTTGTTTTTTTCTATAAACAATTCAGTATGAGTGATAGGAGTCGGAACAATTTCCATCTTTCACCTTCCTAAAATAATAAAAAACAAAAATATTATATTTTTATTAAAGCCTTTCACTATATTTATCCGATAATTATTATAGTGGTGTGGACATTTTTTTAGGTTCCACAAATATAAATGTAATTGCAAAAGTAGTGTTGTGTCAAGGGGAATAGTGTTATTTGATTGTTATTTTCAAGACCATTCATATCCACAGTACCTTTTTTGTTCCCGTTTTATTCATCAATTATAATTATTGCGACGTATTTTGTGTTGTTAGCTACTGTGCATCTTCCCTCCTATTTGAGAACGAGGAATCTTGAAACTCAAAGTGCCTTCAGACATTTAAGTGCAATTAAAGGCACTGCGCTGTTGTGAATGGGATGGGCGGGACAGGCACAGACGTGCACGGACGGATAAATATTCAACCCATTCGGGATTGTGGGATGTTGACAAGGCAAAAATGCAGAGGGCAAAATTATTGAACTCCTTCGGCGGGGATGGCCGTAATAACAATTTCAGATTTTTGGTGGAGAAAACCGCCCCTGCCTTTTTGGGCCAGTGGAGGAAATGCCGGCGGGATATCGGCGGTACCTTTTATGCCGCCCGCTGCGCGGGCTGAGGGGAAAGAGGGGTGTGGGGAGCTGTCAGCGACCCCGCCCTTACGAGCGGGGCTACAGTGTGCCACCTGCTGCGCAGGCTCGAAGAAAATGTTAAAATTAAAGTGCAAAAAGCAAAATTGAGGATAAGAGGTTTACTTCACATTATATATCTCAGCTTTCAGAGAGACACTGATACGCGCGGACGGGCACGGACATTCAACCCCATACGGGGTTGTGGGGTATGGGGGATGGCGACCCCGGGTTGCGGCCTGACGGCCTTACCCGGGGCTAGTGGTATTCAACCCCTGCCGGGGTTTATTGAATTTTTCTTGTTTCATGGGAGAACACATCGGTTCGCCACTGCGAGGAAAAGGCGGGCAGGATGCCGGCGATACCCTATTCGGGCGGGACGGGCGCGTTCTTAATTGGCTGGCAGGACGAAGCGGAGAAGACCCCCTCGGCTGCCTTTGGCATCCACCGGCCCTTGAAATAAGGGGGAGAGCTAAAGGGAGGGGTGTTTTGGATTCCACGGCCTTACGGCCGAGGCTAAAGAGATTGACGTTGGCGACAATCGGGGATATAAGAAAGCGGAAAGAGGCATAGGATTTTTGATTGTTTATTTCCGTTCCGGAATTTGGGTGAATTAACGGATACCTTGTGTGCGTTTGGAATGGCAAGGGTGTAATTAAACAGGAGTTGAGAATGAATAGGATGAGATCGGCATTTCGACGATGTGCAATACTGCTATTGGCGGGTTTGGCGGCGATGGTGGGGCTGACCTCGTGCAGCGTTAATCCACTGACAAGCGGCAAGAGCGGGTCGTTTACATTCGTGCAGCTTTGCGATCCGCAGTTTGGGTTTTCCGACTATGAAGGGGATAAAGAATCGCTACGGCAGGCGGTGCGGCAGATCAATGCGCTGGGGCCGGATTTTGTGGTAATCTGCGGGGATATGGTCCATACGGCCAACAACAGCTCTTATGCGGATTTTAAGGTCATTGTCCGTGCATTCACGATGCCGTATTATTGTGTGCCGGGCAATCATGATGTGGGGAATACGCCGACTGCTGAGACGCTTTCGAACTATCGGGTGATTATCGGGGATGATTATTACGCGATGGACCACAAGGGAGTTTCTTTTATTTTTACCAATACGCAGCTTTGGAAAGAACCTGTCGAGGGTGAATCCGAGAAACAAGACCGATGGCTTGAGGGGAGCCTGAAGGATGCCTTTGAGAAAGGATATCCGGCTGTCATTGTGGGGCATATTCCGTTATTCTGCCGCGCTGCCGATGGGCCGGATGAGTATATGAATTTGCCTGTTGAAAAACGGGCTGAGCTTTTGAAGCTGTTTGAACAGTACAAGGTCGCGGCGGTTTTGGGGGGGCACGCCCATAAGTTGATCGTGAACACCTATCAGGGGATGCAGATGGTCAACGGGGAAGCGACCAGCAAGAATCTTGATGGAAGCCCGTTGGGATTTCGACTCTGGCATGTTGATAAGGGCGGACTTTTACGGCATGAGTTTGTTGCTTTGGAATCGGTAAATCCATAGATATAAGATAGGCTAAGGCCACTGCTACACTGTACCCTGCAACAGTCCGGGCGGGGGTGCGTCTATTCTATAGAGTTGAGCGAGAAAAACCGTGAGCGAATTCTGGAAAGGTGCACATTCTCTTAAAGGACTTTGCAGATGGCTATGCGATATGAACATACCCAAAAAGGCGGGTTTTGGTTTTATTTTGCGATTGCTCTTTTTTCGATCGTCATTGTATCTTTACTGATCGATGCGGCCAATCGGCAACTTCGGGATTCTGAAAAAATCGCTCTCGCTTTGGTTCCACTCCTGGGCGGGGTGGTTATTTTAATGATGTCGAGTCTGACGGTTACACTCAATGAGCAGACGGTTCGAATCCGGTTCGGGCCGGGGGTATTTTGGAAAACGTATCCACTGGCGGACATCGCGGATTGCCGGCACGTTCGGAACGGCTGGTGGTGGGGCTGGGGGATTCGCTGGTATGTCCGGGGGTGGCTGTATAACATTGACGGGCTGGAGGCTGTTGAACTCCTATTCAGAAGCGGAAAAAGGATACGCATCGGGACTGATGAGCCGGAAAAACTGGCTGCGGCCATCAACGATGCCATCTCATAAGGTTTGACCTTGCGGGAATGAACTCCAGTAGAATATGAACTATCTTCCGAATGAGAACCGGGAAAATTTTCGGCGAAGACATCAACGCAACCCTTTTTTTTATATCCTCCCACCGAAAGGTGGATTTGAGGGACTTTGTGTCGGCCTAAACAGCAAGCCGGCCCGGGAAGGAGGCACCCGAGCCGGCTGTATTGCTTACTGCACCTGACAGAAGCGGAGGAGGAGAAGGTCAAATTAATAGCAAAAATTAAAGAGCAAAAATCAAAATTAAGGAATAGAAAGTATCTATTAAATGATTGCGATAAAAGTGTTTTATTCTCTCCCCATGCGGCGAAATACCGTTTTCTTTGATCAACCGGCGGCCCACGTTCATGAGAATTCCAGCACGGCCGATAAAAGCATATCGCCTGGCAGTTTTGGAAACTCGGCGGCATATGTTATTCCTTAAATCATCGCTTCGTTTGTTTACACTTAAAGTTTAGGATATAAACCAGCAGCCGGGGCGAAAAAGTTAAAAAAAGAGTCTCTTGTTTGTGCCGGCGGACCTTTGTTATTGAGAGCAAAATCCGGTGGCGACTGTCTACTCTGCATTTCTGGTTTTTCGAGTTTCATCTTAAGTTTCCTTTCTGACGCGTATGGTTTAAGGAATTATGGCAATCTCAAAGAAAGCAAAGCAAGGAATCGTTCTCTTTTATTTCCCGGCGGACCGCGTCCAGCGTCTACCGCCAACTGCACGGTCGTAATGTTAATTGTTGTGGTCATCTGTGTCCCCCCGGACGGTATCGAAATCTTATTTAGTTTTCACGCTCATTACTACAATGGTTACTATACACGAATGCGAAGTAAATATCAAGAAATCATCAAGGGGATATTTATATAAAATGCAAATATATTTAAAATATTGAATATTTACACAAATATGGAAGTTATTACAGGACTAAAATCCTTGATATTTTCTTAAAATGCGTAATTTTTTTGGTGCGGTAAGGGAGACATCAGCTTTCGGGATACATAAATTCGGGCATTCGGCGGGGTTTGCCCTGAGCATCGACGCAGGCCAGCACCGAGGTGCCCTCGCAGAGAATGATGCCGGTGGAAGGCCGTTTGAGGGTGTAGGTGTGTTCGACGCGGGCACTGGTGATGCGGGTGCAGGCGGTGGTCAGGTCGAGGGTTTCGTCGTAAAGTGCGGGGCGGCGGTACTTTGCAGTCAGCTCGGTAACAACGAAGAAGATGCCGGCCTTTTCGAGATTGCTGTAGGCCAGGCCGTTGGCGCGGAGCAGTTCGGTGCGGCCCATTTCGAACCAGACGGGATAGACGGTGTGGTGGACGACGCCGGCCTGATCGGTTTCCTGATAGCGGGGAACGATCTGGATGGTGCATTCGTGGACTGTTGTCCGGGCCGGAAACCGGGCTTGCGGATTCATCTGGTAATCGCTGGTTCTGGGTTCGACTCGCATTTTTACAATCCTTAATCTAATCGTTAGCCTTTTATATCGATTGGCTCTGTGATTGCCCTTTGTTTATTTTTCAAAAGCCCCAATAGATTGCCGACGCTCCACATAACAAGAATAAGCAAGATTACGATGGTAATTACTGTCGGCCAGCCTTTTACAAGATTATACTTTCCGATCTTTATCTTTTCGGGAACCAAAATAGTGCAGGCAAGCAATGCTGTGCCAACTGCAACATACCAGCCGCAAAAAATAGCTGGCCATTTGATGGGCATTCTCTCTTCTCGGCGAATACGCAATCCTATACAAAGCAAAATGAATGCTATAGGATCGATGACAAGGCTATCAAGAATTGGCACAAACACGATTCCTGATACAAATACAAGACCTCCAAAGATGGCTATTGACGTTCCGACCTTTTTCATGCCATTACCTTCTCGTGTCATAAATAACTACGTTTACATAGTTTCTTTGGCCCATAAACTAACGGATTAGCCACAATTTTTCAAGTGCCGCGAATAAAAGGCTGTCAAATTGCAAAAATTCAATAGCAAAAAGATAAATTAAAGATTAAAAAAGGGCCATTATCGGGCGACTTATTCCGACCAAATTGGGACCGCGCTTTTATTTTGATGTTTTGCGATGGAAATCTGGACGATACAAAAACTACTGAACTGGATTACGGAGTACTTTACGCAAAAGGGCATGGACAGTCCGCGTCTGAGTGCAGAGTTATTGCTGTGTCATGTGCTCAAGCTGGAGCGAATACAGCTTTATACGTTTTTTGACCGGGCGGTGAGCAAGCCGGAACTGGACACTTTGCGGGCGCTGGTCAAACGCGGAGCCGAGCATGAGCCGGTGGCATATCTTGTGGGGCGGTGCGAGTTTTATTCGCTGTCGCTGACTATTACGCCAGCCTGTTTGATCCCGCGGCCGGAGACGGAGCTTTTAGTGGAGCGAGCAATCCACTTTCTACGAAAGCGCAGCGGCAGTCAGGCGGTGCTGGATCTGTGTACGGGGTCGGGGTGCATTGCAGCGGCGATTGCCAAGAATGTCGCCACTGCGCAGGTTACGGCAACGGATATTTGCGATGCGGCGCTGGCGGTGGCGGCAAAAAACATTGAAGCTCATAAGCTGAGCGAGCGGGTGAAGCTATTGTGCGGGGATTTGTTCGACCCGGTAGTCAAGGGTCTGGATGCGCCGGCATTTGATGTCATCGTGTCGAATCCGCCGTATGTCAGCGAGGGGGAATATGAAACGCTGGACAAGAACGTTAAGGATTATGAGCCGAAACATGCGCTGCTGGCAGGGGTGGACGGGCTGGATGTGTATCGGCGGATCGCGGGACAAGCGAGGGAGTTTTTAAAGGGGGACGGGGCATTGATGATGGAAATCGGGTATGCGCAGGGGGCGGCGGTCAAGGCACTGCTCGAGGAGGCCGGGGATTTTCAATCGGTGCGTATAGAGAAAGACCTCTCGAACAACGACCGCATCGCCATCGCGTTACGCTAAGTTCCACACATCGGCGCTATCCACGCCTTTTTTTATTTTCACCTTTGCCGAATCAGACTTCCCAGCCTTTGCGATACTGCTTGGAGAGGTATTGGTCGGCTTCCGGGAGGTTGGGGAATTTGAAGTTTTCGCCGTCCCACATCAACCTTGTGCGCATTCTTTTGGCGATGTTGCCCAGTAAGACCATCTCTGTCATCGGGCCGGAGATGGAGAAATCGGAGCTGGCTTTCTTGCCTTCCTTGATGGCCTGAATCCAACCCTGTTCGTGGATTTCGTTGACGCGGGGCAGGGTCGGGGCCGGTTTTTTGTAGGCCTGCATCGCACTATAAGGAATGAGCTGGGGGCTGTTGGCGTAGGTGCCGCACATCAGGATCCCTTTGTCTCCTTTAAAGATAACGCCGCCTTCGGCATCACCCATTCTGCGGCCTTCTTCCAGTTCATCGGGGCGCGGCGGCAAGACGCCTTCGTACCAGTTTAATTTGAGCGGGGGCATTGCGTCTCTGGCGGGAAAGCTGTAGCGAACGATCGAGGCGACGGGGTGTGTGTCTTCATTGAAATCGGAGGTTGTGCCTTCGATGCTGGTCGGATGGCCTAACTTCATTGCCCAGAACACGGCATCCAGGGTGTGTGCGCCGCGGTCGCCCATCCAGCCGCAACCGAAGTCCCACCACGGGCGCCAGCAGACAGGATGGTAATGCGGATGATAAGGACGCTCCCGGGCGGGGCCGAGCCACAGGTCCCAATCAAGTGTGTCGGGTACCGGGGGGGTGTCGGAAGGCTTGTGGCCATAGGCCGGACTCCATCCGGCTTTGCCCCAGGGATAATAGCTTTCGTTGCTCCAGGCGTCCACTTCGCGGACCTGACCGATGGCTCCTGCCCATATCCACTCGCAGACCAGACGCACCCCTTCGCCGGAACGGCCCTGATTGCCCATTTGGGTAATCACGCCGGTTTCTTTGGCAACGCTAACGACCTTGCGGGCTTCGTAGATGGTGTGGGTCAGCGGCTTTTGGCAATAGACGTGCTTGCCGGCACGCATCGCGGCCAGGGTAATAATGGCATGGGTATGATCGGGCGTTGCAATCAGAACCGCATCAATATCCTTTTGCTCATCGAGCATCTTTCGATAGTCCCGATAGCGTTTCGCTTTGGGATAGCGTTCGAAAACGCCGGCGGCGTACCGGTCGTCGACATCGCAGAGGGCAACGATGTTTTCGGTTTCCATATTTTTGAGGTTATGGCCGCCCATTCCGCCGATACCGATGCCGGCGATGTTGAGTTTTTCATTCGGGGAGGGTGTCCCTGCGCCACTGACAACGTGGCGAGGAACCATCG
This sequence comes from uncultured Pirellulales bacterium, assembly GCA_964649955.1. Lineage (GTDB taxonomy): Bacteria > Planctomycetota > Phycisphaerae > Sedimentisphaerales > Anaerohalosphaeraceae > T3Sed10-213. The sequence continues at coordinate 24,044 of CAZYQN010000003.1, forward strand.
TGAAGGCGGCTGCGGCCATCGAGGTTGTACGAAGAAACGTCCGTCGGTTTAACATACTTTCTTTATTCATATTCATCTCCTATTGGTTTACCCACAAGGGTCCTATGAAATCCGGTCGAGCCGGCGTTATTTTGTCCATCACATTCTTTTGCGACTGTTCTCCTTTAGGGCACTACGTTATAAGAGCGGTACGGAGCATTCATTACATTAAGCGTCTGACGAATCCAGACACGATAATACGAGGCGATGTCCCAAGTGTTGCCGGCTGAAGCAAAGTCGCAGAAGTGAATCGCGCGGGTCTGAGCGTCCTGACCTTCGTGGGTGGTTCCCACTATCATTTTAACCGCAACGGCCATCCAGACGCCTTCGGGAGTTGAGTCGGCAGGCATCAATTCAATATATCCATTTTCAACGCCGACAAAGTCCGCGGCACGGTCGATATTGCCATCATTAAAGCGGGCATCACGGGCAAACAGAATCGGGCCGCGCATCAGGGCGATGTGATTGTTCTCGGCAAGCACCCGTCCGCGGAAATCCAGAGCCAACTCAATTCTGTCGCCGGGTTTCCACGTACGGCGAATCGCTTTGTACGTGCCGGGCGTAATCTCCGTCAGAGACTGACCATTGAGCTTTATCGCCGTTTGGCTGCTCCAGGCGGGAATTCTCAGGTTGAGCGTAAAGTCCGCTTCGGTTTGGGGACTTACAAGAATGTCAACTGTCGGGGCCCGGGGATACACGGTATCCTGAGTCAGGATTACTTTTTCAGTGCTGCCGGGGACTGTTGCGGTCACTGTAGAGGCGCTATAGAGATTGATATAGAGTGCGTCGCTGCTGCCGGTTACGATCGATTCGGGGACGGCGACGAAACCGCGCGGGCCGTTGGCCAGGCAGCAGTTAATGGGCATCCCGCACTGGTCTTCGCCGCGAAACCGCACACCTTCAAGCGGGGTGTATTTGGCAAATGAGGAACCGTCGGCCTTCAGGGCACCCAGATAGGCGTTGAATAGCGTCAGCTCCAGCCAATCGGCGTATTGGGGATCGGCGGTTAATGCCAGAAGGGTTTGGCAGTATTTGATCCAGGTGGTCGTAACGCAGGTTTCCATGGTGTGATAGGCGGGAATCTGTTGGCGAGGGCGGCCATGATACCAGCATTCATACGCAGAGCCGGAGCCGGCGACGTTGATCTCGGCAGCGAAAATATCATCGGCGGTCCTGCGGCAAGCAGTAAGATAATCGGGCTGCGGGTCTATGCGATACAATTCGGTCAGCCCCTGATAGCAGGACATCATTTCATAGGCTTTCATTCCGTTTTCGAAAGACCACCATGTTTTAGGATGTGGGAAACGGTCGCCTACGCTGACGCCGGCCAAGGCCTTGCCAATCAAGTCGGCGCCGTCGGGGGCTTTCCACTGCGACAGAATGTAGTCGGCAAAATCGCGATAGCGTTTGTCCTGCGTGCGATTGTACAGGAGAATAATCGGTTCGAGTACCGATGTGCTGGCCATGCCGTGATAGGCGCCGACGCGGTAGATGTCCTTGAGGCCGGGGCCAACTTCCGTCCTCAGATTGTCGGCAACACGGCGTGCGGCCAGAAGTGCGGCGGAGTCGCCGGACATATCATAATAGGATATCAGGCCGAGCATTGTGTATTTGCGGCCCCAAATATCCCACGGGCCGGCAGTGCGCGCTTCTTTGGTGTAGTTGCCGATGTAGCCATCGGGATTTTGGGCGGCGATGAGGCTTTTGACGGAGGCGGCAATAATCGCTTTCATGGCATCATCATCATAGTGTCGAGCAGCCGGGACAGCAGCCAGCATCCATTTGCCCCAGAATTCTGTTTGCCAGCCGTCGGTGTGGGTCTGGGTCTTGAAAGGTTCGACCAGTGTTTGGGGGTCTCTGTCTTTTACGCAGTGTTCATAACAGGAGCGCATTTGGCGGCCCAGATGTCCGCCAATCTTTACCTGCTCTGTCGGTGTAAAGTGAAGAGGTTCTGCTGCAGCCGGCAGAATTAATGCCATACAAAGGAACACTATCCCCTGAATCCTTGTTCGAATCATTGTAATCCCTTTCCAATGGACCTGTATAAGATATTCGCTAAGACGTCTAAAGGCCAGTCTTTACGGCAAAAAAATTAATCTTTACTTAAAAATTGAGTTACTGACTTTGTCCATACTGAGATTAATTCCAATTCTATGTTATATATCTACCGTTCATTTAGCGACTTAGGGTTGGCTCCATAACACACTCCTTTGTGTTGATTGATACATCTTTTTAACACTTCTGAGCATACTGCTGCTGACGCTCTCTGCTTAACAAGCGTTTTGTACTGCCGTTGGTTTTATTTGAGGTCATTACAGAAACGACGGTTTTGTCAAATTGTACCATTTGTGGGATTTTTGTAACACCTTCTGATGTCCCTCTCTGTGCAAGAACCCAACCCAAAATAGCGCAACACATTTCAATTCAATATCTTACGCCAGAAACGGAAGGATTTTTTGAAATTCGTCAACGTCATTTCATAAGGGCAGAAGCGGTAAAAGTAGGAGTTGAAGTTTGTTCTCCGTTGGGGTACACTGGCCGGTCAATCAGAGAAAGACAGGACAAATGTTGCGCGGGAGCAGGAAAGCGGAGCTGTTTTTAAACGTACGGTCTTTAATAAGGATAAAAATTGTATCAACCACAATACCAGGAGAATCCAATGAATGTTCCAAAGAAGAGACTTATTGTTTTGTGCGGGGCTATTTTTGCCATGCTCTTGTCGGCGGCCGTAACGGGGGCCGTGCCGGCTGACGATTATACTGAATTTGTCAATCCGCTGGTGGGTACTGATTCGACATTCAATTTTTCGACGGGGAATACCTATCCGGCGATCGCGGTGCCGTGGGGGATGAACTTCTGGACGCCGCAGACCAACAAAATGGGTGACGGCTGGGGGTACCAATATGATGCCTTTAAGATACGTGGATTTAAGCAGACGCACCAGCCCAGTCCGTGGATCAATGATTATGCGGCGTTTTCGCTGATGCCTGTAGTGGGCGAGCTGATCGTGGATCAAGAGAAACGCGGGTCGTGGTTTTCGCACAAGGCTGAAATCTCACGGCCGCATTATTACCGGGTTTATCTGGCGGATCCGGATGTGACGGTGGAAATCACCCCGACCGAACGGGCTGCACAGTTCCGGTTTACGTTTCCGCAGTCGGATGCATCTTATGTGCTGCTGGATGCGTTCAATAAAGGCTCGTATGTAAAGATCCTGCCGGAGGAACGGACGATCATCGGCTATTGCCGGAATAACAGCGGGGGTGTACCGGGAAACTTCCACAACTATTTTATTGCGGTCTTTGACACGGCTTTCGAAGAGGTTTCGACGTGGAATGACTGGAAGGTCGCACAAGGCAAGACCGAAGACAAAGGCGAGCATGTGGGGGCGGCGGTTCGCTTTAAGACGGAAAAAGGCCAGAAGGTTCACGTCAAGATTGCATCGTCATTTATCAGCCCGGAGCAGGCACGGCTGAATTTGACCCGCGAATTGGGCAACGACACCTTTGACCAGACGCGGCAAAAGGCCAAAGACAACTGGAATCGCGAGCTTGGGCGGTTTGATGTCAGCGGGGGAACAATCGACCAGTACAAGAATTTTTATACCGCCTTGTATCGAACAATGCTGTTTCCGCGGAAATTTTATGAACTGGACGCCGACAATAAAATCGTCCACTACAGCCCGTACAACGGACAAGTGCTGCCGGGATATATGTTTACGGATAACGGGTTTTGGGATACGTTCCGGGCGGTATTCCCGTTTTTTACCTTAATGTATCCTGAGCTGAACAGCCAGATCATGGAAGGGCTTGCCAATACTTATAAGGAAAGCGGGTGGCTGCCGGAATGGGCCAGCCCGGGACACCGCGATTGTATGATCGGGTCCAATTCGGCGGTAAATATTGCCGATTCGTATTTGAAAGGTATTAGGGGGTATGATATTGAGACGCTGTATGAGGCTATTTTAAAGAATTCCGAAAACGCCGGGCCGCTGCGGTCGGTCGGTCGATTCGGGGTGGAACATTACAATACATTGGGGTACATTCCCAGCGATGTAAAGGTCAATGAGAGTATCGCGCGGACGCTGGAGTACAGTTTTGCCGATTTTAACATCTGGAAGCTGGCAAAGGCACTGAACCGTCCGCAGGAAGAGATCGACCGGTTTTATCAGCGCGCCCAGTATTACAAGAATGTGTTTGATGCATCGACGAATTTTATGCGGGGCAAGAATAAAGACGGCAGCTGGGCGACGCCGTTTGTGCCGGAAAAATGGGGCGGCGACTTTACCGAAGGCTGCGCCTGGCATTATACGTGGTCGGTATTCCATGATCCGCAGGGGCTGATCGACCTGATGGGCGGGCCGAAGGCGTTTACCGAGAAGCTGGACGCGGTGTTCACCACGCCGCCCAAGTATGACTGCTCGTATTACGGGTTCCCAATCCATGAGATCGTCGAGATGACGGTGATGGATATGGGCCAGTATGCTCACGGCAACCAGCCGATCCAGCATATGATCTATTTATATAATTATGCCGGTCAGCCGTGGAAGGCCCAGAAGTGGCTGCGCGAGGTGATGGAGAAGCTTTATTCGCCGACGCCGGACGGACTGTGCGGCGATGAAGACAACGGCCAGACCTCGGCGTGGTATGTGTTCTCGGCACTGGGCTTTTATCCGGTGTGCCCGGGAGCGGGTGAGTACGTCATCGGCGGGCCGCTGTTCCAGAAGGCAACGCTGCGGCTGGAAAACGGAAAGACGTTTGAAATCCAGGCACCCAAGAATTCCAAACAGAACCTGTATATTCAGTCGGCTGAGTTCAACGGGAAGGCAACAAGCAAGACCTACCTGAAGCATAACGACCTTCTCAAGGGCGGGACGCTTGTCTTTGAGATGGGGCCGGAGCCGAATACCCAGTGGGGAACTGCACCGGATGATGCGCCGTACTCGATGTCGCGTGAAATGAAATAACACAATTGTCGCTTTGTTAATACGAATTCATAGGATAGAAAACGCTAATTGAAAGGAACTCGAATGAAAGGTAAGACTTTACCGATTTTGCTGGCATTCTTTGTGATGGGAGTCGCCGATGCCATGGGACCGATGTCAGATGCTGTCAAGAACAACTACAACCTGAGCAATGTAATGGCAACACTGCTGTCGTTTTTCGTATTTATCGCGTTTGCGGTATTCAGTGTGCCGGGCGGACTGCTTGCGGCGCGCATCGGCAAGAAAAATCTGCTGCTGCTGGGGTTAGGGCTTAACGCGGGGGCAATGCTGATCCCGTGTCTGATCGTACCGAATTTTGTATTGCTGCTGGCGTGCATTTTTGTACTGGGCGTTGGCACGACATTCCTTCAGGTTGCCGGCAATCCGCTTATGCGGGATGTCAGCGCCGAGGGCGCTTACGGCCGTAACCTGAGTTTTGCACAGGGTTTTAAAGGAATCGGCAGTACCGCATCTTCCTTTATTGTCGGGGGGACGGTTCTTTCGAGTGTTGCACTCCTTTCGAATATGGGATGGCGCGGCGTGTTTCCTATCTTTTTTATTCTGATGGCAATCGCTTTTGTGTGGGTTCTGACCCTGAAGATCGATGAAACCAAAGCGGATGTTCCGCCGAGCATCGGCTCGTGTTTGGGACTGCTGCAAAAACCAATCTTTGCTTTAGCCGTTTTGGGTATTTTCCTCTATGTGGGCGCTGAGGTCTGTATGGCACGTTTCTTATTGCCTCTTATGAAAGAAATCGGAATCAACGAGAATACCGCTGCCAAATTCGGCCCCGCATTCTTTTTCCTGATGCTGACGGTCGGACGTCTCCTGGGAGGTGCGGTGTTAACAATAATGACACCCCGTTCCTTTTTCCGTCTATCGGCTGCCCTGGGATTATTCGGCGCTTTAATTTTAATGGTCGGAAACCCCTCTCTTGAAATGCCAATGTTTAATACCAATGGGGTTATCACGGGTAAAGTCGTGTTGATGTGGGGACCCATCTTGTCGTTTATCGGTGTTTTGGCGGCCGGTCTTGGCTTTGCGAATATCTGGCCGATGCTGTTTTCAATTACGGTAGAAGAAGATCCGTCGCGGGGCAGCGAACTGAGCGGGCTGATGTGTATGGCGATTTCGGGCGGAGCTATTGTTCCTCTGGTTATGGGTAAATTAGTGGATGCTGAAATGGGGCCGATGGCCTTTATCGTTCCGGTGGCTTGTTTTGCTTATTTGCTGGCATTATCGCTGAAGGGCGGCAGCAAAACCGCCAAATGCGCCTGTTAATTACTCTCTAATCGAAAAGGGATCAAACGATGAATTGCATAAACGATGATCGTATCGTATTGACGCTGGATGCCGGCGGGACGAACTTTGTGTTTTCCGCGATGCAGGGAAAGAATGAAGCTGCCGCGCCGGTACGTCTGCCGGCGCACGCCAAAGACCTGAGCCGCAGCCTGGAGTCGATGGTGCAGGGTTTCAAGCAGGTGATAGGACAGTTGAAACAGAAACCGGCGGCCATCAGCTTTGCATTTCCGGGGCCGGCGGATTACCCCAACGGCATTATCGACAACATGGGCAACCTGCCTGCGTACGGCGGCGGGGTTGCGCTGGGGGCGTTTTTGGAAGAGACGTTCCAGATGCCGGTGTTTATCAACAACGACGGCGATTTGTTTGTCTACGGCGAGGCGCTTGCGGGATTTTTACCGAAGGTCAATGCGATGCTGGAAAAGGCCGGTTCACCGAAGCGGTTCAAAAACCTGTTCGGTATTACGCTGGGCACGGGCTTCGGCGGGGGAATCGTCCGGGAAGGACAGCTTTATATCGGCGATAACTCGGCGGCGGGCGAAATCTGGATCACACGCAACAAGCGGCACCCGAAATGCTTTGCCGAAGAAGGCGTCAGCATTCGCGCTGTTCAGGGGACGTATGCCCGTGCGGCCGGCATTGACAAGGCTCAGGCCCCTTCGCCGAAGGATATTTACGAAATCGGTATCGGCAAGCAGGCCGGGAACCGGGAGGCCGCCCTGCAGGCGTTTGCGGAGATGGGCGAAGTCATCGGCGATGCACTGGCCAATGCGATCACCCTATTGGACGGACTGATCGTTATCGGCGGCGGACTGGCGGACGCTTACCCGCTGTTCATCGAGTCGGTGCTCAATGAGATGAACGGTACTATCGAAAGCTACGGCGGGGACAAACTGCCGCGTATCGTTCAAAGGAGCTTTGATCTGGAAAATCCCCTGCATCAGGCCCAGTTCATTGCCGGCAGCGTCAAGGAAATTACGGTTCCGGGGACAACGAAAACGCTCAAGTATGATTCGCTCAAGCGGCTTGGCATCGGACATGCGGTGCTGGATACGAGCAAGGCGGTCTCGGTCGGGGCGTATATGTACGCGATCCAGCAACTGGATGCCCGCAGCTGACGGACTTTTTTAGAACAGGAATGACCTTTTACTTGTGGAGAATGAAGATGTATACACGACGCGACTTTTTAAAAGCGACCTCGGCTCTGACGGTCGGACTGAATCTGACGGGTACGGCTCTGTACGGGCAGACCGCAGCGACGTTTGTTTCGCACCGTCCTGCGCCGGACAAACGCACGTTTGTCAGCACGGCCGTAGATAAAACTATTGCCGACCTGAAGGCGATTATCAAAGACCCGGAAGTGGGCTGGCTGTTCGAGAATTGCTATCCGAATACGCTGGACACGACGGTGGATTACGAAGTGATCGACGGCAAACCGGATACGTTCATTATTACCGGCGACATCGATGCAATGTGGCTGCGGGATTCGACCTGTCAGGTCTGGCCGTATATGCCGCTGATCCACGACGACGAAAAACTGCGGCTGATGATCCTGGGGCTGGTCAATCGCCAGGCCAAATGTGTCGTGCTTGATCCGTATGCGAACGCTTTCTATAAAGATCTGACACGGGTTTCGGAATGGAACAGCGACCGACCGAAGATCAAGCCCGGCGTACATGAACGCAAATGGGAAATCGATTCGCTCTGTTATGTCATTCGCCTGGCATATGAGTACTATCACATTACCGGCGACACCTCGGCGTTTGATAAGGACTGGGACAAGGCGATGCGGCTGATCGTGCAGACCTTTAAAACCGAACAGCGCAAAGACGGAAAATCTCCTTACCGCTTTATCCGCACGACCTCGCGTATGACCGATGCGCCTGTGTATGACGGGACAGGGTACCCCGTCCGGCCTGTGGGAATGATCTGCTCGAGTTTCCGTCCGTCGGACGATGCCACGATCCTGTCTTTTTTGGTACCGTCGAATTTATTTGCGGTGCAAACGATGCGGCAGTTGGCGGAACTCTACACCAAGGCGCTGAACGATACGGCATTTGCCTCCGAATGCACTGCACTGGCTGATGAGGTGGAAGCGGCTGTGATGAAATGGGCTGTCAAAGAGCATCTGAATTACGGGAAAATTTATGCTTATGAGGCGGACGGTTTCGGGAATTACCTGTTTATGGACGATGCAAACGTGCCCAGCCTGATGTCGCTGGGGTATCTTGGAATTCACCAACCTACGGATGAAATCTATCAGCGTACGCGGAAGTTCCTGGTCAGCGACGATAACCCGTGGTATATGCGGGGCAAGGCCGCAGAAGGATCCGGCAGTCCTCACAGCGGCAAAGAAAGCATCTGGCCGATGGGTATTATCCTTCGGGCGCTGACCAGTCAGGACGAACAGGAAGTACTGCTCTGCCTGCATATGCTCAAGGCGACTCACGCGGGCACCGGCTTTATGCATGAGGCGTTCAACAAAGACAACCCGGCGGACTTTTCGCGAAAGTGGTTTGCCTGGGCCAACACGCTGTTCGGTGAACTGATTATCAAGGTTCATAAGGATTTTCCCGCCCTGCTTAACAAAAGCAACATCTAAGTTTTTTTGTACAAGCATTCTGACGGCAGCCGTGAGACATTTACGGCTGTCGTTTTTTTCTTTTCGCATCCAAAGGAGATATTTATACTTGTTTATTCGGCATTTCACGACATAAAAAGCTTGTTTGGAGAGCGGGTGTATGATATAAGGTCTGTCCGGACGATAAACCTTAACATTCAGGACAATTTTAACAATCGCTATACGAATCGGAGAAGAGATGGCTCATTTATTTATCAAGGATATTCAGCCCGGACAGACCCTACAAGAGACCTATCTGGTTTCGCAGCCGGTGCTGCGGCATACCTCGCGGGGGGATTTGTATATCGCCATGTTCCTGTCTGACATGACGGGCAAGGTCAACAGCCGTATCTGGCAGGCCACCGAAGAGCTGTATCAATCGATACCGAGCGAAGGCTTTGTTCGCATTCGCGGAAAGAGCGAGCTGTATCAGGGCACTCTTCAAATCGTCATCAATGATCTGGTTGTCGCCAATCCCGAGACCATTAACCTTTCCGATTATATGCCGCGAACGGACAAGAACATCGGGCAGATGTATCAACAGATGAAGGACGTTCTGGGGACCCTTCGGAATGCAGATATTAAACGGCTGGTGGATTCCTTTCTGGCCGACCCTGAATTGATGAAACAATTTTGCGCTGCGCCTGCGGCGATGCAGATGCATCACGCGTATCTGGGCGGTCTATTGGAACATACGCTCAATATGCTTCAGGCAGCGATGGCTCTTTTTCCGCTGTATCCGAAGATACAGAAAGACCTTGTGCTGGCGGCCATTTTTCTGCATGATATTGCCAAGACACAGGAGCTTTCGTATAAAATATGCTTCAGCTACACAGATACCGGCCAACTGCTCGGACATATTATTCAGGGCACGCAGATGGTAACACAGAAAGCGGAAGACCTGAAGGCCGACGGGACGCCTATTGCTCCGGCGATCCTCGACAGCCTGCTGCATATAATAGTCAGTCATCACGGCCAGTATGAGTTCGGGTCGCCCAAACTGCCGGCAACACCGGAAGCGTTTATGGTCAGCTACATTGACAATCTCGACGCCAAGATGAACCAGACGGTGACGTTAATCGAGAATGACTCCACCGAGCCGAACTGGACATCGTATCAGAAATCGCTGGAAACACGGCTGTACCGCAACCGCATCCTTGACAATGGAACTGCAGAATAAAGACTTGACGTCCCTGCACAATTTCCTATTATAGGGTGTATGATACGCACGATACTAGGACTGTTGGCCCTGCCGGGATTGCCAAGGTTCTGGCAAGCAGCACTCTATGGTCTGGCGGGCATCGCCGCCGGGATGGGATTGTTTGTGGTACGTATTTCAAACGCCGTATCCTATGCCTCGAATTCCCCGCAGACATGTATCAATTGCCATGTGATGACGGATGCCTATGCCTCATGGCAGCGCGGAAGTCACGGGCGCGTTACGGTTTGCAATGACTGCCATGTTCCCCACGATAATCTCCTGGCTAAATCCGCCTTTAAGGCGATGGACGGTACACGGCATTCCTATATCTTTACAATGCGCCAAGAGCCGCAAGTCCTGCACTTGTCCCAAGGCGCCGTTCCGGTGGTGCAGCAAAATTGTGTCCGATGTCACATTAATCAGTTTGAGATGATACGGTTGTCTGATTCCAGCCAGCAAAACTGCTGGTCGTGCCACAATACCATTCATGGTTCGGTGCATAGCCTGTCGGCCTCGCCTCAGCAACTTCGCCCGAGACTGCCCAAGGCCGGCATTGACCTGACTGAAAACGGAGAGCCTGGCAATGAACAAGAATGACAAGACCTCAGTGAAAGACAATGAAACCGCCCCTATTCGCCTGCCGCTTTGGGTGGGAATCTCTTTGGCGGGTCTTTTGGCGATTGCGATTCTCGTATTGGGTCTTCTTTCCGTCTCGATCATGGAGCGGCGATGGGAAGCGCAACGGCCATTGATGGTCATACGTCCGATCGAGGCGTGGGAATCCGATAATGCCAAGTGGGGTCAGAATTATCCGCGACAGTATGAAGCCTACCAGAAGACGCGAATCACCGACACTCAGACGAAATACGGCGGCGCCTTTCCGCGCGACTATCTTGAAGAGGACCCGATGCAGGTTATTTTGTTTGCCGGGTACGGATTCAGCAAGGATTATCTCCAGGCCCGCGGACATTATTATGCCCTTGAAGACGTTACCGCCAGCAAGCGTATTGCCCGCCCTTTTCAGGCGGCGACCTGCTGGACCTGCAAAAGCTCCGATGTGCCGCGCGTGATGAATAAAGTGGGGATTGCCGACTTTTACGCTTCCAATTTTCACGATTTGACCGTTGAAATGACCCATGCCATCGGGTGTCTGGATTGTCATGATCCGGAGACGATGGCCCTGCGAATCAGCCGGCCTGCACTGAAGGAAGGCTTTGCGGCGCAGGGCAAGGATATAACTCAGGCGGGTTTGCAGGAAAGACGCTCGCTGGTTTGTGCACAATGTCATGTGGAATATTATTTTGCAAAGAAACCGAAGAATTATTTGACACTACCCTGGCATAACGGAGTGCGGGTGGAAGGAATCATTGAGTATTTTGACACCATCGATTTTTCCGACTATATCCATCCTGTCTCAAAGACTCCCATCATCAAATCGCAGCATCCGGACTATGAGCTGTACTCGACGGGTGTTCATGCGTATCGCAATGTCGCCTGTGCGGATTGTCATACGCCCTATCGATCCGAAGGCGGCGTTAAATATACCGACCATCACGTTCAAAGTCCGCTGTTGAATATCGCCAATAGCTGTGCGGTGTGTCACCGCTGGAGTGAAGAGGAAATTCGTACTCGTGTCGAAACCATTCAGACCAGTGTCGCCGAGGCAATGCTCGGAGCGGAAGAAGCGATTGTGCAGGCCCATTTTGATATTGCCGCTGCGATTCAGGCGGGCGCAGGTAATGAATCGCTTGCGCCGCTGCGCAAATTGCTGCGTCACGCCCAGTTCCGATGGGATTTTATCTCGTCGAGCAACGGGATGGGATTTCACGCGCCGCAGGAATCGATGCGTGTGCTCGGAGATGCGACCAATCAGGCGCAGCAGGTGCGTGTGATGGCAGCGCGTTTATTGGCCAAGCAAGGTATCGCTGATGCGCCGACGTACCCCGATATTTCCACGCGGGCCAAAGCGTTTGATACAGCCCAGAGCTTCATAGACAATACTCCCGTGCGACTTATAAAATAAGCCGCTTGTCCGGCGGTTGGTCATTGCAGAGACAAGGACAGCCTGTTGCAGTATGCGGTCTAGTCCGCTATAATGACTTTTATGGGACAGACGGCCAGACAAATCATTTTTCACGGACGGGTGCAGGGGGTAGGATTTCGGTACACTGCAAGCCGAATCGCCGCCATGCATGGGCTGACGGGGTATGTACGGAATCTTTCTGATGGAACCGTAGAAGCTCTAATGCAGGGCGATGCCTCTACTATCGAGAAGTGTGTTGAGGAAATCAAAGACTATTTCGAGCGATATATTCGGCAGATCGATCAGACGGAGGCTCCCTTTAATCCGCGCTATACGGAATTCGAGATCACCTATTAGCGTCTTGGGACTATTTTACTTCTGAGGGGATCGGCTTTCATACCCGGCGATGGTGTTGAGTCGGTTCACTATATCAAGATGCTGGGTGCAGGCCATCTCGCAGCGGCCGCAGGCAAGACAATCGCCGGCAGGCCGGGCGCCAACCAGCATGCCCCATTTTTTCTGCGCATCAAGCTCTTTTACCATTTGAACATCGGTTTTGCCGAGCAGCACTTTATTATTGTAATACTGCATATAGCTGGCAACGGGAATCTCTACCGGACATCGGCCCATACAATAGCCGCAGCCGGTACATAGACAATCCATATTATTAGAGATATGGCTCCGAATGCGTTCGATGCGGTCATCCGTAAACGGCGCTGCCCGGTCGGCAACACGGCAGGCGGTATCGATATGCTGCCGGGTGGTAAAGCCGTTGAGCGTTACAGTAATTTGCGGACAGCTCAGGCAGAAACGCAGGGCGGCTTCGGTGGGCGTTTCGTCTTCTTCTGCCAGAAAAGAAAGGGCTTTTTCATTTTGCGGAATGATACCGCCGGCCAGCGGATTCATCGCCACGACGCCCAGGCCCTGTTGATATGCCGCCTGTACGCCATCCCAGCGATAGAGGAAGTTGAGAATGTTTACGCCGAGCAGTACGCCGTCGAATTCGCGTTTTTCCAGAAGGGTCTGCACGTCCGGGCCTCGCAGGTGTGTTGACACGACAATATGGCGGATAAGCCCTTCTTCTTTGCAGCGGAGCAGACCTTCGTACTGGCCGCCGGAACACATCGCCAGTTCATATTCTTCCGACCGACGAATGCACCAGACATAATAAAAATCGAGATAGTCGGTTTTGAGCCTTTTGAGTGATGTTTCCACGGCCTGACGGGCCTTGTCAGCGGTATTATTCTGATCCGGCATTCCTTTGGTACAAAGAAACACTTCTTTGCGGTTACGGTCCAGTGACTGCATTGCCAGTCCGAAGATGTCTTCGCTGTGGTCATCACAGTAATCGGGAGCGGTATCAAGCCAGTTAATGCCCTGCTCGACAGCGTAACAGACTAAGGCAGCGTTTTCGGAATCGGATTTGCGGGTATCAAACCTCATCCCGCCAAAACCAACAGCACTGACCTTTAGTCCTGTGTTTCCATAAGATTTATAAATCATACGCTTTTCTCCGGATCGACGCATCGGCCATTATACTGAGAAAGCGTTTTTTTTCAAGCGGATGTGTAACTTTATTCGCCGCGAAGCCACTCGTCGATCAAAATATATAAATCGAGGACATCAACACTGCTGCTGCGGTCAAAGTCAGACCCTTCACACCAGGTTGGAGACACACATCCAGAGCGGAGCCAATCGTCTGCAAAGGCTCCGAAATCAACCATATCGACAATCCAGTCTCTATCCCAATCGGCTGCAGGCCGCTGGGGCTGAATTCCCCAGCTTGCCGAGGCCATCTCATACGGCACTATTCCCGGCACTGATTTCCCGCTGCCGTCAAGGCCGTGATTGTGAAACCATAAATCCCAGATGATATTGCCCCACACCCTGAGCTGAGAAAAGAAAGTATCTGTCTGAATAATGTAGGCCTGCGGCTGGCCGGAGGGCGTCGGACTGCTTAATGTGGATCCTTGGCCGTTGATTTGATCCCGTAAAAATTCAATATATTCGCGGCTGGTTCCCTGGTAGTACAATTTGATGTTTATGTATTCAGCGTTTTGAGGGATCATAAGGGTTACGAAATCGTAACCCCCGGCGTATTCTTCCTGGCTGAAATAATCGGAAGCATCGGCTCCATTCCAGACCGGTTGGGCATGGCGTTCAAAGGAGGCATTGACGTCAAATCCTTTGGGAGGAATACGATTGTCTTTCGTGCGTCCGGTCGCCAGTACAAAATGGAATGTCTTGTATTCCCCCGTGAGGTCGCTTTTCATATTAGCTTCATAAATCAGTTCATCGACATAAACCTCACCAACGTCCAGCGGTAAAGAGGCGGGAGAATAGGCCGGCGATAATCCTTTGAGTGTCCCGGTGGTATAATCGTAGGGATTAAGACGATAGGCCATTCTGCCGTTGACAAAAGCATCGATGCTGATAAACATCCGCCGCCCTTCCGGAAAACCGCTAATAAGCTTGTGAGCCGTATTGTTCTGCACTTTGAAGGTCAACTCTCCAGCAGCAGGATCATAAGTTATGTCTTTGATCGCGGCGGCATACCGTAACTGATCTTTGGCGCGGTCAGAGCCGGCCTTGAGTGCGGCGCCGTTGGATTTGGGAGAGAGGCCTGCATTCAAGTCAAGCGTCATTTGCGAGGTGCTTTTGTTCAGTATCTGTGCATTGATCGGATCATAGATCGGGCCTGCAGGGTCAAGACTGCCCAGAATATGCGAAATCCACATATTGCCGCCGGTTAAATCGTGTACCGGCATGCCGGAATTGGGATGCGGGGGTGTGCCGGCCGCAGGGTGTTCGGCGCTCTGCGTGGGTCGAATCGGCGCACGATTTTTGTTGCAGCCTCGAGCTGTGGCGTCGAACATATGGCAATCCTGACACTTGGAAACCATCGAGATGCCGGTTAATTGTAAAAACTCCGGATTGGTCGCAGCGCCTCCCTGCTGAGCGTAACCGGACAGCATAAACTCCGAAAACGTCCGCTCGACATGAAAATAACGATATGCCGAATACTGCTCACTGATTAAATGCGACCCTCCGGACTGTTCAGGCAAACCGGAAAGCCCGAGATTTGCCAGCGCCGGATTGGATACATCATGACAGGTACTGCAAAAGTATCTGGATTTGTGATAACGGCTGTAAAAGAATTGGTGGCTTGGTTCGGCATCGGCAAAACTGCCCCGTTTGGTCGAATTGGCAGCCACAAAATACTGACCGCTGCCATTTTCGGTATAGGTTGAATACCGGGGCAAATTGGTCTTGCTATAAAAGCTGTCAACCCCATTGAACATTTTAATGCCAGCCGATTCGGTGCGATCCTGAGAGTAGGTTGCCGCCGCTGAGGTTTGGGACAGTGAGGTTGCCTCATTCCAATACCCAAGCCAATTGCTGCCTTCGCGCGTTCCATTGTAAGTCGTTTCAAAAAACGGGTCATACATCGTGTGGCATACATCACAATGCAGGCCGTCATAATCACTGCCGGTCATTCGCGATGCATTTGTCGGATCTGAGCGACCCGCCAGCCAACCCTGCGGGAAATGACAACGTAAACATAAGTCTCCCGCATTGGGATTGCCCAGCGCCCAGACAGAGTCCTGAGCAGCAACCGTCAGGCATGCCCAGAAAATAGGATCGCGTGCAGCCTGAGCCATCATAGAGCCAATCCACCCGTCTCCGGGTTCAATCTCCGAGCCGGAGATATAATTACTGTGACAGTTCATACAGCGATTGGGGGCTTCCAATGCAATTCCCTGTGCAGGCTGAGAACCCGGCATTCGAAGGAGGGGATCGTCCGCAACAATCAAGGGTATCCAGGCGAAGGCAATAATACCGGTCATACTTCCGGCAAAAAGAATCCACAAAACCCGTTTTATGTTTCGTTCAGCCATAAACCACCTCCGATCAGAGTTCGAAAACAATTATACAACAAATAGCATCGACCTCCAAATTTCTCGATTGGCAAGACAACAATAAGTCCTTTTTTAAGGGACAGTTTTGTGTGAAAAATGAAGCAGCCAAGGATATTTATACCTATAGACGGTATGCAATAAACACATTGTCTTTAATTACTCTCCTATGCTCCAATGTGCATAGTATTTTTTTCTATTCGAAACAAAACAGTAACCAATCGAACAGGATTTGGCCGGTTTATATGTTCATTGGCGTTTGAGTTCTTGCCAAGAACAATTATATCTGGCATAATCAGTTTTTTGGAATCATTTTTTAACTTCTGAACGCCGGGAGGTTTGTTTTGCTGGAAAAACTTGAAAAACAATTGGACAGCTTTGACGCGGCCGAACGCAGAGCGGCACTCAAGCACATTATTGCAGGACTGGCAGACAAGACTTACAAAACTGAATCGACAACCTGTTATGTCAATTTGCACGGGCATACTTTTTTTTCGTTCAATTGTTACGGCTATTCGCCGAGCAAGTTTGCCTGGCTCAGCAAAAAAGAGGGATTGGCGGCGGCGGGAATTGTGGATTTTGACGTGCTGGATGGAGTCGATGAATTTCTGGCGGCAGCGGAGATGCTGAACCTGCGGGGGTGTGCGAGTATCGAGACACGGGTGTTTGTACCGGAGTTTGCCGATTGGGTTATCAACTCGCCGGGCGAGCCGGGAATTGCCTATCATATGGGGGCTGGAATTCCATCGGGTACTGTCAAGGGACGGGGCAAGGTGTTTTTAGATGATATGCGGAAAACCGTACAGAGCCGTAACCGTGCGATGATGCAGCGAGTGAACGCCTATCTGGTTCCTGCGGCAATTGACTTTGACGAGGATGTGCTGCCGCTGACGCCGGGTGGCAATCCGACAGAACGGCACCTTTGTCTGGCATTTGCCCGTAAGGCAAGGACGGTTTTCGGTGATGATATGGCTTTGATAGCGTTCTGGAAGGAAAAACTGGGCGGTGTTCTTGAGCCGCAGGAATTACCTGAAAGTCCAAAACTGCTCAATGCCATCCGCGCCAAGACGATGAAAAAAGGCGGTCCGGGATATATGCAGCCGGATGCCGGGGCATTTCCAACAATGCGACAGATGAATGAATTCGTAAAACAGGCCGGCGGTATTCCCACGCTGGCGTGGCTGGATGGGACAACCGAGGGAGAAAAGAAGATCGAACAACTGCTGGATATTGCGATGGACAACGGCGTTGCGGCATTCAATATCATCCCCGACCGGAATTTCACGCCGGGCGTTAAAGATGAAAAGCTGGCGAACCTCCGGCAGGTTGTGGCACTGGCCCAATCGCGCGAACTGCCGATTCTCGTGGGAACCGAGATGAACAGCTTCGGTCAGAAATTCAGAGATGCGTTTGAGACTGCGGAGCTGGAGCCGATGATTCCGGTCTTTCTGAAAGGCGCTTATATTTTATATGCCCATACCGTTTTGCAGAAAACCGCACGTATGGGATACCTCAGCGCCTGGGCGGAGAAATGTTTTTGCGATGCAGGCGATAAGAACAGCTTTTATGAAGCCTTCGGAATGGCTGTCGAACCCAGACACATTGCATCGCTGAATATTCATGATGCAATGTCCCCGGATGATATTTTAAAAACCGTTAATCCGTAATAAAACTATCAGGAAAAAAAGATGACCGCTCACCCTAAAACCCAAACGGCCGTGCAATTGACCGGGCCGGATGAATTGTTTCTGAATTTGAAAAAAGATGTCACTACACCGGGACCCTATCAGGTTCTGGCTAAAGTTGAAGCTGTGGGGCTGTGTTTTTCCGATTTGAAGCTGCTTAAGCAGTTTGCTTCACACGGGCGGAAAGGCCCGGTGGTATCGGGGATCGACAGCGAAGTACTGAAGGAAATTCCCAGCTATGTGCCCAACGATGCACCGACCGTGCCGGGACATGAAACCGTGGTGCGGATCGAAGCAGTGGGTGCAAAGGTCAAACAGGCCAAAGCGGGCAAGCGGTACCTGGTACAGACAGATTATCGGTGGCTGCCGACGGCGGCTTCGTGTGCGGCATTCGGGTATAACTTTGAGGGGGCCTTGCAGCAGTATGTACTGATGGATGAACGGGTGATCGTTGCGCCGGATGGACGATCTATGCTGATCGAAGCGGACGACAGGCTGTCGGCTTCAGCGGTGGCGCTGGTTGAACCGTGGGCGTGTGTGGAAGATGCCTATGCCGTCAAGGAACGTACGACACTGAAGGCGGGCGGCAAGCTGCTAATCGTTGCACAGGAAGCCGTCCGTGAAGCTGTTCTGGCTGAATTATTCAATCGTTTCGGAAAGCCGGGATCTATCACATTGGTTTCGGACGAAATCACCTTATCGATGCCGGCAACGAAAGTCAAAACGATTGCAGAATTGCCGGATGCAGCCTTCAATGATATTCTGTATTTCGGCGCCGATGCGCAGATGCTGTCAAGCCTATTCGCCAAGACAGCCACCGGCGGACTGATCGTCGTGACGCAGTGCGGCAAGAAATTCGGACGGGATGTTGAAACGGCCATCGGGCGTTTTCATTACGGCAACATCCGTATGATCGGTACGCCGGGAAACAATCCTATCGATGCCATGCAGAACATTCCCGCCAGCGGAGAAATACGTCCCAACGACAAGATCAATGTCATCGGCGCCGGCGGGCCGATGGGGGTGATGCATGTGGTACGGAACCTGTGTCAGGGGGTGCCGGGGGTTACGGTGTATGGGGGCGATCTGGATAACAATCGTCTGGCCAGTTTGTCAAGCATCGCTGAACCGCTGGCCAAAAAGAACTGTGTCGGATATGTGCCCTACAACCCGACTGAAAAGGCTCCGAAGGAGAAATTCGATTATTTTGCAGTGATGGCGCCGGTCCCGAAGCTTGTGGCAATGACTATCGCAGATGCCGCCAAGGGGGCAATCATCAATATCTTTGCAGGGATACCGGCTACCGTCGGCGGGCCGGTGGATGTCGATACGTACATTGAAAAGGGATGTTATTTTATCGGTACCAGCGGGTCAACGCTGGATGATATGCTAACCGTACTCCGGAAAGTACAGAACGGTTCACTGGATACGAATATCTCCGTAGCGGCGGTATCGGGTCTGAAGGGCGCTATTGACGGCATCCGCGCCGTTGAACATCACGCTATCCCCGGTAAGATTATCGTCTATCCTGATTGCACAGAGCTGGGACTGACCCGGCTGGAAGAACTGGCGGGCAAGTCAGCAAAGGCGGCGGCGGCACTGAATAACGGCCTATGGACCCAAGAAGCTGAGAGCGCACTGATTAAACAATAACCTTTGACACATTAAGGACAGATTTTAAAAAAGCTGTCTATGCGGAGCTAAAGATCGTTATGGATACTGTGCTGGGCGAACTGATACGAATTTCAAACACAGTCGGCAAGGACAAAACGCTTGTACTGGGCAATTTCGGCAATACCTCGGTCAAGAGCGAAGACGGAGCAGAGATGGTCATCAAGGCCAGCGGAGTTGAACTGGCGGCGGTCAGCCAGGAACACGGCTGGCGCAGGGTGCGCGTGGCGGATGTGCTGGAGCTGCTGAATGACAAGACGCTTGCCAAATCGGGCGATGCCGAACGTACCGTGCGGATCGAGGCGGGCCTTCTGCTGGCGTGCCGCGATCATCAGCCTGCAACAGTTCAGCCTTCCATTGAAACTTTCTTTCATGCATTGCTGGATACAGTAGTGATTCACCTGCACCCGGAGGCGGTGCTGGCAGCGGCCTGTGCCGGAAACGGACAGAAGGTCGTTGCCAAACTTTTTGCGAAAGAAAAATATCCGCCGCTGTGGATCCCATATGCGGGACTGGGGTATGTATCCGCTCGCAAGATACAATCCCTGATGACACAATATCGTCAAACCTACGGACGAAATCCGCAGGTGATGGTGATGCAGAATCATGGATTGGTGGTCAGTGCAGTGTCGGCAGCCGCGGCGTTACGGCTGGTCAAAAAAACCGTGGCCGTTTTTGCCGACAAGCAAAGCAAGCCGAAACCTGTCAGCGTCAAGACAACCGAATTTGAACTGCTCAAGAAAGCACAGAGTGCAATCCGTCAAGCTGTTTTCAAGGCGGGAGGCGGCTATATCACCGTTCGCTGCTGTACAGATGCCTCCGTACAATCGTTTATATCCCGGCCTGACTGCAAAGCCTTATGCGGCGGCGGATCGCTAACGCCGGATGAGGCGTGTGTGGCACATGGCGGGCCGCTGTGGGTAGAACATCCGGATACAGTGAAGCTGGCCGGACAACTTGAAAAAGTAAAACGGGCCGGAAAACCGTTGCCGACAGGATTTGCCGTCAAGGGAGTTGGACTGTTGACCGCAGCACCGGCCAAAGAGGCGGCGTTTGTCGAAGAATTTTTGCGCTCGTATATAAAGGTACGGCAGGATGCTGCAAAGTCGGGCGGGCTTCGGTTTATTCCGGCAGCACTGGCGGCTCTTTATGCTGAAAGCAAAAAACAGCCGGCTCCCCGCGGCGTGTTGAGCCGTCGATTGGCAATCGTAACCGGCGCAGGCAGCGGGCTGGGACGCAGCATTGCCATCGGACTGGCGCGGGCAGGAGCGAACGTGGCGTTGGCGGATATCGATACCACAGGCGCAGCAGAAACAGCACAGCTTATCGCCGCTGAACGGTCTGATGTCGCCACGCTGGCGGTCGGGTGCAATGTCACCAGTGAGCAAAGCGTTAAAAACGCCTTTGACGCCCTGATGGCCGAATGGGGAGGACTGGATATTCTGGTCAATGCAGCAGGAGTCGCTCCGGCGTATTCGCTGCTTGACTTGCCGGCAGACAAGTGGCGATTTGCACTGGAGGTGAACCTGACGGGATATTTTCTGATGGCACAGGCGGCAGCTCGGATTATGACCGCACAGGGTATCGGCGGATCGATCATCAACATCAGTTCAAAATCAGGATTGGACCCCAGTAAAAACAATACCCCGTACAATGCCACCAAAGCAGGAGAAATCCACATGGCTCGCGGGTGGGCCCTGGAACTGGGACCGCACAATATCCGTGTTAACAGCGTTTGTCCGGGAAATGTCTTTGAAGGCTCGAAGATATGGAATCCCGAATATATCAAGGTCTGTGCAAAAAAATATGGTATTAAGCCCGAAGAAGTGATACCCTATTATGTCAGTAAAACCGCGCTGAATCTTGAAATCAAGGGGCAGGACATCGCCGACTCAGTGGTTTTTCTGGCTTCCGATCAGGCGCGGCGTATTACCGGCCAGACGCTTGTCACTGACGCTGGACAGGTGTATGTCCGCTGAGTTTTGATGTGTTCAAATTGACAATCGATTATTTAAGGGGACTGCTATGGCACATCGGAAATTGTCTGTCTTGCTGTATGTCTTGGCCGCAACGGCTCTGTCTGTCGGGCAATCGCCGCATCCTGAGGTCACACTGGAACAGGTCAAGACTGCTCTGCAAAATGCCCCCGCAACTCATCCAAGCCTGTTGGTCAATGACCGGCAGTTTCAGACTGTCTTAGCCAATATTGAATCCGATCCGTTCTTTAAGGCGATTTCCGAGGCGATTATCAAGGATGCCGACACGTTCGTCGGGCGCAAACCGGTCGAGCGGGTGATGACCGGGAGACGACTGTTGAGCGTCTCGCGGGACTGCGTCAACCGGCTGGTTTGTCTGGGGATGGCGTATCGACTAACCGGAGATGCAAAGTATGTCAAGCAGGCCGAGACGGAAATGCTCGCAGCGGCGGCGTTTGCAGACTGGAATCCGAGTCATTTTCTTGACACAGCCGAGATGACCGGAGCAATGGGTATTGGATATGACTGGTTTTATGCAGCACTGTCCGAAGAAAGCAAAAGCATTATTCGCAAGGCTATTCTTGAGAAGGGAATTCATCAATCCCAAACCGAGAATCTCGTATCAAATCTTAAAAACAATTGGTGGCTGGCTTCCGGCAACAACTGGAATCAGGTGTGCAACGGCGGAATCACACTGGGAGCGCTGGCGGTACGGAATGAAGAGCCGGAGCTGGCCGCCCAGATTGTGCATCGCGCTGTGGTCACCGTTAAACTGCCTATGGATGAATATGAGCCGGACGGGGCGTATCCGGAAGGGCCAAGTTACTGGAGTTACGGCACTACCTATAATGTCGCATTGATTGCAGGACTGGACTCGGTGCTGGGGACGGACTTTGGTCTTTCACAACGCAACGGGTTTGCTCAAAGCGCTGATTATTATCTTCACACCACCGGCCCGAGCGGATGGTACTTTAATTATGCGGACTGCGGACGCAGCGGCGGAGTCAATCCGGCAGTGTTCTGGTTTGCTCAGCATTACCAAAAGCCGCATCTCCTGTATCATCAACTCCAAATGCTTTGGCCCAAAGGATCTACGCAGGTCAGAACATCCTCGACCTGGTTTTTCCCGCTGCTGCTTTTATGGGGTCAAGCCAAGGCAGAGGTCCCCCAACAATTACACTGGATGGGACAGGGAACAACGCCTGTCGCCGTGTTCCGGAGTTCGTGGACGGATGCGAATGCCGCCTATCTGGCGATCAAGGCGGGAACTGCCTCGTCCAACCATGCTCATATTGATGCCGGCTCGTTTATCTATGAAGCTGACGGAATACGATGGGCGCAGGACTTGGGAATGCAGAATTACACTAAAATGGAAAGCCGCGGCCTGAATATCTGGAACAGCAGCCAGAATTCCGATCGCTGGAAAATCTTCCGTTACAGCAACTTCGCTCATAATACACTGACAGTTAACGGTCAGCTTCATAATGTTCGCGGAGTTTCAAAGCTGGTTCAATTTTCGGATGAAGTCTCGCGCCCTCATGCTGTTATTGAGCTGAACAGCGTTTTTAAGGATCAACTGGCAAAAGCACGCCGCGGGGCGACACTGCTGCCGGATCGCCGTGCATTGATTCAGGATGAATGCAAAGCCGGCGATGAGACAGCCTCTGTAAGATGGGCTATGGTTGCGCCCGGAAAGATTGAAATTCTTTCGCCGACTATGGCAAAGCTGACTGAAAAAGGCAAGACACTTTTTGTTGAGGTTTATTGCCCCAAGGCTACGCAGATGAAAATCTATCCGACCGACCCGCCCGCCGAGTGGGACGAACCTAATCCCAATACGTCCATCATCGGGTTTGAGCTCGCACTTGAGCCGCAGGAGGAAATTCGACTGGCCGTGGTGTTAACACCGGGCAGTATCACCGAAAAGCCGGATACTCCACGGATCATGCCGATGACGGATTGGTCAAAACCTCTCAAGTAGTCAATATTAATTCTTTTTTGCAACAGTTATTGTGACGATTCCGCAGGTCAGCGGAAGAGAATGAACCTCTGCGAAACCGGCTTGTTTAAATTCTTTGGCAAGGTTTACATCCTGATGCCATTGGCGGATGGAACGAGCCAGATAACGCAACGGCTCCGCATTGCCGACAACCACGCGCCCCAGCAACGGCATCACACGCGACAGATAAAACCAATACACCGCCCGCAAAACAGGTTGAGACGGTAATGAAAATTCGCAAATGCCCGCCCGACCGCCGGGCCGAAGAAGACGATGCATTTGAGTGAGAACGGATGTGCGGTCGGGAATGTTACGCAGACCGAAGGCACAGGTCACAACATCAAACACTGTATCTTCGAATGGAAGCCGGGCGGCATCTTCAACCGAGAGCCGTAACGATTTGCCCTTCATCCATCGGTGTGGAGTTCGCAGCATCCTCTTTTCCTGGGCCAACTGGATCATCGTCTCACTGCAATCGACAGCAACCGCCTGCTTCAAAGGACTGTGTTTGAGCAAGGCAAAGGCCATGTCACCCGTCCCGCAGCACAGGTCCAGGGCCGCATCGGTTTCCTTGAGATTGAGCTGCTTTACCAGATGCCTTCGCCACCGATGATCGATCCCCAGACTGAACAGATGATTGCAGCGGTCATATCTGGCAGCAATGCTTGAAAACATCGCTTCGGTCGGTTTTGTTTCTGAATTCGGTGTCATCGAATCGGCCAGATCAATAAAATCATCACATCCCAGACAGCGTGCGAAATAATGCACGGCCAGAGTTTTTCCGTTGCCAGAAACATCAGGCCCCAAAAACCTCCGCAGACGGCGGCGGCGGCAACCAACATAAAATTCAATGACCACACATGCACCAGAGCATACACTGCAACGCTGAACACAAATCCGCACAAAAGGCCATAGCGGGTGCAGAGTTTACGCTGTATAAATCCGCGCCAGAAAATCTCCTCCGCCGGGCCGATAATAAAGAGCATCAGCAGACCGATACGCAATGGGTCTGCTCCATTACGAATTGTATATATGGAGTTAATCTGGCCAGCGGCAAAGGGCAGGATGAGTGTGGAGAAAAAATGCCCGGCCCAGAACACCGCATACAAAAGCACTGCTGACAACAGGCCGATCATAATATGCTCGCGCTTGAAGGCATAGAGAAGGCGTAGTTGTCTGCGCTCCAGCAGCATAGACCCGGCAGCCAGAACTCCGGCCGTCAGAGTCATCACCGGCCAGAACGAAACCCAATTTTTTGTCCAGGGGCTAAACAGCAGAAAAAAGCCGCAGGCCGCAAAACCAATCATACTCCAGACAGGTGTCATAGCAATGTTTCCAGTACAACCGAGATCATCAGCAATACCCCAAACAGCAAATGCACTTGGGCGGATTGCACATCGAGTGTCGCCAGTGCCTCAGGTACATCGGGACGGCTTTGCAACGCAAGGCGAATATTGCGAAGGGCCGGCAGCAGCGTCACCAGCGTTAACAACGACCACAATGACAGAAAATCTGCGGCAATTAAAACAGGAATAAACACATACGCCAAAATCACCAGTGCGGAATATTCAAGTCGTGCCCAGCGATGTCCCAGCAGTCCGGCGGTGGTTTTGACAGACGCGGCGGTATCGTGAATGATATCACGCAGGTTGTTGCCGCTGAGAATCGCAGCCACAAGACAGCCAACCGGCAGTGCGACGACCAGTGCTTCGGTTGCCCAGCGGCCCGTCAGCACAAAGAAACTTCCGATGACCATGAACGGCCCCATTAAAAGGAATACGCACACATCCCCCAGTCCAAGATATTTATAGGCGACCGGTGCGGCAGTATAAAAAAAACCGCCTGCCATACCGACTAAGCCCAAGGCAAGAATCGGCCAGCCATGAATTGCGATAAAGATCAGCCCGATGGCAGCGGTTGCCGCAAAGGCCGCAAGTCCGCCCAGCAATACCTGCTGCGGAGTGAGCAGTCCATCAACCAGAACACGGCTGGAGCCGTAAGAATCCGCGTGATCGACCCCTTTACGATAATCAAAATAGTCATTAATCAGATTTGTCGCGGCATGAATGAGCAGCGACGCCAAAACCACCAGTGGAAACAGTCCCCATCGCACCGTCCACTGATCCCGCCACGCAAGCGCTGCCCCCAGAAACACCGGCACCATCGAAGCCGTCCATGAAAACGGCCGTGCCGCCTGTATCCATGCCCCGAAGGACGACTTTCGTTGAATTGTCGTTTTCACTTGGTCCATTTAAGACCCGGCATTCCTCAGCTTTTTGTCAACTCGCGTAAGAGGGTCGTTGCATAGCAGCCGCTGGGCAGTTCGAACCGCAATTGGAGATAGTCGCCGTGTTCATCGGCGCCAACGCTGACATCGGCATCCTTCGGCTGGAAACGCAACGGCCGTCTGCCGCCGCGACCGCCATAGTGCTTCAGCCAGTTTAAATCGTCGTCGGTCAGTTGGAGGGCATCGATCAACGGCTGCTCGAACGGCGCTGCGTCATCGGTCAGCTCGGTCATTCGCGTGCCCATCAGCGGGCCGGTGGGACTGATCTCAAACCGGTCGCATCGCGGCTGTTCCAGTGCGGCATCCTCGACCCGAAAACAGGCGCCGTTGTCGTGCTTGTAGGCCATATCCCCCTTCAGCAGCTTATCAATATTCGGCATTCTGCCGACCAGAACACGATTGAACAGGTCCGACTGCCAGGCCGCGACAAAAAGCCCCAGAAGCTGACGGTCAAAGCGTTTGAACGCCCGCTGAACATCCCCATTGTCTCGCATAATATCTTTGAGGGCATACCGGTGATCGCGAAAATTCGGCAGCCATGTATCATACGCTCCCTGATAGTCCCCCTGCTCGTATAAGGTACGGGCACGAATAAACACCTCCTCAGTATCCAGTTCGGGACGGCCCAGCAGCGTATCAAAGAACCGCTTGGCATCGCGTTTGACTGCCGCTTCGCCCAGCAGATGCGAATCCTGCCGATAGCCGAATCGCTGCGGCCCGAAATAATTCGGCACGCCGACCTTTACCAGTGTCTCCATTGCGGCCTGTGCCCGCGGCAGCGCCTCGGCCAACGGGACATTTATCTTTCGCACCCTCAGAATGAAGCGATTGCCTGCCAGATGTCCGACCTTGAGTTTGTTGCCGTGTCGACGAACCTCCAAGACACGGATGACACGGGATTTGTAGGCGGCCACTTTGTCCGGATCGACGTGTTCAATGGATATCCACTGTCGTGTAACAGCACGGGCGTCTTTGCGGCCAGCATATCCGACGTCAATTTTCCGCACTCCAACAGCTTTGGCGATTTCCGCGATCGCATCTGCCGTGGTCATATTGCGCTTTTCGATAAGGGCATAGATATGCGTCCCTTCGTCGGAAGGTTCGTACTGGGGGATTTCTTCAACGCGAAAATCTTCGGGGACTGTTTTGATCACCCCGCCCAAACCGGGAATATCGGCGGTCAGAAACGGAAGATCACGCTGAATCGGTGATTGTTCACTCTCGGAAGGAACAGAACTGTTTTTATGTTTGCTCATTTTTTACCACATCTCTACACTCAATATTTTATACTACCAAGTGTGATCAGGCCTGTGTGGAAAATTTATGTCATCCAAATTACGGTACAAAAGCCGCCGGGTAATGCCGTAGTTCCATCGGCCCCTGCACCGGAAGCACTACCGTAACAACATCGAACCGCAAAGGCCTGTCTGACAGCTTGTATTCTGCCAGAAAGCGCTTTGCGGTTCGCGCAATTCTTCGTCGTTTTGTTATGTTTACCGCCGCAATCGCCGGAACAAATGCTTCACTGCGGCGGGTTTTCACTTCCACAAATACCACGGTACCGTCTTTTTCGCACACCACCAAATCCAACTCCCCACAGGAAGCTGCCCAGTTTCGTGCGATGGTACGGCAACATTTGCGTTTCAGATGACGCTCGGCCTGCTTTTGACCCCATCGGCCCAGCCGACGGATGTCCGCCAACAGCCAGCGGCGGGTCCACGGCAGCAACACCGGTCCAATCCAGATTACTTGGTGACGGTGTGCTTGCTGTGCCGCTGGGACAGACGAACGCCCTTGCCGACGCGGTCGCGCAGGTAATACAGCTTGGCACGGCGCGACTTGCCGCTTCGGATCGGACGGATATCAACGATATTCGGCGAATTCAGCGGGAACGTACGCTCCACACCTTCATCTCCAATCATTCGGCGCACGGTAAACATTTCGTTCATCCCGCGGCCTTTTCGGCAGATCACTGTACCGGTGAATATCTGAGTGCGAGTCTTTTCACCTTCCTGAATTTTGCAATGCACATCCACCGTATCACCCACTTCGAAATACGGCGTTTCCGGTCGAAGACATTTCTTCTCGACGGCTTCGATTAACTGTGTTTTCACGAATTTATCTCCTGATTCTCATCTTTTTTAGGTTTACTATTGTCGGCGGTCTGACCGGCCAGATAGGCCTGGTACAAATCAGGCCGCCATTGCTGCGTTCGCAGCTGACTTTGTTCTTTTCGCCATCGGGCGATTTTGCCGTGGTCTCCGCTGAGGAGTATTTCCGGCACCCGCATCTGTCGAAACATCTCCGGACGCGTATAATGCGGATATTCCAACAGCCCGTCGCCGAAAGAGTCATTGGCCGCCGAGTCTCCGTCGCCCAGCGCTCCGTCCAGCAGACGCACCACTGCATCAATCACCACCATTGCCGCCAGCTCTCCACCGCTGAGGACATAATCGCCGATTGAAATCTGTTCGGCATTTAGTCCCTGACGGATGCGCTCGTCAAAGCCTTCGTATCTACCGGCGATTAAAATCAATCGCGGCGACCGGCTCAACTCGACCGCTTTGGACTGCGTTAAGGGTTCACCCTGCGGCGTCAGCAGGATGACCCGACCCGGGGCGGGGTCCTGTGCCTGCACATGTTCGACACAGTCAAACACCGGCTGGCACATCATCACCATTCCCGGGCCGCCGCCGTAAGGTTTATCATCGACCTTGCGGTAGCTGTCGGCAGCGAAATCTCTGATATTTGAAAGAACTATTTTAACGATATCCTGCTGCTGTGCCCGCCTGAGAATCGAATGGCTCAACGGCGATTCGAACATCTCAGGGAACAGCGTCAGTACATCAATTCGCATCATTATCCGTTATGCCTGGGCCGGACCTTCCGGAGCGGCCGCAGCTTCAGCGGCTTTGGCGGCTGCTTCCTTTTCGGCCTTGGTAAAGGGTTTGCCCTGCTTGCGAGCGAACTTGCGTGCCCGATCGCGACGGGCCTGTTGAGCAGCAAGCTGTGGACAGGGGATACCCTGCTTGACGAGAAGTTCGGCAACGGTGTCACTCGGTACTGCACCCTGGCCCATCCAGAATTTGACACGTTCCAGATTCAGCACCAGCTGTTTTTCGGCGTTCTTTTCGATGGGATCGTAATGGCCGAGTTTCTCGAGGATTCGACCATCGCGCGGCGTCTTGCTCTCGACCGCATTGATGCGGAAGAAGGGCCGATGCCGCCGTCCCATACGGGTCATTCTGATCTTAACTGACATTGCATTTCCTTTCTTACAAGGTATATAGAAAATTTTTGCGTCCACTGCGGACACAAAACACGTTATCTATTTTTGCTGCACTTGTTTTTTTACAGCCAGTGCATAGCCGTTCAAAAAAATCGCCGCCAACGCCTGATCGACGCCGGCTTGCTCAGCAATCCTTGCTGTTTGTTCATCCGTCAGCAGTCGGGCATCCTGTTTCTCTTCTGCCGTCATCTTCGCCGTCAGCCGACAGAACTGGTCATATTCCTCCCGCGTCGGAGCCGCCAACATCGCCAGTTCACTTTTCCCATCGGCCGTTTGAAACTGCAACCGTATCTGCCGGCCATACGGATTGCCCACAAACCGTTCCAGCGATTTGAGATAGTCATCGAGCGTCAAGACGATTACCTGCGCTTCTTGCGGGGCGGTTTCTTGCGTTTGCTCCGCTGTTTGACCTTGCCGGCGGCGCTCATCGCACTGAACATATCAACCTTGCCGGTCATCATTCCTTTGAGGGCATTCATACCGCCGGCCCCGCCGCCGCTGATCATCTTCATCATATCACGGCTGCGCATAAACGTCTTGACCAGACCGGCGACATCCTGCGGGTCGCGTCCGCACCCCCGGGCGATCCGCCGCCGACGCGAAGCATCGATAATATCCGGGTCGCGACGTTCATCGACCGTCATCGAGTGAACCATTCCCTCGATTTTATTCATTTCACCGTCGTCAAAATTCATCTCGCCAAGCCCGCCCATACCCGGCAGCAGCTTAAGCAGACTGGCAAAGCCGCCCATTTTTCGGACACTTTGCATCTGCTTGAGAAAATCATCGAACCCAAAGGTGCCTTTGGCCATTTTGACCTGCATCTTCTGGGCTTGCTCGGCGTCGAACTGCTCTTGGGCCTTTTCCACGAGCGTAACAATATCGCCCATTCCGAGGATTCGGCTTGCCATGCGGTCGGGGTGAAACTCTTCGATGTTGTCCAGTTTCTCGCCAACGCCGATGAATTTGATCGGCTTTCCTGTTACCGCTTTAACGCTTAATGCGGCGCCGCCTCGTGCATCGCCGTCCAGCTTGGTTAAGATAACACCATCCAGCTCAAGACGGTCGTTAAACTCTTTGGCACTATTGACCGCATCCTGGCCGGTCATTGCGTCACATACTAAATATATTTGTTGAGGATTGACCGCCTTACTTACTGCGGCAATCTCATTCATCATTTCCTCATCGACGTGCAGACGACCTGCTGTATCCAAAACAACAACATCATAACCTTTTTGCTTGGCGTACTTTATGCCATTTATCGCTACCCGGACAGCATCTTTAATGCCGTCTTCTTTATAGACTTCTATGCCAAGCTGCTCACCCAATGTGCATAGCTGGTCAATAGCCGCCGGTCTCTGGAGATCGTCTGCCACCAAAAGCGGTTTTTTGTTATTTTTATCACGTATATAGCGAGCCAATTTACCCGCCGTGGTGGTTTTACCCGAACCCTGAAGACCGGCCAGCATAACCACCGTCGGACCGGGACTGACATAGTAAACCCGCGTATCCACCGGCCCCATGAGTTTAATCAGCTCGTCCTGAACAAGCTTGACCATCACTTGGCCGGGCCGAAGGCTTTTAATGACCTCAGCCCCGATGGCAGCCTGCTGAACATCTTTACAGAACTGCTTTACTACGTGATAGTTAACGTCTGCTTCGAGCAGGGCTTTACGTACATCTCGCATAGCATCGGAGATGTTGGCCTCGGTGATCTTGCCCCGGCCGGAAAGCGACCGGAATACACCGTTCAGTTTTTGCGTTAATGCATCAAACACAGCTTAATTACCTGCTCAAACCCGATTTCTTTCACACATTAAAGATTCCTATAGGCATTTCCGGCGCAGGGATACCGCGTCGAAACGTGAGATATTACGTTATACACTTCAATTTTGCAAGCCAAAAATACCAAAAAGCCTGCTTCTTGACCGCCCGAATACCCCCATTCAGCCACAATCAAGCGATAGACCACAGAAGCCCTCTTGTTTTCAGACACAAAAGACATTGTTTAATTGAATAATACTTTTTTACCCCACTTATCAGCTTGAATTTCCACATTTTTTTGTATTTTCGTTAAGTCGGTCCTCTGTCGCGTCGAAACATCGTCAACACAAAACATAAAATACTAATCAACAGGACTTTAGGAGATATGTCATGGACAGCGTATTGGAGCGACGACGGGAACCGAGACTGCGTTATAGTTGGCCCATCTGGTTTGCAGAAGATTTTGACGACATTCTTACTCAGGGACAAATGATTGATGTATCCAGTGGTGGTGCAGCCTTTACCTGTTATGCGGATCGCTGTCCCGGCTATGGCGAACATATCACAGCTCGATTCAGCGTTCCCAAATCTGACCAGACTGAATCGTTTGATCTTGCTAACTTCATTCGAGACGGCAAGATATGCCGTATCGATGAACTCGGTCCGTACATCCGCCGCGTCGCTTTCCAGTTTTGTGAGCCGCTTCCTTTCCAGCCCGCTCAAGCCAGCGAGCCGGAAATGATGTACATCTAAACAGCCCTTTTGTCTTCATTCAAGACCCCAAGCCTGTCCGTTGCTTTCAACGGCCGGGCTTTTTTTACAGACCTATTCGCTTTTCTGAAGTAACAATCCATCTATGCCATCGTTTTTTTGGTTGACCCGATTGTCATTCCCGTTACTATAAGCAGTATGCTTGAAAAAGGACTCGTACAGATTTATACCGGCGAAGGCAAGGGCAAAACAACCGCCGCGTTCGGACTTGCTCTAAGAGCAGCAGGCCACGGGGCAAAAGTATTGATTTACCAATTTCTGAAACCCGCAGCACTCTCTCTGGGCGAACGCAGTTTTCTGGAAGCGGGCACAATAGAAGGCATAACATTGCGCACACTGGATGAACCATGGGATATGTTTGAGTCCATGGGCGACCAGCAGGCTATGGAACGTGTCAGGACTGCAATCGCTGAAGCTATGAAAGAATTGCAAACCGCCGCCCATGAGAAATATTATGATGTTATCGTCCTTGATGAAATTGTTTTTTGCCTGGGACAAGGTCTGGCGTCTATGGAAGATATCCGATCGCTCATTCACAACCGTGACCCGCAGGTCGAACTTGTATTGACCGGGCGAGGCGCCACGCAGGAATTGATTGATCTGGCCGATCTTGTTACCGAAATGCGTCCTCTTAAACATCCTTTTAACAACGGCACACGCGCTCGAAAAGGCATTGAGTACTAAAGTCCGCAAGAAATCCAAGTTTTCTAATATTTGCACCGATTACTCTATTGACACACTATATATTGTTGTTATGATAGTGTCGATGTCTATATGATTGTATAAGGTTAAGCAGTCAGGGAGTGGTGCTCGGCCGTGAGATGTCCGTATTGCAAAGAAGACCGCGACAAAGTCATTGACTCCCGTTCGAGCGACGGGGGGCGGGTCATTCGACGGCGACGCGAATGTCTGGTGTGCGAACGGCGGTTTACTACATATGAAAAGATCGGCGAGAGTGTCAAACTCAGCGTTATTAAAAAAGACGGCACTCGAGTTCCCTATGACCGGTATAAAGTAATCTCGGGACTGCAAAAAGCCTGCTACAAACGACCTGTTTCGGCAGAAAAAATACAGGAAATAACCGACAAAATTGAAGAGGACATCTTCCGTAATTTCGACAAAGAAGTGGCCTCCGAATATATAGGCGAACGGGCAATGCGGCATCTTCGCCATGTAGACAAGGTTGCTTATATTCGCTTTGCAAGTGTCTATCGTGAATTTACGGACGCTAATGCCTTGCTGGATGAAGTCAACCAGGCATTCTCTGAACCTGACACCCCTGAGCAGCCCGGCCTGTTTCCATAGCGTTACACGTCAGAGCGGTTATTGTTATGTGTTGAAAGGGTGGTTCAAATGCAGATTCGGGTAATTAAAACCGACGGCCAAGCTGAGCCGTACCTGCATACCAAGGTTCTCGGCACGTTTCATCACGCCTTGGGCATGGCGGGTGATGCACCGCTGTTTGCCGCAGAGCAAATGGCCGAAGCAGTAACATTTTATCTTTACCGGCACCGGCCGACAGGTGTAATTGCATCCGATGAAATTCATCTGATGATCGAATCGGTACTGACGGCAACGGGATTTGCACATGCAGCCGAAGCACTAAACCGGTATCGATTAATGCGGCGGCTCAAACGACGGCGAATCGAGGTCCTCGGCGATGCCGGCAAGGAAGGCGACGGCTTTCCTTCTGAATGGAGCAAGTCGCGGTTGGCGGACTCGCTTGTGCGGACTTATCAAATCGATGTACTGACCGCCCGGGCAATTGCCGGAGCAATCGAAGAAAAAGTGATGGGAATGAATGTAACAAAGCTTCGTAAATCGCTGCTTAGACAGCTTATCCTGGGCGATGTAGAAAGTTTTATGGAAGCCCGCCGGCAGCTTGGAATGGCTGCGGTTTAGTCGTCTGTTGTGAACAGACAGTATCTTTGACAAAATGAATATAACCCCGTGCGAGAAAGGCCTCTCGCATCAGGCAGCCGACGGCAGGGATTTCGTCAGCCGCGGCAAGAACCCCGCATCCGACAGGATGAGGAACAAACATACGGCACGCTGCCTGAATATCGGGATTTAGAGGCTATGTTTTTCGGTTGCCCGCCACGGCACCTGCATAAAAGGCTGTTATCGTTTGCCGATGACGGCCTTTTTGCATTACTACACCCTCGGCATCACTGTTCATTCATCACTGCTTTTTATCGTCATCGTCGAGATGTTCGATCTGGTCCGCTTCGAAAACAGCTTTTTTGTAAGCGATCACAATACCCCGCACCGCCAGGTCAGGAACATAAGAATCCACAAAATCGCAGTCGTCCTTGAAGATCGCAGCGCTTCCGCCGGTCAAAATCACATGCGGCCAGCGTCCGATCTGCTCGGCATACTTGCGGCAAAGTGTTTCGAGCAGCCCTACCGCCGCCCAGTAGACCCCCGCCCGCATAGCTTCCTCCGTATTGGAACCATAAACCGAGGCCGGTTTTTGCATCACAATATGAGGCAGCTTTGCCGTCTGATCATGCATAGCCTCCAACGCCATATCAAAACCCGGACTGATCGTACCGCCGACAAACACGCCGGATTCATCGACCAGATCAATGGTAACAGCCGAGCCGAAATCAGCGATCACGACTGCATCTTCGACAACACTGTAGGCAGCCGCAGCGGTTACGAGTCGATCCGTTCCAACCTGAAACGGATCATCGACACTCGTTTCGATAGGCAACGGAATGTCCTGGCCGATCACTTTAATTTTCTCTTCCAATTCGGATTGACATATCCGGCGAAGATGTTCCGTCCATTCAGGATTCACCGAGCTGACCACAATCGCCCCTTCTTTTGTCGGCAC
Source organism: uncultured Pirellulales bacterium (assembly GCA_964649955.1). Classification (GTDB taxonomy): domain Bacteria; phylum Planctomycetota; class Phycisphaerae; order Sedimentisphaerales; family Anaerohalosphaeraceae; genus T3Sed10-213. The sequence continues at coordinate 58,411 of CAZYQN010000003.1, forward strand.
AGCGGCAGACTTGACCAACGGCACCTGCTCCCAGCAGTCGGACAACAGCCGGGACAAATGCTCCTCGATTGCTTCATCCGCCAGCGGCAGGCTGACAAGCTGCTGCTCTTTGTCATACAAATAAAAAGCCGCCTTGATATTTGTATTGCCGATATCAATTGCTATCAGATTCATCGATTAGTTCCTCATCCTCTTGGTCTTCATCGTCATCATCAATCAGATGAGGAGACATAAAGAGTGGGGTGGATTCTTCAGGTTTGGGCAACGGTTTTTTGACGATACTCCAAAGCCGTTCGATTAATTCCTTTACACCCTGACCGGTGACGGCGGAAATAACAAAGACCTCGTCAGCATTAAGTCGCTGGCGGATATCATCAGCAAACAGATTGTCCGCATCGAGATCGGCCTTGTTCAGTACAATCAATTCAGGTTTTTCAATCAGTACCTTGCTGTGTAATCCCAGTTCCCGGCGGATTTTGTGGTAGTTTTCGACCGGATCGGAGTCATCCGGCGGCAGAATATCCAGCAGATGAACCAAAATACGCGTCCGTTCAATGTGCTTGAGAAAGTCATGTCCCAGCCCGGCTCCCTGATGAGCCCCTTCAATAATACCGGGAATGTCAGCCATGACAAAACGTCGGTACTCGCTTAGTTCCACGATACCCAGCACCGGCGCCAATGTCGTAAAAGGATAATTCGCAATTTTCGGCCGTGCCGCGCTGCATCGTGAGATAACGGTGCTTTTTCCGGCATTGGGCATCCCGACCAAGCCGACATCTGCGATCAATTTTAATTCAAGCCGAAGGTCACGCTTTTGCCCTTCTTTGCCGCGCGATGCAAAACGAGGGGTTTGTCGTATCGGTGTTGCAAAGGCCTTATTGCCCTTACCGCCGTTGCCGCCGCGGCAGATACGAACCGTCATTCCCGGCTCGTTCATATCTTTAAGCAGAAGGTCAAACTCCTGATCATAGATTAGAGTGCCCGGAGGAACAGGGATGTACAGATCTTCCCCATCGCACCCGTGACGGTTGGCGCCTTCGCCTGGCAAGCCGTTACCGGCTTCCCAATTATGCCTGCCGGAAAAATCCAAAAGGGTGTCGATAGCCGGATCAACGACAAAATAGACATTGCCGCCGCGACCGCCATCCCCGCCGTCCGGCCCGCCTCGGGCTTCATATTTTTCACGTCGAAAGCTCACGCACCCGGGACCGCCGTTGCCCGCTTTGACCGTAATTTTAGCTTCATCTATAAACATTCTTCAGGGCTTGTTTCCAATACGCACATTCTTAGATTCAGTACAATCGGGTGATTATACCCGCAAAAACAGGAAATAGCAAGATGCCGATTGATTTGCCGGAAAAGACCATTAGAGTATAATTAGGAATCGTTTAGACTCAAGCAACAAAATCTTATGGAAAGAGATGTGTATGGACGTAATGGAAGCAATTCGAAAGCGTTATTCCTGCAGGAGTTATGAAAACCGGAAAGTACCGGAGGAACTGCTCAAAGAACTGATCGAAGCCGCCCGACTGGCGCCGTCGGCAAAAAATTTTCAAGATTGGCGATTTGTGGTTGTAACAGACCCAAAGACACGAGAACAATTATATAAGGAGGCCGTACCGCAGGAATTTGTTCGACAGGCTCCGGTGATTATTGCGGCCTGCGGAACAAGTCCTTACGTGATGAGTTGCGGCCAGCCCATCGCACCGATTGACGTGGCGATTGCGATGGAGCATATCGTATTGGCCGCTACAGCAAGGGGGCTGGGGACCTGCTGGCTCGGGGCATTTAATCCGCATAAAGTTCGGCAAGTTCTTTGTATACCTTCACATATCGCTATTGTGGATGTACTGACTGTCGGGTGGCCGACGGGAACGAATTTGTCACCTAAACGTTTGTCAAACGACAAAATCGCCTGCCGGGATCGTTGGTCATTTTGAATGAAATGCCGCCCACCGAAAAAAGTACTTGAAAACACCCTATCTGCCGATACAATAACGGCTCGTTTTGGTTTTGCCCGGTAGGGGCTGTCGCATAATGGGAGTGCGCCGCGGTCGCATCGCGGAGATGCGGGTTCGATTCCCGCCAGCTCCAATCCTTAATTCTTCAATTCTAATTTTTATTCTCAATTTCCTATCAGTTTTTTGCAACTTTTCTGTAGTAAGTTACTCTTATTGCATTGTCCGACCGCGATGTCGACGCAAAAAGTGTTTAATTTAAGTCGGAATGCGTGTACAATGCGGCCGTTGGAATGTTCCTGAAATGGTTAAAACACAAGAGGATTATTTATCTCGTATTTGGAGTTACAATGAGCAAGAAAGTTTTGATTATCGGCGCCGGCGGGGTTGGCAATGTAGTCGTTCACAAATGCGCACAGGTGCCGGACGTCTTTTCTGAAATCGTGCTGGCCAGCCGTACAAAGAGCAAGTGCGATGCCATCGCCCGCAATGTCAAGCGGCCCATCATTACCGAGGCGGTGGACGCCGACAACGTACCGCAGACGGTTGCACTGATTAAAAAGCACAAGCCCGATATGGTGCTCAACATCGCGCTGCCGTATCAGGACTTGCCGATTATGGATGCCTGCCTGGAAACGGGCGTCGATTATCTCGACACGGCCAACTATGAGCCGCTGGACGAGGCCAAGTTTGAATACAAATGGCAATGGGCGTATCAGGATCGTTACAAGGCCAAGGGCATTATGGCCCTGCTGGGCAGCGGGTTTGATCCGGGCGTAACGAATGTGTTCTGCGCCTACGCGCAAAAGCATTATTACGACGAGATTCACACCGTCGATATCGTCGATTGCAACGCCGGCAGCCACGGCCATCCGTTCGCGACCAACTTCAATCCGGAGATCAACATCCGCGAGATCACCCAGAAGGGCAAGTACTGGGAGAACGGCAAGTGGGTTGAGATCGAGCCGATGAGCATCCGCAAAGATGTGGACTATCCCGAAGTCGGGCCGCGGGCGTCGTATGTGCTGTATCACGAGGAACTCGAATCGCTGGTCAAGCACATCAAGGGCCTCAAGCGCATCCGGTTCTGGATGACGTTCGGCCAGGAATACCTGACGCATCTGCGCGTCTTGCAGAACATCGGGATGACGCGGATCGATGAGGTAGAATTTGAGGGGCACAAGATCGTGCCGATCAAGTTCCTCAAGGCGCTGCTGCCCGATCCGGGTTCGCTGGGGGCCAACTATACGGGCAAGACCTGCATCGGATGTATCTTTGATGGCACGAAGAACGGCGTCCGCAAGCAGATGATGATATATAACGTCTGCGACCACGCCGCTTGTTACAAAGAGGTCAAGGCGCAGGCGGTGTCGTACACGACGGGCGTACCGGCGATGATCGGCGCCAAGATGGTGCTCGAAGGCAAGTGGCGCGGCAAGGGCGTCTTCCACATGGAGCAGTTCGATCCCGACCCCTTCATGGCCGACTTGAACCAATACGGCCTGCCGTGGAAAATTGTCGAAGGGAAAACGCTGGAGAATTAATAGAAATCATGGATTGCACAGCAGTAGCCAGAGGTTGGGCTGCGCTGACCTATGGCTACACAGGGGCGAACGCCTTCGGCGTTATGGAATCAAAAGATACTGCTTCTGATTTTATTGGATCGGGGATTTGGAGATTTCCAGCAATTCCAGATTCAGCGTACCGCGGGGAACCTCAACAGAAACCTTATCGCCGACAACACGATCGACCAGCGCCTCACCCACCGGCGACAAAATCGAAATGCTGTCGTCAGTCAGGTCGGAATCATACGGGCCGAGCAAATGAAAGACCATTCTGTCTTTGGTATCCAAATCCTTCAATTTAACTACGGTACCGAATGCGGCTTTCTCGCACGGAACCGTTGTACAATCCACAATTCTGGAGTAGTTGAGCTTGCCTCGAATTTCGCCCATTCGCCCCTCGATGAAACCAAGCTGCTGACGGCCGTAAATATATTCACCGTTTTCCTTTAAATCCCCCTGGGCGCGTGCCTCGGCCACCCGCTGGCGCACCAATACGGCTTCTTTTTCCAGCTCGCTGAGTTCATCTTTGAGCTTGTCATACCCCGTCTGGGAAATCGGCATTACCTTGTGCATACAACCATTATCTCCGAATTTTTACGAACATTCTGTATTTTTGGCAGAGGACTATACCAAATCCGCTCGGGGTTGTAAACCCGTTTTTTGCGTCGGAAGTTAAATCCCCAGCAACATCATTGGCCGCCGTCCTCTGCTTACAACAGAGACCTATTCTACAGCCTCCGTAAGCGATTCTTCTTAGACGGTGATTTCAAGGGTGTTGTTTTCAGGGTCTTTGAAGGCGGCTTCATAGCAGCCGTCGCCGGTGGTACGAGGGCCGGAAAGTTTTTCAAGTCCTGCATCCTGAAGCGTTCGGGCCATTTTATCGACGGCCTCTTTTGAGCCGACCGACAGGGCAATATGGGCATAGCCGAAAGCCTCAAAGCCGTCCCGTTCAGCAATATCGGGCCGATGCATCAATTCCAGCCGCGATCCGCCGGCAAACTGTAAAAAGTACGATTGAAATTGTTTTTTCGGGTTTTCATATTTTCCCCCGGCACAGGCTCCAAAATGCATCTGGTAAAAGGCCTTCATCCGTTCAAGGTCTTTAACCCAAAGAGCAATGTGGTCAATTTTAATCATAACGTCAATCCAGCTCGTTGTCCGACCTACATCGCCTCGCGGCACAGTTCGATATGCTGACCGAATACAGCGTCGTCACGTTCCGGAAAGTCCTGGCGGAAATGCACGCCCCGGCTTTCCTGCCGCCCAAGCGCCGCCTGTGCCATCAACAGTGCAACCGTCAGCATATTCTGACACTCCCATCCAAACGGCGTCGTAAACACCTTATCCATTACATACCGCTGCCAGAAACGAATAATCTCCTGCGCCTCGATCAGCGGCTGAGCCAGTCGCGTAATACCGACATTACGCCACATCAGTGCCCGCAGTGCATTGCGAACATCGTCGGCGTCAAGCCGGCTGCGATCCGAAAGCGGGATCTCGACCGCCATCCGGCAATGCTCGGCCCGATGTCCCTCTTTAACCCACGCCGCCGCCGACTGTCCTGCTAATTTGCCATAGACCAATCCTTCCAACAGTGAATTGCTGCCTAGCCGGTTGGCCCCATGCAGACCCGTTGATGTTACCTCGCCGCAGGCAAACAGCCCCGGCACGGTGGTGCCCGCCCGAAGATCGGTTTTGACACCGCCGAGCATATAGTGCGCGCTGGGCCGTACCGGAATCATATCCGTTGCTACATCAATATCAAAGCTCTCACACAACTCGCTGATCAGCGGGAACCGCCGCTGAAAATGCGCTTTGTCAAAATGCCGGATATCCAGATAAACATGTGTGGTCTTGGTCTTGAGCATCCGGTCCAGAATCGCCCGGCTGACTACGTCCCGCGGAGCCAGCTCCGCTGACGGATGATATTCTTTCATAAAGGCCTGCCCGCCGCAATCCCGCAAGATCGCTCCTTCCCCGCGAAGCGTCTCGGTAATCAGCGCACGCGACGCCCCCGCCACATACAGCGTCGTCGGATGAAACTGCATAAATTCCATATCACGCATCACCGCTCCGGCCCGATAGGCCATCGCCAGCCCGTCGCCGGTGGCACAATCGGGATTGGTTGTTTCACGATACAGCCGCCCTGCTCCGCCGGTGGCCAATACCGTCGCACCTGCCCAGATGATCTGCTGAGATCCGGAGGATTTCAAACCGATGGCCCCGATGCAGCGATGCGCGTCGTCCGTCAGCAAGTCGATTGTAAAAAAATGCTCAATAATATGGATCACAGGATTCTGCCGCACCTTGTGAATAAGGGCCTCTGCAATCCCCCGCCCTGTTGAATCCCCCAGTGCATGAGCAATCCGCGCAAAGCTGTGTCCGCCTTCACGGCTGATATCGATCTGGCCGTCCACACGGTCAAACGCCGTCCCCCAGGCATCAAGCTGACGCACCAGCCCCGGCCCTTCTTTGACAACCTGCTCGACCACCTGTCGGTCGCACAGTCCGCAGCCGGTTCTAAGCGTATCTTCGATATGGCTTTCAAAACTGTCCTCGCGAGCCAGTACCGAGGCAATGCCGCCCTGGGCGTTCCACGTGTTACTGTCGCTGAAGGCCCCCTTGCAGACAAGGGTTACACTGCCGGACAGCGCCGCTTCCAGTGCCGCCCGAAGCCCGGCGATCCCCGCCCCGATGACTAAACAATCTGTAAAGACCTGCTGCGTCGAGGCCGTATCCAGCCCCGTCAAATAACGTCGAAACTCCGGTTGTCGCGTCGGCATTTTATTACCTATCTGAATTTAAAAAGATTGCTGTCTGCTCTTGTAACCATAATTAACTTTTACTTAACGCATCCCAATCGCACACACGCATCGCTTCCAGCACAGCCGGCCCAAGGCGCATGTGCTCTACGCTGCTTTCTTCGTCATAGGGAACTATAGTCAGTATGCTGGTTTGGCCGCACCGGGCAATAACCTCCGGTGCGGTTTCTTCCGGCACGTCCGCGGTTGCCGCATTATATCCGTTTATCACAACCCCCGCGACAGGCAGACCCGCCTGCCGGACAGCCGCCAGCGTCAGCAGCGTATGATTGATCGTTCCCAGATTCGGTCGGGCAACAATCACCGCCGGCAAATCCATTACCGCAGCAAGATCAAGAATCGTCTCGGTTTCGGTCAGCGGCACCAGCACCCCGCCGATCCCTTCAACCAGTACGACATCACACGTCTGGCACAGATAACCGTAAGCGGCGGCAATTGCCTCAAAATCCACCGGCCGCTGCTCGATGGCCGCACAGACCAACGGTGCTGCAGGAGTTTTATAACACACCGGCGTTATCACCGACAGCGGATAATCCGTCTCGGCGCAGACAGCCAGAAACTCGGCATCAGCACTGATCAGTCCTTCGCGGTCATGTCGGCACCCACTGGCCACAGGTTTAAGAACGCCGACTTTCTTTCCGGCATCACGAAGAAGCCGGGTAATGGCCCCGGTAATCAGCGTCTTGCCGACTCCGGTGTCTGTGGCCGTAATAAATAAACCCGGCGTTCTTGGGATATCCTTAAAATAGTCAAAAAGCATTTTAGTTATTCAGCTTCAGAGAACCGTTTAAGGCTCATGGTTTACAGAGGAAAGCGTCAACCTCCCCAGTTTAACACCTTTAAGACTGGCCATCTTGTCAGCCAGTTCCTGAATGTCCTTCACCCGCCCTTTAACGATAATAACTTCCAGGCAATTATGATGGTCCAGGTGAACATGGATCGACGCAATCACTTTCAATAAATGCGAATGCTGCAAGTGAATCAACTGTTCGGCCAGTTTCGAGACATGATGATCATAAACCAGAAAAACGCTCCCGATACCTTCCGCGTCCGGCAACTCAAGGGCTGTCTGTGTCAACTTACTTCGAATCAAATCCCGAATCGCCTCCGACCGGTTTGCATACCCCTGACTGCGAATCAGTTCATCAAACTCCGCCAGCAAAGGCTTATCCAGCGATACCCCGACACGTTCTAATTCACTCATAAACCAAGCTCACACAAAAAGATAAATCTCTCGCACAGTCTGTTCAGTCACACCTGTCCATCGTAGCTGCGCCATACTCGCCATTATGAGGTCTGTCTGCCCGGATGTAAAGTGATTTTCAAATACAGAACTAACAAGACCTGAAATTGCACTATATAATTTTGAAATTATAAAGGAGTCTCCCTTGACACAGTAGCAACAAATCTATATTCTTATGCTTCGTAGCAAACTTTTATTAAATTTATGCGCATTCAAAAAAGACCAAAACATTCACAAACAGGAAGGGAGATGAAGCGATGAACAAAAGGACTCTGGTACTTTTAATGGCTGCTGTAACGAGTGTATATTCAATGGCTGCCTCCGGTGAGGTTACCGTAACACACCGCCAGTTTCAGGCGGTCAATGAAGACGGAAAAAGCGCATTCAGCGGCTCAACCTATGTTACAGTGGAGGGAATTCTATTGAATAGCCCCGAAGAATGGCTCAATCCGACACAAAATTCCAATATGCTGAATATGGGCGGCGAATGGGAAATCTTTATCCAGGGCGAAGGCGATGATCATGCAGGCACAGCCTGCTGGATGGGACAAAATTACGGTTCGCTGGCATGGATTCAGCCCGATAAAAGTTACTCCGATCAGGAATGGCTGACTGAACTGAATCGGCTTAATCGCGATCCGAACACCCTCTATGTCTTCCGTGCCGGCGACCGGGTGCGCGTAACCGGGCGGCATTTATTCTATAACGGTAAACGTAATATCAATGAAAACCATAACAACGACCCTGCGTATGATTTTAAAGTCGAACTGCTCAAGCCCGCGGTAGGACTTCCTCAGCCGATTGAAATCACGCTGGCTGATTTACGGGACGAAAACAACATTGACATCTTTGACCCCAACCGGCTCGAAGGCGGCGAATTTTATCAATCCCGCCGCGTTCGCATTAAAAATGTGTTCATCGCCAATCCCGAAAACTGGGCACCGGGCAATACAATCACTATTTCGGATGGACAAGGGCTAACCTTCCCTGTTCGATTAGGAATAGGCGACGGCATCAGCCGCTATGAATGTCCCCTCGGATGGATCGATGTAATCGGTATTGTTAACCAAAACGGGCTTATCAACGGCTATTACCTGATGTCACTGAACTATGACGGCAGCGGATTGGTACTGGGCGAGGCCGGCAATCGTCGCGGTAACTTACCCGGCGACATTAACGGCGATTTCAAGGTCGATTTGCTGGACTTTGCAGAATTGGCGGCAAACTGGATCACTGAACGGGCCGGACTTTATCCCGTAGAAAATATGGAATGAAACATAGCGAGAAGAACAAGGCATTTACGCTGATTGAATTGCTGGTCGTTATTGCAATCATAGCAGCATTGCTGGCCATCACGGGACCACCGTTGCGACGGGCAAGGCAGCAGGCAAAAATTGTAGCCGTCAATTCCGACCTGTACCAAATTGCACTGGGCCTTGAAATGTATATGAACGATAATCGCGGCATCCATCCCCCGTCACGTCGTGATTGCGGTCAAGGATGGGATGACAGTCAATTGCCGCCTGAATTGGTGGACTGCGGTTATCTGCCGGCCCCGTCGCGTTACAGCACGATGTCAGCCCGAATGGAAGACCGCTTCAATCCCGGCGTTACCTATAAATATGCCGCTGTAGGGCCGTATTATCAAAATGGCGACTATATGCCGGACCAGCGTGCATTTTTATTTGTACCGCCCGGTTTTCCGGCCGGTGAAGGGGAACCAGAAAACGATCTCCTGTACGACGACCCCAAAACTTCGCCGGTATTGTGGGTGCTTTATAGTCTGGGTCCGAATGGTAAGGCTTCGGAGAATCACGAATGGGAGATGATAAAAGTCCTCAATGGCCCGGTCGCCAGGCGTTCCTGGTATACGCCCGAGAAAAATAAAGGACTGATTGTCCGCTTGAGAATGCGTAACGGCCGGCACCTCGGCTCTTTCGAGGATTATAAATGACCCGATGGCGGCTTAGAGTTTTACCCATCACTGTACTGCTTGCAATGGCTTTTCTGTCCGGCGGCTGCGGTCACCACAATGATGTTCCCCCGGCGGAGATCTCCGTTTCGAACTCCTACTTATATGCGATTGTCCGGGATTTGTGCGGCGATCAAACAGTCGTCTTCTGTATCGTACCGCCGGGAATGTGTCCGGGCCATTTTGACATTAAGCCTTCGGACGCTCAACGTCTGTTTCAATCCCGTCTGCTGCTGGCGTTTGATTTTCAGCAGAGCATCGGCAAGTCTTTGCCGCAAAATGGCCGCGGCCCGGCATTTCATACCGTGACCGCACCGCCCGGCCTGTGTATCCCGCAGACCTACCTGTCAATGACGCACCACGTCGCTGACATTCTTATGGCCCACTATCCGCAGCGTCAGGCCGAATTCCGGGAACGGCTCGTACAGATTGACCGTCGCATCAAAGAATTAGAGGCAGAGTGTGCCGCCGCAGCCGAATCCTTGAACCTGCTTGAGTCCCCGGTATTATCTTCCCGACATCAAGCGGAGTTTGCCAAATGGCTGGGGCTTAATGTCGTCTCTGACTTTTCCGGAAGCGATACGGAAACCGCCGCCAATATCAATACCGCACTCCGTCAGTCCGATTCCTACGGCCTGCGGTGGATCATCGCCAATCAGCAGGAAGGCACGCAATTAGCCAAGGCAATGGCAGAACGTCTTAAAACCCCCGTAGCAGTGTTCAGCAATTTCCCCAATACAGCAGGCTGCTCCGTCAATTACCCCGCTTTTGATGAATTGGTGCGCAGCAATATTCGCCAATTGACCGAGGCACCAAAATGACCGCCGGCGCCTCTATTGTCCTGTCGGAAATTGTCGTTCGACGTTCCGGACGGCAGATTCTTAATATCAACTGGCTTGAGATCGCCGCCGGCCAATTCATCAATCTCATCGGCACCAACGGAGCGGGGAAAACAACACTGTTAAATGTCTGCTGCGGCTTAACAGGACCAGACAACGGCATCGTCACATTTGACGGCATCGCGTTGAATACGCTCGGCGGCTGGGCCAAAAGCAGAGTGCGAAAACGCATCGGCTACATTCCGCAGCGTGCCGACTACAATCCGGAACTTCCATTCACCGTCCGGGAAGTCGCCGTCATGGGCCGTACCGCACGAAAACCGCTTGCCGTGCCCCTGAACCGTACCGATTACGCGATCACTGAACACTGGCTTGAAACGCTGGGTATCGCCGACCGTCGCCGCCAGACCTTTCGCAGCCTGTCCGGCGGCGAACAGCAAAAAGTTCTCATCGCACGTGCGATGACTCAGGAACCCGAATTGCTCATTCTCGACGAACCCGTCGCCAGTCTTGACCTTAACTGGAAATTTCAGATTATCGAACTTATCACAAAACTACACAACAAATTTAAATTAACCGTAATTCTCGTTTCACATGAAATTCAATCCTTGCCATTGACCGCTGACCGGACGATCCTGCTGCATCGCGGACGGATTATTGCCGACGGTCCGACGCCGCACACTCTGACTTCACCTGCACTGTCCGAAGTTTATCAATGTCATGTCAAGCTTGTTGAAACCGGAAATCAACCGTATATTCATTGTCAACCTGTGTAAAAACGAAAAGTACAACTGTTAATGGATGCATTCTTCTATCCTGTTTTGCTGGCCGGTGCAGTATCCGGCGCTGCAGCGGCATTTCTGGGCGTTTATATCGTCGGAATGCGAATGCCGTTTATCGGAACGTGCATTGCCCATGCGGCAATGGCCGGGACAATCTTTGCATCTCTGGTCGGTATCGCTCCTGCTGCCGGGGCAATCGGCTTTTCCATTTTGACAGCAGTATCGCTGGCAGCCATCCCCCCGCAAAAGTCACGGCTGGATACCAACGTCGGACTGGCTATCGTCTTTTCGCTGATGCTCGGGTTAACATTTTTAGGAATGGGACTGGCCGAGTCGGGACGGACTGAGATGTTGGCAATGCTGTGGGGCAGTATCCTGTTCGTCCGCAAAAGTACTGTTATTACAATTACCCTGCTGGCGGGACTGTTGGCGCTCTTTGGCATCATTTTCAATAAGGAACTGAAAGCATTATTGTTCAGCCGTTCGATCGCCGCCGCGACAGGTATCCACGAACGGTTTATCTATGCCCTGTTTTTGATTCTATGCGGTTTGACGCTTGCTTTAAATCTCAAAATGATCGGCGGATTAATGATCTTCAGTCTCATTACCAATCCCGCCGCCGCCGCTTATCAGCTATGCAAAGGACACACGGCCGTTGTCATTGTCGCCGCCCTGCTGGGAATGTTTTGTGCAGTGGGAGGTTTTTTGCTGTCCTTTTATTACAACCTGCCCACCGGCGCCTGCATCGTGCTGATTAGTACTTTGCTGTTTGCCCTCTCGGTCATCATCCGCCGGCTGACGCACTGCGGCGATTGAAAACGCCCCCTGAACATTCATAAGGAACAGAAGAACGGTCCCGTTCTGTCCTTGCCTGTTTGCCGGGAAAATGGTATAGTGCTTACTTCTTGAAATAACAACAGAGTCTTTTGGATGCACAATTATGACAATGGACATTGCCGAACAGGTCAAATTGCTTAAACGCGGCACAGTTGAGGTTTACCGGGAAGATGAGCTGGCCCAACGACTTGCCGAAGCCGCCAAAGCGGGCCGTCCCCTGCGGGCTAAACTTGGGATGGATCCCACCGCACCGGACATCCACCTCGGACACACCGTCGTACTGCGTAAGCTAAGGCAATTTCAGGATTTAGGACATAAGGCTATCCTGATTATCGGCGACTATACCGCCCGTATCGGTGATCCGACAGGCCAAAATACCACCCGCCCGATGCTAACACCCGAACAAATCAAAACCAATGCCCAGACTTACTTTGAGCAGGCGGGCAAAATTCTGGATATGTCCCCCGGCAAAGTCGAAGTGCGGTTCAACAGCGAATGGCTGGCCGACCTCCGGCTGGCCGATGTCATCAAGCTGACCGCATCGATGACCGTGGCCAGAATGCTGGAGCGCGATACATTCGAGCTGCGGTATAAAAAAGGCGACCCCATCGGCATCCACGAATTCCTCTATCCTCTAATGCAGGGACATGACTCAGTTGCCATTCAAAGCGACGTCGAACTGGGCGGTACCGATCAGACATTCAACAACCTCGTCGGACGCGACCTGCAAAGAATGGCCAACCAGCCGGCCCAGATCGTTATCACTATGCCGATTCTGGTAGGACTGGACGGCGTCCAGAAGATGAGCAAGTCCAAGGGCAATTACATCGGCGTAACCGACAAGCCCTCCGATATGTTCGGCAAGACCATGAGCATTCCGGACAATCTGATGGAAAATTATTTTACACTCCTGACCGATGTTCCCGCCGAACAGATCAAAGAACTGGTCGATCCGGCCCGAACGCACCCCAAACAAGCCAAAGTCACGCTGGGCAAATTGATTGTTCAGCAGTTCTATGGCCAGGAGGCCGCCGAAGCCGCCGCCGCAGAGTTTGATAAAATCTTCGCCCAGAACCAGCAGCCGGATTCTATGCCCGACGTTGAAATCGCCCCTGGAAAAATTATGGTCAGCAAATTGCTGGTTCAATGCGGAATGGTCGAAACCGGCGGAGAGGCCAAACGGATGTGCAAACAGGGCGGCGTCCGGATTAATGATGAAAAGATAGATGACCCCAACTGCGAAATCGTTCCTGTTAACGGTATGGTGGTGCAGGTCGGTAAACGCAAATTTGTAAAACTGACAGTGAAATAAACAAGTTATCGCCAATGGCGAGACCCTGTATTTAATGAGGAACATATGAAGCTGCCCCAAATAAAAGAGGCGAATCGATACATCGGACTGTATGTTGTGGATTTTGGCGATCATAGCGCTGTCGGCTTTACCGCCGAAGAAGTGGCCGAACTGCTGGACAGTGATGCAAACCGTAATGCACACGTCTATAAAATTCATAACGCCTATCCCGACGGCAGAATGGAATTAAAAGGCGTCACCCACGAAACATTTGATCTGGAGGCGGGAATGTTTTTCTATGCTCGCAGCGAAGAAGCAGGCCGATTGGATTTTTCACGGCTGTGCGAACTGGAAAAGCTCGTTCCCGCACCGGCACGGGCAAAAGTTCACTTTGCTTCCGATAACAACGGCGGGTTTGTTACCGCTCTGATTTATCCTGCCGAATATGATGATGCGTTCAGCCGCTGGCTTCTGGACGGCAGCTATCGCACGCAAGGCGCTGTGGAGGCAGGAACAAATGCCGTACAGCGGTATTATGACGCCGCCTGGCAAATCCTTGACCGCCATCAGCTTTGGAACCAAACAGCAATCGAGTCGCTGCAAGGTCAGGCATTACAAGAGGCCGCCCGAAAGGCGATTGTCAGATAATGCAAAACAGCCGTCATAAACAACAACGATTGGGATTTTGGGCAGGTCTGACACTCTTGTTATTTACTAAAAACACACCAAAAACCTCCATAAATGAGATCCGCGAAAAAGATTTTTCTGCTTCGACCCGAAGAATAGGAGTTACTTTTCCAGACAGGATCCGCTGCCATTTCAGGTCACGATGGATCTCTATTTACAAATCAAGATAACAATAGGCGACAAGTCATCTGCTGTAGGTAAAAATACCTATATTTTTTAAAATTTACCTATTTTTTCTCTTGCATCTCACGGCAAGTTCCTATAAACTACTATTAGTAATGCTCTTTGAGAGAATAAGAGAGTTCTTATATAGATTAACCTTCTTTGATTCACACCTAAAAAAGAACAGTCCGATAAAAATTTCGTAATAATTAGTGTTGACAAAATATTAGAAATTTATTAAAGAGTTCGGTGTACGAATGCCGAACTTATAAATGCAAGAGTTTTCTCCCCTCCGGAAAACATCACGGAACGCACGTTTCGTGATGTTTTCTTTTGCGCACTCCGTACAAATCCGGTATAATGCCTTGGCCGTTGTTTAAACTTTTTTACAAGAATTTCAGGAGCTAATATGACTTTATATGTGAATGGCGAGCAGGTCGATCCGATTCGAATTGAGCAGGAAAAGGAGCGTATGCGACCGGATTACGAAAAGGCATTTGCCGACCAGCCGCCTCAGGAACGTGAAACTCAGCTTTCTGAATGGGCACGTGAGAATGTCATCGAGGCAGTTCTGTTTCATCAGGCCGCCGATAGGAACTCCCCTGAAATTACAGATTCGGCTGTCAATAGCTTTATCGATCAAATGTTGAGCCGCGAAGAGGAATCCGGCCCGATCCACCAACGTCTCAGCAGCGGTCAGGAAGAACGTCAAAAACTCCGTCAGGAAATCGCCGATCAGATTCGCATAGAACAACTCATACAGCAAATTGCCGCCGATGTCCTTGCCCCAAAAGATAAGGATATCCGCCGTTATTATGAACGCAACGTCCAGCGGTTCACCGTGCCGGAGATGGTCAGGGCCGCACATATCGTAAAACATCCGCATCCTGATATCCCCTCCGAACAGCAAAAGCAGGAAATGCAGGATATTCTGAATCGTATTCAATGCGGCAGCGATTTTACACAATTGGCAAAAGAAAACTCTGCCTGTCCGGAAAACGGCGGCGACTTGGGCTATTTTGCACGGGGGCAAATGGTCCCCGCCTTCGAAGAAGTCGTCTTTGCTCTCAAGCCCGGCCAAGTCAGTGACGTTTTTGCTACCGAATTCGGCTGGCACATCGCCAAAGTTCTCGACCGCAGACCTGCGGTGCCCTGTCCGCTGGATCAGGTCCGCCAGCTTATCATCAAAGAGCTGACCCAACAGTCCCGTGACAGGGCCGTCGAGCAATTCCTGGATAGAGAACGCGAAAAAGCCGTCATCGAAGACCGCTGACATTTTTTCAGATACATCATTTTTTTAAAAAAATACTATTGACTTCAATACGTTATTGATATATAGTTTATATGTAAACAATAGGCAGTGCATCGGCAAGGAACACCATTATGGCACTGAAAGATGAATTACACCTCAAAAAAGCGCTGGCCTCACTGGAACACGAGGCCTTGCTGAACCTCTATTATACGGCCGCTCAGATCAAGAAACGGGCCGGCGAATTCTTTGGACCCTACGGACTAACGGATGTGCAGTTTCATTTGATGATGCTTCTTCGCCATCAGAGTGAAACCGAAGGACTCAGTCAGGCCCGTCTCAGTGAACTGATGCAGGTCAATCGGGCCAATGTCACAGGATTAGTGGACCGACTGGAGCGTGAAGGTTTTGTCCGCCGCACCGCTGCAGAAGATCGTCGCTATAACATTATCCAGTTGACGGACAAAGGAAGCCGCCTGCTGGACAAAGTCGATCCCGCCTATGGCGCCGAAATGGGCAAGGTCATGGGGGCTCTGAGTAAATCCGAGCTGGCCGCCCTGATCCGCGTCTGCGGAAAACTTCGGCAAAACCTTTAAATCGCTCTTTGGTAATTGCTAACTTATTTTTTCAGTTTAATGGTTTACATATAAACAATATATATGTATTCTTATGAACATTGATTATTTCAATCTCGTTGAAGGATTTTTTTGGATCAGCCTTGGCGTGTGGCTGATGTGGACACGACGATTCATACACAAGCAGCCG
Source organism: uncultured Pirellulales bacterium (assembly GCA_964649955.1). GTDB lineage: Bacteria > Planctomycetota > Phycisphaerae > Sedimentisphaerales > Anaerohalosphaeraceae > T3Sed10-213. Next base: position 74,583 of record CAZYQN010000003.1, read on the forward strand.
CTACATACGCGTGCAATAACCCTGATAGCGTTCGGGATATCCGATTTTGTAGAGATGCACACCGGGGCGTGGTGGACACCTGTCTGGCTTCTGGTGTGGAAGACTGTGTGCATTGGCGTACTCATTTCCTTTGTCAATCTTTATTTCATTGAAAGGAAAAGAAAATGATTTATGATTTGATTAAAAATCAAAAACTATTATTAACACAGCATATCACCACAACAACTTCGGCAACTTGTCTTCTATTGAGTCTATTGTTTCTAAGCTCATGTGCTGACAACCTGATGTTTTACCCACCTCATGCAAGTTACACTGATGCTCCTGATATACTCAAACTCAAAACCACAGATGGACAGTGGATATCTGCCCTTTACATTCCCAACAAGACCGATTCTTATGTTCTATTGTTCAGCCATGGCAATTCTGAAGACATCGGGCAGAACCGAAACTTTTTTGAACTCTGCCGACAAAATGGTTTTAGCGTTTTAGCTTATGACTATCGCGGATACGGCACCAGTCAAGGAAGACCTTCTGAGCATAAAACTTATAAAGATATCGAGGCGGCTTATGATTATCTTGTAAACACAGTTAAAACGGATCCAAACAAAATTATCATTCATGGCCGTTCGATTGGTTGCGGACCGTCTATCTATCTTGCTTGGCGCAAATCCACTGCGGGTTTGATTCTTGAAAGTCCTTTTGTCTCGGCCTATCGAGTGGTAATCTCTATTTCATTCCTACCGTTTGATCCCTACAACAATCTTAATCGTATTAAGTGTGTCCGTTGTCCTGTTCTTGTTATTCATGGCACAGAGGACCACTTCATACCGCTCTGGCACAGCAGGAAGCTGTTCGATGCCGTACAGTCCCCAAAGATGTGTTTCTGGATTCAAGGCGCCGGACACAACAATCTTTTGCAAATAGCAGGCGAGTATTACTGGACTACAATACATGCGTTTGAGGAAATGATAAACGAACATTGACGGGCGAAAGGGGCGAAGCGATGGAAACGGCACTATGGCGGTATCGTGCGGCAGGAGCGGCAGGCGGATTGATGCTGGCGGCAGGACAGTTCTGGGGGCCGGCGTGTGTTCTGCAGGCGGCGGCATTAGCACCCATCCTGTGGCTGACCTTCAAAGACAAACACATCGGCAGCGCAGCGATCGCGGGATTGTATATGGGAATTTTCTATACGCTGCCGCAGATGGTGTATCTTTTAATGCCGATTCCGGTTACGGCGGCACTGCTGGTGTGGACCTGTATCCTGCTGACGGGGCTGTGTACACTGTCGGCGGTTCTGATTCGGCGAGGAGGCCTTTGCGGGGCATTGGCCATCGGGGCGGCGTGGTATCTGCTGGATGTACTCAACGTCACGGCGATTCCCATCTGGGGACTGGCCCAGTCCTTCGCACGAAGCTGGACGGCCTATCCGGCAGCCATCGGCTTTATTGAAGTGACCGGCATCAGCGGTGTTGTGTTTGTGTTGGGAGCAGTGCAGGGAGTGGGCATTTACGCAAGTTCTGTGCAGCAGCAGCATCGGTGTAAAGCACTGATTACAATGAGCGTCCTGCTGGGACTTGTCATTGGGGCCGATGTTATAGTACAACGGCGAAAGCCAAGCGGTTCACTCCGAATCGCCGTCGCAGGGTGGGTCTTTGATGACCGCAGCGCCGAGATCGACCCCCACAAGCCTGAAGGATTTGAACAATTGTTTGCCGAACCGGCCCGACAGGCCGCCGCCACAGGCGCTGTACTTTTTACGACCGGCGAAATGGGCTTTTATATCGCCGACCATGAACGGGCCATGTGGCTGGAACGATTTTCAACTGTGGCACAACAGACCGGGATGTGGCTGGCCGTGGGGTATTGGAATATCTCAGCCGACGAGAATCGGCTGTTCTTTATGTCACCGCAAGGTCAGATTGTACATGAATATACCAAAACGTATCTGACGCCGTATGAGCAGGGCCAAAAGGGAACGGGCGATTTAAAGACCATCGAAATAAACGGCTTGACCATCGGCGGAATGATCTGTCAGGACGACAACTTCACTCCGTTAACGCGGCGATACGGCAGGCTGAAATCGGATGTCGTGCTGTGTCCGACGGCGGACTGGTGGACGATTCGCGTTGCCCATATGCAGGCGGTGCGGGCGAGGGCCATCGAGGGACGATACGCCATCGCACGCGGTGCGGCCAATGGCATTTCTGCTATCATCAGCCCGACCGGTCACATACTGGCCGAACACGACCACTACAGCAATGGTCCCGGCTGGATTGCAGCCGATGTGCCGATTCTCGATGGCGTTACACTCTTTAGCCGATGGGGATTTCGGCCGGGCCTTATCATAGCGGCGGCAGTCCTGATCGCAGGTTTAAGAAAACAACAAAACGCTTAACCGAAGAGATTTATTGTTTTGCAACTTTTGTAAAGATCAACTTGGGATCGCCCGGGGCATAGAAGTCATCCACGCAGGCGGCCAGACGATAGCCGTTCTTCTCGTAAAAACGCTGCGTCGGGCGGTACATCTCGGAGCCGGACGTCTCAATAATCATCAGCCGTCCGTGCTGGGCCGCGATCTGCCGCTCTGCAAACGTCAGCAGGGCCGAGCCGAGATGTGCCCGCTGAAGCTCCGGATCAACGGCAAGCCAGTAAATATCAAACGTCCCCAGTGTACATGGCGTTTCTCCAAAACACACCCAGCCCGCAACCCGACCCTGTGCTTCGATGACGTACGATTGATAGGAATTGTCCGCTCCCCCTGCGGCATCATCCAGCACTTCCTCAGCGATCTGTTCTTCGACGGGCCGAAAAAACTTTGTCCGTCGGATAATGTCCATCACCGCCGCCGTGTCGGCGAGCCTGGCTTTTCGTATCGTATGTTCCATAGAATATTGAATCCTCAAAAAGAATCATCAATTAAGCCGCCGGCGTGCGTTGTCCAATACCGTCCAGACAAACCGCTCATAATCGATCCCCCCTGCCGCCAGCGCCGCGGCAAATCCGGCATCCGGCGAAATATCCGGATTGGGATTGATCTCAAGAATATACGGATTGAGCTGCTCATCAAGCCGAAAATCCACCCGCACATAATCGCGGCATCCCACCGCCTGCCAGGCCGCCGCGGCCAGCAATGTAACACGCTTGGTTACCGCCGCCGGAAGCTCAGCGGGAATCTTTCGCGGCGTATTGTGAAAACCAAATGACGCAGCATCCCACTTGGCCCCGTAATCGACAATTCGCGGCTGCTCGTCACTGAATGCTGAAAAATCAATTTCCGCCAGCGGCATCACCTTCGGCCTGCCATCGCATTCGAAAACCGACACGTTCAGCTCCCGCGTCGGGATAAACTGCTCGACAATCACCGGCTGGACAAACTGGCGATGCAGCGAATCGACCAATGCGACCGCCCGTTCGCTCTCATCGGGCAGTTGCACGACCGATGCTGTGGTGATCCCCTCGCTGGCATCGCAAAACGCCGGCTTGAGGATATACGTGCCCGCAGGCAACGCCGCCGCTTCAAACACCGACCCCGGCAGCACCACCGTTCCACTCGGAACCGGAAGTCCGGAACCGGCCAGTACAGCTTTGGCCTGAATTTTGTTCTGCGCTAAAAGCAGCGCCGGCGTATCATTACCGGTAACACTCTTTCCAAACGCACTGCAAACCGCCGGCACAAAAGAGGCCTGACGGACATCACCCAAAAATTCCTCGGCCAGATTAAAAATCAGCGTCTCTTTACGGCTGCCCAGTACCGTTGTCAGGTGCTTAAGGTCATTGACCGCCAGCGTCTCGTGATTAAAACCCAGCTTATCGCAGGCCGTCTCGACCGCATGCACCTGGTCCATCACCCCGGCACGGCTTTCATAGAGAGGATCGCTTTTGTCACCGAATGTATTATGTAAGATCAGTAGGGTCTGCATAAATGCTGTCTATAAATAAGCATCAGTGAATTTGCTTGCCGACTCGGGCAAACGCATTCTCAAGAATCGTCCCGATCAGTGTTTGATACGACATCCCTTCCTGTGTTGCGATCATCGGCAAGTCCGAATGTGTCGGATGCAGGCCGGCCAGCGGATTGACCTCGATAAAACACGGCTTGCCTTCCGCGTCACAGCGAATATCAACACGCCCTCCGTCGCGACATTCCAGCACTTGATAACTTCGCAAGGCCAATGTCTCAACCTCGTTCTTGAGCGTCATATCATCCCGCAGAGGATGATACTTGATCCGGGTTCTCCATTCTTCCTTATTGATAAACGAATAGATGGCCGTCACGTCTTTTTTGAGCACCTCGATCTCCATCGTCCCCAGTACCCGCGCATCGGCTCCGGTTCCGAGAATACCGACGGTAAACTCCCGTCCCGGCAAAAACGCCTCGACCAGCACCGGCTGACGATGCTCATTGAGCAGTGCCGCACACACCGTTTTCAACTGCTGCGGCGTATCGATCTTGGAATTCTGGTCAACCCCTTTTCCCGTGCCCTCGGCCAGTGGCTTGGCAAAGAGCGGATACCGCAGGGGCATCGCTTCAATATCCGCCGCCGTACGCACAACTGCAAATGCCGCCGTCGCCAGTCCTTCTTGAGCGACCAGCCGTTTGGCAACAGCCTTGTCCAGCGTTACCGCACAAACCAGCGCATCGGAAAACGTATACGGAATGCCGTACATCTCCAGAAGCGCCGGGGCATACGACTCGCGGCAGCGTCCTCCCAATCCTTCGGCGATATTGAACACCATATCCCATCGATCCCCTTTCACCAGTCGTTCGGCCAGCCGTTTGGCATTCCCGATACGCTCGGTGCGATACCCCAATGAACTGATGGTCTGCTCAAGTGCGTTGATGGTCTCCGCGGAATCAAACTCCGCCGTCTCTTCCTCGCTCATTCCTTCCGCCAGATAATCCGTGCGCAGATCATAAACCAGTCCGACTCGACATTCCATTTTTATTCTTTCCGTTTTGCTGTGGTTTCATATTGGGTTTCAGGGTTTCGGCCGCGCCGTTAAAAAGCGCCGCTGCACCCACTCTCAGATTACGCAGACTATACCCGCCTTCCTGTACTGCAAGTGTCGGCAAATTCAGTTCTCCAATGTTATGTCCGACCTGCCTGATTGACTCTGTGGTTAGACCGAACGAACCGGTCGGATCCCCTTTCATGGTATCAAACCCCACGCACAGAATCAAAAACATCGGCGAAAATTTCCGTATCTGTCCTAATGCCTTGTCCAGTGCCGCCAGATATTCCTTCGGCCCGGCTGTTTCCGGAAGGGCATAATTGTAGTTGTACCCTTTTCCTTTGCCTTCTCCCGTCTCATCGGCAAAACCTGAAAAATAGGGATAAGCATAATTCGGATGCCCGTGGATGGATACCGTCAGAACGTCTGAGCGTCGATAAAAAATTTCCTGTGCACCGTTGCCGTGATGAAAATCAATATCAAGGATCGCCACACGGCCTTGTCGGCTGAGATAATGGGCGGCAATCGCAGCGTTATTCAAATAACAAAATCCACCAAAAACCCGCCGCTCGGCATGATGACCGGGCGGACGACATAAGGCATAAGCCAGTCGGCGCCCGTGCAAAACCAGCTCTGCCGCCGTCAATGCTACATCGACTGCTGTTTTAGCGGCGTCATAAGCATTGCGGTCCAGCGGAGTAAATGTGTCGATGCAGTAATATCCCGCCCGAACAGCCAGATCCCGGGGACGACGTTCCGGCCGCCGGATTGGAAATACATACGGATACACCGGACGTTTACCGTGCAGTTGTTGGCACGTCGCTTTCAGATACTGCACAAAATCCGAATCATGGACAGCCAGCAGATGTTCCTGCGCAAAATGTTTAGCATTCACCGACTCGAACAAACGTGTTGCTTCTAAAGACTGCCGAATAACACCGACCCTGGCCGGACGCTCTACATATCCGCGTTCATGAACGTGATGGACTTGATGCGCGTCGCAGCTGACCATCACAAACGGTTTTTCAAGACGCTCATTGCGATGATTAGCCGATACCCCTGTTTCGGTCTTGACATATTTCGGAGGGCGTATCTTTACCGGCTCATCTATCACCGACTCCACAACACGCTCGATATAATCCGGGGACACCAGATGACTGTACTTTTTTGTCAAAATTGTTCGTATCGCCGCCCGGCACTGAGAGCGGCTCAGCGCAACGGTCCGATCCAAACTGTCATACAGCAGATAGGGCGCTGGCCATGGACCAATGGGAGTTTCGTATTCGGTACCAATGATCGGACGAGCCCCATAGCCTTCATAAAAACGAAGCCGACGCTGATTTTCTTTCAGCAGCGCCGAATCGGCTACCACTTTGGGATCATCCGGCAGCGCCTCCAGGTACAGCCCAAGGCAGCCCATCTGCTTCAAATATAAACGTGTTGCCTCGTAAAGGGCGCTGCCGGTGCCCGTACCGTGAATATCACGGCGAACCGCCATAAAGTCCAGCAGTCCGCTGCGTATCGTCGGAAAATATAACACCAGCGAGAAACCCGTGACACAACTTAACGAGGCTTCCGACACCAGCAAACCGGTTACATAGCCGTATTTGATCGGATTTTCAAGCAGATCGGGAATCTTGTCCGCATAATCGGCCACGGCAGAAAAATTTTGACGGAAAATCTCCTGCACCTGAGCGATTCGTTCCTTCTCAATCGGCAAAAGTGTTCGATGGATACGTACGATCCTGATCATAATAGGCCCTTGTTGCGTTCTTGCCGGAATGCAAAGACGTATTACATCTCAAACAATGAGCCTGTATCGACGCATGATCGGCTGCGGCCGGCGATTTTTTCACGCCGTTTCATTCGTGTGTTGCGCGCCGGCAAAATAACCGACGCCTGACCCGACGCCAATTCCCATACACCCGGTTCTCCGGCCGGAGACGTCATCGAAGGCTCCGCCTCAGCACCCGGCTCCGGATAGTTGACCAGCATACCTTCGTAATTGCGAAGCACCGTATGCGTCGGACTCATCGACACAACATAGTTGGGAAGCACCGGTATCTTGCCGCCGCCATGCGGGGCATCGACCACAAACATCGGAATCGCAATACCGCTGACGCGCCCGCGCAGGTATTCCATAATCTCAATACCCTTGCGGACCGATGTACGGAAATGCTCCACACCGCGAACCAGGTCGCATTGGTAAAGGTAATACGGACGCACACGCATCCGAATCAGCCCGCGGCATAATTGCTCGATCACCTGCGGATTATCGTTGACGCCGCGCAGCAGCACCGTTTGGTTGCCCAGCGGGATGCCCGCATCGGCCAGTTTGGCACAGGCCTGTTTGGCCTGCTCACTCAGCTCGTTGGGATGGTTAAAGTGTGTATTGATCCACAGCGGATGATATTTCTTCAGCATGGTCACCAGCTCATCGGTGATACGCATCGGCAGAACCACCGGCACCCGCGTCCCGATACGGATGACCTGCACCGTCGGCACAGAACGCAGCGCCGACAGCACCGCTTCCAGGCTGGCATCCGACATCGTCAGCGGATCGCCGCCGGAAACGATGACATCGGATATCTCCGGATGCGCGTTCAAATACTCAACCACCTGCTGCAAACGGCGCGGCGAGATGGCGCTTTCGCGCGTCCCTGCAATGCGCTTTCGCGTGCAGTGGCGGCAATACATCGAACACATCGTCGTGGCGATCAGCAGCGCGCGGTCGCGATAGCGGTGAACCAGTCCCGGCACCGGCATATCTTCGTGCTCTTCGAGCGGATCTTCGCTCAGCGACGCCGGATCGCACAGTTCCTGGATATTGGGCACGCTCTGGCGGAAGATAGGATCCGACATATCCGCCCGGCCGATCAGCGTCGCATAATACGGCGTGATCGCCATCGGGTACTTGTCGATAACTTTTTGCAATTCCGCACGACCGTTCAGTGACGGCACATACGCCGACAGTTGTTCCAGAGATCGAACACGATTGCGCACCTGCCAGCGCCAATCGTTCCACTGGTTGGTTTTTAAGGTGGGTTGTAGCTCCTTGGGGGATGGACTTACAGAGGGCGTCCGGTCGGCCGCCCTCAATGTACTTGGAGGCTCGGCGGCCTGCTCTTCTGTGACCACGGTCTCGACCCGGTCAATCTGCTGCATGTTGAATAGTCCTTTCATAAATCAAAATGTACTATATATTTTCTACTGTACCAAAAACAGCGACAGGCTTTTTACAAAACTCTGCCGTAACGGTTTTATACTGGTCTCAATATCCTGCGGCTCCATACCGATCATCGCAAACGAAAAGAAGCCGAACACAAATCCGGCCACCGCACAGGCCAAACGACGAATCCGAACAGGATCAACCTTTTTCTCGGCCATATAAGGCATCAACTGACTCTCGATTTCATGAAAATACCGTGAAAACGGTTCTTCCATTTTATCCGTCGTCTGCCGTTCCAGCTTCAGCAGCAAACGCCCCTGAAACAACAGGATAAACTCATCCTGTTTGCCCTTGAAAAAGGCGTAATGGGCATTTAAAAAATGCTCCAGTACATCTTCCACCGACACAGCGGGGCGATCTTCCCGCTCCCGCAGCCGTTCAATCAAGTGGTCTATCGCCTGTTCCACCAGGGCCGCGGCAATGTCATATTTATCGGTGAAATGCCGATAAAACGTACCTTTTCCAAGATCCGCCCGGTCGGTAATCACGTCGATCGTTGCTGCATCGACGCCGGACTCACTAAATACCGCCAGAGCCGCATTTAAGAGCTTGTTTCGCGTCTTTGCGGCTCTTTTTTCTGTTCGGCTGGGCGGCGTTTCCTGCTCCAAAGCCTTATTTTCAGTATTGCTAATTTGGTTTCGTACAACGTCGTCCATTAATGACTATTTAGTCATTTGCGACCGCACAGTCAATATGTTTTCGGCATTTTTTTGCAAAAGTTCACTAAATTTTATATATTTTTTGAAAAAACTGCTTATTACGGGTATTTAGACGTTCATTCCTAAAGATTATTCGTTTTCAAATGCTTGTTATGACAATTGACGCTTTAAAAAATGTGGAACTTCTGGCTCCGGCCGGAACACTGGAAAAGCTCAAATGGGCCGTCGCGTATGGAGCGGATGCGGTGTATTTTGGTCTTGAATTTGGCTCACTGCGCAGTTTTGCCGGCAACCTGACCCTGCAGGAAGCAGAAGACGGACTGCGATATTTACACCAGCGGGGTAAGAAGGGATACGTCACGCTGAATATCTACCCGTTCTCGGATGAGGTCGAGCGACTGGTCGGACTGGCCAAGAGGCTGGATGAAATGGGAGCGGATGCATTCATTGTGGCCGATCTGGGGGTGCTGGCGGCATTGCGTGAAAAGAAACTCCGGGCCGCGCTGCACATCAGCACGCAGGCCAATACAACGAATTATCAGGCCGTTTTTGAATACGCCCGGTTGGGAGCGGCACGGGTGAATCTGGCCCGCGAATTATCATTAGAACAGCTTCAAGCAATTCACCTTAGGACCCGCGGGCAGGTGGAAACCGAGGTGTTTGTCCACGGGGCGGTGTGTTTTTCGTACTCGGGGCGGTGTGCCATCAGCGATTACCTGACGGGCAGCCGGGCCAACCGCGGCGAATGCAAACACCCCTGCCGCTGGCGGTATGCGTTGGTAGAAGAAACCCGGCCGGGACAGTATCTGCCGGTCATGGAAGATGAACGCGGGCTGTATTTGTTCAACAGCAAGGAATTGGCTTTGTTTGAATATGTGCCGAGGCTGGCGGAAATGGGTGTGCGGTCGCTGAAAATCGAAGGGCGAATGAAATCGATTCATTATGTGGCCTCTGTCGTCAGTCTGTACCGGCAGATACTCGACGGCAAGCCGTTTACGACCGAAGAGGCATTGGCCTGGCTGGGACGGGTGCCGAATCGCGGCTACAGTGCCGGCTTTATCAAAGGCTCGGTAGGGCCGGAGGACTACGAATGGCAGCGGAGCAACTCCGAAGGCGATAGTCTATTTGTGGGCAATGTCGAATCAGCGGACGAAAACGGCTGTACTGTTCGAGTCCGAAACACAATCCGTGCCGGCAAGACCGTGGAAGTCCTGCACCCGAGCGGTATCGTCAGTACCTTACTATTACCCGACACGCTCGAAACGACGGAAGGCCTCTGGCTGGATGCCGCCCGGAATGAACAATGCCTGCGTCTTCGCGAAAAGCTGGAGCCTTATACAATCCTGCGTGCAGTGGTAAATCCGTAAGCCGGGGATTTGCCTGATATTATGCCGCGTTGGGCATAGGCGGCCGCTTTGACGGCGGTCGAGTGGTGTTGGGGTCGTCCGGAGCCTCGGCAGGACACGCCGCCGGGGGAGTCAGCGGTGGCAGGCCCCATGTCATACGGGCCTGGTCGCAGCGTTCATTGGGCAGGCCGTTTTCCCAGGCAACGGGAAAATCACGGCAGACGGAGGACCGCTTTTCATAGATGCTGCAATAAATATGCTGGCCGATAGTGCCGACCAGGGCGATGCAGCGGGGATTTGGCTGATCGGTACCGCGCATCACACGGCGGAAATCGTTCAGCTTGTCGGTCAGTTCGACGGGGACAGTCCCGCCGGCGTCGTCGGCCTCGGCCCAGTAAAACGACGCACGATACAGGGCACAGCAGGCCCCGCAGGTAACACACGGATTAGGCTTTTCTGTTTCCACAGTACGACTTTCCAACTTTAGCCGTATAGCGCATTAAAAAAAGAGAGGCCTAAACGCCGGACAACACCAGCCATTTGAGCCTCTCATTTACGGCTGTTAATTTACCGCCTGCCCTGGAATTTGCCAACAAAAATTTTCTCAACCCTGCTCTATTTGGAAAATAAAGGGGATTTTGGGATATTTTCAGAAAAAGACTTGATTTGCGATATAATTGCATTATAATCTTAACTATTGGAGCAACACCAAAAGCAGAATCTTATTTTCAGGTATCAGGAGGTGTCGAATGAAGCGGTTCTATGTTTGTGCTATTGTGATGGGCGTATCTGTTTGTCTGTCATTTGCGGGGTGGAAGAATACCACTTTTCTGGCCGAGCTTAACGACTTTGAAAACGGATACATACCAGATGCCATTCGCGTTACCGCTGACGAGGACTATGTCCTTTTTAACAGGAGCACACCGACCAAACTGGATGCCCTCTGGGAGGCCTTTCGCAATCCCGAGACGGGGCTGTTCGACCAGCAGCGGCAACTGTCGGAACTAAAATACGGCGGCGCCCAAGTTTACGGAAGCTGGGTCTCGGACGACAAACTGCGGCTTTATTACGCGGCATGCGACCCGCAGACTCTTCAATGGACCAAACGCCCCATCTGGATGGCCATCCGAAACAGTGTCGATGCACCATGGGTTACGATTGAAAGATACGAAGAGTTAGAAATTGAAGCATTCCCCAATGACTGCACACTGACAGCAGACGAGAAAACTATTATGTTCGAAGCCGCGTCTTGGTCGGGAGGGGGGATACGCCGGATTTTTACAGCTTCGCGTCCATCATTACTGCATAAGTTTTCAAACATCAGAGAAATTGTTGAACTTGAGGAAATGCAAGCATGGCGGCCTCGTATATCCTCAGATGGACTATCCGTTTATTTCCGTGTTCTGAATACAAACAATCAATGGGAGGTATGGATGGGAGACCGCGAGTCTCTGGACCAGCCGTTCGACAACTTTAAACAGATGGAGTGGAGCAATAAGACCGGCGTATCCATTGATCCCTGGTTAAGCGGTGATGGCCAGAGGCTGTACTATCGCCACCGACCCACCGAAATATTGGACGTCAATGACTCCGGCATTTACATCGCCGAATGGGTTGACGAGACTTATCATGATGCGGTTCGACTCTTGCAGGAGGCCGCTGCCGATAAAGAATCATCTATCGAGCTGATTCAGGATGCTTATGCCAAAGAGAAGGCGGCGATGACGATCCTGCAGCGCATCCCCGCTAAACAATTGCCGGCCGGCGTCAACAAAAAGGATTTTCAAAAATCGCTGCTTAAGATAAAAACGGTCATCAACAAAGATGCGGTTCTGGTCAAGCTGCTCAAGATGGAACTCAAGACCTTTCAATATGCCATTGTTCCTCTGATACCGCCGGTGACTCTGCAATAACTGCAACGCACCGAACTTTGACAGGCAAGGGCAGGTCTATGTCAGGCTTGCCCTTTTTTATTTCTTTGTGAATTATTGATTAATGTTTTGGTCCAGATTAGAATAGCTTTATTGTTTTAAAATCAGAGCAGAAACGGGAAGACAGGGAGACAGTGATGCTATCGCGTTTGTATTCGGTAACGCTGGAAGGGATCGACGGGATCGTCTGTGAGGTGGAGGTGGATGTTTCCCGCGGGGGGTTTGAAAAGCCGGTGATCGTGGGGCTGCCGGATACGGCGGTCAAGGAGAGCATTGAGCGGGTCCGCAGTGCGGTGGTCAATTCGGGGTACAGTTTTCCCAATGTTCAGCCGCTGATCAATCTTGCGCCGGCGGATGTCAAGAAGGCCGGGCCTGCGTTCGATTTGCCGATCGCGCTGGGGATTATGGGATGTGCGGGGGGATTGGTCAGCGAGAAGCTGGGGGATTTTGTCATTGTCGGGGAGCTGGCTTTGGACGGGCGGGTACGGCCGGTCAACGGCGTATTGAGTATGGCAATGGCGGCGGCGGAAAAAGGATTCAAGGGGATTCTCGTGCCGCTGGACAATGCGGCGGAGGCGGCGGTGGTGGCGGGGATCGACGTCATTGCGGTCGGGTCGCTGGCGCAGGCGGCGGGATTTTTGGCCGATGCGATAGAGATCGAGGCGACGACGCTGGATATAGACTCCCTGTTTGAACAGGCGGCCGCGTACGGGGTGGACTTTTCGGATGTGAAGGGACAGGAAGGCGTCAAGCGGGCGCTGACGATCGCCGCTGCGGGCGGGCACAATGTGATGATGATCGGGCCGCCGGGCACGGGCAAGACGATGCTGGCCCAGCGGATGGCGACGATTTTGCCGGCGATGACGCTGGCCGAGTCGCTGGAGACAACGCGGGTGTATTCATCGGTGGGGCTGCTGAGCAAGGGGCAGGCCCTGATCGCCACGCGGCCTGTGCGGGCGCCGCATCATACGGCCTCCGGGCCGGCGCTGGTCGGCGGGGGAACCCATCCGCGGCCGGGGGAGTTGAGTTTGGCGCATCACGGAATCCTGTTTCTGGACGAGTTTGCGGAATTTCAGCGGAACATTCTGGAGATGATCCGTCAGCCGCTGGAAGAGGGAGCGGTAACGATCTCGCGGGCCAAAGGAACGCTGCGGTTTCCGGCCCGGTTTATTATGATCGCAGCGATGAATCCGTGTCCGTGCGGGTACTACGGCACGCATGTGCGGCGGTGCAAGTGTACGCCGGTTCAGATCGAACGGTATATGGGCAAGGTGTCGGGGCCGCTGCTGGACCGAATCGACATCCATGTGGAGGTTCCGCCGGTGGCGTTCCGGCAGTTGCGCGGGCGAAGCAGCGGGCAGGATTCCGCGTCGCTGCGGCAGATGGTGCAGTCGGCACGGACGCGGCAGGCCGAACGGTTCGGCGACGGACGGCTGATGACCAATGCGACGATGACGCATAAAGAGGTCGAGGCCTTTTGCCGCCTGGATGAGACGGGCGAACAGATCCTCAAGCAGGCGATGGCGGAGTTTGCACTGAGCGCGCGGGCGCACGATAAAATCTGCAAGGTTGCCCGGACCATTGCCGACCTGGAAGAGGCCGACACTGTACGGGCGGAACATATCGCCGAGGCGGTCAGCTATCGAAGACTGGACAGAAAGGTCTAAGTCTTAAAAGGCGTCGCGCAAGACCTTAAGGCTTTTAGGAATTGCGGTCTTCCAGTCTTCGTTGCCTTCGAATTCGAGGCTGACATAGCCGCGATAATTGTGCTTTCGCATCAGTTTGGCGATGCGGTCGTAGTCCAGATCGAGCGTGTACCAGAGTCCGCCGCCGAAATAGGTCTTGGCCTGCATAAAGACGGTGTCGGGGGCGAGCATCTCCAGTTTGTCATACGGGTCTTCCAGGAAGTTGCCGGTATCCAGCAGGACTCTGAGCCAGGGCGAATCGACGGCTTTGACGATGCGCTTTACGCCTTCGGGAGTTCGGCCAAGACCCCAGTGATTTTCCAGACCTAAAATGACACCGCATTTTTCCGCGACGGGCAGACACTTTTCCAGACTTTCGATGACCCAGGGATAGGCGTCTTCATCGGTATAGCCCGGCTGCGGCGGTTCGATGCCGCGATTGGCCATGAGTTCATCGAAATTAGCGGAGGTGCCCCAGCTTCCGGTGTTGACGCGGATGCAGGGGATACCCAGCTTGTAGGCCAGTTCGGTGCAGTAGATCGTATGGTCGATGGCTTTTTGTCGCCTTTGGGCGTCGGGACTGACGAATCCCTGATGGGTACTAAGATTGCAGAGGGACATACCATTGATGAACGCCGTGCGTTTGAGCGATTGCAGGTAGTCGTTGGAGTCGCCTTCCATTTGAATCTGGAGGATGTCCACGCCGTCAAAGCCGAGTTCGGCGGCGTGCCGGATGCATTGCTCGATGGACAGTTTGCTGTCGGGCTTAAACCGCCAGAAAGAATAGGTTGCTACGGCGATTGGGTTTCGCCAGGGTTTGGCCTGTTCGGGCGACGGTGCGGGGGTTGTTTCGGCGGCAAGGGCTTTGGGTGACAGCGAAAGTCCTGCGGCCGCGGCTGAGCCTAAGAATGTTCTGCGATCCATATTATTTCTCCTGTACGAAGCGTTATTCCTGTTCGATGAGTTCTTTGATCCGGATATTGCGGAATTTTACCACAGAGCCGTGGCCGAGGAAAGCAATATGACCTTTCGGATTTTTCAGGCCGGGGTGGTCTTTGCCGTCGATGGTGCCGTTGGCGGCGGCCTGTTCAAGGTCGGCCTCTGTGATGGTTTGGCCGTTGAGGATGACTTTGATGCGGGGACCGACGGCAATGACTTCTTCGGTGTTCCATTGGCCGACGGGCTTTAAGAAGCCGCGTTTGGCGGGAACGACGCCGTAGATGGAGCCGTGGGCCTGCCAGGGCTGAATGCCTGCATAGGCGGCATCCGTATCGTCAAGAATCTGAATCTCCATACCGCCATAGGCGGCATCGCCTGACAGCGGCGCGCGGATGCCGAGGCCGTTGTTGGCGGCGGGGGTAAGCTGAAATTCAAATTTCAGATGGAAATCGCCGTACTGCTGCTGCGTATAGAGATTGCTGCCGCGGCAGACGACAGCACCATCTTCGACGGGATACCTTTCGATATCGCCGGTCCAGCCGGTCAGGTCATAGCCGTTAAAAAGCGTTATCCACTGGTCTGTGCGCGGGAGTTTGCGAACATAGATGTTTCTGAACTCGACCGGGTTGCCGTGGCACTGGAGTTCGATCTGCTCGACGTCAAAGATGGGTTTGGCACGGTCCCAATAGTTTTCCTGAATGACGTTATCGACGATGAGTTCATTGTTGAGGAAAACGGTAACGCGATCGTTGATCATCCGAATAAAGAAGCGGTTCCACTGGCCGGCGGGATTGTCGGCGATCTTGAGGGGCTTGCTGGGGTGAATCTGGTTGTTGTAGAGGCCACCGGAGCCAATCTTCCATTGGTTGGGGTCCCAGATCTGCACCTGGGGTGTGCCGCGCAGATAGATACCGCTGTCGCCGTTGGGCTGAATTTTCCAGTCCACGAACATTTCGAAGTCCTGATATTTTTCAACGGTGGCCAGACTGTGGCCTTTGCCGTCAAAGTAGAGTACGCCATCTTTGGCGGTCCAGTGGGCACGCATCAGGTCGTCGGCCTTTTTTTGTTCGGCGGCCAATTCGTCGGGGGAGAGCTGATTGCGTTTGAAGGGGTTGTCGTAGGGGGCGGCCAGAAGGCCTTTCCAGTTGGTCAGGTCTTTGCCGTTGAAAAGCTGGACCCAGCCGTGTTCGGCCAGGACTTGGGGGTCGGCCTGTTGGAACGGATGGGAGGCAAGGCAAGGTACCGAGAGGACGATGAGGGTGATAATTGTCGCAATTACAGAGTTTCTTTTGCCAGTCATTTGCTTTCTCCAAAATCTGTTTTTGTTTTATAGTGAAACGCTGCGCAACGTGGCGCAATTGCATACACAACCGCGCGCAAGTGCGCGCAACTGAGCACAACTAAGCGCAACTGAACACAACTGAACACAACTGAATGCCTTTTAAAAAT
Organism: uncultured Pirellulales bacterium; assembly: GCA_964649955.1. Taxonomy (GTDB): domain Bacteria; phylum Planctomycetota; class Phycisphaerae; order Sedimentisphaerales; family Anaerohalosphaeraceae; genus T3Sed10-213. Next base: position 90,777 of record CAZYQN010000003.1, read on the forward strand.
CTCATAATCTCAATCAAATCAATCACATACGTAAATTCCAAGGGGCCAAAACGCCGCCGGAAACGATGTTTTGCGGAGTTTTTGGTTTTTGTGCCTTTTCGGCGATGATCTGCATTCTTGACTTTTCAAGCACCCCCTAACGCCCCCTTTGCTTTGGGGGAGGTATTTTATCATAAGTTTGAAAAATAGCAAACTTTTTTTGATCCCGACCCCGGCAGAAGTACTCGATTTTCCGGGTAACTATTTCTGTTATACGTTTTTTTCCTCATTTTTTTGTGATGCCCGGTCATTAAACGCCAGGGCAAACAGAATCATTACGGCAACAGCCATTGCCACCGGAATCAGCCAGATGGCTTTCCAGTCGTGTGTGGTCGTTTCCGCACCGTTGACAACGGATACGGCCGTGTAGTGCCGGGTTACGACGCCATTGATAAGATTGCCGATAATCATTCCCAGGCCGAGTGTTACAAAGGCGATAAAGCCCTGAGCGCCGGCACGGATATCGGCGGGAGCTTTTTTGTCTACGTAAATCTGGCCGGTCACGAAGAAGAAATCGTAACAGATGCCGTGCAGGAGAATGCCCAGATAAAGAAATGAGGACGCCAGCATCGACTGTGTATCACCATAGGCGAAGAACAGATACCGCAGCACCCAGGCGGCCATCGCCACAAGCATCAGTTTTTTAATGCCCAGACGATTCAGAAAGAAAGGCATCGTGAGCATAAAGAAGAATTCGGAGACCTGGCCGAGGGTCATTTTGGCGGCGGCGTTTTTGAGGCCAATCTCGCCAAGAAAACCGTTAGCGGACTGGTAGTAGAAGGACAGCGGGATGCAAATCAGCAGGGAACACAGGATAAAAACAGCAAAGGAGCGGTCTTTGAGCAGGCCGAGCGCTTTGAGGCCGAGGATGTCCGAGGCCGTTACTTTTTGGCCGGTCGACCTCGGTGGGGTATTCGGAAGGAACATACAATAGGCGGCCATCACCAGCGATGAGACGGCGGCGATACGCATCGGGATGTTGGTGTCTTCAATCGTTTCCAGACCGAAGACGCCTTTGGGCATAAAGCCGACCAGCAGGCCGGCGGCAATCCAGCCGATCGTGCCGAGAACACGGATGGGAGGAAATTCGGTTTCCGGATTGGTCATTTGGGAAAAGGAAATCGTATTGGACAGGGCCAACGTAGGCATATAACAGACGGTATAGGCCAACAGCACCCAGAAGAACAGGAGCGGATCGGTGATCGTGGACACCCATCCCATTAATACGGCGCCAAGCAGATGCAGAAAGGCCAGCACCTTTTGGGCCGAGAAGAAACGGTCGGCAATCATACCGACAAAGAAGGGACTGATAACGGCGGCCCAGCCTGTGGTGCTGTAGGCGGCGCCGATTTGTGCGCCGTCGAAATTGAGGCGGTTAAGGTACCGCCACATCGTGACAAACCAGGCGCCCCAGATGAAAAACTGCAAGAACATCATTATGGAAAGCTGTGTTCGGGTTGTGGTTTTCATTTTTTGTCCCTTCTGGTTTATGGGTGGGGATACGGGTTAATGAAAACGGATCAAACGGTCGATGGCCAGACGGATGTCTTCCTGCCGCGTCTGGCCGGCTTCGCGTTCGATGGCCAGAGCGCCTTTGTAGCCAATGTCTTTGAGGGCGGTCAGGAATGCGTCGGGATCGACCTGGCCTGTGCCCCAAACGACTTCGGAACCCCACTGGCCGGGGGTTTGTGAGGCAATCGCGTCTTTGATGTGGACGTGGCGAATCCACGGGGCCAGTATGCGGACAGCCTCAATGGGATTGCCCTTGCCGTAAAGAATCATATTGGCGGGGTCAAAGTTGATGCCGACGGCGGGGTGATTCAGATCGGTCAGGCAGTGTTTGAGTTCTGCAGCGGTCTCCTGGCCGGTTTCCATCAGAATCATTACTTTTTTTTGTGCGGCGGCATCGGCCAGCGACCTGATGCGGCCGAGCAATTTTTTGTATTCGTCTTTTTTGGTGTGATCAATGAAACCGATGTGAGCAGACAAAAACGCAACACCCAATTGGGCAGCGGTATCGATGGCGTTGAGAAAACAGTCCTGATTCTTCGGCCAGCAGTCTTCGGGAACGATCCCGCCGGTGGTACGAATTGTGTCAAGGGTGGTGTAATCTTCCTGCGGAAAACCGATCATCGCGGCACTGACAGACCAGTTGCGGCGGCGGACATTCTGAAGAAAGTCTTTTACGCCGTCAATGCAGACCGGCCGCAGATCGAGATGGACATGGCCAATGCCGGCATTTTTCATCAGGGCATCGATGCAATCAAGGTCGTTTTGCATCGACCACGTGCAGACGCTGACGGGCCAGTTGAGACATTGTTTGAGCATTGCAAGGCCCCTTTCATTTATGGCATTAATTCAACACTTTTCCGCACTTTGCAGGACTGGACTTCGGCTTCGATGAGGCGGACGGAATTCATTGCCTGCTGAAGCGTGATAGATTCCTTCTCGACTTTCCCCTGAATCAGCTTTGCGAAATATTCGATCTCGTGGAAGTAGCCGTCTTTGCCTGAAACGGTTGGACTGAACGCCTGATCGTCATTGGGGCAAATCTGGTAAGCGGGGGCTTTGGAGGAATCGTATATAATCGTTGCATGCTCGGCAAGCAGCTCATAATTCATTCGAAAGCTGAACGAGCTGGAGGCCAGCCAGCTTGCCTCAGCGGTGATGAAGGCGTCGGAGTCGTAGAGATACTGCGTTTCGATGTGGTCCATCGGGCCGTTAGGCGATAAGGCGCGGCTGCATACGGCGCGGGGCATTCCAAAGAGCGACTGAATATAGTCGGCATCGTGGATATGCAGATCCAGGGGCATACCGCCGCTTTTTTGGGTATCCATCAGCCAGTTTCCTGTACTCCAAGAGGGACGGCTTGAGAATCGCTGGAAGCGGGCGGCATAGACCCGGCCGTACCGACCGGACTGGACGATATCGCGGGTGTGGGCATATTCAGGCCAGAAACGGATACAATGGGCAATCATCAGTTTTTTGCCGGACTGCTCGGCGGCGGCGGCCATTTGCCCGCATTGGGCCGTGTTCAGGGCCATGGGCTTTTCGCAAAGGACGTTAACGCCGGATTTGAGCAGATGGCAGGACAGCTCGGCATGCAGATGCGTCGGAAGCGTAATCGAAACCGCGTCAAGCTGTTCGGCCTTGAGCATCTTGTCGATGTTGTCGTAGAGCCGGAGATCGGCGGCACTGATCGTATCGGGCAGGCCGGGGATGTTGCCAAGCGTTTTATCAAGGGTTTGTGCGATATCCGGATTGGCATCGCAAATGGCCACGACCTCCATCTGCGGCATCTGCGACCAGCAGCCAAAGTGCATACGACCCATAAATCCAAAACCAACAATTCCAATTCGCATAGCCTGTACTCCCGGTAAAAAACCATATTGACGGTTACGCCTGCAATGACCAGCCTTCACGGTAGGCAGGCTTGATGATGCGATTGGCATCGGGAAGATTTTTAACTTCCATTTTATCGTTGTCCCAGACCAGTTCCTGATTGGGGAAGAACATCGCCAGATTGCCCATCAGTACCATTTCGGTCAAGGGTGCGGCGGAGTCAAAATCGGAGCAGGTTTTTTCGAGACCTTTGCAGGCGCGGACCCAGTTCATTTCGTGGCCGCCCATATCGCCTTCGATGCGTTTGATGCTTTGGGCCGGCTGTTTGTATTCTTTCATTGCCGAATACGGGATGATCTGAGGCGAAGCCGCGACATTGCCGCACATAATTTTGCCTTTGTCGCCGACGAAGATGACACCGCCTGAGGCATCGCCCATACGCCGGCCCGGTTCCAGTTCGGCAGGCCGTTTGGGCATCAGGCCGCCGTCGTACCAGTGAATGGAGACGGGGGGCATATCGCCGCGGGCGGGGAAATCGTAATGGATAACAGAGGCCTTGGGATAGGTCTCGTCGCAGCGGGAATAGTTGTTCTGGAGGTCATTGACAATACTGCCCTGAATGCTGAGCGGATAATCCAGCTTTAAGGCCCAAACGATGGGGTCAAGGATGTGGCAGCCCATATCGCCGAGAGCACCGGTGCCGAAGTCCACCCAGCCGCGCCAGTTGCCGGGGACATACGCAGGATGATAAGGACGTTCAGGAGAAGGGCCGAGCCAGAGATCCCAATTGAGAGTATCGGGAATTGCCGGGGTATCGGCAGGCCGCTGAATACCCTGCGGCCAGCCGGGACGGTTGGTCCAGGCGTGAACCTCGCGGACCGGGCCGATGGCGCCATCCCATATCCATTCACAGATGCGGCGGATACCTTCGCCGCTGTGGCCCTGATTGCCCATCTGGGTTACGACATTGTGACGCCTGGCGGCGTCTTTGAGCATACGGGTTTCCCATATCGAGCGGGCCAGCGGTTTTTGGACATAGACGTGCTTGTCGTGTTTTATCGCTTCCATCGCCGCAACGGCGTGGGTGTGGTCAGGCGTAGCGACAATAACGGCGTCGATGCTGCCGTGCATCTGGTCGAGCATCACGCGGAAATCCTGAAAACGTTTGGCATTGGGGAAGCGGTTGAAGGTATTGGCCGCCTGAACGGCATCGACATCGCAGAGGGCAACGAGGTTTTCGGTGCCTGCGACGGCGTTGATATTGGCCGCCCCCATACCGCCGACGCCGATGGCGGCGATATTGAGTTTTTCATTGGGTGAGGCAAAGCCTGCTCCTGCCACTACGTGACGCGGAACGATTGTGAATGCGGCAACGGCCGCGGAGTGTTTTAGAAACTGCCGTCGTGTTAAGTCGTTCATCTTGTCTTCCTTTGAATAGAGCGTCAATAAAGCCGATTAAACTCTTTTTTTACACAAACTGCAAAAGGCCGAAATACTGCGGCTGATGAAAATTCGGCCTCTCGCCGGGAATCGGCGACCAGGTCAGCCAGTGCGGATGCGAGCAGTCGTCGGCACATTTGTGGAGATTTGCGTGCCAGCAAACGCCGGGGGCCGGCCTTTCTACGGCTGAATATTTCTCCAGAATACCATAGGGAATCGCAAATTCAAGCGTCCATTGGATAGGATTTTCGATTTCTTTGTGTATCGGCCCGGCCAGCGAGCCGGCGGTGTAAATCTGCCTGCTTTCGCTTTCTTTGAGAGATCGTACCTGTTGTTTGGGGGCCGCCTGATGATGGAACAGGAATACACCGCAGCAATTGATCTCGAGATTAAAATAGGAGTTATCGGGTCGTGCATAGGGAGTAAAGAAGAACTCCACACAACTGTCTTTCCAGACCTGCCCGTTTAACTCTGCGGCAACGGCCCTGACGAATTGATCCTGCACCTGATAGATACCGCAAACAGCCTGCTCTGTATAGGCCAGCTTAAAGCGGACAACGGGTTTATGGGTCGGTTCAGGGCCATGAACACAGTCGATCAACGCAGATTTTGTCTCCTGCCAGAGGGGTTTACCCCACTCCGCATCGATTGATAATGGTCCCTGAAGGCTATTTACTTTATAGGTTTTTTTCATTATGGTTGTCTTAGCGGCCTGATTCTACTCCGATCTTCCCAAAGGATTTAAGCAGCCATATTATCATTGCAACAGCAACGCCGGCCAGGATAAATCCCCACAGCATATTTCCATAGACAAAGTTCCCCACCGAGAACAACGAAGCATAGATCGCAACACACCCCTGAAAGGCACACAATATCTGGATCGGGAGCTTCCAGTCGCCGACCGCATTGGTGGAATCGATGTGGTCTCCGTCGGCCTCTGCCTCCTGTACCACTTTTCGCCAGCCGGGGCCGCCGGGATGGCAAAGCCTGTAGAAGTTCCGCAGCGTCTGTTTGTCGGCCGGTTTTGTCAGAAGTGTCGTCACCATCCACACAATTGTAACCATGATTACACACACCAGCAATTTGACGGAAAATGTCAGGCCCGCAACGGACGGGTGGTAGATATAAATCCTGCCAGAGGATACGATACCGTCAAAGCCGAGCAACACTTCTTCCAGAGACTTGGCCGGAAGTCCTTTTGCTGCGATGCGTTTGTTAATACGTTCCAGTTCCCATAGTCTCTGGTCGGCGTAAAAATGTTCGATCGCCGATTGCAGTGTGTTATCGAGTTTGGCCTTATCGAGCAGCGCCACCACGGACGAAGCGGCTTTAAGCTGATTGAGCTGTTCGTTCCGGGTATCATATGCGACACGGGCGGCATCCCGGGCGGCATCGCTTTCTTTGCGGGCTTTTCGCCATGCCTTGACCAGCGGCTTGATTTCCGTCTTTTCAATCTGTTCGATCTGCTGTACTGCCGCCGAGTGCTGTTGACCGATAAGGCCGGCAAGTTCGGCATCCTCGATGACAAAGACTCTCTCTTTGACACAACTGCTGCCGACAAACCACTTGACAACACCTTCGTCTCCGACCCCAAGAACAATCCCGAATGCCACAATCGTCGCGGCAATCATCGCCATGATTTCCGACCAGGCGTTAATCCGCCACCAGAACCACCGCAGCAGATAGATGGCTCCCGTGCCGGCTCCGGACAGCAGGAGAATCTCAAAGCCCTGATTGGCGGACTCCAGGAACGTCAATGCAAAGAAACCGGCAATTATCATCAGTACTATGGTACACACCCGGCCCATCCGAACCATATCTTTTTCAGTGGCCTGCGGGTTTTGGAAGCGTTTGTACCAGTCATTGACCACATATGACGAACCCCAATTGAGGTGCGTCCCGATCGTTGACATATACGCTGCAATCAGCGAAGCGACCACCAGTCCGAGCAGGCCGGGGCCAAGTTTGGAAATCATGACCGGATAGGCAATATCATCCTTAAGATAGGTAGGATCAATGCCGGGGAACTGTGATTTGATGCTTGCCAGCGTCGGATAACAGATCATTGAGGCCAAGGCTACAATGATCCACGGCCAGGGGCGCATCGCATAATGCATAAAATTGAAGAATAGCGTAGCACCGATGGCATTCTTTTCGTCTTTGGCCGACAACATCCGCTGCGCGATATAGCCGCCGCCGCCCGGTTCGGCGCCGGGGTACCACACCGACCACCACTGCACGGCCACCGGAATCAGCAGCAGCGGTACCCATGCCAGCCACGTCGAAAAATCCGGCATCCAATTTAATTTTTCAATGACTTCGGGATGTGCCAACAGATTTCGCAACCCCCCGACCTCGGGCTGCCGACATGCAACCACCGCCGCATAAACAGCCCCGACCATGGCGATCGAATACTGGTAAAAATCAGCCCAAATACAGCTTTTAATACCGCCGACCGTCGCATAGATAACCACGCCGATAGAGCCTAATACCACCGCAACCAAAGGCTCTACATCAAATATGACCTGGCCGATCTTGATCGCCGCCAGTGTCACTGAACCCATAATCAGACAATTAAAAAAGATGCCCAGATAAAGAGAGCGGAAACCACGAATAAAGGCGGCACTCTTTCCGCTGTATCGCAATTCATAAAATTCCAAGTCCGTCATTACCTTCGAGCGGCGCCAGAGCTGGGCGTAAATAAAGACCGTTACCATCCCCGTAATCAGAAAGGCCCACCACCCCCAGTTGGCCACCACGCCGTTGCCGCGAACCATACCCGTTACAAGATTGGGCGTATCGCAGGAAAACGTGCAGGCCACCATCGAAACGCCCAGCAGCCACCAGGGCATACTGCGTCCTCCCAGGAAAAACTCCGCCGAATCGCTGCCTGCTTTTCTTGACATAATCAGCCCGATCAAGATCACAGATACCAGAAAAGCACCGATAATCACCCAATCCATTAATGTTATTGCCATTGATGGAGCCTTTCAATTCGGAGTTGGATTTGTGAGCCGGCCGCCATCGCACTGTCGGCAAGCCCTTTGTACCATAGTCGTTAACTGTTCTTCACGCTCAAGCATACATTGCACTAATTTAAACTGAGTGCGGCACCGATGCAAGTTGTGATTTTCGCGATGTATCTTATAATAATGATCCCCTTGCAGATAATCGGTCAGGAATCGGATGCCCATAATCAGCGTAATATGCAGCCCGCCCAGAAGGAGATTGGATTTTTCTTCGTCATTGAGCATGGGTCCTGCCCCTTCCAGGAATCCGTGCAGCACAGCTTTGAAACGGTCGGTTTCGATGCTGAACTTCGAGAGGTCCTGTTCATCTTCGGCACAGTCCGTGACGGTGGTTCGCACCAGATCGCCGAAATCATAGAGCGACACGCCGGGCATCGTCGTATCCAAATCAATGACACAGATCCCCCGGCCGGTTGTATCATCAATCATAACATTGTTGATCTTGGTGTCGTTATGCGTAACGCGTATCGGGATTCGTCCGCGGCTGATCAGCCCGGCCAGCCGTTCAAAGATAACAACCCGGCGATTCATAAATTCGATTTCGTCGGCTGCCTGAGCCGCCCGATTGCAGGCGTCCTTTTGAACAGCCTCGGTAAAGGCGCTGAAGCGTTTGAGGCCGTCGTGAAAATAAGGGATCGTGTCATACAGGGGCGGAGCGGGCAGATCGGCCAGATAGCGCTGAAATCGACCGAACGCCGCGGCGGCCTGATGAATCACATCCTGTGACGTCACCACATCATACGTCCTCGCGTTATCAATAAGGTCAAACACACGCCAATAATTGCCCTGTGAGTCCTGAGTGAGGCAGCGGCCGGCTTTGGTGTACACGATATTCAGCACCCGCCGGGCAATGTCGGTACAGCCTTCGGCGAGGAGTTTACCGCGGATATGTTTTGTGACCCGTTCGATGTTGTCCATGAGCCGGTCAGGCTGCTTGAAGACATAATGATTGATGCGCTGAAGGACATAGCGTACCGGCACACCGTTTTGTGTGAAGACGGCCGCAAATGTGTCGTTGATGTGCCCGCTGCCGAAGGGGCGGATGTCTTCCAGCGTTCCGTCCACCTGAAAGCGGCCAAGGACTGCGGGTAATTCATATTCCATATCAACACCTCGGCAGAATCTTATTTCTTAGAAAGATACACAGTCCCGTTTGAATCTGAACCGCCATCGCTGCGAACGACGGCTTTCAATTGATACGCAGCACCTTTCTGGAAATCGGCCTCGGAAACGACAAGCGTGTAGTGATTGTCGCGATTGGACCCTCCGGTGGTTCCGGCGTGGGCATCTTCGGCAATGACTTTATCGCCGCAGAGGAGCCGGGCATTGCGAATATCGAGACGATGGGCGCCTGCGGTATAGGAAAATGTTACAGTATAGAGGCCGGGACCGTCCAGATAAGGGGTGACATCCCACTGCATCGGGGCAAATGTTTCGGTGGTTTGTCCGGAGGCCCACTGCCCTACCTGGATTTTCGGCGGTTCCAGAGGACGGTAATTGACATTCAGGCAGGACAGCCGTTTGAGATGAACTTCAAGGCGTGTACGAAAATCTCCGAATTCCTTTTGGGCAACGGGCGTCCAGGCCACCTCAGAAACAGCACAGGCCCGCGGATAAGCCATATACTCGGCTTTTTGCGGTGTCGCAATATACTCGGCCCATATCTGTGCCTGTACACCCAGCACATGCTTTCGTTCCGCTTCGGTCAGGCTTTCAGGAACCGGGTCATAGGCATAAACCCGTTCAAGCGGCAGAAAACCGCCGATGGCCAGCGGTTCGGTCTTTGCATCGCCCTGATAGTAATCCAGATAAAGATGCGAGTTGGAAGCCATAACGAAATCGTGTCCGGCCCTGGCAGCAGCAATTCCGCCGCCTTCACCGCGCCAGCTCATCACGGTCGCACCCGGGGCCAGACCGCCTTCGAGAATCTCGTCCCAGCCGATCAGCCGGCGTCCGCGTTCTGCCAGAAATGTATCCATACGGCGAATAAACCAGCTTTGCAGTTCATGCTCATCGGCAAGGCCGAGTTCTTTCATCCGGGCCTGGGCTTTAGGGCTGTTTTTCCATTGGGTCTTGGGAGCTTCATCGCCGCCGATATGGATAAATTTGGAGGGGAACAGCTCGAGCACTTCGGTCAAGACATCCTGCAAAAAGAGGATAGTACTTTCTTCGACATTGAAAACATTTTCATTGACGCCCCAGTAAGTCAGCACCGGCAGAGTTTTTCCGGTATTGCCCAGTTCCGGATAGGCGGCCAGTGCGGCCTGAGAATGGCCGGGCATTTCGATTTCGGGAACGATGGTGATAAACCGCTGCTGCGCATAGGCGACAATTTCCCGGATGTCGTTCTGCGAATAGAAACCGCCGTGCGGAGTGCCGTCAAATGTCCACGGTTGCCGACCGGCGCTGCCAACAAGGGTTTCCGTTCGCCAGGCGCCGATCTCGGTGAGCCTGGGATATTTCTTGATCTCGATGCGCCACCCCTGGTCTTCGGTCAGATGCCAGTGAAAGGTGTTCATTTTATGCAGTGCCAGCAGATCGATGAATTTAAAAATAAACTCCTTGGGCATAAAGTGACGACCCGTATCAAGCATCAGTCCCCGCCAGCCGAAACGGGGAGTATCTTCAATGGTAACGCAGGGGATAGTCCATTCGACGCCGGCGGCCCGGGTCAAGCAAAAGATATCCGGCGGCAAGAGCTGGCGAAGCGTTTGACAGCCGTAGAATAAACCCGCCGGGGCCGCGGCCGTGAGTACCGCCCGGTCAGGCGTTACGACCAGACGATATCCTTCGGATTGAAGCTGCAGCAGTGAACGATCCAGCCGCAACACTATCCCTTTTGCGGCGTCGGAACTGTCCGGTTTTACGGAAAGCTTGAAACCCGCAGCCGGGGCAAGCCACTGTATCAACTGATCGGCAACGGCCCGGGCCTCTTCAGATGCATAGAGTGTCGTGTCAGCATTGAGCGTAAATTCGCCGGCTTGACGTGTCAATTGAACCGGCCGGGGAACGATGGAGATGTCACGCTGCGCGATGCATATCCCGGTCAACATACACAAGACCACAACAAGCTGTTTTTTAATGACCATAAAAACATTCCTTTCTTATGCCTGCGTCCAAAGACGCTGAGGATAGACTCCGTTATCAATCAATTTTTGAATGGCGGTGCGGGCGATCACCTTATCTTCCGGATAAGTAACCCCGAACCAGCCGTCATTGGTTTTAAGAACATTGACTTTCTTTTGGCCGTTTTGAATCAGCGTATCCACGGCCGTGGGGATATAAAATTCGCTTTTGGGTTCTGCGGCGTGCCGGGTGAGAAACTCCCGGAACTGGTGCTTGAGATGTCCGAAGAGATCCGGGCAGAATCCCCAGAAATTCATCGATACCACTTCGTCGCCGGAAAGTAACTTTTCATTGCCCTGCTCATCGATGAAGACAGCGGCGGTCCCCTGCCTGCGGATCTTTGTGCATTCGGTAATTTGTGCCAGCCTCATCGATGCATCGCACTGACAGACGCCGCGCGAGACGGTTCCGTATTCCGAAAGGGTATTTCTCAGGGTGTAGCCGACCATCGCATAGTCGCTTTCGGGCGATAAGGCCATTTGTCGAAGCTGAGTATGTAGTATCTTAAATGCATTCGGGCCGTAATAATCGTCGGCATTGATGACGGCAAAGGGTTCATGGATGAGATTTTCAGCGACAAGGATCGCATGTCCTGTACCCCAGGGTTTTTGCCGGTCGGAGGGGAGCGGAAAACCGTTCAGGCAGGATTCCAATTCCTGAAATGCATAGGCCACCTCCACACGCCCGTCCAGTTTTTTGCCGATTTTTTCGCGGAATGCGTCCTCAAAAAAATGGCGGATAATAAACACTATCTTTGTAAACCCGGCCTTAAGGGCATCGGCCATCGAATACTCGATAATGATCTCGCCGTTGGGTCCGACGGGGTCGATTTGCTTCAGTCCGCCGTAACGGCTGCCCATTCCTGCGGCGAGTATCAGCAGTGTCGTTTTATCATTCATTCATTCACCCGGTGCGTAGGATTACACTTGCTCTTCAATGGACTGCCGCAGCGTTCTGCACGACTGATAGAATTCGTCCGGCTCCATTTCTTTGAGGAAAACAAAGCCGCGCGTGGCGCGAATCAGCGGGCTGGTGTGATGATAAAACCAGTCTCTTCCCAAACAGGTCTTGAGCGTTCGATACTGCTGAACCTGGATGCGCTGCGCCAGTTCGGAGAAAGGCCCGTCATAGTCGTGACTGGGGAATGAGGCCTGCTTTTGACTTAAGAATGCATTTTCAAAAGACTGGTGCATAACAGAAAACATATTCAGGCTGACCGGGACATAAACATTGGCTTCGGAAGGATCAAAGCGATACCAGACGTTGCGATACCCCCAGACGCGGATGTCTTTGCGGCGCGTTTTCTTTTGATAGAGCTGCAGGGCTTCGGAAACCGCCTGCATCACTTTGTAATGGGTATCCGGGCCGCTGCCTTCCGGATCGAAAGCAACAGTAACGATGTCCGGTTCGATGCGTTCAAGCTGAGCAAGGATAGGCATTACGTCGCGTTTCTGTGTCGGCTGGGGCGTAAACAAATCTCCGGTGTAAAAGCCCAGCCGCAGATGAACAACATTGTCGCACTTCCACCCGTAATAGCCCCACAGGCATTCGGCTTCCCATTCGCGACACATACCCTTGAGCCGTCGGATATCCTGCGGGTCCTGGCCGCCGGGGTACTGCGTCTGAAAATAGGTTTCCAGTTTACTTAGAATTGTGCCAATTGCCGCCGGAGATTTGGCAGCGTAGATTTCCAGCAGATTCCGCATAAAGCGCCGGGCACAGCCTTCGTCCTTCATTTCCGGATTGCACGCGGCCACCCCGTCGAGATACTGCCAGACGTCACGATTGCGGGCCATGCTGTCGGCAGGGCTGAAATAGTCCTGTCGATAGAGGATTTTGAATGTCTCGGATTCCAAAAACCGCTGGAGCATCCTGACCTGCCAGAGCATAAAGTGGTTGGTCACCGAGGTAAAGCCGCTGGTCAGCGTCATAAAATAATGACGGTTTCCGGCCTTTCGGAAATGGCGGACCAGGTGGCCGAAGTAGCCCAGCATAATGTCATCATGATGCGGTTCGGTATGCAGAAAACAGGTATTCTCAAGCACCTGCATTCCTTTTTGTATTTTCTGTTCGATGCTGTCAACGGCCTTGCGGGTCAAACGCGAAACGGAGTCGCTGTGATTGCGCATCAGCAATTGACCGAAACGACTTTCCTTGAGCTCTTTTTCGCGCAGCCGCAGGATCGGTTTGTTTTTCTGCAGCGACAGGTCGACAATCAGTTGTTCGCTGTCGGTATCGCTGAGTTTTTTGCACTTCCGCAAATCCTGATAATAGCGTTCTTCCAGACGTTTGGCGGCCCCCTGCGTCAGATAAAAACGGGCGTTGGGCAGCGCGTGCAGCGCAGTGGCGGGAATGTTGACGTCTTTGGGCGATTGGATGGCCTTTGCAACCACATCGGCTTTGGCTTGGCCGGCAGCCATCACGATGGCGGTGCAGGCAGGATTAAAGGTGATGGTACTTAAGCCGATGGTGATGACATGGCATTTGCGGGCAATTTCAATACCGCCCAGATCGGTGGCAGCAGCAGCCTGCGTTTCGTAATTGGTCGGGCACAGACGCGTCGTCGAAAAATGATCCGAACCGCTGATGTTAAAGCCGATGTGCCCGTCCGGACCGATACCGCCCAGGAAAAATCCGATGCCGCCCAAAGCACGGACCTTATCTTCATACTCCATACACCACTGGTCAATGCGTTCCAGCAGGGTTTTCTGTTTTTGTTCAAGGCCGGATTTGGGCTGGCGATAACGCAGCGTCAGGTCAACCTGTTTGTCCGGCCAAATCGATTCCATCTCCGCGCAACCGCTGACGCCGATGTTGCACGGATCGATCAGCAGTGCTTTGGCCGGATCCAGATTGAAGTCTTTGAGATAATAGGTTTTGACATAATAGGAAAAGCTGTTGGTCTGCGACGAACAGATGGGATAAAATTCGTCAATCTGAACAAAATGCAGGCTCTTCATATCCGGCCGTCTGGACGGGTCAATACCCCATTGGGCCAATTCAGCGCCGACACGGGACTTGCCCCAGCTGGCCAGCAGACGTTTAACCCATTTGATAAAATATTCCGGGGTTTTGCCGGTCGGAAGGGAAATCACCCCGCCGGGATTATGCTGTGCCCACTCGATAAACCGCATGGCCATAAATTTACCGAGCATCGGAAAACTGGGCACGATGATCGTGGGGATCTTTTCGGTCGGGGGATAAAAAGCAGCGTAACTGGATACTTTCAGTGCGACCTTTTCTACATTCGATAAGGTTACTTTCTTTTTCATAGTTTCTGTTGTCCGGCTCAAGTTATGTTTATCAGGCATATTTTAAAGAATAGTATCGACTCCAAGTGGACGACGTGTTGCCCATGCGCCTCGTGTAAAATCGGGGAATTTCACGGGCTGGCCGTTGTTGGCAACGGACTTTTCGCTCAGCGGAATGATCGAACTCCACAACACGGAATCATAAACATCAAAATCGGGCTGAACACCTTTACGCAGGGCCTGAATCAGACGATAGTCCTCGATGAAGTCCATTCCACCGTGACCGGCGCCTTTGGCCTTCTCTCTGAGGGTTGTCCAGACGGGGTGTTCAAACTCTTTTTGGTAGGCCTCCAGTTCTTCCCACGTATGGGCGGGGGAACGTCCTTCAATATGAATTTGCTCTGCGGGATATTTTCGCACGATTCCCTTTGTGCCCTGCACCAGAAAATCTCGGCTGTAAGGACGCGGAGCCTGGGTGTCATGCTTGCAGATAATGGTTCTGCCGTTTTTGGTTTTTATCAGGCATGTATTAATATCGCCCAGCGCGAATTTTTGATTGACCCACTGACTGTCGGGATAATGTTCTTTGGCATAAAGGTTCAGGCCCAATCCCTTGCTGCTCATAGAGACCATATAATCCAGGGCGTCGCCGCGATGAATGTCCATGCACCAGGCCATCGGGCCGATGCCGTGAGTGGGATACAGATTACCGTCGCGATGAATCGACTCCAGCAGACGCCACATTCCCTGATAACCGTTGGGGTTGAGTTTGTACCCGCGTAAATCATGCAGATAACCGCATTCGCCGTGCAGCAGCTCGCCGAACAGGCCCTTCTGAATCATATTCAGAACCAGCATTTCGGTATAATCATAGCAGCAGTTTTCCATCAGACAGCAGTGCTTTTTGTATTTTTCGGAGGTCTCGACCAGTTCCCAGCATTCGTCTATGGACATTGAGATATTCACTTCCGAGGCGGCGTGCTTGCCGTTTTTCATCGCCGCCGCACTGATGGGAGTATGCCATCGCCACGGCGCTGCATTATAGACCAAGTCGAGGTCTTCGGTTTCGCACATCCTGACAAAATCCAGTTCCCCCCGCGTATAGACCGTCGGCTCGGGGTGACCGGCCGCCATAATGGCTTTTTTGACCCACTCGGTTCGTTCCGGACGGATATCACAGACGGCGGTAATCCGGCAGCCTTCGATCTTGAGCAGATTGTTGACGTGGCCGCTGCCCATCGCACCGATACCGACGTAGCCGACTTTGATCAAATCTTTCGGGGTCGTGGTGTGGTTCATCATTAAGGCCGGAGTCTTCCTTTGCGCCTGACTGCTGCATCCCGACAATGCAATACCACAAATTGCTGCTCCCAGCCCGGCTACAGCCCCTTGTTTCAGTAAATCTCTGCGGTTTAAAGAGTTGTCCATTGCGGCCTCCATATTATGAAGATTGTTTTAATATTTCCGGATTCCTGCTTCTGACAAGAGGTAACATCTATACAATTTACAATCGTACATTTTTACGCACATTCTATCCTTTTTATTACTACTGAAAATAGACAGAAGTAACAATCTGATGGAAAATCGTAACATTTTAAATCTGCGTTCTCCAGTTGCCCACGGGCGGTCAACCATGCTCCGTACGGTAGCGGTGCGGCGAGCAATTATAGTACTTTTTAAAGTTTTTGGAAAAATGGTATGGATCGTCAAATCCCACCTGATAACCAACCTCTTTTACCCCTAAATCGGTGGTCAATAAGAGAATGGCGGCCTTATTGAGCTTAAGCCGGGCCAGATATTGACCGGGAGTCAGATGACTGTAGCGTTTAAAAAGGCCGGACATATACCGGACATCAATGCCGCATTTTTCAGCCGCTTGGCCGGGGGATTTTATAGTCGAAAAGTGCGTATCAATATGCTTTTTGCAGTCCAGAAAAGTGGCCTTTGACAATGGAACATGCACTTTGGAACGAATCAGTGAGGAAGCCTGGTCCAAAAGAAGAATTCGCAGGTAAGACCGGCAGATATCATGGGCATATTCGGGTTTTTCCTGACCGATATGCAGAATCTTTTGAAGCAGACTCAGGGATTCGTCAGCATTGTGGACTTCCAGAAAATGTTTAGTGGACAGAGAGCTTTTCTCAAACAGATCCGGACACTCCTCACCGACAAATGTAATAAAGATATGTTCCATCGGTGATTCATTGTTAGTTTTATAAATATGAGGGACTTTAGGGGGTACCCCGGAGAGAATGCCCGGCCTCAATTCAACACATCCGGAATCAATTTCAAGGGTTCCTTTGCCTTTCAGGGTGTATTTTATGAAATAATATGGGTAATTGCTCCGATTGAGGTGAAAATCGGGGGCGCATTTCTCGTAACCGCCGCAGACAATGGCCAAATCTTTTTTATAGTCAGGGGCGGTATCAAAATAAAAATATTCCGCATCCAGGACATTGCCGGGCGGGCCTGAGGTGTACTTTCGTTTGATTTTATGACGAAATGAATCTGATTTCATTGACGGTTTCGCCTTATGACTCTTTTCCATCTTATTGTTCCTAATTCTTTGATAATTACAAGAAAAAAGAGACATTTTTTTATGTTGCGCCCTACTTTTGTCTATGCGCATAATTCAGCCACCTTTTTTTATCGCGCAAATTTGCTTTTTCACAGGGACATTCGGCTCCTTGGTCCATTCCTTTTTTACCTGCTGTCAACAAGAGTCTTTCAAGCCAACCACAATATTTTATTTTTGAATGAATTATGGTTAATGAATGAAACCTGCAAAACGTATTGACTATAGTCTCTGGTTATACCGACCAGTCTGAAATAATGTGTTATATGAGGGATATGTGGATATAACTAAGCGGGATAATTCGGATAAATTCCTGAGCCTGCTTTTGCCCAGCCAGAAACGCATTTTAGGGTACATCCTTACCTATGTACCGAACTATGCGGACGCCGATGATATACTCCAGAATACGCTGTCGATCCTGTGGAAAAAGTTTGACCAGTATGAGCCGCAGACCGAATTTCTGGCGTATGCCCTCACAATCGCCCGGTATGAGATTATGAACTATTTCCGCAAGACCAGCAAAGCCGGCAAGTTTCACCTCAGCGAAAATCTCCAGCAGATCATTGAAGCGGAATCCGCATCGACCCATCAGCAATTCAACCATCGGGTTGAGGCGTTAAAAGAATGCTTTACCAAATTAAATCCCGGCGAGATGCATCTTGTCCAGATGCGTTATGAGCAGGAGATGTCGTTCAGCAAAATCGGCCAGCGGCTGGGCATCTCACCTCCGGCCGCTCTGAAAAAACTGGCCGGCATTCACGGTCGCCTTATACGATGTATTCGACTCCGATTAGCTTCCGAAGGTTCGCTATGAATCCAGCACAAGAACAACATTTTATCAATCACTTGACACATCTGATGGTTCTGTCGATGGAAGGGCAGATTTCAGAATCTCAGTTTGAGGAATTGCAGAAAATACTGACGGAAAATCCTCTGGCCCGTGAGTATTACTATGATTTTATCGCATCGTATCTGACCATCAATTCGATGGAAGTGTTTTCTGAAATACCCTTTAACCAATCCGTCTATCTGGATCAGCAGTTATGGGATGAGCTTGCCGAAGCGGAAGCCACTTCGCCGGCCATCACATTACCTAAAATATCGAAAGAACAACCTGACGGCCAAGCCGCCCCAAATGCACCGACACACAAAATCAGCAAGATGTCGCTGATCTCACTGATCACCTCGGCGGCAGCGATGCTTTTTGTAGTACTGTTTGCCCGCTTTGCTCCCGTCAAGGGGCAATTTGTCGTTGGAAAGCTGGCTGATACCATCCATGCGCGATGGGAAGACCCGACTGGACAAATTAACCCGGGCTGCGATGTCTTTGTCGGCTCGATGAATCTGATCGAAGGATTGGCGGAAATCGTTTTGGACAGCGGCGCAATCGCGGTCTTTGAAGCGCCCGCCCGGTTCACGCTCGAATCCGCTCATACCATTTACCTCCAGCAAGGCCGTCTGGTTGTCAAAATCAACCGAGCCTCCGAAGAGGCCTTTGTGGTCCGTTCACCGCACGCCAGCATCGTGGATTACGGTACGGAATTCGGAGTTCAGGTCGATGCCTCATACAACACCGTAACTCATGTCTATCAGGGAAAAGTTGAATTGCGGTCGGGATCGAATCCGCTGCGTTTTGAAAAGAGCTTGGCATTGACGCCGAATCAGGCCGGGCAAGCCGATGTGCTGGGCCAGGTCAGCACAGAACACGGGATTTCGGAGCGTTTTATACGACCCGATGAATTTGACATTCGCCTCAAGGCCTCCAAAGGGTCGGGGTATCACCGCTGGCTGCTTTACAGCCAGGCCCTCCGTAAAGACCCTTCGCTGGCGGCTTACTATACATTCGAGATAGACCCGGGCAAGCCTGATGTTCTGGTCAATTTTGCCGAGAACACCGCCGGCGATTTGAACGGAAAATTTTACAGCGCCGCCAATGCCGACAAACCCGTCTGGTGCCAGGGACGATGGCCGCAAAAATCCGCACTGTCGTTTGACCGCACACAGCTTCAATATGTCGAAACTGCCACTGACGAAAAATTAAGCATCAACGGCCCGATCACTATTGCCGCGTGGATATACTGCGCAAAAACCACCGACGGCGGGCATATTGTTTCAAACCGTATTCCCCCGCGGTCATTCTGCAACTATCAACTGGGATATCGCAGTCCTTCGGCATCGGAATGGATGCATAATATTCATCTGGCGCGGAAACTGAATTCAGACGATTCCAAAAACCAAGTCTGCAGCAAAAAACTGCCCGACCTGAGCGGCTGGATATTGGTTGCCGCCACACACGACAATGAAACCCTGAAATTTTATCTGAACGGCAGTTTGGTGGATACCAAGTTCTGGCCTCAGAAACTGGAGTCTATGGATGCACCGCTGATCATCGGCTCCGATTATGCACCCGGCGACTTCTCCCGCTTCAACGGGAAGATCGATGAAATTCTCATCGCCGGACGAGTCTTCTCGGAAGAGGAAATAAATCAGATGTATGAAGCCGGCAGGCCTTAATCCGCCGGAACGGATAGACCCAATTATGCGGGAAACGGTTGGAAATAGAGACTATTGATTAAGATTTCAAGGAGAATTGTACGTGCAAAAACGAAACGGATTTACCCTGATTGAGCTGCTGGTCGTCATTGCGATTATCTCGCTGCTGCTGTCGATTATTGTGCCGAGCCTTCGAATGGCCAAACGAAAGGCGTCAATGGCAGCCTGTCTGACTCACGTCAAGCAGATATCGACCGCCTGGTTTATGTACAAGGAAGATGCCAAAGATAAAATTCCCGGCTCCGACCCCGGCCAGCAGTATGCGTGGGTTCGTCATCCAATCGACCTGAGCGGTGCAACGCCCAGCGCCGTAGCTACCAGTCCTGTCGTCACCGACGAAGATGAGATTCGCGGGATTCAGGCCGGCGTTCTGTATGAATATCTCAAAAGCAATGAAGTCTTCCGCTGCCCGATGGACCAGCGGAAAAGCCTTTTTGACGGTTCCAACATTTATCGTTCGTTCTCAATGCCCCAATGTCTGAATTATGCCCCCAGTCTTGCCAACGTGACACAAATTAAACAATATAGCCAGATTCGCAGCCCGGGCACCAAATTTATGCTGCTGGAAGAGGCCGAAATCCGCAATTACAACTTCGGCTCGTGGAGTTTCGGGGCACCGGAATACACCAGCGGCGGCGAGTTGCTGTGGTGGGATCCGCTGGCGGTTACCCACGGCGACAGCAGCACACTGGGATTCTGCGACGGTCATGCGGAAAACCACAAATGGGTCGATAAATTCACCAAAGAACGTCCCGAAACGCTGGCCCGCACTTCTCCCCCGGCAACCAGTTACGGCACCGCAGCGCCTCCGGCCGGACAGATCACGGATATTGAATTTATGTATGCCGGCTGGGCCTATCGATACAAGAAATAGTTATTCGGAATCAATAACGAACTGGTATAGGATTGGAAAAATGACAAAACTTTATTCAATTGGAAAGGGTAGTATGATGAAAAAGTGTGCAGTAACAATCGCAATGATGCTGCTGTGTCTGGCGGCATCGGCCTCGGCGACCAAGATTTTATGGGTGTCGGACGGCATACGCCAAAATCCAGTCAACCTGACGCGAGAAGCGGGCTTTATCGATCGGCTCGTGGCCGAGGGATATACGGTCGATCGGCTCGAGGCCCCGCATGAGATGACAACGGCCAAACGCGACCTGGCCAATACGTATGACCTGGTCATTGTCAGCCGGTGGGCGGTCAGCGGCGATTATGTCAATGGCAGTGGAGAACGTGAGCTCTGGAACTCCATCACCACCCCGATGATCAATATGAACGGCTATTTATGGCGACGGGGTAACTGGCGATGGCTCGACGGCACAGAATCCAACACCTCTGCCAATCTGGTGGTTGTCTTGGCAGACGATCCAATCTTCAAAGGTGTGGCCATCGATGCAAATAACCAAGTGGATGTACTCGCTCAGGGAGTATCCACCACGGTTACCACAGGCAGCGCCGGTAATGGAACCCTTGTGGCATACCGCGCAGATGCCGGCACCCCGTATGTCTGGATTGCACGCTGGAATGCAGGAACCGTATTTTATCCCGGCAGTGATCAGACGGCCGGCGGCCCGCGTTTGGCATTTGCAGCCGGTGAGTCCGGCGGCTCCGGCGACGGCACATACAACCTGACCGTCGAAGGCGAAAAAATGTTTATGAATGCCGTTTACCAGATGAGCGGCGCAACCTTTAACCGCAAGCCGGTTGTTTCTGCCGGAAGAGATTTCATCATCTATCTTGGCAGCACGGTTGACCCGATCGCCACCGTGTATGACCCGGACACCGAAAACGTGAGCATTCAGTGGTCCACACTCAGCGGCCCCGCTACGGCAACATTCTCAGATGCTGCGGTTCTCAATCCGACCGTCAGCTTCCCTGCCAAAGGCACCTATACCCTGAAGATGGAAGTCAACGACGGTGTCAACGTCATCAGCGATACCATCCTTGTGTTTGTCCGCGACCATGCCGACGACAAGATGCTGTCTCACTGGGATTTCGAAGGTCTGCCCGATCCCAATACTCTGATTGACAGAGTCGGCGGGTTCAACGGCGTGTTCTACCACTCCGTTGCAGGTTCCGAGCCGAATGTGATTGCCGGTCATATGTCCCCGACAGCGGTGGACTTTAGAGGCGTACAATACTGGGAAGTTCCGAACACCACCGCAGAAGTCGATCCCAACTACACCTCAACCCAGACGGGCCTGAGCGTAGCGGTGTGGGCCAGGGTCGAAGACATTATCGGCGGCCTTCAAACACCGATGCTGATCGGCTATGACCTGGCCGGGTGGCGGTTCCAGATCAACAACAATCGCTGGAACCTGGTACAATCGTCACTCCCGGCATTCCCGGCTGAATATAATGTCTTCAGTGTCAGACCGGTCTTCCGTCCGCAATGGCAGCATGTAGTGGGCGTCTTTGACGGCGTCAATTCACAAATGAAACTATACATCGACGGTATTCTTGACAACACCGCTGCAATGCCCGCCGGCTACCGTGTCGGAAGCGGCACGCTCCCGCTGCAAATCGGCAATCGCGCTATTACCGACCAACCGTTTGCACGTGTGTGGCCGGGGATGGCCGATGATATCCGCGTCTATAACTACGCGTTGACCGAAGAAGAGATCGCAGACTTGGCCGCCGAAGGCGACAAGGCGCCTCTTATGACCGCCGGCCCCGACCAGTCCGTCTTCTACAAGGGCGAACCGGTACAAATGGCCGCAACCCTGCTGATCAATGACGGTATGCCCAATCCGCTAGCGCTGAAATGGGAAGTCCTCTCGGCTCCCGTAGGTGTTGAGCTGTCGCAGG
>CAZYQN010000004.1:0-62348 GCA_964649955.1 uncultured Pirellulales bacterium
AAATCCACCGCGGCTTGTAACAACCTATGATTGTGGATGCAACTTTATTGAAATCCCAAAAAGCACGCAAAAATTTGTGCATTTTTATGATTTGCGACATACGGGCAACGTGGTAGAATTTACCGCAGCATAAATGACAGACAACCCTGTTTTTTTATATTTTAAATTCCTCATTGTTCAACGTTTTTATCACTGATCAACACCGGCTGATTTGGCCATCATCATCCAAATCGGTAATCGGGTTTAAATGAAGGAAGCAAAAAGGATCAGGGAGAAAAAGGTTATGAAGGGTAATCGTCATCGAGCATCTGCAAAAGAGCCCACACAAACAAGAATTGAATACGGCCCCCACACCGCCCTTGTGCTCTCTTCCTCCGTGTTTCTGTTCTCCAAGAGAACATCCGTCATCCGAATCGGCCGGTATACAGAGAGAATAGATGCGAGAAAAAAAACAATTACGATGCCCGGATTCCGTCTTCGTCCAGTGCAATAATAAGCACAATTATATACGTGTTTTTAAAGCAGATTGAACGCATAAGAACGAAAGGAGGTGAGTTGATCAAAGTACACCGCTTTATGTGCCTAATGTCAGAGTGGAATGTGTGTAGTCTTTATTGAATTGTAAAAAAAAATTCAGGAGGGATATACAATGAAACACAAATTAATGCTTTGGATACAAGCAGCAGGTTTAGTAATACTTGCCGTTACCGCTCCGGCGGCGACCGTAAAACAAGAAGTGTTTGTCAGTTTTGACGGTACAGTGAGCGGTACGGCTTACACACCGGCCGCCGGTGAGTTTGACACCACCGGGACATTTATCGCCCAGGGTACAACACTACAGGTTTCGGGGGGCACGGCTATCCTAAATCCCGAAAATAATACCAGCGGCCTTAATGACGGATTTAACTTTAATGGAAGCGGCATTATCGGGACCAAGAACTTTATTATGGAAGTCGTGCTGAGTCCCGACGCGGAACAATTTTACTCTTTTGCTAATTTTATGGACATTTGCGGGAATATGTTTTACCGCATGCGGTCGAACTCATTGGAATTCGGGTATTGAGACGGCTCCAATGAGCCGATGGTCCAAAATCTGCCGATGCTGACCACCGGCCAGAGCTATCATATCGCGCTGGTCTGGGATGAAGCGGCCAATACCTTGACCGGGTATCTGGACGGTGAATATCAGGGCAGTGTAGCCGGTAACGAGCTGAATACGGCCGGATCGCTGGTGACCTTCGGCAACTTCAATCACTCCGGAGCAGGGACCGGGCGAGGCCTCAATGGAGAGCTTTATGTGGTCTCCTTTTCGACTTACACCGGCGCCTTTAATCCCGAGGAAGACTTTATCCTGCTGGTCGCTCCTCCCGTGCCGGCCAACAATGAGCTATTAGTGCCGATCCAGACGGACGGCGATCCGGGTACAGAGACCCTGACTACGCTGAGCTGGGAATTTCCGGCATATACTTTTGTTCCAAGCGCGTACGATGTCTATTTCGGATATTATCCGGATAACACTGAACCGAATGCGCTGCTGCCCTATTACGGTCTGACCAAGCTGACGACAACCCCGATCACCGACAGCTTCATCGATCCCAGTCCGAGCGGCAACCTGCAAAACTCCACGCTGACGGAAACCCTGCCCAACTATTACTGGATGGTGGTCGCCTATGAACCCAACGAACCGGAGGCCGTTCTGCACTCAGGTCCACTGTGGCGATTTACCACAACTCCTGCCGCCGCTGTTATCCAGACCGATCCGGCCAGCAAAACCGTCGCAGCAGGGAGCACAGCAGTCTTTACCGTAACCGCCGTCAATGCGGAAATCTACCAGTGGTATAAAGACGGGACTGCTCTAACGGAGGCTCCCGCTCTCTATAGCGGAGAAAAGACCGCTTCGCTGACCGTGTATGATGTGCAACTTGATGATGAAGGCTTTTATTCCTGTGTCATCGACAACAGCCTGAATCTTCCGGATACGTCGGAAAAAGCTCAACTGCTGACCCAACGCCTGGTGGGCTGGTGGAAGCTTGACGGCAATCTGACCGATTCGGTCGCTACGGCTGTGCCGGGAGCAGTGAGCCATGACGGCACCTCGCCGAATCCGGATTTGACCGGTATCGGCAAAGACGGCGGCGCCTTGTCGCTGCCGGGAACGGTTGACGGTCTTGTTACCATCAGCAACAGCGCCGATTTCTTTAACTTCTATCCGCAGGGCTATTCGGCAAGCGCCTGGGTCAATATGTCGGCAAAAACCACCGCTTGGGGCGCCTATGTCGCCAAACAGGGAAGCGATCCGGCGCGTGGTTTTATTCTGACTCATAATAACACCGGAAAGGCCGTTCACACCCTGCGCCAGATGTCTCCCAATGACCTGCCAACCAGTGTTGATATAGACGATAACACCTGGCATCTGGTAACGGGAACTTACGATGCAGCCACGAAGGTGTCAAAGGTGTATGTGGACGGGGTTCTGCGAAACCAGGTTTCTTATACAGGAACTCCGACCGGCAGCCCGGCTGAGTTGATCTTCGGCGCTGAACTGCCAAATGGAAATGTACCGTATATCGGTTTGCTGGATGATGTCCACATTTGGAGCTACCCGCTGGATTCGGCATCGGCAGCTTTATTATACACGGATTTCAATCCCGGCACTTCAATCTGCTCCGACTATTCATACTATGATGTGGCCGGGCCGGGCGGCATCGGAACCGCCTACCGCGATTGCCGAGTTACGCTGTATGACTTTGTTCCTTTTGCCGATGTATGGCTGGAATGCAATATAGTACCCGACTGTATTCCGTAGACACTATTCACTGATTGGCCAAGGCACCGTTATGAACAATAGTAAATAGTCTGCATTAACTGTGTTTTAAGAATCATAAACGTTGTCTATTAAAAAGAACCAGCCGTATGACCTTTAAGCCAGCGGCTGGTTCTATGTCTGTATTGACGGTTTATCCTACTCAAGAAGCCTCTGCATTAGATATGATCAGGGTTTTGGCGGATAAAGCTCCAGTTCGCTGATCTGGGCGGCATTGGGATAGACGGAACTGGCGGAGCTGTGAATGATCAGCCGTACGGTGTCGGTTTTGACCGGCTCGAAGGCGGCGCGGTAAACGCGAGCGTCCTGGTTGTCATTGACGGTAAACAGGGTTTTGGTCTGACCATCGGCGAGTTTTGCCTGAGCCTCAAAGCGGGTGGGATAGCCAGCCGGGTCGGCAAAACGAATAATTATGCGACCGATGGTTTCCGGCTTGGGGAGTTTGACTTCTATCCAATGGGGGTGCGGAGTTTCCAATGAAGAATGCCAGCGGTTTGAAAAATCATCGGCGGCAGCGATGATCCCATCGATGGCTTTGGGGGTGCAGCCTGGCTCACGGTCCAGTTCGCCGTCGGAACGAACGGCGGCACCCTTGGAGGCTAAGGCCAGATCATCGGGGCCGACGGTATCTTTAAGCACGAGCGTAAGAGGGATACGGATGGTGCGATTGTCGGCGGTAATGACCAAGGTCATCTTATTGGGGCCGGGTTCGGGCTGTGCGGCCAGAAAGCTCAATTCGATGCGGGTCGGGCGGCGTGAGGGCTGGAGTGTGATTGGTTCATCGGGCAGATTGCTGAGCTTCCAGCCGAACGGAAGCCCTTCCAGAGCGAGGGCAACCGTTTGGGGCGTTTCTGTTACGGAGCGCAGGCCGATTTGTACCGTGCGGGATTCATTTGCGACGATATAGGGTTCGCGTTGATAATCAAGCGTGATACGCAGGGCCGGATCGCTCCAGACCACCTGCCAAGGTGAAAGATTCCACAGCCGGCGTGCAAGACGAGTATCGGCCAGTGTCAGTTCACCGGAGCGGCTCAGATCAGTCGGGCCGTCGATCAGGCCGACCGGCAATTCGTTGAGGGCCATTACCTTGCGAGCCATCGCGACTGTGCGGTCGGTCAGGATGTTTAAATCCGCCGGCGCTTCGAAGCCACCGATGGCACAGGTCTTGATGGCAAGGCCAATCGGGTCTTTCCAGCGGGCAGGAATGCCTTTGCTACCTGAAATTATGCCCAAAATGGAACCGAGCGTAGCGCCGGTGCAGTCGGTGTCATCGCCGCAATTGACGGCAATGCAGATGCTCTTGCCGAAGTCGCCTTCGCCGTAAAGCCAGCCTATGACAACATAGCCGATATTACGGGGGGCTTGAAACCAGCCGGTGGATTCAGTGGCTTTGATTACTTCGGCGCGGGCGGTCATCCAGTCCTTTCCGGCGCTATAGGCCTTTTGGGCAGTTCTGACGGCAATGGCAACCTGGGAATCTTCGGGAATCATGGATAGACCGATGGCGATCAGTTTGTCTCGGTTCGGTTCGACGAAGGCGGCACTTTCGATGGCAGCAACAAAAATCGCGGCCATTGTGCCTTCGGCCTGACCGTGGTCAACGCAGGCATCTTCGCGGGCCATACGGGCAGCCAAGCCGGGACAGCCGGGGGCCAGACAGGCCCAGATTTCCGTTCGAATCCAGGCCCCGTTGCTGTGCTTCCAGCGTTCGTTTTCAAAAGCACCCGAAACCGGCGGCAGGATTCCCTTTCGCATGTTTTGTTTGCCGACGCCGTATTCATTCCAATCGACCGGAATGAATTTGAGCCAGTATTCGCCGAGGATGCGGGCGTCTACACGACCATTGTTTTCTTCCAGCGCCTTGAGCCAAAGCAATTGCAGGTCCAGATCATCGTTGGCGGCCGGTTCACCCTCTTTTAGATTGGTGTAAAAGCTGATATTCTGCGGGTTGGGATTGCCTTCAAAAGGCATACCGAGCGTGCCGCCGATATTTTTGCCCAGCCAACAGGCGAAGACCCGGTCACGAAATTCATCCTGATTGATTTGAACAACGGAAGTTTGACTCAATACAACGGTTTGACTGAGTAATCCAAACATCAGAACCAGAAACAACAGCGTGCGAAACATAATCAATTCCTTTCTATTATTTGTAACGGTTCAGAAGCATTCAACGGGTTCTTAGTCACTGCCCGAAAAGACTTCAGAAAACACGCAATCTTGAATAAAAACGGATATTGATAACAGAAAATTGCATTCAGAAGATGAAAGTATGCCGGATTCGGCGTCTAAATGCAAGCTTTTCATGCGGCGGCCAAAGCACAGACTATTTAGAAGCCAGCGATTAGTTAGACGAGTTTTATACTCTCTTTAATTCCACAAACCTTTTTCTGCTTATTTCATATTGACTATTAGGAATAATAAAGGAAATCTATCTTTTTAAAGCGGGAGGAACGTTTTGCTGGAAAGTGAGAGCAGGGTGTGATATAAAGACGGGTCTGAACGGGAACTTGCGAAAGGTAAAGAGGCTATGTTTGCGATAATCAGTGACATACATTCGAATCTTGAGGCGCTGACGACGGTGCTCAATGACATCGAAAAGCGAGGTATTAAGACGATTTACTGTCTGGGGGATATCCTGGGGTATGCGGCTAACCCGAAAGAGTGCCTTGATCTGGTGATTGAGAAGACGGAAACCTGCGTGATGGGCAACCATGACTATGCGGCTCTGTATGAACCGACAAATTTCAACCAGGGGGCCGAGTCGGCGGCGTATTGGGCACGTAAGGTGCTGGAGCAGGAGCCGGACCGCGAAAAAAGCGACAAACGCTGGCAATATCTTGGCGGGCAAAAGATGCGCTGGACGCTGCAGACCAAACTAAAGGATGTGGATGCGACACTGGATTTTGTCCATGCCTCGCCGCGGCGACCGATCAACGAATATGTGTTTCCGGATGATGTATTTACGACGACGGGAAAGATGGGAGCACTGTTTGAACGGGTCAAGCACATCTGCTTTGTGGGGCATACCCATCTGCCGGGGGTGTTTTTGGAAGATCCGGATTTTTATTCGCCTGATGAGCTGGGGGGCAAGTACCCGATCATTGCCGATGAGAAAGCGATTATCAATGTGGGTTCGGTCGGGCAGCCGCGTGACCGCGACAATCGAACCAGCTATGTGTATGTGGAAGATAATTATGTGTATTTTGTGCGGCTGGAGTACGACTACAAGGCTACAGCGGAAAAGATTTTTGCCGAGCCTGAGCTGGACGACTTTGAAGGCGAACGGCTGGCCGACGGCAGGTAATGGATCGTTGACCATTTATTATTGATTATTGATATTAAGGCGGAATGAATGAAATCAAAAGCGGTTGTTCTTTTTGTTGCAGGGATTTTTTTGACATTATGCGGGATGCTGGTGCTGGATGCCGTACGTTCGGACAGGAAGCCGGATGTAACACCGCTGGCAGCAGGAATTGAAGAAGACAGCGCAAAGACCACACTTGAAACGGCGGACGATACGACAGTCAAAACACCTGTAGCCGATAAGCAGCCGCCGGTTTTGCCTGCCGTTCTTGAGGCAGCACCGGTGGTGTATCCCGAACTGGCGGCAGTGAGTGAACGCGAAGAAACGGTCACATTGGGGGCGTTGTATCCTGAGATCAAACGCACGAAGGATGAAGGGAAATACAAATTCAAAGTCGAACTGACAAGCTTAGGCGCAGGGATCAAGACAGCAGAGCTAAGCGAGTTTGACAATCGCAACCAGGACAATCCCGAAGCCCTGCGGCTACTGTCACCGATGAGCAGCAATAAAACGGTGTATTCGTTTGCCAGTACCCTGTTGAAGGCAGCATCGGCGGGAGCATCCCAATTCGGGGACAAGGCGCTTCCGCTGGACCGGCTGAACTGGAAGGTTGTGCCGTCGGCGGATGCAGATACAGCGACGTTTGAAACGACACTGACGGACCTGCAGCGGCAAGCGGCAATGCTGCGGCTGACAAAGACGTATCGGATCAAGCCGGGCAGTTATGACCTTGTCTGTGAACTGACGGCGGAGAATCTGACCGCACAACCGCTCGATCTGTGGATGCAGCTTAACGGGCCGGGAGGACTGGTTCGCGAAGACAATCGTGAGGATGATCGGAAGGTTGTAGCGGCCTGGCAGACGGAGAAGGCGGTTGAGACGCGACTGATGAGCGCGGTCGATATCCGACATACGGAACAGGAAAAGATCCGGCCGTCAACGGGCTTTTTTACACAGATTAAGAATCTTTTTTCCAAGCCGGTTGCACCGGAGGAGAAGCTGAAACTGGCAGCAGGCGGTGAGGAAACGCCCTTCTTGTGGGGAGCAGCAACAAATAAATATTTTGCAACGATCGTGCGGTGCGCAGGCGAAAGCCCTGCTGCGTCCGGGCCGGTACGGTTTGGCCGGGCGGTGTATTATGACGCCAGCCTGATGGCCGGGGAACCAGCTGAGAATTCGGGAGCCGGATGTGTGCTTGAAACCAAGCCGCTGAGTCTGGCGGCAGCGCAGGACAGCGCCAGCCGAAAGACCCTGACGTTTGAGATGTATATGGGGCCGAAGGATAAAAGTATCTTCCAGGCCAACGAGACCTATCGCAAGCTGGAGTATTTTCAGACGATTGATTTCCGCGGGTGCTGCTGCCCGACATCGATGATCGGGCCGATGGCATTCGGGATTATGTGGCTGATGAAGACAATGTACACGCTGATGGGGCCTCTGGGCAACTATGGCGTGGTTATCATCATCCTGGTATTCGTAGTGCGGCTGCTGCTGCATCCGGTGACCAAGCACAGCCAGGTATCGATGATGAAGATGCAGAAACTGGGTCCGAAGATGCAGGAGATTCAGCGCAAGTATGCCGACAACAAGCAGGAAATGAATCGCAAGGTAATGGAGATGTACCGCGAGATGGGAGTGTCACCGGTATCGGGGATGCTGCCGATGTTTTTGCAGATGCCGATCTGGATCGCATTATGGACAGCAGTCTATACAAGTATCGATCTGCGGGGACAGGGGTTTCTGCCGTTCTGGATCACTGACCTGTCGGCGCCGGATCATCTATTCCGGCTTCCGTTCGGGCTTGCGATTCCTTATTTCGGCGAATATTTGAATCTGCTGCCGCTGCTGATGGGGGCGGTGATGTATGCTCAGCAGAAGCTTATGCCGACCTCGCAGGCATCGGCGGAGGCCAATCCGCAAATGGCCCAGCAGCAGAAAATGATGATGATCCTGATGCCGCTGATGTTTCCGCTGATGCTGTATCACGGCCCGTCGGGGGTGAACTTGTATATCATGAGCAGTATAGGGGCCGGGGTCATTGAGCAGATCGTGATCCGCAAGCACATCCGCGAACGGGAAGAGATGGAAGCACAGGGACTGGTGCCTGTAACAGCCAAGACCGGCGGCAAACTCAAAAAGAAAAAACCGAAACCGATGTTCAAGTTTGATAAGTCGTAGAACACTTAGTACAAAATCGCTGTCGACGGATGCTGAATGGATACACTGAATGATGTGATTGTTGCGGTCAGCAGTGCGTCAGTCGGGGTCAGGCAGACGGCACGAAGTATTGTGCGTCTGTCAGGCGCAGATGTTTGGCAGGCGATAGAAGGAATCGTCGAGATGACGGCGGCACCGAGGGGCAATACGGTCGTGCCGTGCCGGGTGCGGATTTGTCCGGGCCTTATGCTCGATGCAGTGGTGTATCGTTTTCGGTCTCCGCATTCGTATACGGGGGAGGATATGGCGGAAATCCATCTCTGGGCAGCCCCGGATGCCGTCAAAACCCTTTTAGACACTCTTTGCAGGCACACGCGACTGGCCCGGCCGGGGGAATTTACGCTGCGGGCCTATCTGAACGGCAAGATGGACTTGACGCAAGCCGAAGCGGTATCGCAGATCGTATCGTCGGCCAATGCACTTCAGCTTGCGGCGGCGGAAAGGCTGCTGGGCGGCAAATTTTCTGAAACGATTGCCGTGGTACGGACAGAGATATTGGAACTGCTAAGCCTGGTGGAGGCGGGGCTGGATTTTACGGAGGAGGATATTTCGTTTATCGGTGCATCGGAGGCCGCAGAACGTATCCGGCAGCAGCGGCAACGGCTGCAGGAGGTGCTGGAGGGCAGTGTGCGGCTGGAACGAATGATCGATCTGGAGGCTGTGGGACTGGCAGGACTTGCCAATGCGGGGAAAAGCAGCCTGCTGAATGCCCTGCTCGGCATAGCGCGAAGCATTGTTTCGCCGATTGAGGCCACCACGCGGGATATTTTAACGGGTGTGCTGGAACTGGAGGGAATCCACTGTGTGGCGTTTGACTGCGCAGGCCTGCTGCCGGACGAGGAACACCGCGGGCCGGTGGATCGAATGGCTCATCAGGCCGCTGTTGACGCATTGGGGCGAGCGGCAGTGGTATTGTTCTGTACAGATGCGGGCAAAACATCGTTTGAAGCAGATATTCACATTCTCAGGCAAATCAAAGCAGAGACGATCATTCCCGTTATTACCAAATGTGACCTTGCCGATAGCGATCAAATCGAACAGTTGTCAAGACAGGTACGACAGTGTTTTAAGACCCCCCCCATCATTACCAGCGCCCGGAACAAACAAGGGCTGACTGAACTAAAAAGCTGCATTAAAAACACATTGATTACCGGACAGAGCGGCACCGAACACTCTGATCGCCTGACGCTGAACCGGCGGCACGAGGAAAGGCTTGAAGAGGCGGTTAAGACTTTGGGGCAGGCAGCCGATGAAACAGATGCCGGACGTGAAGACGTAACGGCGATGCTGCTGCGACAATCCTATGAAATATTGGGCGGGCTGGAACGGGAAAATGTCAGCGAAAAAATCCTCGACAGCATCTTTTCACGATTTTGTATCGGAAAATAAAGAACGTTCGGAAGACCGATGGCCAAACTGATCATACTGACCGGAACACAGCGAGAAACCGCATTCGAGCTGACGCCCACGCGGGGATGGGCCAAGATTATCGGACGCGGAACAGAGGGTATCGATTTCCATATCCCCGATACTGCAATCTCAAGGCGTCACGCCGAACTTTCTTACCGGGACGGGCAATGGGCTATTCGAGACCTTGATTCCTCCAATGGAACTTTTCTGAATGAACTGCGAATCCAGAAGGTTACGCTGCTGAGAAACAAAGATCAGATACGCTGCGGGGCAACGGTGTTTTTGTTTGAGGGAGACCGGAGCGAAGAGCTGCTTGGCGGCCAGCCCAATTCGAATGAGCCGGTTGAACTGGTATTCGACCCCGGGGAGACGATGATCGCCGTGGCTTTTGATTCGCTGCAATCCAAACAAACCGCCCGACAGCGCAAACGCGTCATTGAGGCCGGACAGGCTGCCCTGAATATGTCGCACGGCGTCAAAAATATCCTGCAAGCGGTGCGCTCCGGTCAGGATGTCATTGATGATGCATTCTCCAACAGCGATATGGCACAGGCGAAAAAGGCGTGGAGCATTCTGAAGCGGAATCTTGAAAAAATTCAGAAGGTGGTACTGGATATGCTCAAATTCAGCCGCGAGACTCCGCCGCAAATGCAGCCGTGCCAGTTCAACCGGCTGGTGGAGTCGGTCGCTGAGATTCTCCGTCCCCAAGCGGATCAGCGGCAGGTGGCACTGACTCTTCAAGTCGATGAACAGCTTGAACAGGTAATGCTTGATCCGGATCAGATGCAGGATGTGGTGATGAACCTGATTTTGAATGCGATTGAGGCTGTACCTGTTCAGACAGGTCAGGTCACAGTGCATACGGAGCTGGATAAGGATACGGGCGAACTGGTATTTCGCGTTACCGACAATGGAAAAGGGATTGAAGATACTGAAATCATCTTTGAACCGTACCATACGGATAAACAGGGCCAGGGAACGGGATTGGGATTGGCGATTACGCGAAAAATCGTCCAGAATCATCACGGCCGGATCGAGGTGAAAACCCTTGTCGGTGAAGGATCGATTTTTACCGTGCGGATTCCGACGAAACAGTAAAATCCTGAATGTATTTGCCGGGGACCAAGACGTGGGAAAAATATTTATTTTCATTACAGTCGGATTTCTGATTGTTTCAGGGATTTGTCCACATGACCGGTTTATATGGCTGCTGGAGGTATCCTGGGTCCTTGTCGGACTTGGAGTACTGGGATATGTACACTACAAGGGTATCGCCCTTTCGACCCCTTTAAAGATCGCTTTAATTCTTCACTCGCTGATTTTGATCTACGGAGGCTGGTACACCTATGAATTAACACCATTGGGAAACGTCCTTAGTACGCTGTTCGGATTTGAACGGAATCACTATGACCGGCTGGGGCATTTTGTTCAAGGGCTGTTTCCGGCGGTACTGTATCGTGAGGTGTTGATACGGGCCAATGCAGTAACGGGGAAATGGTGGAGGGAGGTATTCGTCTTTGCGCTGGCGATGGCATTCAGTGCTCTGTTTGAAATCCTTGAATTTATGTCAGTTCTTGCCTTCGGTTCCGCATCCGACGCCTATCTCGGTTCACAGGGGGATATCTGGGATGCCCAGTGGGATATGATTTATTGCGGGCTGGGAGCGCTGGTCTGTATTGTGTTTGTCAGCCGCCTGCACTGCCGGATGCTCGAAAAACTTAAACCTTGCACTTGCAGACAGGAATCTGTATAATATCTGTTATACAAATTCGATCCTGCACCATTGAAAAACGGTCATAAAATCTCTTTGGAGATTATCCATGCGGCCGGTGCGAAGCGTCATCCTTGTAATCATCCTGCTTGTATGGCCCTGTATACATCACAGTGCGGCGGCTGAAGACAGCCAAATGGACATTATCGATATCCGATTCGGCATCATCGAGCCGCCTGTGGTCGCTCAACAGGATATCACAGTACGCGCTGCGACCTCCAATCAGCAAACGGAAGAAAAATCGCTCGAATGCAGCGGTTTGGCATGGTATCAGGGGCAATTGCTGATTTCCAGCGACCGGCATGAACATCTGCTGTTTGTCTGTCCGGTCGATCTGGATAAAATGACAATCGGAACACCCTCCAGGAAAATACTCATCCGCAATGAACAATATCTGCTCAGTGATGCTGAATCGCTGACGGTCCGCACGTACAACAGACAGTCTTCCCTGTTCATTATGAGTTCTTTAAGCAATGCCCCCAATGCTCAGCCCCTGCCGCAGCGCCGTCATTTGTTCCGGGCAGAAATCAAATCATCTTCTTCGTTTGAGATCGAACAACCGAATATTCTCTCAGCCGGGT
Organism: uncultured Pirellulales bacterium; assembly: GCA_964649955.1. GTDB lineage: Bacteria > Planctomycetota > Phycisphaerae > Sedimentisphaerales > Anaerohalosphaeraceae > T3Sed10-213. Next base: position 12,108 of record CAZYQN010000004.1, read on the forward strand.
TTATCCGACGACAGCTTGAACCGTTGATGGAGGCAATCAAACTGGCACCCTACACGGCGTATGATGCCGAGTTTGACAAAAATACCTATCGCTGGGGTAATGTGGAGGGAATCAGTTTTACGCCTGACGGTCAGACGCTGTTGTGCGGGATGCGAAATCCGCTGTATAACAACGACGCCATATTGTTTGCAGTTTCGGGAATCCCCGAAGCGACACAGAGTTTAGAACCGGATATCATGAGCGTCAGCGATTTCTTTCCGCTTGATCTGGGCAGTCGCGGCGTCAGCGACCTGATGTGGGATTCCGTCACACAGGGATACCTGATCACTGCCGCCAAAAGCAACGGGCCGCGTCTGGACCCGGATGCACCGTATCCGCCGAATACGCTTGACAGCGCATTATTCTGGTGGAGCGGACAGAAAGCGGATGCGCCGATTCAGATTGCCAAGATTCCGGATATGACTATTGAGGCGGTCTGTCGTCTGGGTGAAAGCCGTTATATTGCGCTGGGCAGTGACGAAGGGGATGTCAGTGAAGGACGAACTGCGCGTCAGAGTGTTTTGACAATCCTTGAATTTACAGGGATACGCCGACAGCCGGAATAATCAAATATGACTGAACCTTCCCGAAAACATGAGTTAAGCCAGGACGAAGAAAAGTCATTTGCCGAAACGCTGGTGTCCGAACACAGCCCTATTGAGGCCTTGCCGCAGGCTCCGGCGCAAAAGGCAGGGGCCAAACCCGCCTCCAAACAGCCGCCGTGGGTCGGCAAGGTAATGGGGCACTTCAGACTGCTGCGGCTTATCGGTGAAGGGGCGATGGGGATGGTGATCCAGGCGGAAGATACGGGGCTGCGCCGTCTTGTGGCACTTAAGGTATTGCGCAAACAGTTGTCGACCGGCGAAAAAGGCAAAAAAGCCATAGAACAGTTTTTACGCGAAGCAAGAGCAGCCGCAGCAATCGAGCATCCCAATATTGTTCGTGTGTTTGAGATCAATCAGCACGCGGGGTGGTGGTATATTGCAATGGAAATGGTGGAAGGCAACAGCCTGCAAGAAATCGTAAAGGCCACGGGCAGTCTGCCGGCCTCGCGGGCCTGTCCGATCATCGCCGATGCCGCACTGGGACTGCAGGCAGCGCACGAGCTTGGAATGATTCATCGGGATATCAAGCCCGGCAACATCCTGGTCACGCGAAACGGGCGCGGCAAGCTGACTGACTTCGGATTGGTTCGGATGGACGACCCCAACGATCCGGATGATGCTTATGCGCATAAGTCTATCGGGACACCTCTTTATATGGCGCCGGAAGTAATCCGGCGTCAATCGCTGACTCCGGCTGTCGATATTTACAGTCTCGGGGCGACACTGTACTATACACTAACAGGATGTCCGCCCTACAGCGCTGAGAAAATGGAGGATATTCTTGACCAGCATCTGCATAAAGCCCCGCCGGATCTTCAGGAGTATCTTGGACAAAGCTCGCCTACGCTGGCCAATCTGATCCAGCGAATGATGGCGAAAGAGCCGGGAGCCCGTCCGACGGCTGCGGAAGTGGCGGCAACACTGCATGCAGAAGCCATTTCCTTCTACCCGGATACTGCAGGTCTGACCGGTGCCGGAGGATCCAGCGTCGGAACAAACTGGCAGGGTTTGCAACATTTGACCAAATTGGGAACAACCGACGGCAGAACACGTACCGTCGAAGCTCCCTCAATTCCCGGCTTAGGGGTATTGTCCGCGGCGGTTCATTCACGGAAAATCCGTGTGGTGATTGCAGCGGTTGTGCTTTTGTTATGCGGGCTTGCGTTTTGGTTATATCAGTCAAGAACTTCGCCGGATTATGGAAAACGCCCCGTCAGCAGTCTGTTTCCGGATGCTCCGGCCGGGTATGGAACTCGTCAGGCCGGGAGTATACCGCTGCCTGCCGGCCGACCGGCGGCCGTACCGGAGTTTTCGTGGAAGGGTAAAATGGCACTTCCGGGGTGTCTGTTTGTCGCCAGTCAAGGCGGGAGATACTATTTCGAGATTTCCGATGAACGAGCACTTTTGATCAGGTCCGAACTCTGTATCGGATACGAAACGGCCGAACAAGCTCAAAAAGACGGGAAAAAACCTGCACCGTATACACCGTAAATATTTATTTATATTGGACCTGTATATACCCAAATTATATAACTGAAATCTGGACCTATTATTGTCGTAATATTTTTTTCAAAATAGGGGTTGCTTTTAAGAAATGTCCGGCTATAATATGTAACTTTCGTTTACAGAGAGAGAACCGGAGTAGCTTATGAAAAAAGATATTCATCCAAAATATGATGTTGTGAAGGTTCGCTGCGGTTGCGGCAACACCTTTGAGACGCGCAGCACCGTGAAGGAAATTCACGCGGAAATTTGCTCGCAGTGCCACCCGTTCTTTACGGGCAAGCAGAAATTCGTCGATACGGCCGGACGTATCGAACGCTTCCAGAAGAAATTCAACGAAGGCTACAGCTTCCAGAAGAAGAAGTAGGCGTCTTATTTTCATCTACAACATGCGCTGTTTGTCTTGACCTTACAGGGTTAAGGATTGGCAGCGTATTTTTTTTGTCTATAAACAGGCGGATGGTTTTATGGCAACAGAAGTGTTAAAGGGTTTGACGGACAAACTGGAAACGCTTGACGCTCGCTGCCGGGAGATCGCCCGGCAATTGGAGGATCCGGCGATCAGCTCTGACCCGGCCAAACTGATTCCGCTGACGCGCGAACAGGGAAAGCTGATGGGCATTGTCAGCAAGTACCGCAAATACAAGACGTGCCTGACGCAGCTTGATGAGACCCGCCAGATGATCCGCGATGCGGGAACGGATGCCGAAATGAAGGCGATGGCGGAAGAAGAGGCGGTGACTCTGGAGAGTTCGGCCCAGTCGCTTATCGAAGAGATCAAAGATACGTTGGTGATGGCGGACGATGCGGCCATTGATTCGGTTATCGTCGAGATACGTCCCGGCACGGGTGGCGATGAGGCGTCGCTGTTTGCAATGGATTTGTACACAATGTACACCCGCTACAGTGAAAAACAGGGCTGGAAAATCGAGGTGATGGACTTTGCGGGAACGGAAATGGGAGGGATCCGCGAAGTGATTATGAATATCAAAGGGACGGGGGTTTGGTCGCATTTGGGTTATGAAGGCGGAGGGCATCGCGTTCAGCGTGTGCCGGAAACGGAATCGCAGGGGCGGGTGCATACCTCGGCGGCAACAGTGGCTGTCCTGCCGGAAGCGGAAGAGGTTGATATCGAGATCAACCCCGACGATGTCATCGAGAATGTTTCGTGTGCAGGCGGGCCGGGCGGCCAAAACGTTAACAAAGTCGCCAGTGCTATCCGGCTGGAACATATCCCGACGGGGATCGTGGTCAGTATGCGGGATGAGCGCAGTCAGCACAAGAATCGCGCCAAGGCGTATCGTATTCTGCGCAGCCGGTTGTATGAGCATTATCAGGCCAAGGCCAATGCCGAGCGTTCTTCGGCCCGCAAAACGATGATCGGATCCGGCGATCGGTCACAGCGCATTCGGACTTATAACTTCCCGCAGAACCGTTTAACGGATCACCGTATCAATCTGTCGCTGTACAGTCTTGACAAGATTATTACAGGCGAAATGGATGATCTGGTTGCAGCTCTGCAGCTTCATGACAAGCAGCAGCGTCTGGCAAATTTGTAAGCCTTAACTCATCATTATTGAAAGTGCGCCGCCGTGGTTATTGTTGTGACAGGACTGGTGGGGATCGACAAAAAGCAGTATCTGGCTGAGGTGTGCCGGTATGCGAAAGACCGCTGTCGGGATATTCTGTTGTGCAATGTCGGGCAGATGATGTATGAGGAGGCGCCGGATATCACCTCGGGACGGATCCTGGATATTTCACTGAAACGGCTGCATTCGCTGCGTCGAAGCGTGATTAAAGATATTATCGCCAAGGCACAGAAACATGAGCACATCATTGTCAACACCCATGCAACCTTCCGCTGGCGGCACGGGCTTTTTCCGGCATTTGACTTTTACCAGATGCGGCAGCTCAAGCCGGATTTATTTATCTGTATGGTCGATGGGGTTGAACCGCTGCATCTGCGGCTGACGCAGGAACATCATATCCGTCATACGCTCAAAGACCTGATCGTCTGGCGTGAGGAAGAAACGCTTGCCACACAGATGATGCAACAGGGAACTAATGAAGAAGCACCGTTTTATGTGCTGGCACGGGGTATCGAGCAGGATACAACGGAAACATTTTACCAACTGGCTTTTGAGCCGGGACGTAAAAAAGCCTACCTGAGTTTTCCGATGACCCATGTAGCACAAATGCCGGAGGTGATTGCCGTCATCGAGCGGTTCAGGGCGGCGGCCAAGACAAACCTGACCTGCTTTGACCCGGGCGATCTGGAAGAGGCTTACCTGCCCTGCCGTGCCCAACAAGCCAGGGCACAGGGTCGTGACTATGTCGAGGTAGAAGTCCTGGGACAGCGTATCCGTCTGGATGCCGCCCAGATACAGCAGATAGAGCCGGATATCAACAGCCAGATTTATGCACGGGATTTTGCCTTGATCGATCAGGCGGATATGATCGTCAGCTTTATTCCGGAACTGCCGGATGGGCGGCCTGCGCTGTCCAGCGGAGTCGAACGGGAACTGCAGCACGCGCATGAGGCAGCCAAACAGGTGTATGTCATCTGGATGCCCAAGACGCCGCCGTCGGTGTTTATCACGCAAACCGCCAACAAAGTATTTCAAACTCCGGAGGAAGCAATGCAGTATTTCGGTGAACATTACGCCTATAAAAGCGAATTGCTGTTTGACTAAGCTTGTGGAAGAACGTCTGCCAAAATCCACCCTTTCGCAATCGCTGCTGACGGAAACAGAGCATCTGCAAGCGGCGTGGCAGCGGCACGACGCTGCTTTTTTAGACACATACCTGATCCGTGATGTCGAAGACCCCCGTATCAATATCCAGAGTATTTTGACGCGACATTTCCTGATTGGCGAATTGTTCGGGGATCGTTTTTCTGCGATTTCAGAACACGAGCTATATTTTGCCCTTCTTGTAAACTGGCTGCTAAAACAGCACAAATCAAAACGGCCCTGCCACGACATCGCCCGGCTGATGAAAGACATTCTGGACAGGTTGTTGGAGGACACACAAGAATCTGTCGCTGAGGTTGTGCCGCCATTTATCGCCGATGCCTTTAGGAAGCTGTCATTCCCGAACTATATCAGTGCCCTGCTGATGTGGACTCCGAATGAATATGATGAAGACTTCATTCCGGATTATCTGCTAAGCACATTTGAGCATATCTGGACAGAGATACTGGCAGAAGAACATGCTAAATCTGTCCGTGTTCTCGAAGCGGCGTGCGGCTCGGCCAACGATTACCGTTTTCTTGACCGGTATGGACTTAGTCGATTCCTTCATTATACCGGCTTCGATCTTTCAGCCAAGAACATCTCCAATGCCAAAAGACACTTTGCACAGATAGATTTTCGAATCGGATCCGTTTTTGAGATACCGACCGAGGATAAAACATACGAGTACTGTTTTATGCACGACCTTTTTGAGCATTTATCGCCGGAAGGGATCGGCCGGGCTGCTGCCGAGATTTGCCGTGTTACGTCACGCAAAATTTGCCTGCATTTCTTCAATATGGCCGATATCGAAGAAGACATCATCCGCAAACAAGATGATTATCACTGGAACCGACTCAGTCTGAACGGTCTTCAAAAACGATTCGGATTATCGGCCGACCGTTTCGATCGCCGGCACATCGATTCATGGCTTACGGATAATTTTGCATATCCTGATCATTACAACAGGAACGCCTATTCCTGGTGTGTCTGTCTTGAGGACCTTGCTGTTTAGTAATCTCTCTGCTTTCCGGAAGCAATTCCTGAACCTGTTTATCCTTCGATTTAAAAAAACCAACCACTCCGATCACAGCAAGAATAAAACCCCATACTCCAACTGCAACAGAGAGTAAACCGGCAACCAAGACACTCCCTATAGTTTTCATATTCAGGATAGATTTACCGAATGAAAAACTCGCGGAAAGGGTTTCCCGGTTCAGCAGCGAGATCGTTGCGTTGATGGCACGCGATAAGACACCATGGCCTGCAGGATTTATCCCGCAGGCCATTTTTGTTTTATATCAACCCGCCGTTATTGCTCATAAAACAGTACGATCCGATTGTTGCCTCCGCGTGCCGCGGAGCCGACAAGGTCAATATAATAGCAGCCCAGGTTTCGATTCCGGGGATAGCGATAGTTCTGAACGCTGGCCGGGCTTCCGTTAATCCATACCTGTAGAATTTTTATTTTGGAACTGTCCAGAAATGGCAGTACCAGGAACATGTGGTCTTGAAACGCCGGCTCGCATCCATACCCATACATAAACGGCAGCTCGACATCATGCTGCACCCACCAGTGTTTTTTCGAATCTTTGGCGACGGCCGGCAATGTCCGGGCAGGAAGGACAGTGATGTCATAACGCAATTCTTCCTGAGGTTCCGTCTTGTCCGAATCGGCAGCGAGTGTGATTTCAATATACGTGTCCTGATCTTCCGAGAACGAATTTTCAATATAACCGCCGCAGAAATTGGCCAATGCCCCGAACCCAAGTGCCTCGGCATCCCGGGGCCACAGGGGCAACGACATCCCGGCCGTGCCATTGAACAGCGGAAATTCGCAGGAATCCCCTGTTTCAAAACCGTTCGGCCATCCTGAATTCAGACCCGTTTGCAGGTCGCCGGGTAAGACTCTCCATACCGATAAGACTCTGGGAGCGATCTTGTTGCGAAAAGTGATCTCGAACAGGGCGGACCGTTGGTCTTTGGAAATAAGGCTCAGGCCCGTCGGTTTCCAGGAACGCTGCCGCTGTTTGGGAATATCCGGCCGGACGCTCGCACGGATAGTGTCGGTGTTGACGCTCTCAGGGAAATAGACCACAAATCGCTGCGTGCTGCCCTGCGGTCCGGTGGTTTTCAGCCGATATCCCTTCTCCGTCGATTCAACAACCGCAGGAATGCCATATACTTTAGGGGAGTCGGTTTCTTCAGGGGTCGGCTGGACTTCCAGCACAATTACCTGCCGGGCGGGCACGCGGAATGGAATCTGCTGACCCAATCGGACAAACGGGCCGGAACTCGTCAGACACCGTTTTTCAGCGGGATACAACTGCTTGATCTCACATCGCAAATCGCCTGCAAACCCAAGCCGTTCATTGAACGGCACAAGTACATCCCTATCCCAGTAATTGGAATTGACCAGGAAAATATAGCCGTGATTGTTGCGCGTATGGGCGTAGATCTCGGCGCTTCCGACTCCGGGCTTTTCTCCGGCATCATAAGCTGTTGTCCAAAGTTCATAATTCTCTTTGATGAATCCCAGCCATTTCCGGTAAAATGCGATAATGCTCTGCTGCCGGGAGGCCGGCAATGTTTCCAGCCAAAATCGAAGTTCACCGAATCCCAGATTGGGAACGACCGCAAGTGTTGACAACGCTCCGAATTGATAATTCTCGGTATCAGGCACAATGGAATTCTGGCAGAAAAAATACTGAACATTCGAGAGGTATCTGTACGGTATAAATCTCGAATAATGAAGCGAAACCATCTGCTCGCGCCGGACATCGTCCAACAGACGGGTCATATTCAGGCCCTGCCAGGGCTTGTCCATATAAGGATCGGTCAGATACAAGTTATGATTGTACCAGGCGATTTTCGGCAGCAGTTCCGACCAGACACCCGAATTCGACCAGGTCATCATATTCTCTGAAACATTGTTGATGGCCTCAAGCACCTGCGTTAAACCTCTGACCTGTGCGTAGATCAATTCTTCGTCCGCAACGCCTTCCGCCCGCTTCCATATCTTCAAAAAGTCCAGACAATGTGCTTCAAATCCGTACTTTTTACAGTATTCCGTGGTTACGGTGATATAGGTGTCCACGAACTTCTTGTTGCCGAAATGACATTCGGAGGGAACCAATCCGAACTTTTCATGCGTGTTGTTGTAAAAATTGTAATGCTCGCAGAACAATTGTTCGGTGCCGGAATAATCGCCCACACGCACCCCCAGGCGGTTTGCGCCGGCGACAAACTTATGGACATACGCAGAATCCACGTCACCGGGATAGTCATCAAACGGCCCCGGCCAGATCTGGTAATACTCCACCCCTGTCTTGGCCATCAATTGGATATCCTGTTCCAGCCAATCGGTATTCCAGCTCAGCGTCGGCTGATCTTTCATCGTATAAAAAACCTCACCGTCCGCCAGCTGTGTATAGCGATTATTAATACCGGCGGTGATTGTCATCGGGCGATTAAAACGCGGCTTGATTCGCGTTTGAATGTAGCGATCCATTGCTGCAACTTCACCGTCATCATAACCATACCGAACCGTTTGAGTAAGCGATGTCGGCCCAAAGGTCAAAGAATGGCAGACAGATTCCTGACCGGCAGTCAGTGTCTCCTGTGGAGGATAAGAGACGCTCCAGGCGCCATCCTGTTTTTTGATCTTTGAGTAGGGAAAGTCCAGTGAGACAAAAAGACCCGAATTTTTTCCGCGATAAAAAACGCAGATATCCAGCAAAGAAGTGCTTGCGACAACGGGTTCGCATTCCGACCGGGCATTCCACAGCGACACGGAATTGACGCACACAGACGTGCGAGGCGTCAGGGACAGCGTCTTGGTGACGCACGTGGGTATTTCAACGCTGTACTTCAATGTCCAATCAAACAGACGGTTGGCCCCTTTGAATATCACGGCATCACGAGTCTGTTCCGATAATTCAATCGTGTTCTCTCTGGGCGTAACCGTTTCGCCATCGATATGCAATATCCAGGGGATACTGACAAGAGTATACTGCCGATCGACCTGAAGGGTTTCCCGGAACCCGTCGGCATCAAGAAAAATGTCGATCCTCATGCCGCTGTCGCCGATCTGTGCGGCGGGCTGTCCCGCAGGAGTTGTGTCGCCGGCCGCAGGGCCTGACAGCCATAGCAGTCCGCCGCCGCAGATAAAGATGAAAATCAGTGTTCGCATTGGTAATCTTTCGCATTATAGGTTAATACATCGCCTTGACGGTCATTGGGCTAAAAGGTCCTGTCAGCCGAACAATATTTCTGGCAGGGTCGAAGTCGCTGTGGTTTTGACCATCCACCTGTACAGAGCGAATGGCTTTTCCGTCCGGATGACGCAGCCGGAGAATGATCTCTTCAGGCATCTGGCGAGTTGGCGGAACGATCCTGGCCTCAATATATCCTGCGTTGACATGTGATGTAATCTCATAGGCAATCGGCCCCCATTGAGTCGGCGCCTTGCTGACGGCAACCCGCATCCCGTCGTCAAACCAGCGGTCGGTCACAAACGGCGCCAGCCAGAGCTGATCGCCTTTTTCCGTCACCATCATCATTCTGGACTGATGCAGAAAGTAACCCGTCTCGTGCGTTTTGTTGTAGGCGCCGTTATGGAAATGCTCCCACAGCGACAGGTTTTCCCGGTTCAGCAGCGAGATCGTTGCATTGAAGTACGCCCGCAGGAATCCCTTGACATCATCCTGAAGACCATAGACTTCCGCCGTTCGTGCATAGAAGGGCTGCACCTTGGCAAAGCCGCCCAGGTTGAACCAGTCCTCGTGATTTTTTTCTGAGGAATAGCCCTCATAGCCCCATCCACTGCCCAAGAACTGTACGTCCTCCATGTGGTTCATGATCCAATGGGCGTCTTGGCTGCCGGGATCCATAACTCCCTGTGCAATAAGATGGTGACTGCCGATTTCCACATCATAAGCCCAGCTTCGGCCAAAATCCTCGCCTTTATAAAAGTTATCGATGGGACCGGGACAATAGACATGTGTCGGATAAGCAGGCACCCATGTACCGTCCTGAAGCGGGTAGACCGGGGCTTGTGATTGTGTCCAATGATAAGCCCTCAGAATATTGTCGCGCAGCCGGGCCGCATTGTCGATCATTTTCTGTGCACCGTGATAATCGATGTCCTTGAGGGCCTGTCCGGCTGCATTCAGCCCCGCATAGTAGTAACCGTTCATGCAGTAATAGTAATTGAACACTTCCCAGTCTGCCATCGTCCCCGGCGGCAAAAGACCCCATTCGGGCACTCGGTTGCCGAATGCGTCAACTCTTTTGGTCTTTTCGCACGCATTCATCAGCCACCGGCATACACGGGCGATCTCGTCGGCATTCGCACGAAGCCACGCGGTGTCCCGGGTCAAGTTATAGTATTCACCCAGACACCACAGGTGCCAGCCGGTTCCCATCACCGTATAGGTTGGCGTAATAAATCCCTCGGTATTGTAGCGTTTGATAAAAAAATCGTGGGCGTTACGCGCAAAATCAAGGTTGCCCGTAATCTGCATTCCGCGGATTACCGACTGCGCCTCGCTTTCCAGCGGGCCGTAATCCGACGACGCGATCCAGGCCGCCACGTTCGTATAGTCTTCATTGCGGGCCGCCAGCATACAGTGAACCTGAGAGCTGACAATCAGGTTCTGAAGTTTTGGATCCGGGATTTCAAAGGTCATCGCCGGCTCCATCACGCGTTTCCAGTAGGCTTCCGTATTGGCCGCCATTGTGTTGCTGTCCCGAACCGCCGTCAGTTCATCGGCTGCCATCGCCCAGCCGGGAATATACACGGAACATTCGGCCCTGCCGTTGGCAGAAAGGCGGCCGGCCAGCGTCCAGACGCCGTCTTTAATTTCAGACTGAAGAGAACCGGCCTCAATGACCGCCACAGCCGCCAAAGGCTTTCCGAGTTTGGTCGCCAGCGCCCCCCCGGCGGTCGGCTGCAATTCGGCAGACTCATTCTTTTCCGAATCCGAGAATATCCTGATCGCAATCGACACATCCGCGTCTTTGCTCTGAGTATTCTCAATGGTAAATTGTGCCGTGCAGAGCGGTTTGCGATTGATAAAAAGAGAACGTTCCGCCGTGACAGGGTCAAAATCATACGGAGCAACAAACGTTCGCTGACGATACACGACCCCGTTATCGTTTATGGTTGTCAGCTCAATGGGCAGCCAGCCGTTCTGGAGCTGTCGATGGAGTTGAGTGCTGGTTACCGACCCGAACTTGGGTTTAATCTGGCATAAATATTTCTGATAGGCATGGCTGCCGGCCGCAGAAGCATTATATACCTCCACGCTGTCCCGGAAATGAACTGAACCATCCCGCCCGACAAGAAATTTAACATTGTCGCACGCCAGTGAAAGCAGTGTTGGCCCAAGGTCTGCCCCAGCGCGATGCACCCGCTCCTCGGCCTGCCGGAACGTCTGATCGGGCATCGTATGAACCCGTTCAAGGATCGTTTTCCTGTCTGCGATCGAGGCCTTGTATTGATTTAGTGTCAGGGCCGGGTCCTTTGCGGCGAACAAACCGAATTCTTTGACATAAACACAGCCGTTATTCAATACGTCATCGACGGCAACGCCGAAGGTTCCATTCGGAAGCGTAAGACGCACAACCGTGCGGTCGGTCATCCAATATGTGGTGGTGCAATAACGGACTTTCAAATGTAACGGTTCACGCACATCCCAATCTGTCTTAACAGAAGCGTTGCCCGCTTCGTCAACGATCTCGCCGTTGTACAGCTTCACAGAGCCTGTGCCTCCGTCGCCGGCATTTTCAAACAGCAGCGACAAACCGACCGTTTCCCACTTCGAATCCGGCAGGGCTGTCAGCCGGCGAACAGCGATATCCTGTGCGGCGGCGGGAAATATCCAGCGAATCTTTAAAGTCCCCCTTTGCCGGGCGGTTCGGTCTTTCCAGTCAATCGTATATATCCATCGATCCTGCTCCTGCCGCAGCGTCCCATCAAAATTTTCCCAGCGTCCCTGCCAGACAGACCCACCCGGAGAACCGCCTTGCCGGGTCATCACCCAATACTGAACCTGCACGCTTTCGCGGGGCGGCATCCCCGACGCATCAGCAAACTGAATCCCCACCGATTTAATGCGCCGTTGTTCGAGCCATTGCAGCCCGATACAACCGATGCCGTTTGACTTCGGTACTGTATAGAGACCGTTTGCGTTGGCCGGCACGTCATTCTCAAGATAAAGATCTTCCACCGTAAAGTCCTGAAAACGGTTATTCCGGCATCCATCCATCCGGCCGGGGTCCCACGTGACAACACGGCCAAACTGACCAATATCGACCGTTTCCCTCGCGGCCGGCGGAATCGGGTTATTTGATCGGGTCAACCTTGCTTGTGCCCAGTTCCCGGCACAATTGGTGATGCTTCCCTCGGTGGCCGTGATGAGCATTAATTCCTGTACTCCGGCAACAGACACATGGACCGACTGTGCCGGGGTGGTTTCTGTCATCCTGCCGCTGTTGAAAACTTCCTTCTCATCAGCCAATACTTTGAAAGTTACATTGCCGGGACCTCCCATCTGCCACTGGACACCGACTTCCGATTCAAATGTGCTGTATGCACCACCCAAGTCAATAACTACTGTTCCATTGGCATGGCTTCCGAGGCCTTTTTTATAGACCTTGTTATGAATCTGAAGAGGCAGACCTTTTTGGCCGGGCAAATGTGTACATTCATCAATACCCAGTTCACCCCAATCCTGCATACTCAATAGAATCGTACCAGGGATGTCACTGATTAAGACGGGCGGATTAAGTATAAATTCCAGCATCTGCCTGACATCTTCATAGGTGGTGTCATGACCTGCTTCGGGCCTGTTAATCAAAGTGACTTGTTTACCCAGTCTTTGCAGCACGCCCGCCAAACGCATGGCGCTGTCCGGGGGGACAATGGTATCTTTGCCGCCAACGCTTATTGCAACAGGAAAAGTGAATCGTTCAGGCCAGTATTCTGCACTGCGTTTCTTGTATTCATCCGGAATATCCTCTTTCGTTCCTCCGAAAGAATGGGCAATTGCGTCCTGGAATCCTTCATACTCCAAATGGTTCGCCGTTGGATTCATAGCGGCCACCCCGGCAATCTTGTCAGGGTGGAGTACGGCAAACGTCAAGGCCGATGAGCCCCCCATCGAACCGCCGCATACGAAGACCTTGCCGATTTTGTAACGGGCCTTGAGTTCCTCAATAATGTGAACAACATCCGCCTCGGCAGCAGGACCCATCCAGGATGTCTTGGCGCGGTAATCGGGCGATACAAAGATCATATCTCGTTCGCCGGCCGTATCTCTGACTGCTGTACACTGTGGATGTTCAGCCTCGGCAAATTGCCATCGATCCGAGCCGTGTCCATGAAGAGCAATCAGCAGGTCGTGACTAACAGACTCATTGAAATCCTCTGGTAATCGCAAAATATAGCGCTGCGGTGATTGGTCATAATCTGATTTAAACTCAATATCGCGGCTCTCATCCAACCGCTTGCCGTAAACCGGAGAATATATCCATAAACCGATCAGGATTATTACAGAGATAATTTTAAAGTGTTTCATATTCATTGCTTTATTCCAAGTTCCTTTAGTAAGCTTTTACCGCTGAATATTTCAATACGACCGCACCCGGCTGTTCCGGGATTTCCACAAGCAGTCCTTTTTCCATCAGCTCTTTTCCGGTTTTTGTGACCGGTTGATTCGTGTCCGTATTTTCGATACGATAATCAGCTTTAGGATCAAGGTCATGGAGCTTCAGCACGGCGCTGCGGAAATGACATTGGCTGCGGCGGAACGCACACACAAATCCGCCGCTGCCAGGGTTATTGAACTGCCAGGCCATCCAATCTGTTTCCGCAATGCTGTAGGGAGTCAATGGATAAAAATCGCCAAAATAATACGGGGCAATGTCCAGCCATTCCTTATACAGCTTCATAATTAATGCATCATCCACTTCAACTCTGAAATCGAAAATACCGATATTGGCCGGACACATATTACTGCGGCGGACATAAGGGCCGTATGCAAGGGCACTTCCGGCGCCATAGCCCCAGCCCTGTGTGTTTGACGGATTATAACCTGTGCCATAAAAAGGCAACCAGGATGAAAGTGCATAGGTGTGGGCCTGCTGACCGACCGGCTCAAAAAGGTAATCGCTTCGCAGCAGCGGAACGGCTCGACGCATCGTCTCAAGGTCATTGCGCCGGCCGCCGGAAGCACAGGAGTCTATCAGCATACCGGGATTCCGTTTTTTCAATTCATCCCAATACGCCAGATACCCCGACACATATTTATTTTCCGTAATGCCCTGCCGGTCTTGTGTATCATTTTTTTGCCAGTATCCCAAAGGATCAATGTTAAAATCCTGCCGATAGAGATCGATCCCTTCTTCCTTAATCAGTTTGTCGATATGAGTGACTACCCAATGCCATGCGTCAGGATTGCCGAGATTTAAAAGACCGCCGTCCTTGCCGCCCAGAATCCATTCCGGATGGTGTTCAGTCAGCCACGTTCCGCCTGCGACACGTTCCGGCTCAAACCACACGATGATATCGACATCTTTGCCGTGTGCATAGTCGCTGATAGCCCGCAGGCCGTTGGGGAAACGATTCGGGCGGCGGTCCACCTCCCATGTGCCGGTCCACGGCCACCCCTTTTCTGCAGCCCCGACATACCACCCTGCATCCATCCACCAGTAATCGAGCTTAATGCCCTTTTTCAGATAACTGTCAATAAACTCTTTTTGATTTTGTTCGTTGGCTTTGGTCATTTCAGCAAACTGATGCGAACTGCATCCCGCAAAGAAAGGCAGCGTCAATGGTTTGCCATGGTCTTTTGGAATATTGTGCCTAATCATCCACTGCCGCCAGAGATTCTGGCCGCCAATCCAGTCGCCCTGATAAAACATCATCGCGATCAGTGGGGTGCGAACTTCTTCACCGGGCAGGAGAACAAAATGGGTCGTTTCCTGACCGGCGTTCAGATCCAGCCCCGCATTATCACGGCTGAATTTCGATGACCATTGTCCGGGCCAGCCGATCGCCATCAAAAAGCCTTTGCCGGCGGTATTAAAATTATAATAGGGCCATTGGCCATTGGTCGGCCTGCCCCCGGCGGGCGCAAACTGCAGTTGACTGCCTACAGCGATATCGCTTTCCAGAACCGCAAAACTATTGGCAGTACAATCGTCACCGCGATTATAGTGAAGGATTACCGATTCTTTTTCAGATTGAGCAAGCCGGATATCGATGGTACGAAGGTTTTCAATCATCGGGCTTTTGACATCCGAACTATTTTTGATATAAACCGTCCATTCCACAACCGGGAAATTCAGCCACTGCACAGCAACACATTTGACTTCAAGCTTCGTGGCCGGATCTGTATAGGTAAAAATAACTTGCCTGCGATACTCATCCGACAAAACCGTTTCGCTTTTGAAAGCCCAGTCTTTCAGAAAGTCCTTTGACAGCTTACCGTCATAAACAAACGAAAACACTGGCTCTGCAAACGTTTTTTCATCAAAGCGGGTACTCATAAACTGCCCGGCATCCGCCATCTCTCCAGGCTTGACCTCAACCGCATAGAGAAAACCCGGCAGTGCTGCCATGCACAACAGCGATACTATTCGTGAAATGTTTATCATCCTTTCCCTTTCGAATCTATTTATATGATCCATGTTAGTGAACAACCAAATCTGCATTTCTTTGTTTCTTATTGCCCTGACGCTTCACTGGCGGAGAACGGGGACTCGAAAACATAGCTGCCTGAACCGACTTCATACACCGCCGCGTCCTTTTCGGCGCGAAGGTATTTGACACCGATAGCTTGCTCAACCGGACGGGCGGATTCGGTCACGGCCTCCGGCTGACGGGTCGGCACATAGACGGTGGCGGTGGTATTCGGCGGGATCGATACCTTCAGAACGATTCGCCCCCCCTCCACTTGCCAAAAGGCGGTAATCAGACCCCGAATAGATTGATATTCGCCTCTGGCCCATGTCAGGCCGCCGCCGGGTTTCGGGGCGATAGAGAAGTGTTTCCAGCCGGGCTGCGTGTCATCGGGATTAAGTCCCGCGATGCAGCGCCACATCCATTCGCCGACGGCGCCAAAGGCCCAGTGGTTGAAGGAATTCATGCCGGCATCCTGGAAACCGCGACCTTTGACATAACCATCCCAGCGTTCCCAAATCGTGGTCGCACCATTGTCGATCATATAGAGCCACGAGGGGAAGGTGCGGTTGGTGAGCAATTGCCAGCCGACATCGCTGTAACCATAACGGGTCAATTCAAGCATGGCCCGGTGCGAAGTCTGAATGCCGGTGGACAGGTGATTCTGGTAGCGGCGGATGTTTTCGACCATATACAAGGCCGCCTTCGGGCGAAGGTCATCCGGCAGGAGATTGAAACTCAGTGCCAGTGCGTAACCGCCCTGCGTATCACCTTCGATGCGGCCGTCGGGCTTGACGAAGCGCTGGTTGAAAACGGTTTTGATTTGCTGGGACAATTGGCCGTAGCGCTGGGCGTCTTCTTTGCGTCCCAGCAGTTCGGCCATTTTCGACACGAGTTCCGTAGAATGGGCGAAAAAGGCGGTGGCGAAAATCACATTCGGGACAGAGCCGCCCTGAGTGGGCCAGCCGGTCTGCCTGAGCGTATCGCCGTTGAGCCAGTCGTTGTAGTCGTTATTGCGGTACCTTGCCCAGACCAGGTCGGGGTTGTGGTGATGGATGTAGTCCACCCAGCGGCGGGCCGCGTCAAAATGTTCTTCGAGGAGGCGGATGTCGGCATAGTTCTGGTACGCGTGCCAAGGGACGATTACGCCGGCGTCGGCCCAGGCGGGAGCGCCGGAGAATGCCTGTGTCCAGCCGTTGCCGTCAGAACCCGGCAGATTGAATTTGCCGGGGTGCGGTGCGAAATCGGGAAAGCGTCCGTCGTCAGCCTGATCGTCGCGGGTATCCTGGGCGAACTTAGTGAAGAATGCGGCCATGTCCATGTTGAAGACGCCGGTTTGCGAAAAAGCCTGAATATCTCCCATCCACCCCATGCGTTCGTCACGCTGGGGACAATCGGTTGGGGCACTCATGAGATTGGCGCGCTGGGTCCACAGGATGTTTTCCATGAGTCGGCTTAGCGATGGATCCGAACACTCGAAACGCCCTGCAATCGGGGACGAGGAATGAAACACTCGACCAAGCACGGCTCTTTGGGTTGGCGGTTCGGCCAGGCCTGTTAATTCCACATAGCGGAAACCGTGATAAGTGAAATGAGGCTCGAAGGCAAAAGGGCCATTGATCGCGGGGGTGTAACGGTCTATCTGAGGGGCTCCGCGCAAGTTGGCAGTGTAAAGGGTGCCATCGTCATTGAGCATTTCAGCATAGCGCATCGTGACGGTTTTGCCCGCGGCGCCGACGGCATTTACGCGGCACCAGCCGACCATGTTCTGGCTGAGATCAAACACGAATACGCCGGGTTTTGGCTCGGTCATCTTTACCGGTGAGAGTTCTTTGGCGACCTGGATGGGTTCGTTACACAGCCAGACCAGCTTGCGGTCATCGAGGTCAAAGACCTTTGCTTTAGCCCAGTTCTGGTCGTTGAAGCCAGGCATTTCCCAGCCGGGGTGGTCGTGGCGAGCGTCATAGGTTTCGCCGTCATAGATACCGGCGGTGCGAATCGGCCCGTCGATGGTGGTGCGCCAGGAGTCATCCGTTACCTGCAGTTGCTTTGAGCCGTCGTCCAGCTCGATTTCAAGCTGGAGCAGAAAGCGGGGATGGGTCCCATAGGGGAATGGGTCGGCCATCGCAAGACGTCCGGCGTACCAACCTTCACCCAGCATGGCCGCCGCGACGTTTTCACCCGAACGCAGGAGTTCGGTGACATCATAGGTTTGATAGGCCACGCGTTTGCGGTAGCTGGTCCATTCGGGGGCCAAAAGCTGATCGCCGACGCGCCGGCCGTTGAGACGGAATTCGTAGAGGCCCAGCGCGGTGGCGTAGGCCGTGGCGCGCTTGATGGGGTGATTGATTTGGAATGCCTTGCGAACCATCGTGGCCGGCAGGGCTATGCTGTCGGGGGGCCTTACTGTGGTCACGATGCCGTCGGTCAGGTTGACCTTGGCCCATGCCCCGCCTTCGATGGAATCCAGTGCGAGGACTTTGGCGCCATTGGCTATATCATTTTGTCCATTCAAGACCTGCATCTCGGCCAGCGCGAATGCAAAACTGTTTCCGTCACGCTGACCCAATCGTGTCACGGTGAGGCGGACGAATTGTGCGGTCGTGGAGGTGAAGCGATAAAGCGGGGCATCGGTGCCGGGATTGGGTTCATCGACGGTGGTGCGGTCGAGCAGGACCTGTGCATCGGTAAAGTCCGCCTGTGATGCGGCTTCGATTTTGAAACGGACCGGAAACAGAAAGCCCGGCGTGTCGGGACTGAAATCATAAGGGCGGGCGGGACAGAGCCGGACGGCATCGAATTCCTGCGGCTTGCCGAGATCGATTGCGACCCATTTGGTCGTGTCTGCGGCATTGGCGATTTCGCTGTGATAACCATTGAGCGGTTTGGGTGCGGCTTTACCGACGGTGCTGTCGGGATCGGCAATCCACTTGGCCAGCCAATCGGATGGCTGAAGTAAACCCATGATCCAGAAAGCGGGTTCGCTCCACTCGGAGGGCTTGTCATTCTGATCCCAGACGCGGACTTTCCAGTAACACTGCATCCGTGAGGTCAGCGACTTGCCGGCGTACGCGATATGAAGCTGCGAGCCGGACTCGACTTTGCCGCTGTCCCACAAGTCGCCCTGCTCTGCAGCAAGCTTTTCCGAGGTGCTTGCCACCAGGATGTGATAGGCGGATTGTGTCAATCCTCGGGCATCCGTCGTCGCTTGCAGCGTCCATGACAAACGCGGCCAAAGAACGTCGATACCCTGAGGATTCTGCCGATACTCACACCGCAGATCGGCAAGCCAAAGGTCGCCGGTGACGGCTGTCCGCGGAGACAGCAGACAGCCGCCGACGAGCATAAGAGATGATAGACAAATTCCGCACACGATACTGAACTTCACTTTACCCCTGTTCATATAATCCTCTTACAAGTTTTCATGTTGTGAGTGTATCCTTTGTGATATTCGTCGAGTGAAACGGTATCGCGCTTAAATGTCCAGTTTTTCAGCAGGTCTTTCGATGGCTTACCGTCATACATAAATGAAAACACAGGTTCAGCGAACGACTTTTCGTCAAACCGGGCCGCCATAAACTGCCCGGCATCGGCCATCTCCTCCGGCTTTACTTCAACCGCGTGTAATAATCCCGAAAGGAAGATCGTAAACAACAGTAATTCTGCTCGTGAAAAACTTGTCAGATATCCCCTTTCAAAAATCTAAAGTATTTTAAATATAAACAACGTTCATAGAGAACTTCTCTAAATAATCTTAACCCTTTTAATACCCTAAAAAGCACACTAAAGCATCGCCATCTTGGGCGTTTTAATCGCCAAGTTTAGCCACACTTCCGCTGTGTACTACTTTGATCCCGCAGCAGAATCCAGCTTATATCAAAGGCCATGCACTGCAAGAATCAAATCAAACTGCGTTTGACACACTTGAAATACGCATCCTCAATCAATAAAACTGCGATTTCTATGGATATCTATTGACTATAAACTGAACTGTGATAATAGTTTACTGATAACAATCGAGACATTAAAGATAAAAATATTTAAACAGAGATATTGACGGATGACTATTATCAACAGCACACAACTGGCCAAATACTTCGAGCACACACTGTTGGACCCGATGGCCGTCGCCTCCGACATCCGGCGTATCTGCGACGAGGCGGTGCGGTATGGATTTTACGGGGTGTGCATACAGCCGCGGTGGGTGGGACCAGCCGCCGACATCCTGCATGGAACGGGCATCAAGGTGGTCTCAGTAGCAGGGTTTCCGTTCGGTACGGAAACGGCCAAGGTGAAGGCATACGCGGCGGAGGCTCTTATCCGGGACGGGGCCGACGAGGTGGATATGGTGGCTGACCTTGCGGCGCTCCTTGAGGGTGATGCAACTGCTTTACGGCGGGAGTTTGCGGCAGTGCTGGGAGCCTGCCGTGTAATGCGACCGGTTGTACCACTGAAAGTGATTATTGAATCGGCGGCACTGACTGAAACACAAATCCGTTTTGTGTGCGGCATTGCCCAAGAAGCGGGGGTTGATTTTGTCAAAACCAGCACCGGCTACCACAAAGCCGGGGGCGCGCGGGTCGAGGATGTCCGCGTAATGGCAGAAGCCGCTCCGCGATGCCGCGTCAAGGCCGCCGGGGGGATCAAAACGCTCCCGCAAGCTCTGGCGATGATCGAGGCGGGTGCAACGCGGATCGGAGCGTCGGCATCAGTGCAGATTCTTGAGCAGTTCGGGCCGGGCAATGAGCCTGCACGCTGAAGAGGCTTTTTTATGCCGACCGCATCTTCGACCTGTCAACGAGCGAGTTGAGCTTTCGGGATTGGCAAAGGTCGTTGCCGCCAAAGATCGCCCTGCTATTCTCGGGGGAAATGCGTCGGTTCGCGGGATGAGCGTGTTTGCGGCAGAGCCGGTGGAGGTGTTTGAATTCTCTCTCAACGAGAGCAATCCGTTTGAAAAACTGAAAGCCTTTCTGTCCCGCTATCGACTGGCAACCAAAGACGACCTGCCATTTCCTTCGGGTTTTTTTTGCGGGGGGTGGATTGGATATTTCGGCTACGAATTGGGACGGTTTATTGAGCGTCTGCCGCAGCACACCGATGACGATATCGGGATGCCGATTATCCGGCTGGCATTTTATGACAAGGCAATTCTTTTCAATCACTCGACAGGTGCCTTTTCGCTGGTCGCCGTTAAAATGGAAGGTACCCCTTCAGTTGACGCCAAATTTACGACACTAAACAATTGGCTTAATGAGGCTAACGCAAACATTGCCCCCCTGCCGGCGGCCGCTTCCATAGACACCATGAACCCGGCGGGTATTGCCTGCACGATGACACAAACAGAATACTTTGCAGCACTGGAACAGATTCATCGACACATTATTGACGGTGATGTGTATCAAATCAATTACTCGCAGCGGTTTTCGATGCCGTTTAACGGACAACCTGTCGATTTGTTCTGCTGGCAGAATCACCATAACCCCAGCCCCTATGCGGCGTATCTGGCGTGGGATGAAACCGCAGTTGTCAGTGCCTCTCCGGAATTGTTTCTGGACGTACGAGGCGACCACATTTGTACTGACCCGATTAAAGGCACGCGGCCGCGAAACCCCGCGCTGCCGGACGATGCCCCCGCCAATCGGAGGCAGTTTGCAGCGTTGGTCAAAAGCGAAAAAGATCAGGCGGAGCTGGCAATGATCATCGATCTGGAACGCAACGATTTGGCCCGTGTCTGTATGCCGGGTACGCGGCACGTGAGCTGTTTGCGGCGGATTGAGGCGTTTGCGACGGTGTATCATGCCGTGGGAACTGTGGAAGGCAGGCTGAGTTTGCCGCCGGGGACCGAGCGTATTGAAGCTTTGCTGCGGGCAACGTTTCCGGGCGGCTCGATTACCGGGGCGCCGAAGATCAGTGCGATGGAGATCATTGATGCACTGGAACCAACCGCCCGCGGCGTTTATACCGGCAGTATCGGCTGGATCGGACTGAATTTTGATCTGTGCCTGAATATTGCAATCCGCACGATTATCTTACAGAACGACATTGCTTATGTACAGACCGGGGGCGGAATCGTTGCCGACTCCGACCCGCAGGCTGAGTGGAATGAGACGCTGATTAAAGCCCGTGCCCTGCTGGCGGGGATACGAGCTATTAATAGCAATATTCAAATATGAACCCCGGCTTCACCAGCGAATGTTTTTTCAAATTCTTGACTTGACTGCATTTTTATGCGATAGTCAGGCGTCTTTAGTGCGGGGAGTCCTTAATTAAGTGTTTTTTCCCGAAAGGATTGCTATGCAAATGATCGGACGACGCGATTTCATGAAACAGTCGGCCGCAGTAACACTTAGCGTAATGACAGCAACTGTACCCGGCCGGATTTTGGGCGCCAACCAGGATATTCGCGTCGGAGTCATCGGGGCAGGCCAGAACGGTTCGAATCTGGCAACCCGCGTCAGCAAGATTGCCGGCGCTCGACTGGTTGCACTGGCCGACCCGGATCCCGGCTATAAAATGGAGTACCTGAAGGAAGAATTAGCCAAGGCGGCCCCCCCCGTCGCTGTAGATACCTATGTCGATTTTCGTCAACTGTTGGACCGCAAAGATATTGACGCCGTGATTATCGCATCCTGCAATCACTGGCATGTACTGCACAGTATCCACGCACTTCAGGCAGGCAAGCATGTCTATGTCGAAAAACCCATCTCCCACAATGTTTGGGAAGGTCGGCAACTGGTCAACCTTGCAAAAAAGAGCAAACAGGTGGTTGAGACAGGCATTCATCATCGTTCACGGGAATGCTGGCCGCAAATCACCGACTATCTCAAGCAAGGCGCTCTCGGCAAGGTGCTGACAGCAAGGGGACTGTGTTACAGGCAGCGCGGCAGCATCGGTAAACTGAACAACCCTCTTGTCCCTCCGCCAAGTTGTAACTACGCACTGTGGCTGGGGCCTGCGGAAAACATTCCGGTGATGCGTCCGAATCTGCATTACGACTGGCACTGGGTATGGAACACCGGCAACGGCGATTTGGGCAATCAGGGGGTACACCAGGTGGACATTACGCGGTGGATGATTGGACAGAACAGTTATCCGGAGCATATTTTCAGCATCGGGGGACGATTCGGCTATGAGGATGCGGGCGAAACACCAAATACGCAGATTCTGTATTTTGATTATCAGCCGGTTCCTCTGATTTTTGAAGTACTCAATCTGCCGGTTCGGCCCGGAATAAACGCAATGCCACTATATAAAAATGCCCGTGTGGGAACAGTTCTGGAATGCGAAGGCGGATATATCTCAGAATCAGCGGCCTATGACAACAACGGCAAACGCATCGCACGTTTTGAAGATCAGGGCGGCGGCAACCATCTGCCTAACTTTATCGAAGCCGTCCGGAGCAACCGGCCCGACAAGGCCGCCTGTCCGCCTCACGACGGACACATTTCCTCAGCCCTGTGTCATCTTGGGAATATCTCCCATCGTATCGGCCAAACCCTGTCACCGCAGGAGGCCCTTGAGCGGGTCAAAGAGAATACACGGGTCGCCGAAGCATGGCAGCGATGCTGTGAGAATCTCAAGATCAACGAAGTCGATCTGAACCAAAAACGCGCTGTACTGGGGGCTTCTTTAACCTTCGACAGCAATGCAGAACTTTTTACCGGCAATTTTGCTGATGCAGCCAACGCTTTTCTCAAGCGTCATCACAAAAGTGATTGGGTCGTACCGGAAATTATCTGATATCAAAGAATGCCGTTTCGGCTTTTACCGTCCATCGCACCGTCTTCGGCATCAATAATGTCAACCATTTTTTGGATTTCGTCTTTGTTGAGCAGCCCCTTGGCAGCCAGCAGGCGTATCATCGCCGCCAGGTAGAGCTTCAACTGATCGTTTTCCCGGCGTAAGCCGATCAGCTCGGCGTCCTGTGATTGCCCCTCATCATGCATCTGTATCAGGGACTCTTTGAGGATTTTGATATCCTGTTCACAATCGGCAATGTCCAGCCGATTTCCTACATCTCCTAAAAAAAACGTCCGTCCCCAGCCCATGGTGTCTCCTTTTTAATCAAATTTATCCGTTTTCGATTTGTGTAACGACATAACCCGACTCCAACAACCCGGCTTTTGATGCAGGAAAACACCGAGAATGTTACTCATAAAGATGCAATGACCGCCGGGATGTTTCAAAAACGTTGCCTATTATATCACGAATTCCTTCTCAATACAGAAGATTTCAAAGCTTGATTTTCCCGCATTCATCGCGTATTCTGGTGTGTTATGCGAATACCATTAACTCAATACGGACTGCCGCAGGTGGTTGTCTTTCCGATACTTATCGTAGCGGCAATGGCGCTTTACTTCGTTGTCGCCAGTCGCTTTTTAGTGCCCTGCTGTGGTTGTCCGACCGGGTCATTTTTAACATTATGGCTGCCGGAGCTGATACTGCTGATAATACTGATCTGGGTCTTTTCCTTTTTCCGTGACCCGTATCGGAACGTGCCGAATGATTCTTCACTGCTTCTGTCTCCGGCGGACGGCACCATTGCCGCTGTAGAAACCCTCGAATCCTGTCCGGGCTTTGAAGGGCCGGTCCTGCGGATTGAAATCTTTTTAAGCATCTTTAATGTCCACATTAACCGTGTACCCTGCCCCGTACACATCGGCCAGATCACCTATAAACCCGGCAAATTCCTTGATGCGCGGAATCCTCAATGCCACAAGGTCAACGAAGCCAACGATGTTGAAATGTTCCGTCTCAATGAGCCGAAAGACCGGCTGTTGGTACGTCAGATTTCCGGAGCGATTGCACGGCGTATTGTCTGCGTCGCCAAAACGGGCCAGGAATACCCCGCCGGAGCACAGTTCGGGATGATTAAATTCGGGTCCTGTACAGAATTGTACGTCCCGAGGCGAATAGTATTAAATTGTACGGTGCAAAAAGGAGATAAAGTCAAGGCAGGATTAACAATCCTGGCCCAATACAATAATAATAAAGGAATAGGGCAAAAGGAAAAATCAAAGGAGTATTCTAAAAAAGGTAAATTTGATACTTCTGAAGGAATTATAAAATTTTTATTCACCAGGCGCAAACGCTCGATAAAGTAATTTGATTTCAAACAAACTTGAACAAAAAATAGACTGTGGTTTGTATGTGATTCTTTGAAACGAATATTATGTTTAATTATAATGATAAACAACAAGTTATCCCGCATCGCCGCTTTTTGCGACAAATGCGGAAAGGACGGCTCAAAACCATTGCCATTCTGCCTTCACTGATTACGCTGATTAACGGCATAGCGGGATTTGCGGCAATCGGTCTTGCCGCCAAAGGGCCCGAGTCGTATGCCGCTGCCGGGTATGCGTTGTTTATTGCAATGATTGCGGATATGCTCGACGGACGGGTTGCACGGATGAGCCAATCGACCTCCAGCTTCGGCGGGCAGCTCGACAGCCTATGTGATATGCTCAGCTTCGGCGCGGCCCCGGCATTTTTGGTGCTCAATCTGATGCTGCATTATCACGGCCGGTTGATTGGCTCGGCAAAACCTTTCTTCGGCGACTTCTTCGAACGGTTTATCTGGCTGGCCTGCATAACTTACCTGTGCTGCGGGGCCATCCGGCTGGCACGCTTTAACGTGGAAAATACCGAAGACGAAACGGCGCATATGAGCTTTACCGGTCTTCCCAGCCCGGCGGCGGCAGGGGTACTTGCCAGCTTGGTGGTATTCTATCAGCATATCCTCAAAGACGCTGCGGCGGAAACCGCACTGTTCACCGTGCTGCGTTGGACCATCCTGTATATCCTGCCGTTTGTAACCATTGGAGCGGGTGCATTGATGGTCAGCCGTATCCGCTATCCGCATGTGGTCAACCAGTATCTGCGGGGACGCAAGCCGCTGACCTATTTGACATGGACATGCATTATTCTGGGCTTGATCTATCAGTGCAGCCTTCAATTTGCACTGATGGTCTCATTCGGCGGATTTGCCTTGAGCGGTTTTGTACGCTGGCTGTGGCTGCGAGCGGTACGGGGAAAACTGATTCATTCGCATACCGCCGCTGTCCATGACAACCCAGCTCCGGCAACACAGACCGACTGATCCCGATCATGAATACCCCCCTGTCACAATCCGATCTGGGGATATATGTGCATATCCCTTTTTGCCTGCGCAAATGCCGGTATTGTGCTTTTTATTCGGAACCGATTGCACTCCATGACCCAAAGACTGTAGTTGAGGCGATCATCAGAGAACTCGACTTGTACAGAGCCTCCGAACCGATACAGACTCTCTATATTGGCGGCGGCTCGCCGACGTGCCTGCCAACCGAACTGCTCTGCGACCTGATTCGGGCTATCACCGCTCGGACCGGAGTGCCGCAGGAGTGTACAGTGGAATGCAATCCGGCACAGGCCGACACAAAAATGTTTGAATTGCTCCTGAACTGCGGCGTCAATCGCCTTTCCATCGGCGCTCAATCCTTCACCCCCGCTGAACTTGAAACCCTCGGTCGTCCGCATTCACCAAAAGCAATTGAAAAATCTGTCACTGAGGCATACACTGCCGGATTCGAAAATATTGGACTGGACTTGATATTCGGCATTCCCGGCTCAACACTCCAAACGTTTGCTCTATCCCTGTCAAAGGCTTTCTCGCTTGCACCGGCACACATCTCGGCGTACAGCCTGACATGGGAAGACGGCACACCGCTGACCCGGGCGTTGACCGAAGGACACATAGCCGCAATCAATGAAGAAGAGGAACGGGAGATGTACCATCTGCTCTGCAAAACGATGACAGAGGCGGGATATATGCAGTACGAAATATCCAACTTCGCCCGCCCCGGCTGTCAGTGCCGGCACAATCTTCGGTATTGGAACAATCGGCCGGTTCTGGGGCTTGGCCCTGGAGCCTCGAGCTGGTACCGCGGCCGACGCACAGCCAACATCGCCGACATTGGAGGTTATGTCAAAATTATTCAGCAAGGCCGTCTTGCATGGGACACTGCCGAAATCCCCGGCCCGGTGCAAATCGCCTCGGAAACTGCAATTCTTGGCCTGCGAACGACTGAAGGACTCGACCCTATTCTCTTTCAGGCAGAAACCGGGTATGATATGCAGCGCCTTTTTGCTCAGGCAATCGACGAACACTGCAGCAGCGGCCTTCTTGAGCAAAGCAACGGCCGTTTGCGATTGACAAAAAAGGGACGCTCCTTTGCCGATACCGTCGCCTGCGATTTTGTATTGCCTTGACCTGTAACCGAAATGAGACGAACTTATGGAATTGATTGATACACATGCACATTTGACGTTTGAAGAACTGGAAAGCCGGATCGATGAGGTATTGGCACGCAGTCGGGCGGCCGGCGTGGTGGAATGGATCACGATCGGGACCGACCGTGTTCATATTGAAAAGGTGCTCAAATTGCTCCGGCATTACCCCGCACTATGGGCAGGACTCGGCTATCACCCGCACTATGCCAATACCATCACAGATACAGACCTTGACTATTTAAAACAGTCACTCTGCAACAAACGCATCGTAGCGGTCGGCGAAACAGGACTGGACTATCATTATGACAATGTAGTACCCGACAACCAAAAACGTCTTTTCCGTGCCCATCTGGAGTTGGCCGCCGCAATGAATAAACCCGTCATTGTTCACACACGGCAGGCCTTCCACGATACGATGGAAATCTTGTCAGACTATGACACAAAATTAGACCGCGTCGTCATCCACTGCTATGGCGGCGATGCAGAGCAGACCCGCTATGTACTGGACAAAGGCTACTATGTCTCATTCACAGGAACCGTAACCTTCAAACGCTCAGCCGCCCTGCGGCAGGTGGCAGCGATGATTCCCCTGGATCGGCTGATGCTCGAAACCGACTGCCCTTATATCTCTCCGGAACCGATGCGGCGCATTCAGCCCAACGAACCGGCACTGATGATCCACACCGCCCGATGCTTGGCCGAGCTGCATCATATAAGCTTGGAAGAGTTTGCCCGTATTACAGCACAAACAAGTCGGACATTTTTCAGTCTTACTTCATTATAAACAATAAAATTTCTTGTTGCCGCAGATTCCCTACAGGTGAACGCCGCAATAACCGATATCCCTGCATACACTTTTTAGTTTTTGCCAGATTTTCTCATCCTCAATCATCGCAACAGCCAGCGGAAAAAGAACTTTGTCTTCGTGGAACAAATGCTCGCGCATCATCGGACACAAATAATGCACCGTATTTGCCAAACGGGCTTTAAACGTTGAGGGCGGCATTTTTTCAAATGTGATCGTCAGTTTGACCAGATCTTTGACAGCCATCTTGAGATAGGTATGGTCATTTTGTATCCGGCCAAATAAACTTTCCCAACCGAACTCTTTCAGTGCCGGAAACAGCACATCATCTTCCCGATCAACATGTTCCTGCATCGCATTGAGGTGTTCGGCAATATGCGACAGTTCCATGATCTCACTGCTGGCAGAGGTGAATTTCTCAAGTCGCTGAATTTGATCATTGACCTCCTCAAGCTCAGCCAAAAAACACCGAATCAGTTCATGTTCGGCCATTGCCTTCCGAAGAATATGCGAATCCGCAAGACGATGACGCAGGTCGTTGTCATTCCCGTCAAGAGCCCCCATCAGAACGAATGCCGCGGAAAGTTGCTGCACTTTTTTCAGCGACAAACCATTCTCAAGAAGACGCCGTTCTGCATGAGCAATATCATTCGGGCCGATCTGTGAAATCAGACGGTTGGCCTGCTTGCGCGTATGCGTATCATTTTTTCCCTCGCTGAGCTTCAGTAAAAGGCCCGTCAGTTCCTCGGCGATGTTTTGATTATCACACTTTTTCATAGTCAAATCCTGCCTGTGTACGTTGTATACAGGAATTTATACGTCAAAAAAGTGGATTCGGATGTGTTCTCTTTGGCAAGAGTTGAAAATTTCTGAATCTGCAGGATAAAAGACGGATTTAAGCCCCGCAGCACAATAGAGCGGAAAAAGCAATGGCTGCCGTTTCGATACGCAGAATATTGCAATTGACGCAAACCGCAGAAGCTCCGCAATCTGCAAAAAATTGATGTTCCTCCTCCGAGAAGCCCCCTTCCGGCCCGATACAGACAATTTTGTCCGCATCGCTACTCCCCTCGGATGCCTTTTCTACAGCGCACCCCTCCGCATCACCATACCACAGGATTGCTTGCGGGTAGTCGCCCCGCAATCTTTGCAGGGTATGTGCAAGCGTATCCGGCCCGCTGATTGACGGCAAATGAAGTCTCCCGCACTGTTTGGCAGCGGTCAATGCGATCTTCTTATACCGTTCAATCGCAGAGTCCTTACCCATCTTAACAGTTCGGTCATACTGCACCGCAGCAATGTGGTCAGCGCCGAGTTCTGTACATTTTTCGATCATCCAGTCGAAACGCTCGCCTTTGGCAATACTAACCGCTAAAATTACGCGGCCGGAGGTTTTGGGCGGAATCTGCGTTTTTTTAACCAAACGAAGCAACACACTGTCACGGCTTAAATGCTCAACAACTGCATTCGCCAAGAGACCCTTTCCATCGAAGACCTCAATCTCATCCCCCGGCCCAAGACGTAGAACCTTGCTCAGATGTCGGGATTCAACCCCATCCAACACGGCCTGATTACTTTCCAGAGTTTCACAATAAAAGCGAAGCGTACGCATCAGTCCATTTATCCATAAAAAAACGCCGCAAGGTCCTATAATACCCTGCGGCGTATAGCTGCATGATTAGGCAAAAAATGCTTCCCCCCAAAAAACTATTTAGTCTCAATCTCAATCGTTGGAGCTGTCTTTTCGCACTCAAGCAACTCCTGAAGCAGATTATTATAGCGGGCAAGACTATCGCCGCAACCCGGTTCCGGCTCACCGGAAGGAACCGTGTTGGTGGTATTACAGCTTTTGCATCTTACCTTTTTGCCCGCGTAATCATCGCCCACCCGATATTCCTGGGCGCACTTTGAGCATTTAAACTTTATCATCAAAATATCCTCGGTTTCTTCGGTTTTTACTCGATCTCTATGAAAAGCTCTTTTCTTCTATATATATATGCTTCGAAACTGGCTTTTATTATCTCTAAAAATAGAAAAATCACGAATATTCAGTGAAAATCGTATTTATCCTTCACCACCCGTTTTATATATAGACGCCTGATTCGGCTTATTGTTTCAATTATACCGTGATTCTTGAAATAGAAACAGAAAAAAAGCCCCAAATCAGTTTGGAGCTTCAATATATAACTACTTTGTGTGTCTAATTACACTACAACGTCAACTCTGCGGCCTTTAAATTGAACCGTTCCCTCAGCCGTAGCAAAAATGGTATAATCGCGGCCCATACCTACATTAAAGCCAGGTTTAAACTGAGTACCGCGCTGACGGACGATAATCGAACCCGGTTGGCAAACCTGCCCGCCGTAAAGCTTTACACCCCGATATTTCGGGTTGCTGTCGCGACCGTTTCTTGATGACCCTTGTCCTTTTTTATGTGCCATAGCAAAACCCTTGTACTATTCATTGCTCAAATAAGTTTTCTTGCCGGAAAGACCAAGAAATATACACACACATCAGGGATTTGTAAAGCAAATTTTCCTGATTTTTCAAAAAGACTCCTCAGAAACCAACACCTTTCCTTCTGAAAGTAGTTTCAGCCGGCCTTACTCCCCGAATCCATATCGCCCGACAAGCTTTACAAAACGACAGGCACAAATAGATTGTGCCGTAATCTGGTCTTTATATTTTTCGACAACCTGCAATTCCTGCGTACCTTCCGGCCCTACAGGAGCAACCAAAATCCCGCCGTCGGCAAGCTGTTCCAGAAGCGGTTCAGGCACACTTGGCACAGCAGCAGTGACTATTATACGCTCAAACACCCGTTTTTCGGGCCAGCCGCCGCTGCCGTCCCCGATATAATAGTCGATATTTTCAAACCCTAATCGCGAAAGCACCGTCTGGGCAGACTCCGCTAAGCCATTAAACCGCTCTACCGTATAAATCCTCCGGGCCAAAGACGCTAAAACCGCCGTCTGATACCCGCTGCCGGTACCGATTTCCAGAACGTCCTCGACGCCGGTAAGTTTAAGACACTGAGTCATCAGGGCAACAATATACGGCTGGCTGATCGTCTGACCCATTCCGATAGGCAGCGGATTATCATCGTAGGCCCGACTGTCATAAGACGGCGATACAAACGCCTCTCGCGGCAGACGGCCCATTACTTCCAGCACACCCGTATCGGTAATATCTCGACTGCGCAAATGACAGCGAAGCATTTGCTCTCGGTCGGCGGCATACCGTTTAGATTCATTAAAACTAACCATACCCCTATGATTTGCAAAAAGCGTCGGAAATGCAAGGCTTTTCGATGCAAAATTCCGCTTGCATCCGCAACTGATCTGCGGGAAAATAAAAGTAAACAATACTTCTTTTTTGAAGGGGAAACACAATGCGAAACATACATTTTGGTATCATCTCAGTGTTGCTGGTCTTTGTCGGATGCGTACCATCCCTGCACGAGCTTTACACAGAAGAAACGCTGGTCTTTGATCCATCAATCGCAGGGCAATGGCAGCAGAAAAATGAAGATGCTGTGTGGGAATTTAAGCCAGACAAAAAAAACAAGTCTTATGATTTAACCATCATCGAAGAGAAGGACAAGAAAAGCCGGTTAAAAGCTCATTTGGTAAATCTTAACGGCAAACGCTTTTTTGACTTTTATCCGGGTGATGATGTCGAGCTTGATACCGGCGACTGGGTGAAAGCATCGTTGATCCCCGGCCATCTGTTTTTGCGGATTGACCAGACCGAACCGAATCTTGTATTGGCAGCAATGAATCCTGACACCATCAATAAGCTGCTTGAGAAAAAACCTGAACTGATCAAACACGAGCAGATACACGATGGTGACAGCATCGTGCTGACGGATAAGCCCAAGCAGCTTCAGGCGTTTGTGACCGCAGGCCTTGAGATCGAAGATTTCTTCGGCGACCCGATGATCCTTGAGCGTGCCAAACCCGCCGAGCCCAATAAGCCGTGATCAACCTGGGCACAGCCATTCACGGTCGCAGGTCAAAACAGCTGAAATTGATCGGCCAAAAGCCAAAGCCAGCCGCAGTTAGGTCGATAGAGACGACTTAAGAGCTGGATTGTATAAACTCAAAGGCAAACAAACTTGCATCGGTCAACTCAAACTCAATTTTGATGGACCGGTTTTCAAGCCCAAGCAGTCTCTTTTTTGTTTCCTTCTCGTCGCCCCAGAAAACCGGCAGCCTTATGCCATTAGCGGAAATCTTCGTGGAGTCGCCGAATCCTAATCCTTCGATAACATTGCCCTCCGCATCGCGTATCTGCACTCGCAACGTCCCTCCCGAAGCATCCGCATTAACGACCACCCCCCCGCTTGCTCGGACCAGCAGCGGCACTGTCAACAGCCTGCCTGTTGTTCCCGGCAGCGGCTTGCGGGCAACGTATCGATCCACAGGCATCTTCACCAAGCCGATCTGACGTTCTCGAAAACGATTGGCTTTATGGCCCTGCTTGTACCCGCAATAATAAAGATAAACCTCCTGCCCCACAACAAGCTGCTCATCAATCCATGCATGCGCACGATCCCACGTCTGCGGCTCCGGATTGCGATCAAAGAATGGCTCCGTCTCGCGATACCAATGCCTGCCGTCATAAGTCCACGCCAATGCTGTGTAACCGATGCCGTAGGCATCCGCCTCGATCAACGGCGGCTCGTCGGCTTTCAGGTCATCACGCAGAACCTTGACCATCCCGATCCGCACAGACCCGCGCGTTAGAAATCCGGACATACCGTAAAACTGGGTGATTCCTTCATCCTTTGTTTTATCAGGACGCACCACATACCAGGGCTCCATCCAATTTACCAAATCCTTGCTGAAACTCTGCTTGGTAACTCGACGCAGGCCTTCCCACTCCGGGTCGGTCGTATAGGTTGAAACAATGGCCGCATAGCACTTCCTGACAGGGTCCCAGGAGATGTTATTAATGTCATGATCGTGCCTAAGGACAATACGATCCACCAATGGTTTAAAATGTATACCGTCCGGAGAAACCGCGATAAAAAGCCCCCCGTTAAACCAATATCCGTACTTGTATCGTTGTTCCGGGTCAAAATAATCCGGCCCCTCATCGATAACCTCAGAACCGAACTGGATGGTTGCAGGATCGTGCAATACACGATGCGGCCGAATCCAGTTTATCCCGTCTTGAGACTCCATATAGCCGATATGCGAGCGGTCGATCTTCTGGTCGCTGGTCTGACAGCCGTACCAGATTCGAAAACGCAACGTCTGTGGATCTCTTAGAACGGTAAAGAATGGCTGAAAACACTGATCTTCTTCTCCCCTGATCAATGGATTGGGAATAACCGCATCACGCGTCGGCGGATTGACCTGCCGGATAACATTCTCATTTTCATCGATTAGATAGTCGTCCAGTAAAAGTTGAACCCCCTGACAGAGATGAGGCATTTTGCCGTCTGTTGTTTCCCTCGCTCCGCCCGCTCTTCCGGCAAAGACTGGGATACCCAAAATGCTCTGGCCCAGAACCGAACAAAGCATTGCACATAAGGCACAGTTCATCGTCTTCTCCTTTTTTCCGCCAGACCCAACAGCCGCTTGTAACTTATAATTTTCTTGCTTTAGCAGTAAGTATCAAGAATTTTCTGGTTTTTTCATAATATACTGTATTGTATTTACAAATATCCAGTTTCCTGTATATTGATCTCGTGCACTTATATTTCAATAAAGACGCACCATGTCTCTTTTCTTGTTTTAGAAAAGTGTGGAACTTTACAGTTAATATTGGACTTTATTAACAGAATAGTTTATAATTTCGCACCGCATGAATCTAAAAGTGGGAGAAACGGAGAGGACAGGGTTTTCTAACGCCGATTTATCAATAATTGAAAGGTCTCCATGAACAAGATATACGCAATCATTTTTTTTGTTCTTTTGAACGAAACATGTCTATGCGGGAATGTGTTTGGAGTATTGAACGGAAACGGGACAGAGACAGTACCCTACCAGATTCAATCAAGGACAGATTTTGATGAATTCTGCAATCCAGCTAATGCTATGGTTTATTGGACTGGCGGAGTTTATACAAAGCTGATGTGTAATCTGGATTTGGCTGGTACTGTTTATGCAAAAGCAGTTATTGCTCCAACCTCCTCACAACAATTCAAAGGGATTTTTGATGGCAATAACCATTCTATCACAAATTTGTCTATCTCTGGAAACACCTCCTTCAACATTGGCTTCTTTGGCAATGTCGGCTCAAGTGGTATAATAAAGAATCTGGGCATAGCAAATCTCAATGTAGTAGGATATATTTATGTAGGCGGTTTGGTGGGTCAGAATAATGGTACGATTACAAACTGCTATAGTGATGGTTCGGTTCGTGGAACCGGCGAAAGAATTGGCGGGTTGGTAGGAGAAAATCATTATGGTACTATCACATCCTGTTATTCCGAAGGTTCGGTTAGTGGCGGTTCAAGCGGAGTCCGTGTTGGTGGTTTGGTAGGGTATAATAATAATAGTACTATCAAATCCTGCTACTCAATTAGCTCGGTCATTGGATTTTCAGCTATCGGTGGTTTGGTGGGGCAACATTCTTACGGTTCCATAGAGTTCTGCTATGCGGCAGGCACTGTTGATGGGGTTGTTAATTATGTTGGCGGTTTAGTGGGCGGCCATTCCGGTAGCATTATATCTTGTTTTTGGGATATCCAATCGACTGGGCAATCCGGAAGTTCAGGGGGGAAGGGATTAACCACAGTGCAAATGAAAACTATGTCTATATATGCAAATGCTAACTGGGAGGGCAAGGGGTGGATGATAAATAATGGTGTTGATTATCCTCGTTTGTCTTGGGAAAAAAACGATGGCTCACCTATTCCACCACCACAGAGTATCCCACTCACTGGCAATGGTACAGAAAATTCTCCCTATCTGATTTACACAGCAGACGAGTTTGCGCTGCTGAGTTGGCACGTAGGCGTTTTAAGCAAACATATTAAACTGGTTAATAATATAGATATTAGTGGACTGCTTCTTTTTCCTATCGGAGACTTAGGAGCATTCACCGGCACCTTTGATGGTAATCATTGTTCGATCAGTAATGTGATAATTAATCAGCCAAATTCGAATTATATTGGTTTATTTAGTTGTGTAGGCACAGGTGGACAGGTGAAGAACCTCGGTGTCAAAAATATTAATGTATCCGGGTATGCGAATGTCGGGGGATTAGTGGGGTATAACTTCGGTGATATAACGGCCTGTTACACGAATGGCGAAATCTTGGGAATGCAAAATGTCGGTGGCTTGGTGGGATACAATGACTCCGGTACTATAACATCTTGTTATGCAGACTGCTCGGTAGGTATCGGCAGTTTCCTTGGCGGGCTGGTGGGATTTAACTTTGGTATTATTACGGCATGTTATGCAAAAGGTCCGATTGTTGGAGTTAACTTTGTCGGAGGATTTGTAGGGACTAATTGGAACACAGTTATGCACTGTTATTCATCTGGTTCAGTAAGTGAAACTTCTGCTTCTGTTGGTGGATTTTCAGGATCCTTAGTTGAAGGTTGTATTGTTTCTTGTTTCTGGGATGCTGAAACAAGCGGGCAATTATCCAGTATGGGTGGTTCAGGTAAAACAACCGCCGAAATGCAAGCAATGGAGACATTTATAGATGCGGGGTGGGATTTTGTTGAGACATGGGCAATTTGCGGGGGTATGAATTACCCTCGCTTGAAGTGGCAGATACCGACAGTGGACTGGGTGTGCCCGGACGGAGTTAATTGGGAGGATTTTGTGTATTTAGCGTCGTGGTGGATGGCAGACATTTGTAATACATACAACGATTGTGATGGAGTGGATATTAACCAGTCTGGCGATGTGGGGATGTATGAGTTGCTAATCTTTACCGAACATTGGTTAGCAGGGTGATGGAATGAATGGCTAATGAGGAATTCGAAACACGATCAGGCAAGCCATTGGATGCTCCGTGGGAAAATGTGGAATCTTACATTTTACAGATTTGTCTTTTTGTTTGATTTTTATCAAGCTTTGCGATATAATACACCCAAAGCACCAAAGCTTCCAGAAATAGGGCTATTTGAAAACAAAAGAAGAAACCACTATCTGGACAAAAAGTCGTGTTGATCCCGTAAATCCCGTCTAAATCCTTATTTTCCGCAGCAAAAACCGTGATGTTGTGTTCAGTAGCAAACAAGTTGTGTCACGTTGCAACACAGTTGCGCTCAGTTGTGTCATGTTGCGCGCAGTTGGGCTTAGTTGCGCGCGGTTTCAGGCACAGTTAGCCCCGGTTTTGCTGGTGTAAATTTGAGGAAAACCTCTATTCAAGATACAACGTATCGCCCGGCTTGATCGGCGGGACTTTTTTAGCTTTGGCCTTGACATCCTCGGCACACAAAGCAAAACTCGCCGCAATCTCAAGGACACAGTCAGGCTTGCCGTCGGCTTTACGCGGGACCTTAACACCCGCTTTTTCAAGCCAGTCAGCCGCCCGGTCGATCATCATCTGATACGTCACCTCGGCGCTGTCGGTGCCGGTGGCGTTTTTGACCGCCGGCCTTGAGATCGAAGATTTCTTCGGCGACCCGATGATCCTTGAGCGTGCCAAACCCGCCGAGCCGAACAAACCCTAATCAGTCCAATTCAGTAACGGAAGCAATAACCTCGACATTATCCATTGTCTCGCCCTCCCACGGCTGGCAGTACCCAATGCCCTCTTTCCGATCCGGATGTTACCGACCCAGACGATCAAAGCCCTCAAAAGCCTTGGCCAGTGTGCGAACGGGTATGTCCCGTCCATACATACAAGCTACCGTTTAAAGGGGCCATCCACAAAAACTTTTCCATCTTTCTTAAGTGTTTTTTATCTTACATGCCTTACCATCTCTTTTAATGTTCTCTCGACAAAATCTTCTGCTTTAATACGGTCGCTATCTCTGACGCAACCACTTTGTTTCCTTCTTCACTGATATGGCAGAAGTCAAAATAAAAAGGGGATTGCCTGTTTTTCAGAACAGTGGAAATATCTATAAGATTTCCTGGAGCATTGTCAAATAAATACGTTCTTGTTTTTAATGAAAGATCTTTATAGCCTGGGGATTTAAAACGGGGGGACGAGTTATACTCCTCATCAAATAAAGTTTCTTCCAAAAAACCGGAGGGTTGCCAAAAACAAACAAACTTAATATTATAAGCCTCTGTAATCTTTTCCAATAGCTGATACGACTTCAGATACGAATCGCTGATATCTTTTGCCAGAAAGTCAATATTTTCTTGTCGATAATCAGATGCTATTTCTGAAAATGGTTTTTGATATTTTGCAATGGCCACTTTTAAAAGTTTACCAATCATAAAGTGATCGTCCCATGCTTTTTTCAAGCCCATTAAAATCATATTAAACGCGGGGACCTCTTTTGCCTCGAATTTTTCAGCGATGATATCGCTGTTTTGAATCAGTTCCGCCTTACCGGCCTGATATCCGGCGTAAACATCGTTTACTCCGTCGTAAAAAACCACGTAATCGGGGCGATGGCCTTCTCTCAGCAGAAGAATAAGCTGGATCACACCTTGGGCAAATGTATATCCCATTTCGCCATAATTTACAACTTCGTAAATCGCTTCTTCTTCATTTAGTTTCTTAGACAGGTACGATGCTACAGTACAATAATCGCTTACCCCTGCCCCCCACATTGTCGATCCACCAAAGGCATAAATTTTTGCAGGACTATCGCCGGCAAAATCAGGATTCCAAGTTATTCTTACCCCCTCTTTTGAAATGTTGAAAAATTTACCATGATATTCTTTTCGATCCCAAACCAGAAACGGCTTAAAAAAAACAGGTAATTCCGACCATTCTTTAAGAAGTGTTTCAGGGTCTTCCTGAGCTTTAAAAATAGGGTTATTGATCAGGTGTTCAAACGGCATTTTCTGAGAAACAAAAGAAGTAGGTTTTATAATAAGTACGATGAGATGCAACCCTACCTCAATCACAACAAGCGACATAACAATTAATAGAATTATAAATAATAATTGCTTACGTTGCTGAGCCGTTCTCCCGTATTTTATAATAATCAAACCTGCAGCAACAAAAAAAAACGTTACAAAAGATAAAATGATTTTATTTCCAATCTCCAGAGAATCTCCCGTTATCGAACTGAAAAAATAGACAAATGTAACGGGATTAAAAAGAAGCCCCAGAAAGATCAAAAAAAAAGCCGACTTTCGAGATTTCTCATCTTGACACTTCAAAGACATACGTCCTCCTGTTTCAGGATTCTTCAATAGAATTTATGGATCATTTGCGGTAATTTTCTACGCGTATAGTATATCAGCTTTGGGGGGATGTCAAGATTATTGACTATGTACTATTGATTATTTACGGTGTCGTCTTCGGCAGTGGGAAAGCCTTAGTGCTAATTATCTTTCGTCCCTTCGGGACACGGGAGGGTTTTGATGACGCTAACTTGAGGTTTATGTCTCCGGTTAACTCATTCTAAAACCTTCGTCTCTTGCGTACCCATACAGGCGAACCGGAAGATTCGGGGCAAACACCCAAGTTCGCCCCTGCGGGACATATCGCCGTTCATCGGATGAATGGTCTCTTATTCGAGGTATAATGCGTCGCCCGGCTTAATCGGCGGGACTTTTTTAGCTTTGGCCTTGACATCGTCGGCACAGAGGGCAAAACTCGCCGCGATCTCAAGAACACAGTCGGGCTTTCCATCGGCTTTACGCGGGACGGCGATGCCGGCTTTTTCGAGCCAAGCGGCGGCACGGTCGATCATCATTTGGTACGTCACCTCGGCGCTGTCGGTGCCGGTGGCGTTTTTGACGGGGGCGAATTCTTCAGCCCGAAGCGTTTGCAGGATGACGGAGTTCTCAGCCATCGGCAGTGCATCAAAAACAAACGTTTCCAGCTTGATACCGTTGGGTTCTTTGGGGTTGACCGGATTGCCCGCAGTATCGATGTGCGGGATTTTTTTGACAGCGCGATGGAACGGCAAGGCAAAATTGTCACCCTTATTGAGTCTTTCGATAAATGAAACAGTGATCAAATGAATGCCGATGGAGCCAAGCTCAAAGACCAGCGAACCGTCGGGATTACGGCGAAGGGCCTGTTCGTCCGGCAGGTCGCTGTATTCGATGACCGTCACTTTGCCGTCCACAAGACAGAAATTGCCGACCTTCTCAAGCGGCCCGGCCTTAACGAGTGCTTTGGAACTCATTTCAGCTTTGTCCATAACATGCAACCCGACAAAAAGCGGATCAACGGTATGAATAAGCGGATTATCCACTTGCCAGTAACTGAGATACTCAACGCCGCGCCGACGCATATCGGCAACCGCTCCGCTTTTACAAAGGGCCTTAAGGCTGCCGCCATGGCCGTCCGGGCTGGATGCAAGGAGATGTTTGTCAGCCATCAGTATTTTACCCTCAAAAGAAAAATTGGGAAGCGTGCCCTGCTGAAAAACATAGACATTTTTTTTGTCCAGTCCGAAATATCGCGCCGATTCGAGACTGGCAAGCGTCGCCTCATAATTGAGCGGGCTGGTCATAATGTACCACGGAATGGTGGTGTTGTATTTTTTAGAGGCCGCCAGCAGGGATTCCGCGAAAAGCTGAAACAGTGTTTTCTTTTTTACAGGACTGGTTGGAAAGTTGCCCTTCGGGCCGTCAAAGCCCAGCCGGGTCCCCTGCCCGCCGGCAACAACGAATCCGGCCACTTTTCCCGCCCGGATCATCGACTCACCCATCTGACGGGCTTGTGCATACCGCTTCTGCTGCTCAGCAGTCTTCGGCTCTGCCGGGTAGGACGGAGCCGGGCCGAATTGGGTCGGAACCGCCAAAGGCGACTCATTTTGAACATACTCGTTCACCCAGGTCGGAATATGTTCAAACTCCAATTCTTCAATCTGAGAAATTAATATTTCCAGCTTTTCATTGTCCAGTATCCCTGAAAAATCTAATAGATGACTTTGACTGATGGCCTTTAATTTATGGCTCATCTTGTCCAGTTTTTTGTACTCTTCCATAGTCGCTTTCCTGACAAATCCCTGTGAATTTCACTGTTTAGGGGTGTAAAATACAGCAAGCTAATTTTATTTTCAAGTGAAAGATTTTTTTAAAAAAATACGAAATACCCTTGACATCATTATTGGACTATGCTAACTTAATGGGTGGAAATAGGTAGAAAGACGGCGATAAGCCGGTTCACAACTAAATAATAATTATATTCAAGATGCCATTATATTTTTTGTACCCTATCCTGTGAACCCGCCTTTCCAGCCTTTCTTCTTTCCGCGGAAGTGATGTTGCGGTGTTGTGCAGCATCGAAAAGCAGCAGATTTGTAAATGTCTTCGGCCGTATAATTCCGTGCAGGATTCGGCCAAGTTGCGTCACGAGGCTCTGCGTGGGAGCCGCCCGCACTAATAGGTACAATAGACCGAAGACCGTTGTTTTGGCCGAATGAATGCAGGAAAGGAGATGTACAATGAAAAAGAGAGGTTTCACCCTTATTGAACTGCTGGTGGTTATCGCGATCATCGCGATGCTGCTGGCCATCCTGATGCCGGCATTGAGCAAGGTCAAGAAGATTGCTCAGCGCGTCGTTTGCGGCACCAACCTGAAGGGCTTGGGCACTGCTCAGACCGTCTATGCCCATGACTACAGTGACCAATACACTTGCTTGGTCAGAGGGGCAACACAGGTTTGGGCAGGCACCCCAATCCGTACCATGGGCTGGGATCAGGCACAGAGACTTTCGGGGGACGGTTTGAACATCAGCGTTGGTGCAAGTCTTTATCTGCTGGTTCGCGAAGCAGATGTAAGCCCGAAATCCTTTGTTTGCCCGGCCAGTGCTGAAGTCGAATTCAGCGGCAGAAATCCCAACAACCTCGACATCGTAGAACTCTGGGATTTCGGCAATCCCAACTACACCCCGACGGGTGGTTCAGCAGAAGGTCCGGCAAAATGTGTCAGCTATTCCTTCCATCAGCCTTATGGAACCAATGGTGCCAAGAGTCCTCGTGCTGCGGATGGAAACCGTTCAGCCGCATTTGCTGTAATGGCAGACAAAAACCCCTTCTTCGATGCAAAAACAACAGCAAACGATGGTGGAACAGCCACAACATGGATGAACTCAGTTGGTCGTATGGCAGCTTATTATACGGGAACAACGTATAATAAGTCTTCTTGGGAAGTTAAAGTCGCCAATTCTCATCCTCATGACCGTGAAGGCCAGAACGTCCTGTACGCAGATGGTCACTCCAGCTATGAAAACGTATCAGATGTCGGCGTGATGAATGATGGTATCTACATCCCGCGCGGTGGGGCTGGAACCGCAGTTGATCAAATTCGTCAAGGGTTCTTTGGCAACATGTCTGCACCCGCAGGAAACTTGGCCGTTCAGCCGATTAATGGTGACGATTCGTATCTTGTCAACGATTCAAAGTCTGGCTTCCAAGGCACGTAATCTGTATAGTAAGCCCTCCCTGCTCTGCGGGGAGGGCTTTTTTTTATTTCCCTCGGAATAATGACTATAAAAGGGCGAGAAATATGAAAAACATTGATACTTGGTCGCCTACTAAATATCTTCTTCGAAATGGACAACTCATAGCCTCACGAGATTCGCATCAGATTGGGATAGGTTCTCGCCTTATCGGAGATATTGTTGCCGGCTATTACCAAAAATTCATCCCGGAGTTCGTCCGGGGGAGGCTCCTTGATCTCGGATGCGGCACTGTACCTCTCTATGCAGCCTATCGTGATTTCTGCACTGAAGTTACCTGCATCGATTGGAATAATACGCTGCATAAAAACAACCATGTAGATGTGTACTGCGATCTGACTGCACCGCTGCCGTTTGATATGGAAAGGTTTGAAACTGTCTTGTTATCTGATGTTCTTGAGCACATCCCTACGCCTGAAGCTTTATTTCAGGAGCTATTCAGAATCTTATCAAGGAAGGGAATCGCCTTGATCAATGTTCCTTTTTATTACTGGCTTCATGAAACACCGTTTGATTACTACCGATATACTGAGTTTGCGTTAACTCGTTTTGCAAAACAAAGCGGTTTTGATGTTGTACTATTGAAGCCTATAGGAGGGGTACCTGAAATCCTCGCTGATATAAGTGCAAAATATTGGATGACACACTACTGTGGAAAATATATTTCGATAACAGTACAAAAAAGTACGTCGCTGTTTTTAAAAACAAAGATCGGCAAACGCATTTCTGAAAAAACCGGGAAAATATTTCCTCTTGGATATTTTCTCGTTCTTCAGAAACCCTCCTAATGGTCCCGATGATGAGTTTTTAAGATATTCCTGTAAATTTGACATAATTGTGGAATCAATAATTTAATTTCATATTTAGCCGCCACATAATTTCGCCCTGCATTTCCCATCTGTTCCCATTGCAGCGGATCAATGATAAGTTTTTCAATCGCGTTTGCTAATGACTCTATATCTTGTTCCGGAACCAGATAACCGCTCGTTCCATCCAGAATGCCTTCCGGAATCCCGTTGTGTAATGTAGAGACAACTGGCAATCCGCACGCTTGGGCCTCCTGAAGAACCAGCCCTTGTCCTTCTTTATCTCCATTCGATGCGGTAACACTGGATAATACAAAAAGGTGTGAGTTTTCGTATAGTTTTATTATCTCAGCTTGCGTCTGTTCGCCGCAAAAGATGACATTTGATTCAATCCCCAGTGAAATGACCAGTTTGTGGAGTTCCTCTCTCAGTGGGCCGTCTCCCGCTATGGTATAGCGGATCGAAAATCCTTTTCGTATCAATTCGGCAACAGCCCGGATGCTGAAAGTGTGCCCTTTTTTTTCAACAAGACGGCCGACTGTGAGGATACGAATTTGCTCGGACGGCTGTAATAGCCGGACACGAAAAGGAAATTGATCAACGTAAAGTCCCACAGGAACAACCGATATTTTTGCAGGGATACAGCCAAGCTTAACCGTCTGCTGTTTTGTAAATTCTGTATTGGCTATAAAATGGTCCCCTTCTTCAAACAACTCCCTGTAAAAGTCTGAATTATGGTTTCGCGGGAGCAAATTAACATCGTATCCATGCAGAGATGTCACCATTCGAATGGGAATTCCAGCGGTTTTTAAAAATGCCCCCAACCGGGCAATTTGTGCAAAGTGAAAATGATAAATATCAGATGGATTCGAAAGAATTAAAAAAGAAAAATAGAGCTTTTCATAAAAATCCTGAAAAGACTGAGCTTTGAGGGCTTTTATGACCTTGTAAACACAGACGGGAAAGCGGAGACTGTAAATCGCGATCAAAAAGCCGGCAATAATTCTGCGATAGGTTTTGTTTGCGGAAGGTATTCTGAGATATCTGGTTTTTTGGAGCAATTGATACTGCTGAATAATACCGTGCCGTTTCGAATTTCGGTTTTCACTCAACGCCAAAACAGTCAGCTCATGTCCATCATTCAGTAATCCGGTAATGTGATTTAAAATAAATGTCTCAGATATTGTCGGAAAACTCGGTACAACGACAGCAATCTTCATCTCCATTAACCTTTGTGATCACATTGGGCTTCCCGCCCCCTGACGGTCCGGCGGATTTCAGTATAGGTTTATTCCCTGCTTATTAATCCCTAAAAGAAGTTTATTAGTATTGATTAATTAATACTATTATTGTAACATTTCATTGTGTTTTGTCAACATTAAAGAAAACCTGCTCTTTTGCACCCAGAATATGAAACATAAAAAAAAGGTTTTAATTGTCGGCTTGGATGGTTTTACCTGGCGTATCGGCAAAAAAATGATTCGCGAGGGCCATTTACCAGTCCTTGGTAAACTCATTGAGCAAGGCGTTCATGGGAATTTAAACAGTATAGTGCCTGCAGAAACAAGCCCTGCCTGGTCCAGCTTTCAGACCGGCTGCCGTCCTGATAAAACCGGTGTATTTGCTTTTCATGGTTTCCAGCGAGCGACACAAAATATTAAGTTAAACAGTTTTCAAGAAATCAAGGTTCCGACAATTTGGGAGCTTTTAAGTGCAGCAGGCAAAAAGGTCGTCAGCATTAATATGCCGATGACAAGTCCCCCTCCCCGGATCAACGGAGTAATAATCCCAGGATTGACTTGTCCGGCATTATCAAGGCAAACCACCTATCCGCCAGAGGTATATGATAAGTACATATCCCCAAACCCCGATTATCTTATCGTCAACAACGAACATCAGCCTACTCTTTCGGACTATGTTGCTCAAGCGGTCCGAACTGAGGAAAATCGCTGTCATCTGGCCCTTCAACTGATGCATGATATAGAGTGGGATTTATTTTCAATACAAATACAAAGTACCGATGTTTTTCAGCACCGAAACTGGTATGCCTTAGATCCTCAGGCAGAGGGATTTACTGA
This sequence comes from uncultured Pirellulales bacterium, assembly GCA_964649955.1. Lineage (GTDB taxonomy): Bacteria > Planctomycetota > Phycisphaerae > Sedimentisphaerales > Anaerohalosphaeraceae > T3Sed10-213. Next base: position 56,153 of record CAZYQN010000004.1, read on the forward strand.
AGAAGCTTACGCTGAAGCACTTGTTCTCTATAAAAACATCGATGCGATCCTGGGCAGATTGATCGAGGCCGCCGGACAACCGCTTTTAACAATCGTGGTGTCGGATCATGGTTTTCGCGTCAAGAAAGCTGAAATAGGCATCAATACCTGGCTGGCACAGAATGGTTACCTTTTTCTTGATTCTACTGTCAAAACATCGGCTTCTGTTAATCTTAAGGAAAAATTAAAAAAGTCCCTGCCGATTCTTAAATCCTTGGCCAAGGTATATGGAAAAATCCTTCATTCCTTTAAACAGAGAGGCCAAGAGACAAAATCCGATCTTTATGCCGAAAAAGTGGTTAAGCATATCCGTGAGACAATTGATATGGATCAGACATCTGCGTTTTCTCTGGGAGGCATGGCAGGACTTCTCTATCTGACAGACAGAACCCATAAAGAAAAGGCACAACAAATTATTAAACAATTGCTTACCGCTTATGGCCCAGCCTCTCCGGATCCTTTAATCCGGAACATCCAACCGGTCGATACGTTTTACCAATACACAGAAGAAAATTATCCGGATTATATTATTAGTTTCATGCCCGGTGTCGGTGCAAGAATCAACCCTGATGGAGAAATTGTGGATCCTGGAATTACCGATGGAAAACACTCCGGTATCCATGAGGAAGAGGGTGTGCTTGTGCTTCACGGGCCTTCTGTGAAATCAGGTCTGCATTTGAATGCGAATATCATTGATATCGCGCCAACGGTCTTGTCGTACTTTTCTTCGTCTATTCCTCGGCATATTGACGGCAAAAGTTTAAACAACGCATTCATTGATGGCATCGATATTCATTATACAGAAAGCGAAAAATCCAGCAAAAATGATCTCATTTATTCCGACCGAGAACAAAACAGTGTCGAAAAACAGTTAAAAGACCTTGGATACCTCTAAAGGGTTGACTTCGGATTATCACTGCTTGTCCATTCGAATGAGGATATTTTTATGCATACACATAAACAAATGATTCGCCTGCAGGCTGAACAGCATCCTTGTGTTTCTGTATTCAACTCAGATTCACCGCTGGAGTATGCACAGCACCAAATGAAAATTTATGCGTATACAATTGCTGCCCAATTGGCAAAGAACAAAACAGTTCTTGATGTCGGGTGCAACGATGGTTATGGCACGCACCTTCTTTCAGTAATCTCTTCTAAAACTATCGGCATCGACGTTTCTGAAAAGGCGATCCACAAAGCAATCGCACAATATGGAAACCCTAAAATTGATTTTTATGTAGCCGATGGTGCTCAACTTCCATTTGATGCAAATCAATTTGACATTATAGTAAGCTTTCAGGTTATTGAACATATTGTGGATTGTCACAAATATCTTTCTGAAATTAAACGTACTCTTAAAGCCGGCGGGATAGCATTTTTTACAACACCAAATGCCGCAATCAGGCTGGATCCAGGCATGAAGCCCTGGAATCCCTTCCACGTACGAGAGTACAATCATAGCGAATTAAAAGGCCAACTGAACCCCTTTTTCTCCAATGTTGACATTAGGGCCTTATTTGCCAAAGGTGAATTCTATTCCACTATTATCAATCACATGGCCCATGCTCGTGAAAACGCCCGAAGGCAACAACAAAAAATTCATCAGTCATATTTATGGAAATTATTTAAAAAAGGTATTCCCAAGTTTGTTTTTCATAAATGGGAAACCCTGCGAAACAAACACAAGGAAGATTCCTCACATAATATCAATACAAAAGACCACCTTAGTGATTATAAGAATAAATTCAAACTTGAGCATTTAACCTATAGAACGGACAATCTTGATGCCGGCATGAATCTTATGGCGATATGCACTGATGATATAAATATGCTTAACGAGGTATCCCGCTTTTTTTGTCTTTAGTATTATTCCCGGACTCAATACCTTTACATTCGGATCTCTTTATTCTTTTTCGAATACCCATTTCCACCATAGGCAATAATTTATGCATCGCCAAAGAAGTACCGGATCCGACTGTACCAAGGCGTCATAATCTTCCATTATTGCTTTTCCATCCAAGGTTGGATTATCACGCGTAGAGTCAAGATGTTTTTCAATAATCGGTTTTGCATGGGCGAACCATTCAACACTATTAAAAGGCATACCGCGTTTCAATCGATTCCAAATAATTTTATGGGGGACAACATTTTCCACCGCTTTTCTCAGGATAAATTTGGTCCAACCACGGTTAACCAAGTATTCCGGCGGAAGCGTCAAGGTAAATTCGACCAACCTATGATCCAAAAAAGGTCTCCGAGTTTCCACAGGCACGCTTAAGTGTGAGCGATCTGATGCCCTTAACCAATAATTCATCAGCCAATTGGACATATATCCAATTGCTACTTGGTCGTAGGTCTTTGGAAAATCATTTTTTCGGGAAATTAAACGGTCTTTCATCGTTTTATCTAATATATATTTTTGACATTTTTCAATACCACTGCGATTGAAAAATGAAAAGGGCGTGTATTGCCGAAGACTGCTGTCATCGTAGTTGAGTAAATATCGCAATATTTTAAGTCGCTTTCGAATGCAATACTTGGGCCATAGTCTCTGTATAAGAAATAGATTTGCCGCCATCGGAAGCATCCTGTTGTTCTGACGAAGGGATTTCAGGAGCGGGAAATAATAATCATGATACCCCGCAAGCAGCTCATCCCCTCCCCCACCGACAAGAACCACCTTATAAGAATCTGCGCGGGCTTTTCTAAGACATGCCTGAAATAATTCAACAGACGGGTAATGAAATGGTTCTTCCTGTGTCCAAATATAATGATTGGCAATATCCCAGAAATCATTATTACCGGGAATATATGTTTGGTAGTCAATCTTGTCGGGATATTGCTCATATACCAGTCGAGCGAGCGGTTCTTCATCGCACTCATGTCCGGGAAATTTTACGGTATAGGTCCTAAACTGCTGCGGCAAGGAGCTGGCGGCAACCGCAACAATAGAGCTGGAATCCAGCCCGCCGCTGAGAGATAAGCCCACCTTGGCGTCCGCCCTCACCCGGATCCGAACCGCATCAGTAAAAAGTTCACGAAAATGTCCGACTGCCTGATTGAACGGAATATCTTTGTGATTTAAGCGTTCCCTCGGAAAATCCCAGTATTGATGCAAAGAGGCATTCAGCTTGTCATGCGTAGGGGACTCGGTCACACTTAGTGATACCCATGAAGCAGCCTTCAGCGTCTGAATTCCATCCCAGAAGGTTGTATTGTCTATATCTCTCCATCCAAAATTCAGGTAGTCATAGACTGTTTGCTCATTGACAGGAAAAGCGGTACGTCCTGTCATCGAAAGGATTGCCTTGATCTCAGATGCCCAATATAGAGTTCCCTGATGAATTGCATAATAAAGAGGACTTTTCCCGATACGATCCCGGGCCATAAACAGCCGTTTCTTCCGGCTGTCATAAAGGACCATGGCGATGGGGCCGTTGCACCGTTTCAGAACATCCATCCCCCACGCCTGGTAACCTACCAGAAGAACTTCTGTATCACAGGTCGTTAAAAATGAATAGCCCAGTTTTTGGAGTTCATTTCGAATCTCAACATAATTGTAGACTTCGCCGTTAAAAATCAGACAAATGGATTTATCCTGACTCCAGAAGGGCTGATGTCCATTATCAGACAAGTCAACAATTGAAAAACGGCGAAATCCAAACGCCAAATGATGCGGAAAAACAGGATGGTCAGCAATAGAAGGATATCGATATCTCAAATTCTCCGAAGATGTCGGGCCGACATAACTGCTTCGTCCCGAGGTATCCAGATTAAAAACTGCATATCCTTCATCATCCGGCCCGCGATGAGAAATCAGAGAGGTGGCCGTATGAAGCCGCTGCATTTCTTCACAAGCTTTAAGGGGATTAAAATAACCCGTTATTCCACACATTTACATACCATTCTATATAATAGGCCAATCCGTACCGGTTTACAGTTTCATCGTTGAGGTTTCTGAATCAAACTAATCTGTTCCTGTAAAAGCTGAAAATGCTCATAGCGCATACATCTGTCCAGTATCCATATTACCGCCAAATAAATTAACATACCTGAAAAAGAAAAACCAAAAAACAAAGTACGTGTCATCTGATCAAAACAACTTATTTTAATCACCAGCATAAAAGCAAGCATCACTATGGAAGAAATAAGCGGCAAGATGGAGTGTTTAATCATTTCAAGCATTGGGCATTTCAGTAGTTTGCATGAAATCACAAATCCAACAGGGTTTATCAATACACTGACCAGCAAGGTAGATATCGCCGTGCCCTCAAAACCCCACACTTTCGTAAAGGGATAAATCGTGAGAACAAGGACAGCAATACGCAACCACTGGAGAAACCACAGTACATTAGGTTTTCCCATAGCAATATATAAAGGGCCACGAGTTGAGCCTGTCGCTGCAAGCAAACCTCTCAAAGCAAGTATCTGAAGAGCTAAAGACATCGGATGAAGATGGGGCTTAAGAAACAGCTTCACAAAATCCGGCCCAAAAATTAAGATCATAAATGAAAGAGGAATTGCAAAAAAAGCAGTAACTTTCAGAACTTTCAAGTAAGCCTCACGCAACCTGGGGACATCATCCTGAATTTTTGAATAGGCCGGAAAGGAGACTGTTGAAATAACATTTGAAATATGCGTGGCAGGCATATTTGAAAAATTATAAGCATATTTATACAATGCCAGCTGCGGCAGGCCCAGGTAAAACCAAACAAAAAAGTTATCGCCGTTTTCCAGAAGATAACCGAGAATAGTTTGCCCATAAATCCATTTTCCGAATTTCCATAATTCACGGGCTTTGGCCAGTTCAAAATGAAAATGCGGGCGGTAAGGAGACAGAATATAGCTGCCGACACAACTGACCCCTTCGGACACAATGCGGGCCACAATAACACCCCATATACTATGGAAGAGATAAATGAATGTAATGGACAGCACAATATCCGTGAATGAGGCGGTAAAAGTCATCGTAAATACTTTTCGGAAATCAAGTTCCTTTTGAAAATAAATCATTCCGATGTTATGAAATCCCCGAATCAGAAAACCCAGACTCATCGCCCGTAATACTGATATCGTGATCGCAATTTTATCTTCGGGAACTCGGATCGCTGCAAGAACAGGAGCACAAAAGAATAAAATCAAGAAAAGTACTATTCCTTTTATGAACCCGGCTGTCCAGGCTGTATTGAGATAACTATGTATATTGTCTTTTTTTTGGATAAGGGCGACGTCAAAACCTGTTTGGGTAAATGTTGACAAAATCTCCATCATCATCAGCACAATACTGATGATACCAAGGTTCTCCAAGGCAAAAAAGTTAGCGATAATGTAGATTTTGGCAAAGCTGAGGATGTTAACAAGTAATCGCAAAAAAACGACCCAATAGCCGCCTTTTATCGATTTTCGATAGAGGTCAGGGTGTTCCTTGGTATTTATATTCTTCTCAGCAGGTTCGTGCATTAGGCCGCCGTGCTTGGGATATTTTTTATGTCTTTTTTTTATATCGACTTATAAATGCCAGAGGTTAATTAGAAATGAATTGCGGCCCGAAGTCAATAGCTGATTTTTCCGAGCCGGCCTGCTTAATAAACCCATACAAAGCACTGATTTCGATGATATTATCGGGCTAACCGAATACGGAAGATGACTCCGCTGGGTTTGGTGTTAAGAACTTCGACGACTCCGTGATGGGCCAGGACAAACCGTTTGACCAGAGCCAGCCCAAGGCCGGTTCCTGTCGTTTGACGGGTTGATTCGTCGCAGCACCGATAAAAGGCTTCAAATATCTTTTTTTGTTGAGATTTCGGGACTCCCGGGCCGTAATCTTCAACTTCAATAACAACATATCGATTTTCTTGATGTGTGCGAACGACAATTCTTTTATCCTGAGCTTCTTTTGCATATTTCAGTGAATTATCGATAAGATTTATCACTATTTGCATCACTGCATCACGATCAAATGCAAACGGGGCAATCGGGGAGAATTCTGTCTCAATTTTAAAACCTGTCTGATCTGCACAGGGGCGCATCATTTCGATAACGTCCCGGATAGAGCTGTTGACATCTCCGATTGTAAAGTCGAATTGTTTTCGGCCTCGCTGGATACGTGAAAAATCCAGAACGTTTTCAATCAGGCGTGTGAGCCGTTCGCTTTCCT
>CAZYQN010000004.1:62448-65000 GCA_964649955.1 uncultured Pirellulales bacterium
ATACGTGAAAAATCCAGAACGTTTTCAATCAGGCGTGTGAGCCGTTCGCTTTCCTGCCGCATAGTGCCATAATATTCGCGACGTTTAGTTTCATCTTTAACCCAATCTTTTTCCAGCATTTCCGTGTACATTCTGATGCTGGTCAGCGGGGTTCGCAATTCGTGAGAGACGGCAGAAATAAAATCATCTTTCTTTTTTGAAAGGCGGACTTGTTCGTTCAAGCTTCGATAGAGGCTGAGCATCGTTAATGTGATAACGAGTAATACGACAACCACAATCGCATAAAACCATTGACGCAGCAACGCAATTCGATTTGGTATCCATCCCGGTTCCAGCTCAAGCAGATGGAGACCTATTTCACCGAAACCAAAATCGAGGATAGCAGTATACGCAGCATCGGGGTGTTCCCGACGGGACAGTTCAAAGCCCATCCCCTGCCGCAGGAAACGTTCGGCGGAATTCTGAATGTGTGCCGCCAATTCAGATTGATTAAGCCGAAAACCCTGAATGAGATGGGTTTGTTCGATCTGGATATGCCGAAGGAGAAAAATCTGGCCGGAAAACAAGCCGTCTTTTCCATCGGAATATGGAACCAAAAGCGAAACAAATGGTTCGATACGAATCTGCACCGGCGTCTGAACGACATGCGGTTCAGAGTCCGACAGCTCTGGAGATTTACCCTCTGCCTCGGCTGACGGTCGATCCATCATTCCCCCCATACCGCCCCCCATCATTGTATCCATCATCATACCCCCATTAGAGGGAGAAGCCGCCTTTTCTTTATTCGTTGCAGCGATACCTTTGGGCATTTTTGCAGATGGTTCCGGTGCAACAGGAGCCTTAGAGAGAGCCCCTTGCTCTGACTTATGCACCGTTTTTTTTAATGCATCCTGCTTGTCGGGCAGAGCTTGAGCAGGGATATTCAGGTCTGTTGTTTTGCGCTGCTGTGTGACAATCTGGACGGGTTGAGCAGACTCATCAAGGCTTTCGATACGATATCGCCCGGCACGGTCGGGAGCTTGCTGTGCTATTTGCCGCTGCTGCTGTGCCTGGGCGGATTGTGCCTGAGGCAAATCTTCCTGTTCCTGCTCCTGAAGCTGCCGAGCGCCGGGAGCAGTCATGTCCGCCCGATCAGGTTGTCTTTCGCGGAAGACATCAGGTCTGGGAGCATTACTCCGAGTGGCCAGATAGGATGACAGTGTATTGTCCCATCCTTCCCGGCCAAGGTCAAACTGGACACGCTGGCTCTGGAGGAATTCACGTCCACCGAGGGCCGGCATAAGCTGAGTTTCAAGAACGGTATTATACGTGAAGAATTCGGACTGTAAGTCCGGCTGCTGCGGCTCAAAGGGCAATGTCAATGCCGCGCTGCTGTCAATCTGAAAATAGCCGTATGCCAGTCCATTGGTCAATGTATCCGCCAAAGGACTTCGAACAAAGGCGTCGGCTTCATTTGTTGTTTCGGGGGCATAGACAGGCAGATAATCGGTATAAGGACGCTTTTGTTCCGCCTGGATGAAGTCGTCGAGTGTGCGTTTGATATCGAGGCGGATTTGCTCGGCAACAGAGATAAATTGGTTTTGGCGTTCTGTATTGAGTGTCTTTTGGTGCATATGTAAAGCACTGAGTCCGACACTAATTAAGGCGGCGGTCACTGCCGTTATCATAATGCAAATCAGAATAAAACGTTTATACATTTCTATTTAACCTTTGCTTGCCAATAATTATCTATTGAACCGATAGCCTTCCCCCCGTACCGTCTGAATTAGCTCAGTCGCAGCTCCCGCTTGTTTGAGCAGGTCGCGCAGGCGGGCAATGTGCATATCGACGGTTCGTGTTTCGATGCCTTCCAAAGATTCCCGCCAGACGTTTTCGTATAACTCCTGGCGGGATACGATACGGTCAGGATTGGCGGCGAACAACTGAAGAATCTGGGCCTGGCGGCGGGTCAAAATCGTTTCGCTGCCGCCGGAGGCAACCACCAGCCGCTCCATATCCACCTCAAACGGGCCAAAGGCAAATGTCTGTCCTACCGAACGGGTCGGATCAGTTCGCCGCAGCACTGCACGAATCCGAGCCAGCAATTCTTCCAGCGAAAAGGGTTTGGTGATATAATCGTCCGCACCCAAATCAAGTCCGGCAATTTTTTCTTTCTCCAGCCCTTTGGCCGTAAGCATTAAGATGGGCAGTCTGAGGCCCTGCTGCCGCCATTTTAGGCAAAGCTGTTCGCCACTGATTTTGGGAAGCATTAAATCCAGCAGAATCAGGTCAAACCGATGTTCTGCGACCAAACGCTCAGCGGTCAGGCCGTCTTCAGCACAGACCACCTGGAAACCATGAAATTCCAGAAAATCTCTGAGGCCTTCCCGAATCTTCGGTTCATCCTCAACTACCAGAATGTATTGTCCGACTTTCATACCCATTTAGTCCTATCTTCATGAAAGCATCTATACTAAACCACACTTTATACATTATAGGCTAAAAAATGCCAGTGTAACTGTAACTTTTATGTAAAACCGCAACGCTTCTATTTTACAGACCTTTTACACCCA